>NZ_AEJB01000129.1 GCF_000331005.1 Streptomyces turgidiscabies Car8
CGTGGGCGGTACGGTGCGCGCGGCCAGCAGCAACTGGGCCAGCGATTCCTCCACGGACCGGTCACGGCGTTCGATCAGGCCGTCCGTGTACATCAGCAACGTGTCGTCGACGGCGAGTTGGACCTCGTGTTCCTCGTACGTCGTGTCGGGCACGGCGCCGACCAACAGGCCCGTGATCAGGGGCAGCGGCGTCGCTTCGTTGCCGCGTACCAGGACGGGCGGCAGATGACCGGCCCTGGCCCAGCGCAGGGTGCGGCGGTCGGGGTCGTACAGGCCGCAGACTGCCGTGGCGGTGACGACTCCGGTCAGATGGTGGGCGACCATGTTGAGCCAGGACAGCAACTGGCCGGGACCGGCGCCGGTCACGGCGAGACCGCGCAGCGCGTTGCGCAGGACGACCATGCTGGTGGCCGCCTCGATGCCGTGTCCGGCGACGTCCCCGACGCACAGCAGCACCAGCCCGGACGGCAGCACCACCGCGTCGTACCAGTCGCCGCCGACCAGGTGCTGGGTCTCGGCGGGCCGGTAGCGGACGGCCACGCGCAGGCCGGGGGCCTCCAGCGGGGCCTGCGCCGGGGGCATGATCGCGTGCTGGAGCTGGAGGGTGAGCCGGTTGCGTTCGCTCGACTGCTGTTCGGAGTGGGCGAGTTGGTCGCGGGTGGCGGCGAGGGCGACCTCCGTCCAGTGGTGGGCGGAGATGTCCTGGTAGGCGCCCCGGACGACGAACAGCCGGCCGTCGGAGTCGAGGACCGGCTCGGCCACCACACGGATGTGCCGGGTCACGCCGTCGGGCCGCTGGAGGCGGAAGGCCGCGGACGCGGCGCGACGGTGGTGCAGCAGGGTGCGCAGGAACCTGCCGACGACGACCGCGTCGTCGGGGTGGGCGTGGGCGGGCAGATCCTCCAGCGGGACCGGGCCGCTCACGGACGGCTTGCCGTAGAGGCTGAAGAGCTGGCCGTTCCAGGTGATCTCGCCGGTGAGGAGGTTCTCCTCGAAGCCGCCGATGCGGCCGAGGCGTTGGGCGTGCTGCAGCAGGCTCGCCAGCCGTGCCGTCTCGTCCTCCATACGCCAGACGAGGAGGACGCTGCCACCGTGCCGGCTGACGCTGATGTCGGCGACCGAGGCCAGCGGGACATCGTCCACCAGGGCCGTGAGCCGCATCCGGCGGGCCCGGAACGGCTCACCCGTGGCGTAGACCCGTTCGATCTGGTCGAACAGCTCGCTCTCGCCGGCGGCCATCGGATACGTCTCCAGGAGCAGGGCTCCGCTGACGGCGCCTCGCGGCCGGCCGGCCGGGTCGAGGAAGGGGATGTTGACGTGGTGGATGCGGAAGTCGACCAGTTCGCCGGCGGCGTCCAGGTGGGGAACCAGCACCAGCGCCGGGTCGTGGAGACCGTCGGCCAGGTCCATGAGTTCGGCGGCGTCCGGCAGGATCCCGGGCCGCGCGTCGGCGTCGGGGCGGCGCGGAGCGTAGGTCTCCAGCGTGTGCGCGCACAGTTCGGCGAGGGCCTCGACCTGGCGGACGATCTGCGGGGGCTGGGCTCCCAGCGGCGTGGGCCAGACGATTTCCAGCACGCCGTGGATCCGCCCGCCGGTGCCTGCGGGCAGGGCGACGCGGCCGCCGTCGGCGTGGTGGTTCCGGCCGATGGAGGGCAGGCCGGTCTCCGCCAGACTGGCGATCCACTGGCCCGTTCGCTCGCCGAGCCCACGTCGTGCCACCGTCACCACGCCCGGTGGTACGTACCGCCAGCGCGCCGCCTCCGCGGCCGGGAACCCGGCGCTGCCCGCCAGGGTGAGGGAGCCGTCGGCGCCCAGCGCCCAGATGGCCACGGCTTCCGCGCCGAGCGGCGTCAGAGCGTGTTCCAGCAGGGAGTCGGCCACGGCCTGGGTGTCGTGGGCGGCCAGCGCGCCGCTCTCGGCGGTCCGCAGCCGTACGGCGAGGGAGTCGTCGCCGGGCGAACAGGTGGTGTCGCCGCTGTCCGTCGTGGTCGCGAGGAGTGCGGTCGTCACGTCGGAGAGCCGGTCACGCGCGGCCTGGTTGATGACCTCGACGGCGAATTCGAGAGGTGTCACGCCCGCTTGCTCGGTCAGTTCGGCGAGTTGGCGTGCCGCCTGCGACGGCCCGCACCCGAGCCGCTCGACGAGGATGCCCTTGGCCAGCTCGATCAGGGCCCGGCCGTCCGCCTCCGCGTGGGCCGTCTGCACCTCGCGGCGCAGTCGCTCGACGGTCGCCGCGAGTCTGCCGACGGGTGAGGGCTGCCCAGCTTGGTCGTCCTCTTTCGAACCGGCGTCCGGCGGCTCGGCCGGCGGATGGGAGTTGCTCACAGTTGACCTGTTCCTCGGCTCGGGTGTCCGGGGACACCACACGGTCGGCCGGCACGCGGGGCGGTGCGGCTCCCCGTCATACGGACAGCCAGCGCCGGACGCGGCCGATGAGGTCGTTGGTGTCGACCGGCTTGGTGACGTAGTCGTTCGCGCCCGAGGCGAGGCTCTTCTCCTGGTCGCCGGGCATGGCCTTCGCGGTGACGGCGATGATGGGCAGATCGGCGTACTGGGGCATGGCCCGGATCTCCGCGGTGGCGGTGTAGCCGTCCATCTCGGGCATCATCACGTCCATCAGGACCACCGAGATGTCCGGATGGGCGAGCAGCATCTCGATGCCCTTGCGGCCGTTGTCGGCGTGCAGGACGTTGAACCCGTGGAGCTCCAGCATCCCGCTCAGCGCGAAGAGGTTGCGCGCGTCGTCGTCGACCACGAGCACCGTACGGCCGAGGAAGGCGCCGTCGACGATCTGTGCGGCCGGGCGCTGGGACTCCTCCGTACGGACCAGTGACAGCACGTCACCCGGCTCCTCGGCGGACAGGTGCAGGGTGATCCGTTCGCGCAGCTCGTCCAGGCTGGACAGGAAGTCCAGCGGGCGGCCGTCCGCACGGGAGCGCAGCGCCTGCTCGTGCGCCAGGTCCCCGCGATGACCGGTGTGCACCAGTACGGGCACCCCGGCCAGCGCCGAGTCACCCTCTATGGCGTCCAGCAGACGCGTGCCCTCGTCGTCGGGCATGCCGAGTTCCAGGACGACGCAGTGGCAGGGCTCGGCGGCCAGTGTGCTCGCCGCCTCCTGGGCCCCGATCGCCGTGATGATGTCGATCGCCCCGAGCCGGCCGTCGTCGGGCGCGAGGTCCGCGACCGCGCGTTCGGCGACCAGGGTGAGCAGTCCGCGCGGACGGTCCTCGACGACGAGGAGGCGGCGCCGGCGCTGTTCGGGCGCCGTGGAGGAAGCGGCGTCCGGCCGGGAGACCGGCGGGAGTTCCCGGCCGCCGGTTCCGGGGGGCAGCTCCGTCGGCGGGCCGCCGCCGTCGAGCACTTCCTCGAAGTCGGCGCGGGCCACGGGGAGGTAGAGGGTGAAGGTGCTGCCCTGGCCGGGCGTGCTGTCCACCATGACGGCGCCGCCGAGCAGATGGGCGATCTCCCGGGTGATCGACAGGCCGAGTCCGGTGCCCCCGTACTTGCGGCTGGTGGTGCCGTCCGCCTGCTGGAAGGCTCCGAAGATCGTCTCCAGTTGCTGCTGGGGAATGCCGATACCGGTGTCCCGCACCCTGAAGGCCACGACGGGACCGCCGCGGACGACACCGGCGGGCACCTCCCGGTCCGCGGCGGGTTCGATGCGCAGGGCGACCCTGCCCTGTTCGGTGAACTTCACCGCGTTCGACAGGAGGTTGCGCAGGATCTGGCGCAGCCGGGAGTCGTCGGTGAGCAGGTCGGCGGGTGTGCCCGGGGCGGTGGCGACCGTGAAGTCCAGGCTCTTCTGCGTGGTCATCGGCCGGAACGTCGCCTCGACGTATTCCAGCAGTTTGCGCAGCGGGACCCGCTCGGGGGTGACGTCCATCTTGCCTGCCTCGACCTTGGACAGGTCGAGGATGTCGTTGATCAGCTGCAGCAGGTCCGAACCCGCCGAGTGGATGATGCCCGCGTACTCGACCTGCTTGGGCGTGAGGTTGCGCGAGGGGTTCTGGGCCAGCAACTGGGCCAGGATCAGCAGGCTGTTGAGCGGGGTGCGCAGTTCGTGGCTCATGTTCGCCAGGAACTCCGACTTGTACTTCGAGGCCAGCGCCAGTTGCTGGGCACGGGTCTCCAGTTCCTGCCGCGCCTGCTCGATCTCCAGGTTCTTGGCCTCGATGTCGCTGTTCTGCGAGGCCAGCAGGGACGCCTTCTCCTCCAGTTCGGCGTTGGAGCGCTGGAGTTCGTCCTGCTGTACCTGCAACTCCTCGGACCTGGCCTGGAGTTCGGCGGTCAGCCGCTGGGACTCGCCGAGCAGTTCGTCGGTGCGGGCGTTGGCCACGATGGTGTTGAGGTTGACGCCGATGGTCGGCATCAGCTGGGCGAGGAAGTCCTGGTGGATCTGGGTGAAGGCGGTGACGGAGCCCAGTTCGATGACACCGAGTACCTGGTCCTCGACCACGATGGGCAGCACCACCAGGGCGCTGGGCACGGCCTGTCCGAGGCCGGAGGAGATGGTCACGTAGCCCGGTGGCAGTTCCTCCACGCTGATGGGGCGGCGGTTGCGGGCGGCCTGTCCGACCAGCGAGCGTCCGACGGGGATGCGGTGGGGCCGGTCGGTGTCGTCGGGATAGCCGTACGAGCCCACCAGCCGCAGCTCGTGGCCGCGTTCGGTGTCCTCGGCGAGGTAGAAGGCGCCGTACTGCGCGGAGGCCAGCGGCGCGAGTTCGTCCATGATGAGCTCGGCGACGACGGGCAGGTCCCGGTGGCCCTGCATCAGGCCGGAGATCCGGGCGAGGTTGGTCTTGAGCCAGTCCTGCTCCTGGTTGGCCCGCGTGGTCTCCCGCAGGGACTCCACCATGGAGTTGATGTTGTCCTTGAGGTCGGCGACCTCGCCGGAGGCCTCCACGGTGATCGAGCGGGTCAGGTCGCCCTCGGCGACGGCGCTGGTCACCTCGGCGATGGCGCGGACCTGGCGGGTGAGGTTCCCGGCGAGGCCGTTGACGTTCTCCGTCAGCCGCTTCCAGGTGCCTTCGACGCCCTCCACCTCGGCCTGTCCGCCGAGCCGACCCTCGCTGCCGACCTCGCGGGCGACCCGGGTGACCTCGGCGGCGAACGACGACAGCTGGTCGACCATCGTGTTGATGGTGGTCTTCAGCTCCAGGATCTCACCACGCGCGTCGACGTCGATCTTCTTCGACAGGTCGCCGCCCGCCACCGCCGTCGTCACCAGGGCGATGTTGCGGACCTGGCCGGTGAGGTTGTTGGCCATCGAGTTGACGTTGTCGGTGAGGTCCTTCCAGGTCCCCGCGACGTTCGGTACATGCGCCTGGCCCCCGAGCCGTCCCTCGGTGCCGACCTCACGGGCGACGCGGGTGACCTCGTCGGCGAACGCGGAGAGCGTGTCGACCATCGTGTTGATGACGTCCGCCAGGGCCGCGACCTCGCCCTTGGCCTCGACGGTGATCTTCTGGGACAGGTCGCCCCGTGCGACGGCCGTGGCAACCTGGGCGATCGAGCGGACCTGGCCGGTCAGGTTCGACGCCATCACGTTGACGTTGTCCGTCAGGTCCTTCCAGGTCCCCGACGCGCCCCGGACGATCGCCTGTCCGCCCAGATTTCCCTCGGTGCCGACCTCGCCGGCGACGCGGGTCACTTCGTCCGCGAAACCGGAGAGCTGGTCGACCATCGTGTTGATGGTGTTCTTCAACTCCAGGATCTCACCACGGGCATCCACAGTGATCTTCTGTGACAGATCGCCCTCAGCCACCGCCGTGGCCACCTGGGCGATGTTGCGGACCTGGGAAGTCAGGTTGGCCCCCATGAAGTTCACGGAGTCCGTCAGGTCGCGCCAGGTGCCCTTCACACCCTTGACGTCGGCCTGTCCGCCGAGCCGTCCCTCGGTGCCGACCTCGCGGGCGACACGGGTGACCTCGTCCGCGAAACCGGAGAGCTGGTCGACCATCGTGTTGATGGTGTTCTTCAACTCCAGGATCTCACCACGGGCATCCACAGTGATCTTCTGCGACAGGTCGCCCTGAGCCACCGCCGTGGTCACCTGGGCGATGTTGCGGACCTGGGAAGTCAGGTTGCCCGCCATGAAGTTGACCGAATCCGTCAGGTCGCGCCAGACGCCGCCGACGCCGGGCACCTGGGCCTGGCCGCCGAGCCGGCCCTCGCTGCCGACCTCGCGGGCGACACGGGTGACCTCGCCGGCGAACGCGGAGAGCTGGTCGACCATCGTGTTGACGGTCTCCTTCAGCTGAAGGATCTCGCCCCGCGCGGGGACGTCGATCTTCTGCGACAGGTCGCCCTTGGCGACCGCGGTCGCCACCTGCGCGATGTCACGCACCTGGGTGGTCAGATTGCCCGCCATGGCATTGACCGAGTCGGTCAGATCGGCCCACGTGCCCGACACCCCGGGCACCTCGGCCTGGCCCCCGAGTGTGCCCTCGGTGCCCACCTCGCGCGCCACTCGCGTCACTTCGGAGGTGAACACGGACAGCTGGTCCACCATCCCGTTGAACACCGTGGCGATGTCGCCCAGGAGCCCTTCGCCGTCGGACGGCAGCCGGGTGCCGAAGTCGCCGTCCCGTACGGCGGTCAGTCCGGCCAGGAGCTGTCGTAGCTCCTGCTCGCCCGGGGCCCGGTCGACGGCCTCGATCGTCCTGCTGCTCATGCGCACCCTCGTTCCGCTCCCCAAGAGCCCTCACGGCGAGGACTCGGAACCCGCGCCGGGCCTGTGGAAGGCCCGCTCACCGACCACGTTTCCGCAGTTCGCCGACCGGCCGGATGAGAAAATCCGGTGAAGGTTAACTCAGCTACGGGCACACGACCAAAGCCTGTCGCGGAGATACAGGTCGGCTGAAAAAGACCGGCATCAGGCGGAATACATGAGCGAACACTGGGCACTCGACCCTGTTCGGCGCCGCCGCTCGGAGTGCCTTCGGCGCCCTGTGGAGGCCTGTGAGTTCCGGTCGGCACGCGTCGTCCCATCCCTCGCAATGTCATCCCTCGAAGCGGTAGCCCATGCCCGGCTCGGTGATCAGGTGGTGCGGGTGGGAGGGGTCCGTCTCCAGGTTGCGGCGCAGCCGGGCCATGTACACGCGCAGACGGTTGGTCCTGTCGCCCTCCGAGACGCCCCACACCTCCTGGAGGAGACGCTTCCGCGTGACCGGTCGCCCGGGGTTGGTCACCAGGATCTCCAGCAGGTGCCACTCGGTCGGGGTCAGCCGCACCTCCCGCCCGGCCCTGACGAGCCTCTGGGCCGGAAGATCGATCCTGAAGTCGGCCGTCTCGACGAGTGCCGCGCCGGGGAAGAGCGACGCGGCCTCGGTACGGCGGACGGCGGCCCGCAGTCCTGCCAGGAGTTCGTCCATGCCGAACGGCTTGGTGATGCAGTCGTCCGCGCCCGCGTCGAGCGCGGCCACCTCGTCGGATCCCCGCCGGGCTGACAGCACCAGAATCGACATCAGGCTCCCGCACCGGCCCCGGTTCCGGAGGCTCCTGACGATGTCGACGCCGTCCCTGGCGGGCAGCCCGAGGTCGAGCAGGACCACGTCGGGCTGCCGGGCGGCGGCCAGCCGGAGGGCCGCCGCGCCGTCGGGGGCGGCCTCGACACCGTAGTGACGTACCCGCAGGCTGATCACGAGGGCCCGTAGGAGCTGCGGGTCGTCCTCCACCACGAGCACCCGGGTCATCAGGGTGTCCCTCTCCTCCGGGGCCGCCGGCTCATGTGCTCGTGTGCGGGTCGGGCGAGGACGTCACCTGTCCGCCACGAGGCCCCTGAGCGCGATGTTGAGTTCGAGGACGTTCACCCGGGGCTCCCCGACGAAGCCGAGGGTGCGGCCCTCGGTGTGCTCACCGACCAGTTTCTGGACCTGGGCGACCGACAGGCCGTTCTTCTGGGCGACCCGGTGGACCTGGAGGTCCGCGTAGGCCGGGGAGATGTCCGGGTCGAGGCCGGAGCCGGAGGAGGTGACCGCGTCGGCGGGAACGTCCGCCGGCTCGACGGTGTAGCCGGACACCGAGTTGTCCTTCACGACCTCGGCCCTCGCGTCCTCGACCTGCTGGAGCAGCTCCTTGCTGTCGGCGGC
>NZ_AEJB01000130.1 GCF_000331005.1 Streptomyces turgidiscabies Car8
AGATCTCGTCGAGCGAGGTCAGCAGTTCGTCGCTCAGCTCCAGTTCGGACGCCCGTACCGCCGACTCCAACTGCTCGGCTGTGCGCGGGCCGACGATCGGGCCGGTCACGCCGGGGCGGGTGAGCAGCCAGGCGAGAGCCGCCTCGCCGGGCTCGATCCCGTGCTTGTCGAGGAGATCCTCGTACGCCTGGATCTGGGCGCGTGAGGCCGGGTCGGCGAGGGTGTCGGCCGCGCGGCCACTCGCGCGCCTGCCGCCCTGGACCTCCTTCCTGATGACGCCGCCGAGCAGTCCGCCGTGCAGCGGCGACCAGGGGATGACCCCGAGGCCGTACTCCTGCGCGGCCGGGATGACCTCCATCTCGGCGCGCCGCTCGGCGAGGTTGTAGAGGCACTGCTCGCTGACCAGCCCGATGGTTCCGCCGCGGCGGGCGGCGGTCTCGTTGGCCTGGGCGATCTTGTATCCCGGGAAGTTGCTCGACCCCGCGTAGAGGATCTTCCCCTGCTGTACGAGTACGTCGACCGCCTGCCAGATCTCCTCGAAGGGGGTCGAGCGGTCGATGTGGTGGAACTGGTAGACGTCGATGTGGTCGGTCTGGAGCCGCTTCAGCGACGCGTCCACCGCGCGGCGGATGTTCAGCGCGGAGAGCTTGTCGTGGTTGGGCCACGCTTCGCCGTCGGCGGCCATGTTGCCGTACACCTTGGTGGCGAGGACCACCTTGTCGCGGCGCTCACCGCCCTTGGCGAACCAGTTGCCGATGATCGATTCCGTACGGCCCTTGTTCTCGCCCCAGCCGTAGACGTTGGCGGTGTCGAAGAAGTTGATCCCTGTGTCCAGGGCCGCGTCCATGATCGCGTGGCTGTCGGCTTCGTCGGTCTGGGGGCCGAAGTTCATGGTCCCGAGAACGAGCCGGCTGACCTTGAGTCCTGTGCGTCCGAGCTGCGTGTACTTCATGCCCGCAAGCCAACGCCTTCGAGCCCGCTCAAGGCAAGGGGCGTCCTGGGCGGCAGGTCTGTGCGGAAACGGGCATGGTCGTGTCCGGCTTTCGCGAGGGTGACGTTCCAGTTGGCCTTCCGAGCGGGTGCGCTCCAGCCTGATGTCCGATTCCTGCCAGCGGCCGCCGGTGCGTCGGTCCAGCATGCGCACATGACCAGATACACCGTGCTCCCCATCTGCGCAGCCGCCCTCGACGAGCTGCGAGTCACCGACGACGCCGGTCGTCCCTGCGCCCCCTACCTCGCGACCGGCGCGGACGCGGGCTCTCCGCTGCGCTGCTGTCTGCGCCCCATCGCGCTCGGCGAGCGGATCGCCCTTGTCTCGTACGCCCCGTTGCGTCGCTGGGCCGCCGACAGCGGTGCGGATCCGGGCGCGTACGACGAACAGGGCCCCGTCTTCATCCACGCCGACGGCTGCGGCGGGTTCACCGCCGGCGAGGACTATCCCCTCGCTCGGCGGGGCGCGCTGCGTACCGTGCGCCGCTATGACGCCCGGGGCCATATCGCGGGTGGCCGCCTTCTGGAGATTCCGGCCGACGCCACGACCGGCTTCGATGCGGCCTTCGACGATGCGTTCACCGATCCGGACGTGGTGCTCGTACACGTCAGGGCACTGGAATACGGCTGCTTCCACTTCGAGGTGCGACGGCCTTCCGCCTGACGCCGCACGTGGGCGGGCACAGGTGGTTGACACTAACTTGTGGTTAGTGCTTACGTATGCGCAGCGCTAGTCGCTTTAAGTTTCAAGATACTGGCTCGTCGTCAAGTCCTGAGAGTCCCCAGACAGGGAGTACCCGTGACCCCCCACATGCCTGCCCCGCGTATGCCCGCCCGCCGTGTTCTCGTCGCCGCGCTCGCCGTGTCCGCCCTGCTGGGCGCCGCGGCCGTGCCCGCTGTCGCCTCGCCGTCCGCCGGTGGGCGTCATGTCGTCGGGTACGACGGGCATGGCGGCTCCGGCGGGTACGGCTTGCACGTTGGTGACGGTGCCCGGCTCGACTACCAGAAGGACGTTGCCGTACGCGTCCTCAAGGGTGTCTTCGAGCGGGGTGACACCGCGGTCGTGGACAGGTTCGTGCGGCCCGACTACATCCAGCACAACCCCCTCGCGGGCGACGGCTCCGGGCCGCTGAAGAACCTGGCCACCGGTGTGCATCAGCAGTTCCCCGAGGCGAAGTACGACGTCAAGCGGGTCATCTCGGAGGGCGACCTCGTCCTCGTGCACTCCAACGTCGTGCTGACGCCCGGGACTCGGGGCTCGGCCGTGTTCGACATCTTCCGGTTCCGGGGCGGGAAGATCGCCGAGCACTGGGACACCGGGCAGAACGTGCCGGACACCAGCGCCAACGGCAACGACATGTTCTCGACGGTCAGCCGGCCGCGCACCGAGCAGCCGGGGTCGCGGTGGCTCACCGCCTACAACGAGAAGCTCGTGACCAAGGCGTTCGACCGGCTCATCGTCGACAAGGACCTCTCCGCGCTCGACACGTACTGGGGTTCCGAGTACCACCAGCACAATCCCAGCATCGCGGACGGTGTGGCCGGCGCGCGGGAGGGGCTCGGCGGGTACTTCCGGGCGTTCCCGGAGCTGGCCGTCTCGCGGAAGCGGGTGGTGGCGGAAGGTGATCTGGTCGCCGTGCACAGCCACTACGTGAACGCGCCGGGCGAGCGCGGGCAGGCCGTCGTGGACCTGTTCCGGGTGCGGGGCGGGAAGATCGTCGAGCACTGGGACGTACTGCAGGACGTTCCCGCGACTTCGGCCAACGACAACACGATGTTCTGAGACGAGAACGTGGTCGGTCGAGCGGTGCGGCCGCCCGGCTTCCTGCGCCGGGCGGCCCCAACCTCGTCGTCGCCCTCGTCAGAGCTGGGCGAACATGCCGGGCTCGTAGTCGCCGGCGGGCTGCTGGACGATGACGTTCATCCGGTTGAAGGCGTTGATCAGGGTGATGGTGAGGACCAGGGCCGCGAGCTGCTCCTCGTCGTAGTACTTGGCGGCGTTCGCCCAGGCCTCGTCCGTGACGCCGCCGGCCGCGTCCGCGATACGGGTGCCCTGTTCCGTCAGTTCCAGCGCGGCGCGCTCGGCGTCGGTGAAGACCTTGGCCTCACGCCAGGCCGCGACCAGGTGAAGGCGCTGCGCGGTCTCGCCCGCGGCGGCGGCGTCCTTCGTGTGCATGTCGGTGCAGAAACCGCAGCCGTTGATCTGGCTGGCGCGGAGCCGCACCAGCTCCTGCGTCGCGAGCGGCAGGGCCGAGTCCGCGGCCGCCTTGCCCGCCGCGACGAGGTGCTTCGTGGCCTTGGTCACGACCGGGTTGGCGAAGAGGTTCAAGCGGGCTTCCATGATGGGCTCCTCCGTCTTGGGTACTGCCTCCGTCGGGCGTTACACATGGACGACGGGACGGAGCGCCGAGATGTGACAGACCTCAGCGAATGTGACGTGGGTCTCGCCGATGCCTGGGAGTGTGGGTCGGCGGCGGAGGTTGTGCCGCTGGGTGTCGTCCGGAATGTCGTCCGGGACGTCCGCGACCTACGCGGCAGCCGGCCCACGCCTCGATCCGGTCATCCGCTCCCGGCGCCGTATCGCTCCCCCAGATCCCAGGCCTCGTACAGCGAGTCCGCGAACGCCCCCGCGATCTTGTGCTCGCCGCTCGCGTTGGGATGCGTGCCGTCGTACGTGTCGTGGTGGATGTCGTACGACGGTGGGGGCGATGTCAGGAGCAGAGGGGAGCGGGGTTCGTCCAGGTCGGCCGCCGTTTTCGCCAGGAGTTCGTTGAAGCGGGTGACCTGGGTGGCGAAGGGCGGGTCCGTCTGTGCGCGGACGTTCGGGATCACCGGCAACAGGGCGATGGCGATACGGGGGTTGGAGCGCCGTGCCTCGGCCACGAAGCGGCGGACGTTCTCGGCCGTCTGGTCCGCGTCCGTGTAGAAGCCCAGGTCGATCAGGCCAAGGGAGACCAGGAGGACGTCCGGCTCGTGGACGCGTACCGCGTCCGCGATCAGCGGGGCCATGTGCTGCCAGCCCTCGCCCCAGCCGGCCAGATGGGCGCGGGGGAAGTCCGGGTCGGCGTACTCGTACGAGTCGGCGGTGTCCGTCGCCTTGTCGTACAGCGCCTCGCGCGGGCCGACGATCCGGAACGGGGCGCCGTACGTCACCCGCAGGTGCTGCCACAGCCGGTAGCGCCAGGTGTGTTCGCCCGCACTGCCGATCGTCATGGAGTCGCCTACCGGCATCAACCTGAGCATCCGCTCATGATGAGGGATGGGAGGGATGAGGGGAGGGGCGTGGGACGGGTGCGGTGTGTGAGTCGGGCCACCCGGTGTCAGGTGTATGTCAGCTTGCGGGTAGTTGTGCCAGCGGTTGTGCAGCAGTCGTGCCGGTGGTTGGGCGTGCGGGAGTGGTGATCGGTCGCTGATCCGGCGGGGTGGTCAGGGTCGTGGGCCTCGTATCGATCGCCGGGATGGCACGCTTGAGGGCATGCGCCGATCGCTCGCCCTCCTCGCCGGGGGCCTACTCGTCTGGGTGCTCGCCGCGCCCGCCTCCGCTGCCGATGGTGACCAGGACTTCACCATCAAGGACCCGCGGATCACCGAGTCCAGCGGTCTCGCCGCCTCCCGACTCCACCCCGGCGTCTACTGGACCCACAACGACAGCGACGACGGTGCCTTCCTGTACGCGGTCGACAGCGCGACCGGGCAGACCGTCGCCACCGTCACCATGACCGGCGTGGGCACACCCCGCGACATCGAGGCCATCTCCATCGGGCCGGACAACCAGATCTACGTCGGCGACATCGGCGACAACGACGGTGTGACCTGGGACTACGTGTGGATCTACCGGCTCCCCGAGCCCAAGGTGCTCAGGAACCAGACGATCCGCGCCACGCAGTACGTCGTGAAGTACTCGGACGGTTCGCGTGACGCCGAGTCCCTCGTCGTGCATCCGAAGACCGGGCGCGTCTACATCATCGACAAGCAGGAGGACGGCGGGCATCTGTACGCCGGGCCGGCCAAGCTCTCCTCCTCCGGCACCAACGTCTTCCGGCCCGTCGCCCCCGTCGACATGTGGGCCACCGACGCCGCTTTCTCGCCCGACGGACGGCAGTTGGCCGTACGCGGGTACTTCGGCGGCGTCTCCTACGCCTGGAACGGCGGCAAGCTCAAGCGGCAGGGCCAGCTCGACGTGCCCCTGCAGGGGCAGGGGGAGTCGGTCACGTACAGCCGTGACGGGTCCAAGCTCATGTACGGGAGTGAGGGCGCCGAGAGCGGTGTCGAGGCCGAGGACGCTCCGTCGTACGGCAAGTCCGGCGGCTCCGACTCCGGTGGTGGCAACGGGAGTTCGGCCTCGGGTGACGACGAGGGCGGGGGCTCGGGCGGGAACGTCAGGAACGGGGCTGTCGCTGTCGGCGTGCTCCTCCTCGCCTATCTCGGGCTCAAGCGGCTTAGGCGGCGGCCTTCGTGATCGTGCCGGGATGTCCTGCTGTTGCCGGGAGCTGAGCAGCTGAGCGTCTGGCGGTCGCTGAACGCCGTCCTTATTCCGGGGTGCCGCGAGTATTGACGTGGGCATGTTGTGTCAGTTTCCTGGGAGGTGCGCGGTGTGTGGGAGCGCTCCCATTGATTCCGGGGCCGCGCCTCCCGAGAGGAACAAGCGACATGTTCCGCTTCCGTACCTTGAGAAGAGCTCTGTGCGCCGCCGCTGCCGCGCTTCTGTTGCCGTTGGGAGCCGGTGCGCAGGCCGCGCAGGCGGCGCAGGCGGCGGACGTCCGTGCGGCGGACGCCGGTGCCGGCTACTGGCACACCAGCGGGCGGCAGATCCTGGACGCGGCCGGGCAGCCCGTCCGGATCGCCGGCATCAACTGGTTCGGCTTCGAGACCGGCAACTACGTGGTGCACGGCCTCTGGTCCCGCGACTACAAGAGCATGATCGACCAGATGAGGTCGCTCGGCTACAACACCATCCGGATGCCGTACAGCGACGACATCTTCAAGTCCTCCACCGTCCCCAACAGCATCGACTTCAGCAGCGGCAAGAACGCCGATCTGCAGGGCCTGAACTCCCTTCAGGTCATGGACAAGCTGGTCGCGTACGCCGGTCAGATCGGCCTCAAGGTCATCCTGGACCGGCACCGGCCGGACTCGGGCGGGCAGTCTGCGCTCTGGTACACGGCGGCGGTGCCCGAGTCGACGTGGATCGCCAACCTGAAGGCGCTGGCGACGCGTTACGTCGGGCAGGACACGGTCATCGGCATCGACCTGCACAACGAGCCGCACGATCCGGCCTGTTGGGGCTGCGGTGACACGACGAAGGACTGGCGGCTGGCGGCACAGCGGGCGGGCAACGCGGTTCTCGGCGTGAATCCGCAGCTGCTGGTGTTCGTGGAGGGCGTGCAGACGTTCAACGGGGTGTCCGGCTGGTGGGGCGGCAACCTGATGGGGGTCGCGCAGTATCCGGTGCAGCTGAGCGTGGCGAACCGGGTCGTGTACTCCGCCCACGACTACGCGACGAGCGTCGCCCAGCAGAGCTGGTTCAGTGATCCCTCGTTCCCCGCCAACATGCCGGGCATCTGGGACAAGTACTGGGGCTACATCTTCAAGCAGAACATCGCGCCGGTGTGGGTGGGGGAGTTCGGTACGACACTCCAGTCGACGGTGGACCAGCGGTGGCTGGCCGCGCTGGTGGACTATCTGCGGCCGACAGCGACGTACGGCTCGGACTCCTTCCACTGGACCTTCTGGTCGTGGAACCCCAACTCCGGTGACACGGGCGGGATCCTGAAGGACGACTGGTCGTCGGTGGACACCGTGAAGGACGGCTATCTGGCGAGCGTGAAGGCGCCGGGCTTCCCGGGGAACGGCGGCGGCGGAGGAGGGGGCGGCGGTGGCGGCGGTAGTACGGCGGCCTGCGCGGCCACCTACGCCGTCAGCAGCGACTGGGGCGGCGGGTTCAACGCCGAGGTGAAGGTGACCAATTCGGGGACGGTGGCACTCAAGTCCTGGAAAGTGACCTGGACTTGGGGCGGTTCACAGGCGGTCACGAGCATGTGGAACGCGACGTACACCCAGACGGGCTCGACGGTGACCGCTGTGAACGCGGCTCACAACGGGAGCCTGGCGGTGGGAGGTTCGGCGAGCTTCGGGTTCGGGGGAGCGCCGGGCGGCGGGGGCGTTCCGGCGGTGAGCTGTACGGCGACGTGAGTGAGGGGAGGGGGGGCCCGTTGGCCTCCCGGGTTCCCTCCATCGCCACCCGCCACCCGCCACCCGCCACCCGCCACTCGGCACACCCGGCGACTGCGCGGACTAGGCTGTACGGCGGCATCGCGTGCCGGTCACCGGCTGGGTGAGGCATGGAGGTGTCGGGACTGCCTTCGGAAGGCTTCCTTGTCAGTCGAGTTGAACCACACGATCGTCCATGCCCGGGACAACCGGGAGTCCGCGGAGTTCTTCGCGAACCTGCTCGGGCTTGAGATCACCGCCGAGTGGGGCCCGTTCATCGCCGTCGATCTGAGCAACGGCGTCACACTGGACTTCGCCACGATCCCCGCCGGCAGCATCACCCCCCAGCACTACGCCTTCCTGGTCTCCGAGGAGGAGTTCGACGCGGCATACGCGCAGATCAGGCAGCGCGGCGTCGAGCACTACGCCGATCCCCACCGCAAGCAGCCCGGCGCGATCAACGTCAACGACGGTGGCCGCGGCGTGTACTTCATGGACCCGGCGGGCCACGCCATGGAACTCCTCACCGTGCCGTACGGCGGCTGGACCTCGTAGGCGGCACATGTACCGCGTCGTGGAGGCGGTGGCGTTCGGCGGAGCGGGTCTACCAGCGGTCCGTGCCGAAGTAGCGGTCGCCGAAGTCGCCTATGCCGGGCAGCATG
Organism: Streptomyces turgidiscabies Car8; assembly: GCF_000331005.1. Taxonomy (GTDB): domain Bacteria; phylum Actinomycetota; class Actinomycetes; order Streptomycetales; family Streptomycetaceae; genus Streptomyces; species Streptomyces turgidiscabies. The sequence continues at coordinate 7,863 of NZ_AEJB01000130.1, forward strand.
TACGCGTGCTCGCTCAGGCTGTCCTCGACGGCGGACGTGACGATCCGTACGCCGGGGTAGCGCTCGCACACCGCGGTGATTCCCTCCGCCACGGTGATGAAGTTGACGAAGACGATGTGCTCCTCCGGCACGCCGAGCCCGCGCAGGACCTCGATGGCGGCGATCGCCGTGCCGCCGGTCGCCAGCATCGGGTCGAGTAAGAGGACGTGACGGTCGGCGATGTCGTCGGGGAGCTTCGTGTAGTAGAGGTGCGGCTGCTTGGTCGTCGGGTCGCGCTGGATGAGGACCTTCCCGATCCTGATCCCCGGGACCACCGCGCGCAGTTCGGCCTCCATGCTCTCGCCGGCGCGGATGATCGGCACCCCGCACAGTTTGTCCGCGAAGCGCAGCCCCCGGTACGTGCTGCCCACGGGCGTGGTGACGTCGTACGGCTCGAAGGGCAGGAGGTTCAGGGCCGCCTCGGTGAGCAGGCGGATGATGCGGCCGGCGTAGAAGACGAAGTCCTCGCGGGAGGCGTCGCGGTCACGGACGGCCGTGTGCAGGGCGCGCAGCTGGTCGGTCTGGGGGAGCAGGTGGACGTTGCGGTCCAGGTACGTCTGAAGGGTGGGCGCGGTGACGGTGGTCGGCGCGGTCGTCGGCGCGGGTGTCGTGGCGGTGGTCATGTTCGGCTCCTCGTACGCAAGTTGGGGGACGGCGGTGGTCAGTCGACCGGCGGCTGTTCGAAGGTGGCGGGCAGTTCGGGTGTCGCGGTGAACTGGCCGGCGGCGACGCGGTAGACGGACCGGCCGCCCGTGCGGTGCCACATCTCGCGCATCACGTAGACGAGCTTCGGGTTGTGCTCTTCCTCCTCCTCCGCGGCTCGTGCGATCAGCCAGCTCCACTCACGGGCCCAGCGCGGGTCGGTGACGTCGTCCACGGCCGTGTCGAAGAGGCCGTCGAGCGCCGTCAGCTTTCCCGGGCGGGCGAAGTGGCCGCGGGAGAACAGGACGCCGAGGATGCCGGTCCAGTAGCACTTCACCGCCTCGGGGCGCTGCTCGGCGGGAAGGGCGTCCGCGATGTGCCGCATGGCGTGCAGCGCGGTCATGAGGTGCAGCAGGAGGAAGTCCCCCGGTTCCGCCAGGTAGAGAAGGGTGACCAGGTAGCCGAGCTGGTCCCAACTGGCGTCGGTGTCCCGGTCGTTGACCCAGCCGGGGGTCTCGTAGATCCGGGGGTGGCCTTCGCCGAGCATCCGGGCGATCCGGTGCTGCAGTCCGGACCTGAGCAACTCGGGGTGGATGTCCGCCGTCGTGTCGTCGACCAGGTTCTGCACCCAGGCGCCGAGCTCCTGCCGGTTCTCCTCCCAGTAGTGGGCGAGGCGCAGCAGCGAGTCCTTGGGCAGCTCCGCGCCGTACGCCTCCGAGACGACGGTGCGCTCGGGGTGGCAGTCGACGTGGGCGAAGGCCAGGTAGGCGATGCCCTCGATGGCCATCCGGCGGTTGCCCGCGTCCAGGGCCCAGCCCAGGTGGATGGTCGCGTGCTGGAGGGCGCCGACCCAGCCGGAGAGCAGACGGGGCAGATGGCGCCGTAGCATCTCCGCCATTCCGAGTTCCTGCTCGCGGCGGTCGAAGAACTCGCAGTATGCGGCGAAGTCCTCGCGTTTGCCCAGGAGTTGGAGCCAGTTGTCGTCGTCGACGGTCTGCTGCGGCGCCCGGGCCGGCTCGACGGGGCAGCCGTACGGGGTGAGGGTGACGTAGTTGTCGTGGTATGCCTTGATGCGCTCCGGGGCGATGCCCAGGCCGGCCAGGGCGACGACGGCGTGCTTCACGTGGTTGGTGAGGTGGCCGTTGAACTCGATGTGATGCGTACGGTCGTTCAGCATGTCCTCGACCAGCGTGGCGCCGGCCGGGCCGCTGTCGGGCAGGGTGCCGATGATGTGGGCGACGACCTCGGGGAACGTCTCGGCGACGTACGTCGGGCGGGCCGCCTCCAGTTCGGCCAACTGGTGCACCCCGTAGGTGACCGCGACCGAGGCGATACCGGCCGCCTCGGCCATTCGCAGGTCGTGGGTGGTGTCGCCGACCATCACCGCGTGCTCGGGGCGGGCGTCCAGGCGTTCGAGGATCAGCAGCCCGGACTCGGGGTGGGGTTTGGGGTAGGTGACGTCGTCGGCGCCGATCAGGACCGTGATGTGGTCGCGTAGTCCTGCGGCGGTCAGCAGCGCGTCGGCGCTGGTGTGGAACTTGCTCGTGGCCACCGTCAGGACGACTCCCCTGCGGCGCAGTTCGTCGAGGCCCTCGGCGACGCCGGGGAAGACCAGGGACCGGGCGCGGGGCAGGATGACCGTGCGGAACGCCTCCTGGTACTGGGCGACACCCTCGGCGACCCGGGGGTCGTCCTGCGGCACCCCAAGCAGTTTGCCGAACGCCTGCTCGAGCGGCAGGCCGATGGTCGCCCGGACGTCCGCCGGGTCCCGGGGGTCGGCACCCATCGCCTCGAAGGCGACGGCGAACGCCTCCACGATCGCCCGCGGCGAGTCGACGAGCGTGCCGTCCAGGTCGAACATCGCCACGCGGGTCACGATTGCCTCCGGGGAGTGGGTTTGGGGGTGAATTCGGGTGTGGGAGTGGGTGTGGGTCTGGGCCGGTCTCATCCGGTCAGCCCTCGCGTCGGAGCCGGGCGTGGGCCGCGGCGAGCCGGCCGCCGACCTCGGCGGTGTGGATGAGGACGGCCATGTTGGCCAGCGCGGACCGTCCCTCGGTGGCGCGGTCCACGGCACGCATCACGTACTTCGTGACGGCGCCGCCCCGCACCCCGTCGTCGGCGGCGCCGCGCAGGGCCCCGGCGATGGCGGCCTCGATGTCCTGCCCGTCGATCGCGTCCTCCTCCCGGGTCGGGCTGGTGACGAGGACACCGCCGGGGTTGCCCAGGGCCCAGTGGGTCTCGACGGCACGGGCGATCAGGGCCTCGTCGTCGAGCCGTTGCGGCGCGCGCAGCCCGCTGGAGCGGCAGTAGAAGGCGGGGAAGTCGTCGTAGCCGTACGAGATGACGGGGACGCAGTGGGTCTCCAGGAACTCCATGGTCAGGCCGAGGTCGAGGATCTTCTTCGCGCCGGCGCAGACGACGGCCACCTTCGACCGGGTGAACTGGATGAGGTCCGAGGAGACGTCCATGGTGGTCTCGGCGCCACGGTGGACGCCGCCGATGCCCGCCGACGAGAAGAAGGCGATCCCGGCGAGTTCCGCCGCGACCAGCGACGACGCGACGGTCGTGGCGCCCATACCGCCGGAGGCGAGGACGGCCCCGAGGTCCCGGCTGCTCACCTTCGGGATGCCCGGCGTGTCGGCGAAGCGCTCGATGTCCGCGTCGGTCATCCCGACCAGGATGCGACCGTCGTCGATGCCGATGGTGGCGGGCACCGAGCCGCCGGCCCGTACCGCCTCCTCCACCTTGCGGGCGGTGGCCGCGTTGTCGGGGTAGGGGAGGCCGTGGGTGATGACGTTCGACTCCAGGGCCACCACCGGGTCGCCGTCGGCGAGCGCCGCGGCCACCTCGTCGGTGAACACCAGGGGCACCGGACGGTGTCCGTGTCCGCGTGCGGGGAGCGCCATGTGAAAGGTCCTTTGCTGAAGGGCGGTTACTGAGGGCCGGGCGGCGATCGAGGCGATCGGGGTGGTGGAGGTGGTGGAGGTGGCGCCGGTCAGTAGTTGGGCGTCTTGCGCAGCAGGTCCTGCCGGTCGACGATCTCGGGCACGTAGACCCGCTCGTTCCACACGTCCTGGGTGACGGGTTCGAGTGCGATGGAGACGACATCCTCCTTGCAGCCGAAGGCGTTGCGCACGGCCGCCGTGACCGCGGTGACCAGTTCCCGTTCCTGCTCGTCGGTGATGGGCACCGGGAAGTGCTTGATGTTGATGTGGGGCACTCCGACCTCCTGGAGAACGGCGTGGGCCGGCCGGCCCGGACGCGTGGACGTGGTGGCGGCAACGGTGACCGGGTCGGTGACGGCGGTCGTTGCGTCGATCCGGGCGTTGAGGAGCGCGGCGAGTTCGGCGGCGTACGGCTCGCGCAGCAGCTCGTAGTGGCCGGCCCGCAGTTGGTGGACGGCGGGCGGGCGGGTGGAGAACCCGCCCCGGCGCTCGCTGCGCTCGATGAAGGAGTAGTTGTCGTCGGTCGCCTTGACGAGCGTCATCGGGGCGTCGAGGCGCCGGCCGGTCAGCTCGTCGAACTCGTAGGTGAAGGAGTACGTCTGCCGGACGACACCCGTGACGGCCCGTACGAGTTCCTCGCCGAGGCCGGGGAAGCGGGCGGTGACGAAGGTGACGAAGGCGTCCTCGTCCCGGACGGTCCGCTGGGCCTCGTCCAGCGCCGGGCCGCCGACCGTGCCGGCGAAGACCGAGAAGAGAATGGCGAGGAAGGCGCGGTCGCCGAAGTCCGCGCGGTGGCCCGCACCTTGGGCGTCCTGGGGGCGCAGCCGGGGCTGGCCGGGGGCGACGAGGAACAGGTGCTCCACCCGCTCGCCCGCCTGCTCCAGCTGGTAGGCCGCCTCGAAGGCGACCCGGGCGCCGAACGAGTAGCCGCACAGGAGGTAGGGGCCGTGCGGCTGGATCTCCCGGATCGCCTCGACGTCCGCGGTCGCCATCTCGCGGACGGTGGCGTACGGGACCTCGCCGCTGTTGATGCCGTACGCCTGCACCCCGTGGACGGGCCGGTCGGTGCCCAGCGCGGTGGCCAGCGGGCGCAGGTTCATGGGGTAGCCGCCGAGGCCGGGCCAGCAGTGCAGGGGGGTGCCGGTGCCCTCGGGCTGGAGGGGGACGAGCCGGGTCAGCGGCGCGGACGTCTCGGCGTCGAGGCGGGCGGCGAGCTTCTCGACGGTCGGGGCCTCGAACAGCACCTGGAGCGGCATCGGTTGGCCGAAGTCCGCCTTCAGCCGGCCGACGAGGGCCACGGCGAGCAGGGAGTTGCCGCCCAGTTCGAAGAAGTCGTCGACCACGGAGACCTGTTCGCGCTTGAGCACCGTCTGCCAGACATCGCGGATCCGGCGCTCCGAGCGGGTGCGGGGGGCGACGAACGCCCTCCCGGCCAGGGCCAGTTCGGTCTGCTGGGACGCTTCGAGCGCCTTGTTGTCGATCTTGCCGTTGGCGGTGAGGGGCAGTCGGTCCAGGACGACGATCCGGTTGGGCAGCATGTAGCGGGGCAGCAGTCCGGCCAGGTCCTCCTTGATCAGCTCGGCCGGCCCCTGCATGTGGACCGAGTCCTCCTTCATGTCCTCGCCGCGCACCTGCTCCTCGCTGACGCGCCCGCCCACGAAGAAGTACGACGGTCCGGTGGGCAGTCCGCAGTCGGTGAGGATCCTGCTCAGCTGCCTGGCCGAAGGCAGGTCGTTGCCGGACTTGGAGCTGTAGCCCGAGGACATGAAGCCGAGGCCCAGGTCGTTCATCTGGAGGCGCTGGAGTCTGCGGCCCAGGTCGAGGTACTGCCGCCAGGAGTCGGTGCTGGTGGCGACGAGGCTGATGCCGAAACCGGCCCGTTCGTGGACCCGCTGGTTGATGGCGATGACGTGCTTCCTGGCCACCAGCTCGTCGGAGATGCGTACGAGGCTGCCGTCGGTGTACCGGTACTGGCCGGCCGGGAGATCCTCGACCCGGCCGGAGTGGGCCTGGACGTAGATGTCGTGGTCGGCGGTGTTCGCGGCGGCCTCGGAGCCCGCAGAGGTGCTGGGCAGGAGTTCGAACGTGCCCAGGTAGTGGTCCTCCTCGGCGCAGTCGAGGCGGTCCCTGACGGCGGGCCGGTACTCCGTGGCCGCGATGCCGAGGCCGTGGGCGGGCAGGATCTCCTCGAACAGGCCGACCATGTGCCCGGCCTCGATCTCCAGGACCTCGCGGATGTTGTTGCGGTAGACCGGTTCGATCGCCCGGTGCTTGCCGAGGAAGTGGACTCTCACGTGGGGAGTCCGGGGACTCTGGGACGTCTGGTGCGTCTCCTTGTCCGGGAGGGCCGGGCCGACGAGCACCAGGTGGTGGTGGAGCGGGTGGTAGTAGTACAGGCCCGCGGGGATCCCGGCCACGCCGTCGAGTTCGAGGTACAGCTGCGTGGCGTAGAGGGAGCCGGGTGAGGCGTAGGCGTACTTGGGCAGCAGGCGCTGGTCACTGACGTGGCGGCCGAAGTTCCGCAGGAGCGTGCCGAGGTCGGCCCGGGTCAGGTCGGCGAGGTCGCGTGCGGGGTGCTGCGGCCGGGGGCGGGGTGCCAGGAGCCGCAGGATGTCGTCCCGGCCGACGGCCCCGCCCTCGTAGAAACGGTAGGTCTTGCGGGCGAAGGCGCGTGCGCGCTGCTCGGGGGTGGCCTCGCCGCCGGGGAGTTCGACCACGGGCCGGCCGTCGAGTTCACCGGCGTCACGGCAGCCGGTGTGCGCCAGTTGGGCCCTGACCTGGAGTCTGCTGCGCTTGGACTGGTGGTGGGCGCCGTGGTTGCCCTGGTCCATCACGGCGGCTTCCTTGGGGTTGAGCTCGACGAAGGCCACCAGGTTCTGGAACCCGGTGGCATCGTTGTCGTGCAGCAGGACGGCCGCGCCGCGGACCCAGTCGTGGGTCTCGATCGTCTGGCGGATCTCGTCGAGTTCGACCCGGTAGCCGCGCAGCTTGACCTGGTTGTCGGCGCGGCCGACGAACTGGACCGTGCTGTCGGCGTTGAAGTGGGCCAGGTCGCCGGTGCGGTAGAGACGGGCTCCGGGGGTGGTGGAGAAGGGGTCGTCCACGAACCGGTCGGCCGTGAGGTCGGGGCGGCCGAGGTAACCGCGGGCCACCTGGATTCCGCCGACGTGCAGTTCGCCGATCTCGCCGATCGCGACCGGCTTCCCCTGCGGGTCCAGGATGTGGAAGGTGGTGCCGCTGACGGGCGTACCCACCGGCATGGTGCGCGGTCCGTCGTCCACCGCCGCACGGTCCACCACGAAGGCCGAGGCGTTGATGGTGCACTCGGTGGGGCCGTACAGGTTGACCAGCCGGGCCGACGGCATGGCGTCGAGGCACTGGGCGGCGAGGCTTCGGGAGAGCGCCTCGCCGCCGCTGAATATGTGGCGCAGGGAGCCGCAGGCGGAGAGGTTCTCGGTGTCGAGGAGCGCCTGGAGGAGGGTGGGGACGCACTGCAGGGTGGTCACGCCGTGCCGCCTGATGGTGGCGATGATCGCCTCGGGGTCGCGGTAGACGCCGGGAGCTCCCATCACCACCGTGCTTCCGCAGGCGGGGGCGAGGATCTCCCACTGTGCCGCGTCGAAGCTCATGGGGGTCTTCTGGAGGATGATCTCGCCGGCGTCGATCCCGCGGTCGGTGTGCAGCCAGCGCATCTGGTTGACGATGCTCCGGTGCTCGACCATCACGCCCTTCGGCTTTCCGGTACTGCCGGAGGTGTAGATGACATAGGCGAGATCCTCGGGCCGGGGCTTTTCCCCGTTCCGGCCGATTTTGTTTTCGCTCCCGCCTTTTCCGTTCGCTTCCGACGACTGGAACACCTCGTCGAGCGTGACGGCCCGAACTCCCGCAGGGGAGAGTTCCTGGAGGGCGGGCCGGAGTAATTCCTGGGTGAGGACTATTTCCACTCCGGCGTCCGCCATCATGTACGCGATGCGCTCGCCGGGGTATTCCGGGGAAAGCGGAACGTAGGAGCCGCCGGCCCACAGGATTCCCCAGACGGTCGTCATCAGGTCGAGCGACGGTTCCATGAACACGCCGACGCGGCTGCCCCGGGTCACGCCGGCCTGCCTCAGGAACCCGCCCAACTCCTGCGCCTGGCCCATGAGCTGCGCGAATGTCAGGCTCTCGGTCTCGTGGACGACGGCGATCCGGTCCGGTGAGAGGCGTGCCTGTTCGGCGAGGAGGTCGGTCAGGCAGGTGGCGGCGAGACGAGTACCGGGCATCACATCTGTGCTCACTGGTTTCCCTTTTCCGCAAGAATGGGCATGGCCGGAGAAACAATGGTGCTTCTGGTGCGGTTTTCGGAATTTCTCGCCGACCGGCTGTGCGGGGCGAATTCAGCAGCAGTTGTGCGCGAACCGAATTGTGCGGGGCAATCTTTCTGCTGCTTACTCATTCAATCCAAGAGCATGATCGCTGTACAGTCAAGAGGATTCTGTCTGTTCAGCCGATCTGGCGATTACGGCCCGCCAGCAGGCCCGCCGCGATCTGTACCAGCGTCAGCAGCAGGACGAAGCCCAGGGGCAGTCGCCAGCCGTCGGAGCGGTCGTAGAGAACGCCCACGACGACGGGCCCGGGGATCGACAGCAGATACCCGAAGCCCTGTACGAAGCCGGAGAGCCGGACGACGGAGGCGCCGTCCCGGCCGCGCATGCCGATCATCGTCAGGGCCAGCGGGAAGGAGCAGTTGGCCACGCCCAGGAGGAACGCCCAGAGCCAGGGCGTGGATGCCGGATCGGCCCACAGGCCGGTGAATCCGGCCAGGCCGCACACGCCGATCGCCGCCGCGATCCCGCTCTGGTGCCGCAGCTTCCCGGCCAGCGCCGACAGGGCGAAGGAGAGGGGTACGCCGAGCAGTGAGGTGCCGGAGAAGAGCAGGCCCGCGGTCTGGGCGGAGAGACCGGAGTCGCGGAAGATCTGCGGCAGCCAGCCGATGATGATGTAGGCGGAGCTCGCCTGCAGCCCGAAGTAGGCGGTGAGCGCCCAGGCGGTGGGATCCCGGGAGAGCGGGACCCGTGGCGGAGGCTGCTGTGGGGCGTCCGCGGCCACCGGGTCCGGTCCCGGCGGCGGCCGACGGCGGGCGAGGGCCAGCCAGGGAGGTACGGCCATGGCGGCCAGCACCGACCAGGCCCCCAGGCCGTACCGCCAGTCGCCGCCGAACGCCTCGGTCAGCGGGACGGTCACGGCGGCGGCGGACGAGGCGCCGGCGTTCAGCGCCATGGAGTACAGGCCGGTCATCGCGCCCACCCGGTCGGGGAAGCGCTCTTTGACGACGGCCGGGAGCAGCACGTTGGCGATGGCGATGCCGGCGAGCGACAGGGCGGTCAGTACGACGAACAGGGCGGGGTCGGTGGCGAACGGCCGAAGGGCGAGCCCGGCCGTCAGCACCACGGCGGCGGCGGCGATGGCGCCGGCCGCGCCGTAGCGCCGGGCGAGAGCCGGGGCCGTGGAGCCGATGAGGGCGAAGCAGGCGGCGGGGATCGAGGTGAGGACCCCGCTCGTCGTACCGCTCATGGACAGGCTGTCGCGCACTTCTTCGAGGACCGGCCCGAGGCTGGTGACCCCCGGCCGCAGGTTCAGTGCCGCGAGTACGAGCGCCGCCAGCGCCAGGCGTCGCGTGTTGCGGGAGGTGGTGGAGGGGCTGGTGGAGGCGGTGGGGGAGGAAGTGGTCCTGGGAGAGGTGTTCCGGTCGGGGTGCGAGGCGGGCCTGTTGGACTCACTCTTCGGCATAGGCCCTATCGTAGACTCATCCCATGACTCGATGTCTAGTGGTTTGTAGGTAGAGTCATGGGATGAGTCGATGAGGTGATGGCACTATGAGTCGCAGAGAGGTTCATTGGGTGAGAATCGACGTAGTCTGAGGAGATGACTATGGATCCCGTTCGCCGCCAAGCGCTTTCCGACCAGGTGATCACCCGGTTGCGGCGGCAGATCACCTCGGGGGCCTGGCCCGTGGGCTCGCGCATCCCGACCGAGACGGAGCTGGTCGAACAGCTCGGAGTTGCCCGGAACACGGTGCGTGAGGCGGTCCGGGCCCTGGCGCACACCGGCCTGCTGGAGATCCGCCACGGCTCGGGGTCGTATGTGCAGGCGACGAGTGAACTCGCCGGCATGATGCGGACCCGCTTCGAGAAGGCCCGGCGGGAGGACGTCACCGACGTCCGCAGCGCCCTGGAGATCCGGGCGGCGCGGCTGGCCTGCGTCCGCCGTACCCCGGACGACCTGGAGCGGCTGGAACTCCTGCTGCAGCAACGGCAGGAGGCATGGTCGGCCGGGGACCGGGTCGGTTTCGCCAACGCCGACGTGGCCTTCCATCTGGCCGTCGTCACCGCGTCCCACAACACCGTGCTGGCCGAGTTGCACGCGGACCTGGGTGAGGTGATCCGGGACTCGCTCCTCGACCACTTCGGCGAGACCCTGCGCCCCGAGCAGTTCCAGGACCACGCCCGACTCGTCGAGGCGATCCGCGCACGCGACAGCGACCGGGCGGCGTACGAGTCCGGCTCCTACATGGACTGCGCTCCCGCCGAGAAGTACGAGTGAGGGCGGCTTCCTTGCCTGTGCGGGCATGACGAAGGCTCCGTGCAACTGCATCTCCAGGTCACTCCGGCGCGGTTCGCCGATGTGTGGAACGCGGCGCAGGCGATCGCCGCCGTGCAGGTCGCGATCGGGGCCAACTCGCCGTTCCTGTTCGGCCGTGAGCTGTGGCGCGAGTCGCGGCCCCCGCTGTTCACGCAGTCCACGGACACGCGTCCGCCGGAACTCCAGGCGCAGGGCGTACGGCCGCGCACCTGGTTCGGGGAGCGGTGGATCTCGTCGGCCTACGACCTCTTCGAGGAGAACCTGCGCTACTACCCGGCGCTTCTGCCGA
>NZ_AEJB01000131.1 GCF_000331005.1 Streptomyces turgidiscabies Car8
TCACGCGCGTGTACGTGTACGCGTACGACGTGTACGTGTACGCGTACGAACTGATCAGTCGCCGACGCCGGCCAGGTCCCGCAGCCTGCGGGCCTGGGCGGCGCGCTCGGCGGTGCGCTGTTCGTCGTAGGTCCGGCCCTGGGCGCCGGCCAGCAGCGCCTTCGTCTCGACGAGGGCGTCCCGAGGTGCGGCGAGCAGTGCGGCGAGCAGCTCGCGTACGGCGTCGTCGAGCCGGTGGGCCGGTACGGCGATGTTGGCGAGGCCGGTGTTCACCGCTTCCTCGGCCTGGACGAAGCGGCCGGTCGCGCAGATCTCCAGCGCGCGGGCGTAACCGACCAGTCCGACGAGCGGATGGGTGCCCGTCAGGTCGGGGACGAGGCCGAGGCTGGTCTCACGCATGGCGAACTGCACGTCGTCGGCGACGACGCGCAGGTCACAGGCGAGCGCGAGCTGGAAGCCCGCACCGACTGCATGTCCCTGGACCACGGCGACGGAAACGAGGTCGGTACGCCGCCACCAGGTGAAGCCCTCCTGGTACTCGGCGATGGTGCCGTCCAGCGTGGCGTCGTCGCTGCGCGCGAGATCGATGAACGACGGCTCGCCGTCGAACCCCTCGGGCGTGAACGCCTGGCGGTCCAGACCGGCCGAGAACGACTTGCCCTCGGCGCGCAGGACGACGACACGCACGGTGCCCGGCAGCAGCCGGCCCGCCTCCGCCAGCGCCCGCCACAGAGCGGGGCTCTGCGCGTTGCGCTTGGCCGGGTTGGCCAGTGTCACCGTGGCGACCGCGTCGTCGACGGTGAGCCGTACGCCGTCCTTGTCGAGTACGGAAACTTCGGGACCTTGACCAACAACGTCCTGGTCGTACGAAGCCATGGGGCGCCTCCGATGAGTGCGGTCGGATCAGGTGCCTGCCCTCTGCGGACACACCTAAGTGACTGCACAGTAACCACCCGGCCGGTCAGTGGACCGACCGGGTGGTCACCATCGAAGCCGACGAGTCGGCGAGGGTCAGGCCGAAGCGGCCTTCTTGCCCCTGGTCGCCCCGCCCCGTCCACGGAGCGTGACGCCCGACTCGCTGAGCATCCGGTGTACGAAGCCGTACGAGCGACCGGTTTCTTCGGCCAGCGCTCGAATGCTCGCACCGGAGTCGTACTTCTTCTTCAGGTCTGCCGCGAGCTTGTCGCGCGCGGCGCCGGTTACCCGGCTGCCCTTCTTCAGAGTCTCGGCCACCCGTGCCTCCTCGTGCGGAAGTGCGCTCTGGTCCTCTCATGATCACCCCTCGGGCGCCTCATGGCCACCCATTCGGCAAGGTCCGTGAGACAAGGTTTTGACGACAGGAGCGCATCCCCACAAGCGGAATTTGTAATTCCGTAGCCGGTTGTCCGTACGGCCGAACGAGTTGTTCCGTGAAGTGCCTGGTCAGGAACGCGCGACGGCCGGGCCCTTGTCGATGAAGGACCCGGCCGTGAAATGGATGTAGGACACACCTCGGTATGAGGAGATCTCACACAGATGATGGATCACGGATCGGCCGAATGATCCAGAGGAAGTGGATCAGCGATTCGATCACGTGACCGTGACCCCGCCGAGCGGTCAGGCGAGGGCCACCAGATCCGCGTAGTCGGCTCCCCACAGGTCCTCGACGCCGTCCGGCAGCAGGATGATCCGCTCCGGCTGGAGCGCGTGGACGGCGCCCTCGTCATGGGTGACGAGGACGACGGCACCCTTGTACGTGCGCAGCGCGCCGAGGATCTCCTCGCGGCTGGCCGGGTCGAGGTTGTTCGTCGGCTCGTCGAGGAGGAGCACGTTCGCGGAGGAGACCACGAGGGTCGCGAGCGCGAGGCGGGTCTTCTCGCCGCCGGAGAGGACGCCGGCCGGCTTGTCGACGTCGTCGCCGGAGAACAGGAACGAGCCGAGCGTCTTGCGGACCTCGACCAGGTCCAGGTCGGGGTTGGCGGAGCGCATGTTCTCCAGGACCGAACGCTCGGGGTCGAGGGTCTCGTGCTCCTGGGCGTAGTAGCCGAGCTTGAGTCCGTGGCCCTCGATGACCTCACCGGTGTCGGGCTTCTCGGCTCCGCCGAGCAGCCTCAGGAGGGTCGTCTTGCCGGCGCCGTTCAGGCCGAGGATGACGACTCGTGAGCCCTTGTCGATGGCCAGGTCGACGTCGGTGAAGATCTCCAGCGAGCCGTACGACTTCGACAGGCCCTCGGCCATCAGCGGGGTCTTGCCGCAGGGTGCGGGCTCCGGGAAGCGCAGCTTGGCGACCTTGTCGGAGACGCGCACCGCGTCGAGGCCGGCGAGGAGCCGGTCGGCGCGCTTGGCCATGTTCTGCGCGGCGACCGTCTTGGTGGCCTTGGCGCGCATCTTGTCGGCCTGCGCGTTCAGCGCGGCGGCCTTCTTCTCGGCGTTCTGGCGCTCGCGCTTGCGGCGCTTCTCGTCGGCCTCGCGCTGCTGCTGGTAGAGCTTCCAGCCCATGTTGTAGACGTCGATCTGGGCCCGGTTGGCGTCCAGGTAGAACACCTTGTTGACGACCGTCTCGACCAGGTCGACGTCGTGGGAGATCACGATGAAGCCACCGCGGTAGGACTTCAGGTAGTCGCGCAGCCAGACGATCGAGTCGGCGTCCAGGTGGTTGGTCGGCTCGTCGAGCAGCAGGGTGTCCGCGTCCGAGAACAGGATGCGGGCCAGCTCGATACGGCGGCGCTGACCACCGGAGAGCGTGTGCAGGGGCTGGCCGAGCACCCGGTCGGGCAGGTTGAGTGCGGCGGCGATGGTGGCGGCCTCGGCCTCGGCGGAGTAGCCGCCCTTGGTGAGGAACTCCGTCTCCTGGCGCTCGTACTGCCGCATGGCCTTCTCGCGGGTGGCGCCCGAGCCGTTGGCGATGCGCTGCTCGTTCTCGCGCATCTTGCGGATCAGGGCGTCCAGACCGCGCGCGGAGAGGATGCGGTCGCTCGCCAGTACGTCGAGGTCGCCGGTGCGGGGGTCCTGGGGGAGGTAGCCGACCTCGCCGGAGCGGGCGATCTGGCCCGCTGCCGGAACGCCCTCGCCCGCGAGGACCTTGGTGAGGGTCGTCTTGCCGGCGCCGTTACGGCCGACGAGGCCGATGCGGTCGCCCTTGACGATACGGAAGGTGGCGGACTCGATGAGGACACGGGCGCCGGCGCGCAGCTCGATACCGGAGGCGGAGATCACGGACAGGCTCCAGGGCGGGTTGTTGGCGGGGTGGGCGGCTGAGGACGTTCCCGCCGTCTAATGCGCGAGGAGAATGGCCATGGGCCAAGTCTAACGGGGTCGTGCAAGCACTTTCTCTGCGCGCGGGTGTTCGGGACGGGTCACCCGTTCGGCCCGCGGTCCGGCGCCGCAGCTCAGGTGGCGTATCGGCGTGCCGCCGGTTCGCCCGTCGACGCGGCTCGGCGGGGTGTTGTCAGTGGCCGGTGCAAGACTGGGCGCAGGCCGTTTTTCCGGCGGTTTTCCGGCAGCGGGACCCGAGGGAGTGATGGGCATGGCAGGCACGGGCGGCGGGCGTCCCAGCGTCTACCCGACACTGGTGTACGCGGACGCGAAAGCGGCGATCCGGCAGCTCACGGAGGCTTTCGGCTTCACCGAGGCGTCGGTGTACGAGGGGGAGGACGGCTCGGTGCTGCATGCCGAGCTGGTCCAGGGCAACGGCGCGGTGATGCTCGGGTCGAAGGGCCGGGGCGGCGTCTTCGACACGGCGATGAAGGACGCGGGCCCGTGCGGGGTGTACGTCGTCGTGAACGACGTCGACGCACACCATCAGCAGGCCTTGGAGCACGGCGCGGAGGTCCTGATGCCCCCGACGGACCAGGACTACGGCTCGCGCGACTACATGGCACGCGACATCGAGGGCAACATCTGGAGCTTCGGCACGTACGCGCCCGAGATACAGGCCTGACCTGGTCGCCTCCGGTCAGTTGCCTCCGGTGTGCACCTGGAAGGCGGCTCGGCGTACGGCCTTGGCGAGCGCCGGGTCGGGGTGGGCCGCGGCGAGGGCGACCAGGACCTGCACGGTGCGGGGGTGGCCCACCGCGCGGACCTCGTCGAGGAGCGCGGGGATGGTGGGCTGCACCGCGGACTCCAGGTGACGCACGAGGAGCGGCGCCTCGCCGTGGTCGGCGACGGCCGCGGCGGTGTCGACCCACATCCAGGTGGCCTCCTCGCGGGTGAGCACCTCGTGGGCGTCCTCCGGGTCGATCCCGTCGTGCTCGGCGAGCCACAGCAGGGCGTACGGCCGCAGCGGGGTCTTCTCCGTCACAGCGCGTACGTCGGGCTCGGCGGGTCCGCCGACCACGCGGAGCGCCTCGAAGGCGAGACCGCGAAGCAGGGCGTCCTCGCCGCGGGCGGCGTCGAGGAGTTCGGCGACGGCGCTGCCGACGGGGCGGGCGGCGAGCCAGGCCCGGTACTCGGCGCGGGCCGCGTTGGGACGCAGCTGGGAGCAGCCGCGGAGCATGTCCTCGGCGTTCTGCTCGATGTTGCCGGCCGGGCTCTGGGCTGCGACGCAGATCTGCTCCAGCTTGACCCACACCGCCCAGCTGCCGAGCGGGGTGAGCGTGGCGTGGCCGTCGCCGTAGGTGAGAGCGCCGACGGAGGCCAGGGCGTGCAGGGCCCAGTCGAGGAGGGGGGCGAGCGGGGTGTCGACGACGACGGTGGCCTCGGGCTGCTGTGTCAGCGGCTCGGGCTGCGGACCGTAGGGGATCTCGCAGCGCTCGGTGCGCAGTTCCGTGACCCGCTGCTCCAGGAGGTCCAGGAGCTGCTCCATGGGCACGGGCCCCGCGGACAGCTGGAGGAAGGAGAGCACCTGGGGCATCGCGGAGACGACCTCGGCGACGGCGGCGGGCTCGTGGTCCGCGGCCTCGGGGTGGGCGATCGACCAGGCGTCGAAGAGGGCGACCCAGCCGCGCAGTACGGCGCTGTCGTCGCGGTTCCAGGCGCGCAGTCGCCAGCCGGGGCGTGCGACGTCGCCGTGCACCTCGACGAGGCCGGCGAGCCGGGCGGTGTCCCAGTCGTGGCGGACCTGATCCGGGGTCAGCCCCAGTTCGGCGGCTGCCCGTTCGGCGGTGGCGGCGGACAGGGTGCCCCTGCCGTCGGAGGACCCGCCGTCATGGCCGGGCCTGAGTGCGGGGTCGGCCCAGCGGGCGACGCGGGCCGCGCCGGCGAGACCGGAGCGGGCCATTCTGGCCAGTTCCGCCGGGGCCGGTGTGCCCTCGGGCGGACGTGGGGCGGGTCGGCGCGAGCGCCGCTGGTTCATCGCTCGTGGGGCGGCGGCCAGGGGTCGCGGGCGGACGAGTCGAAGCCTGGAGTCGCGCGGGATACGGGACGTCACGGGTGCAGTCTTCCGGTTGACGGTCCGAAAACCCAAACGGAATGCCACGAGGGGTCCCGGGGCCGGCCGAGGGAGGGGGTGCGGGCGGGGGCCCAGGGGGCTGTTCAAGCCAGTGGTCCAGCCTTAAACGGAAGGGGGTTCGGAGAGGCGCGGCCCATGGGTGAGGGGCCGCGGACCAGGCGTTTCCCTGGGCGACCGACGGACGTGACTGCCGGGGCGGAAGGGACGACTGAGAGGAGGCGGGACGGCAGGAGCCGACGGGGACAGGCGGGACGGACGGGGCAGGGGGACGGGCGGGGACAGGGCGGGACCACACGGGATCAGCGGAGAGGGACGGCACCGCCGGGAGCGGGTAGGACCGCCGGGAGCGGCGACCGGCAGAGCCGCCGGAGGCGGGCAACCCACCGGACCACCCGACCGGCGCCGGCACCCGGCCCGGCGGAAGTACCCGGAACGGACGGACCACCGGGATCCGACAACCGACCCGGAACCCCCGGAACGAACTGACCCCCCCGAGCGCCAGGCAACCTGCCGGAGCACCACCCGGGAAGCACGGAACCGGCGAAACACCCGGAACAGACCGACCATCGGGAGCAAACAACCGGCCCGCAGTCCCTGGGTCGGGCAGGGCAGTCGAAGGCGGGCGGCCCGGCGGGGCAGGGCAACCGGCAGGGGGCGGCCGGGCAGCCGACCGGGCCCGGAGGGGGCGACCGACCGGGGGCGACCGACCGAGGGCAAGCGGCCCGGCGGCAAGCGGCCGGGGGGCAAGCGGCCCGGGGGCGAGCGGTCGGGGGGCAAGCGGCCCGGGGGCGAGCGGTCGGAGTAGGGGATCGGCGGGGTGGGCGGTCGGTGGGGCCGTTACATCAGGGGGGTCAGGAAGCGGCGCAGGGTTTCCTCGTAGGTTGTCGGGTTCGCGTTCCACATCGCGCCGTGGGGGGCGTCGGGGACCTGGTGCAGGGTGAGGAGGTCGGGGCGGCGGGCGGCGAGGCGGCGGGACGGGGTCCAGGGGGCGATCGTGTCGGCGGGACCGTGGAGGATCAGGGCCGGGACGGTGAGCCTGGCCGGGTCGGCGGCCTCGTCGATGCGGTCGCCGTGCAGGCCGGTGCGGCCCTGTGCGGCCCGTACCGCGAGTGGGAGCAGCGCACCCGGTGTGCGGCGGGCCGTGGCGAGGGCGCGCAGGGTGGTCTCCCAGTTGAGCACCGGCGAGTCCAGGACCAGCCCGGAGACACGGTCGCGCAGCGAGGAGTGGGCGGCGGCCCGCAGGGCCATGGTGGCGCCGGTGGACCAGCCGTAGAGGACGACGTGTTCGGCGCCGTTGCGCAGGGCGTACCGGATGGCCGCGTCCAGGTCGCGCCACTCGGTGTCGCCGAGGTGGCCGAGGCCGTCCGAGGGGCGGGGCGCGCCGGGATCGCCCCGGTAGGCGAGGTCGAGGACGGGGAAGCGCTGGCTGTGCAGGAAGGGCAGCACGTTCAGAGGGTGTTCGCGGGTGGTGCCGAGGCCGTGCACGGTGATCACCCAGGTGCTGCGGGCGCCGGGCACGAACCACGCGGGCAGGGCGCCGAGTTCGCCGGGGATCTCGATGTCGAGGTGGTCCAGCCCTAGAGCGGTGCGGGGGTCGCCGACGTGGATGTTCGGGGTGAGCCAGACCTTGTCGCGGGGTTCCAGCGTGCCGTGGCTGACCCGTTCGAGGCGGCGTACGACGGTGTCGGCGGAGTGGGCCGCGTGGTTCAGGACGGGACCGACGACGGCGTGGGTGCCGTCGCCGGCGAGGCCGTAGGTGCCGGGGCGCTGGGAGGCCAGGGCGCGGGTGAGTACGACCCGGCCGGCGGCGGTCGAGTGGACGGTGAGCCGGGGTTCGGTGGGCAGGGGCCTGCCCGGCGGCGCCTTGAGGGCGGCGTCGCTGGCGTAACGGCCGGCGGCGACGCTGGCGGCGCCTGCTGCCAGGGCTGCGGTGACGGCAGCGGCCGTCGCGGTGACTGGGCGCACGGACCCAGTGTCCTTGCGGAGCGCTCCCACGGCCAGCGGGAGGAGGCTGCGAGATGTGCCCTCTCCCCCGCCGCACCCGCTGCCCGGCACGCGTTGCCACTGCCCGTGCCTCTCCCCTACCTCCGCTGCCCGTATCCCTTGAGCCGCTCCGCCGCCTCTCCCACCTGGTCCTCCGAGAGGAGCGTCGGGGACAGTCCGGGTACGGACGACGCCGTCAGCCAGACACGGCACATCCACTCCAGCTGGGCTGTGCGGTCGTACGCCTGGTCAAGGGTCGCGCCGTGGACGATCGTGCCGTGGTTCTGGAGGAGGCAGGCGGCGCGGCCGGCCAGGGCCCGGAGCATGTTCCCGGCCAGTTCCTCCGTGCCGTAGGTCGCGTACGGGGCTACTCGGACGGGTCCGCCGAGGTCGCCCGCCATGTAGTGGATCAGCGGCAGCTCTCGTACGAGTGTCGAGACGGCGGTCGCGTGGACGGCGTGGGTGTGGACGACCGCGCGGGCGTCGGTGGCGCGGTAGACGGCGAGATGCATGGGCAGTTCGCTCGTCGGGGTCAGGGTGCCGAGGATCTGGCGGCCGGTCAGATCGACGCCGACGATTCCCTCGGGGGTGAGCCGGTCGTACGGGACGCCGGACGGGGTGACCAGGACGGTGTCCCCGACGCGCACGGAGACGTTGCCGGAGGTGCCGACCACCAGACCGTCGGCCACCGTGCGGCGGGCCGTCGCGACGAGTGCCGCCCAGGCGCGCGCCGACTCGTCCGGCCCGGCGGGCCCCCGCACCGCCTCCGCGCCCGCTCCCGGCGCCTCGTCCCGCACGTCACGTCCGTCCTGCCGCTGCTCAGCCATGCCCCGATCCTGCCAGGACGGCCGTGGAGGGGCGCCGGGCGTCGGCACCTCGGGGCGAACGCCGGGGACCGTGATCGTCGTCATCACGGGTAGGGCGGGGCGCCGCGTTCGTATACAACAAGGACACCCCGAGTCAGCAGCGAAATCGACCGGCTCACGGCCGCCGTCCCGTCGTCCACACGACCGCCCACCGGTGGAACACCTGCGCGAACAGCGGCAGCGCCTCCCACCTCGGGGCACGCGCTGTGGCCGGTCCGCTACAACGCGTCCGCCGCGGGCGAACCGCCGACCGGCGGCTGGAAATCCCGGCCGTTCCGGCAGTAAGGAAACAGGGGCTCGCCGGCGGGCGACCAGAACCTCTTCGACGGGACATCGGCCCAGCTCAGACGGTTCGCGGAGGGGTGGTCGGCACGGGCGCCGCTCGTCCGGCGGCCCGGGAGGAACGGCGCTCCGTTTCCGGCCACCCAGCATCCCCCACCAGTTCATCTTCCGTTCATCCAGGTTGCCTACGGTCCAAGTGCCAATACCGTACGGAAGAAATCTGGGTAAATGGAAAGCTTCTCGCTGATCCTCGCGATCGTGGTCGTCACCGCGCTTGCGTTCGATTTCACGAACGGTTTCCACGACACCGCCAACGCGATGGCCACCACCATCTCGACCGGTGCGCTCAAGCCCAAGGTCGCGGTCGCCATGTCGGCCGTGCTCAACCTCGTGGGCGCCTTCCTTTCCGTCGAGGTCGCCAACACGATCTCCAAGGGCCTCGTGGACGAGAGCGGTATCCGTCCCGAGGTGATTTTCGCGGCGCTGGTCGGCGCGATCCTCTGGAACCTGCTGACCTGGCTGGTCGGGCTTCCGTCCAGTTCCTCGCACGCCCTGATGGGCGGTCTGATCGGCGCGACCATCGCCTCTGCGGGCACCGACGCCGTCCACGGCGACGTGCTGGTGACCAAGGTGCTGATCCCGGCGATCGCCGCCCCGCTGGTGGCGGGCATCGCGGCCATGCTGGCAACGCGGCTGTCGTACAAGCTCGGCGCCAAGCGGGCCGAGGGCAAGGCGGCCGAGAAGGGTTTCCGGGCCGGCCAGATCGCCTCCGCGGGCCTGGTGTCCCTGGCCCACGGCACGAACGACGCGCAGAAGACGATGGGCATCATCACCCTCGCCCTGGTCGCCGGCGGCGCCGTCGCTCCCGACTCCGATCCCCCGGTGTGGGTCATCCTCTCCGCGGGCCTGGCCATCGCGCTCGGCACCTACCTGGGCGGCTGGCGCATCATCCGTACGATGGGCAAGGGTCTGACCGACCTTCAGCCCCAGCAGGGCTTCGCCGCCCAGACCAGTGCGGCGACGGTCATCCTGGCCTCCTCCCACCTCGGTTTCTCCCTCTCCACCACGCACTCCGTGTCCGGCTCGGTGATGGGCGCGGGCCTCGGCCGCAAGGGCGGCGTCGTCCGCTGGTCGACGGCGACCCGAATGTTCGTGGCCTGGGGACTGACACTGCCCGCCGCGGCTCTTGTTGGCGCGCTGGCGGAGTACGTCACCGGTTTCGGCAACTGGGGCACGGCTCTGGTGGCCCTCTTCCTCATCGCGTCGAGCACGGCGATCTGGCTCGTGTCGCGCCGCGAGGTCATCGACCACACCAACGTCAACCACGTCGAGGGCGAGACGACGGAGCCCCCCGGCGTCGTCACGACGGCCATCGCCGCTGTGACCCCGCCTCCGGCAGGCACTGTCTCCGACGGCCTGACGGCCACCATCCCGGCCCCGCCGGCCGAGGTCGCCGCCCAGCCGTCGGCTCCGGCCCTCTGAGTCCGGTTCCGAGTCAAGGTCCTGGTCCGAGCAAGAAGGAAGCAACATGAAGATCGACTGGGCAGCCCTCGGCTCCGTCTTCGGCGTCAGTCTCGTCATCACCGTGGCCATGGTGGGCGTCTTCACCCTGGGCATCATCGGACTCTCCCACCGCGAACGGGCGGTAGCGCAGGGCGAGTCGGCGGGGCTGGCGGTCACCGGCGCGTACGCGTGCTTCGCCGCCTGCGCGGCGGTGGTGGCGTACGGCATCTATCTGATCGTGGCCTGAGCGCCGCGTACGTCCTCCTCGCCCGCCGTGACCGTGGCCGCCTCGCTGGTGGTCAGGGGCACGGCGGGCGTTTTTCGTCGCCCCGATCCGGTCGTGGTGTGGGGCTCAGCACAGTCCTCCCTTCCAGGTCAACGGCAAGTTGACGGGTGTTCCGGGCCCGTGGTGGACTGCCGGAGCCATGTACGGCGGCAGAAGAGGAAGCCGGTGTGAATCCGGCGCGGTCCCGCCACTGTCACCGGGGTAGGTAACCCCGGGAGCCAGGAACTCTTGCCGCCGGTCTCGTCGAACCAGGGCGTGGACACCCTGAGTGAGGACATATCGCCATGCTCGGCTGCCGTTCGAGGTTCAGCACCGGATCGCTGCCCGATCCCACGGCCGGCTGAGCCGATGCGTGCCGATCGCGTTTTCGCGTACGGCGCCACCGCCGGACTCCTCGCTGATCTGATCCTGGGCGACCCTCGCCGCGGGCATCCGGTCGCCGCGTTCGGGCGGGCCGCCGGCGCCGTCGAACGGCTGCTGTGGCGGGACCACCGCGGGTGGGGCGCGCTGCACACCGCCGTGTGTGTGGGAGGCGCCGTCTCCCTTGCCACGGCGGCCGGTTGCCTCGTACGTCCGTCCCGTACCGCTTCCGTCGCTCTCACCGCCGCCGCCACCTGGGCCGTCGTCGGCGGCACCTCCCTGGGCCGGGAGGCGCGGGCCGTCGGCCGGTCGCTGGAGGCCGGGGACGTCGAGGGTGCGCGGGAGCGGCTGCCGCATCTGTGCGGGCGCGACCCGCAGGCGCTGGACTCCGACGGGATCGCCCGGGCCGTCGTCGAGTCCGTCGCCGAGAACACCTCCGACGCCGTGGTGGGCGCGCTGGTCTGGGGCGCCCTGGGTGGCGTGCCCGGGCTGGTCGGGTTCCGGGCCGTCAACACCCTTGACGCGATGGTGGGTCACCGGTCGGACCGCTACCGGCGGTACGGGTGGGCCTCCGCCCGGCTGGACGATGTGGCGGGCTGGCCGGGGGCGCGGCTCACCGCCGTACTGGCCACTCTCACCGGCGGCGATCGCCGCGGGGCCGTACGGGCCTGGCGGGACGACGCCGGCAAGCATCCGAGCCCCAACGCCGGGCCCGTGGAGGCTTCTTTCGCGGGCGCCCTGGGCGTGCGGCTCGGCGGGACCCTGTCCTACGGCGGACGGGTCGAGCACCGGCCGGTGCTGAACCAGGAGGGGCGTTCCGTGGAGGTTCACGACATCGAGCGGGCCGTACGGCTGTCCCGTCGCGTAGGTCTGCTCGCGCTCGGCGTCAGTGTCGCCGCGCGGGTTCTCGCGAACGCGAAGGGGCGTGCCTCATGAGTGGCGGGGCCCTCGGTGGTGGGCTGCTCGTCGCGGGGACCACCTCCGACGCCGGTAAGAGTGTCGTCACCGCCGGGATCTGCCGGTGGCTGGTGCGGCAGGGGGTCAAGGTCGCGCCCTTCAAGGCGCAGAACATGTCCCTCAACTCCTTTGTCACGCGGGAGGGTGCCGAGATCGGGCGGGCGCAGGCCATGCAGGCGCAGGCGTGCCGGATCGAGCCGACGGCACTCATGAATCCCGTGCTGCTGAAGCCGGGGGGTGACCAGAGCAGTCAGGTCGTGCTCATGGGGAAGCCCGTGGGGGAAATGAGCGCCCGGGGCTATCACGGGGGACGGCAGCAGCGACTTCTCGGGACCGTGCTGGAGTGCCTCGCCGAACTGCGGGGCACGTATGACGCGGTGATCTGTGAGGGGGCCGGGAGCCCGGCTGAGATCAACCTCAGGCGGACCGACATCGTCAACATGGGAATCGCGCGCAACGCGCGGCTCCCCGTGCTCGTCGTCGGCGACATCGACCGTGGCGGTGTCTTCGCCTCCTTCTTCGGAACGGTCGCCCTGCTCTCCCCCGAGGACCAGGCGCTCGTTGCCGGGTTCCTCGTGAACAAGTTCCGGGGTGACGTCTCCCTGCTGGAACCCGGGCTCGACATGCTCCTCGGCCTCACCGGACGGCCTACGTACGGTGTGCTGCCCTTCCGGCACGGCCTCGGTATCGACGAGGAGGACGGGCTTCGGGTCTCTCTGCGGGGGACGGTGCGGGAGTCGAACGTCTCGCCGCCCGTCGGGGAGGACGTGCTGCGGGTCGCCGTCTGCGCTGTCCCCCTGATGTCCAACTTCACCGACGTCGACGCCCTCGCCGCCGAACCGGGCGTCGTGGTGCGGTTCGTGGACCGGCCGGAGGAACTGGCCGACGCCGACCTCGTCGTCGTTCCGGGCACGCGGGGGACGGTCAAGGCGCTGGCGTGGCTGCGGGAGCGGGGGCTCGCCGACGCCATCAACCGCCGTGCCGCCGAGGGGCGGCCCGTGCTCGGCATCTGCGGTGGCTTCCAGATCCTCGGCGAGCACATCGAGGACGAGGTCGAGAGCCGGCAGGGTCGTGTCGCCGGGCTCGGGGTCCTGCCCGTGCGGGTGCGGTTCGCCCGGGAGAAGACCCTCACCCGGCCCGTCGGCACCGCCCTCGGCGAACACGTCGAGGGGTACGAGATCCATCACGGCGTCGCCGAAGTCACCGGCGGAGAACCTTTCTTGGACGGGTGCCGGGTCGGCGGCGTCTGGGGTACGCACTGGCACGGCTCGCTCGAATCCGACGGGTTCCGGCGGGCGTTCCTGCGCGAGGTGGCCGCCGCCGCGGGCCGCCGCTTCGTGCCGGCCGCCGACACCTCCTTCGCCGGGCTTCGCGAGGAACAGCTCGACCTGCTCGGCGATCTCGTCGAACAGCACGCGGACACCGACGCGCTCTGGCGACTCATCGAGTCGGGCGCGCCGCAAGGACTGCCCTTCATTCCACCGGGAGCACCCGCATGAGCACAGTGTTGTTGTTGTCGACCGCCGACACGGACCTGCTGGCGGCCCGGGCCGCCTCCGGCGTCTCGTACCGGATCGGCAATCCGACCCGGGTGGATGTCGCGGAGGAACTGCCCGCGCTCGTCGAGGGCGCGGACATCGCCGTCGTACGGCTGCTGGGCGGCAAGCGCGCCTGGGAGGACGGGCTCGCCTACCTCAAGTCGTCCGGTGTGCCCACCGTGCTGCTCGGCGGGGAGGCCGTGCCCGACGCCGAGTTGATGGCCGAGTCGTCGGTGCCCGCCGGTGTGGTCGCGGAGGCGCTGCGCTATCTCGTCGAGGGCGGGCCCGCCAACCTCGTGGAGATGGCGCGGTTCCTGTCCGACACCGTGCTGCTGACCGGTGAGGGGTTCGACGAGCCGCACAAGATGCCCGAGTTCGGGACGCACGGCTCGTACGCGCGGGAGAGCGGCCGTCCGACCATCGGGGTGCTCTTCTACCGGGCCCACGAGCTCAGCGGCAACACCGGGTTCGTCGACACACTGTGTGAGGCGATCGAGGCGCGGGGCGCCAACGCCCTTCCCGTGTACTGCGGTTCACTGCGCGGAGCCGACGCGGGACTGTACGAGCTACTCGCCGGCGCGGACGCCCTGGTCGCCACCGTCCTCGCCGCCGGCGGTACGCATGCCTCGGAGGCGTCGGCCGGGGGTGACGAGGAGGCCTGGGACATCGGGGCGCTCGCGGACCTCGACGTGCCGGTGCTGCAAGGGCTCTGCCTCACGTCGTCGAGGAGTACGTGGGACGGGTCCGACGCGGCCCTCTCCCCCATGGACGCGGCGATGCAGGTCGCGATCCCCGAGTTCGACGGCCGGCTGATCACCGTGCCGTTCTCCTTCAAGGAGGACGGCCCCGACGGGGTACCGGTGTACGTCGCCGACCCCGAGCGGGCCACCCGTGTGGCCGGAATCGCCGTACGGCACGCCCGGTTGAAGTACAAGCCGAACGCCGAGAAGAAGCTCGCGCTCGTCTTCACCGCCTACCCGACCAAGCACTCCCGCGTGGGCAACGCGGTCGGCCTCGACACGCCCGCGTCGGCGGTACGGGTGCTGGACGCGTTGCGCGCCGCCGGGTACTCGCTCACCGAATACCCGGACAACGGCGACGAGTTGATCCACCGGCTCATCGCGGCCGGCGGTCACGACGTCGAGTGGCTGACCGAGGACCAGCTGGCCGCCGCGCCCGCGCGGGTGCCGCTCGCCGACTACCAGGCGTGGTTCGACAAGCTGGACAGCGGGATTCGGGACGGGATGCTGGAGGCGTGGGGCGAGCCTCCGGGCAACCTGTACGTCGACGGGGACGACATCGTCCTGGCCTCCCTCCAGTTCGGGAACGTCGTCGTGATGATCCAGCCGCCGCGCGGCTTCGGCGAGAACCCGATCGCGATCTACCACGACCCCGACATGCCGCCGTCCCACCACTACATGGCGGCCTACAGGTGGTTGGAAAACTCGTTCGGTGCCGACGCGGTCGTCCACATGGGCAAGCACGGCACCATGGAGTGGCTGCCCGGCAAGGGGCTCGGGCTGAGCAAGGGGTGCGGGCCGGACGCCGTGCTCGGTGAACTCCCCCTCGTCTACCCCTTCATCGTCAACGACCCCGGCGAGGGCACCCAGGCCAAGCGGCGCGGGCACGCCACGGTCGTCGACCATCTCGTACCGCCGATGGCGCGCGCGGACACCTACGGCGACCTGGCGAAGCTGGAGCAGCTCCTCGACGAGTACGCGCTCGTCTCCGACCTGGACCCGACGAAGGCGCCGGCGGTGCGGGCGCAGATCTGGACGCTGGTCAAGGCGGCCGAGCTTCATCACGACCTGCATGTGGACGACCAGCCGGACGACGACGCGTTCGACTCGTTCGTCATGCACATCGACGGCTATCTGTGCGAGATCAAGGACGTGCAGATCCGCGACGGGCTGCACATCCTCGGCGGCGGCCCGGAGGCCGAGCCGCGTGTGAACCTCGTCCTGGCGGTGCTGCGGGCCTCGCAGGTGTGGGGTGGCACGGCGAACGCGCTGCCGGGGCTGCGGGCCTGTCTCGCCGAGTACTTCGGGCTGGTCGAGAAGGAGTTGCTGGCCGAGCCGGGGACTCCGGTGAAGCTGCCGGTCGAGCTGACGGATCTCGTCGAGGGGCCCTCACGGTCGGCCGCCGACGCGATCGACCTGCTGGAGCAGCTGTGCCGACGGCTCGCGGAGGGCATGGAGGAACGGGCGTGGGAGGCCACGACGGTCCCCGCGCTCGTGCGGGACGTGCTGGGTACCGAACTGCCGGACGCCGTCGCGGTGTTGGAGTTCGCCTGCCGTGAGGTGGTGCCCCGGCTGGCCCGCACGACGGACGAGATCACCCACATCCTCAAGGCACTTGACGGCGGTTTCGTCCCGGCCGGGCCCTCGGGTTCACCCACGCGCGGACTCGTGAACGTCCTGCCTACCGGCCGCAACTTCTACTCCGTCGACCCCAAGGCCATTCCGTCCAGGCTGAGTTGGGAGGTCGGACAGGCGCTCGCCGACTCGCTCGTGCAGCGGTACCTGACCGACAACGGCGAGTACCCGACGTCCGTCGGCCTGACGGTCTGGGGTACGTCGGCCATGCGGACCCAGGGTGACGACATCGCCGAGATCCTGGCGCTGCTGGGCTGCCGTCCGGTGTGGGACGACGCGTCGCGCCGGGTGACCGGGTTCGAGGTGGTGCCGGTGGCCGAGCTGGGCCGGCCCCGTATCGACGTCACGGTCCGTATCTCCGGCTTCTTCCGGGACGCGTTCCCGCACGTGGTCGGGCTCATCGACGACGCGGTGCGGGCGGTCGCGGACCTGGCCGAACCGGCCGAGTCCAACTTCGTACGGGCCCACGTGGACGCCGACGCGGCCGAACACGGGGACCGGCGGCGGGCGACGGCCCGTATCTTCGGCTCGAAGCCGGGGGCTTACGGCGCCGGCCTGCTGCCGTTGATCGACGCGCGGAACTGGCGCAGCGACGCCGACCTCGCCGAGGTGTACGCGGTGTGGGGCGGCTACGCGTACGGGCGCGGGCTCGACGGGCGGGCGGCCCGGGGTGACATGGAGACGGCGTTCCGGCGGATCGCGGTGGCGGCGAAGAACGTCGACACGCGTGAGCACGACTTGGTCGACGCCGACGACTACTTCCAGTACCACGGCGGCATGGTCGCGATGGTGCGGCATCTGACGGGGGCCAGCCCCGAGGCGTATGTCGGTGACTCCGCGACTCCCGACCAGGTGAAGACCCGGACGCTGGGCGAGGAGACCCACCGGGTGTTCCGGGCCCGGGTGGTCAACCCGCGCTGGATGGCGGCGATGCGGCGGCACGGGTACAAGGGCGCGTTCGAGATGGCCGCGACCGTGGACTACCTGTTCGGGTACGACGCGACGGCGGGCGTGGTCGACGACTGGATGTACGAGAAGTTGAGCGCCGAGTACGTCTTCGACCCGGAGAACCGGGACTTCATGAAGACGTCCAACCCGTGGGCGTTGCGCGGGATCACCGAACGGTTGCTGGAGGCCGCCGACCGTGGGTTGTGGGCCGAGCCCGACGCCGACACGATCGAGCGGCTGCGCGCGACCTATCTGGAGCTCGAAGGCGACCTGGAGGGCGACGACAAGTGAGTACCCCCTTTCCTTTCACGGCCGTCGTCGGCCAGGACGACCTGCGGCTCGCGCTGCTGCTGAACGCCGTCTCGCCTGCGGTGGGCGGTGTACTGGTCCGCGGCGAGAAGGGCACCGCCAAGTCGACCGCCGTGCGCGCCCTTTCGGTGCTGCTGCCCGGGGTCGACGTCGTCGCCGGATGCCGGTTCTCGTGTGATCCCGGCGCGCCGGATCCGGCCTGTCCCGACGGGCCGCACGAGGGCGGGGCGTACGAGTCCCGGGCTGCCCGGATGGTCGAGCTGCCCGTCGGTGCCTCCGAGGACCGGCTCGTCGGGGCGCTCGACATCGAGCGGGCGCTCGCGGAGGGCGTGAAGTCCTTCGAGCCCGGACTGCTCGCCGACGCGCATCGAGGAATCCTGTACGTCGACGAGGTCAACCTGCTGCACGACCATCTCGTCGACCTGCTGCTGGACGCCGCCGCGATGGGCGCCTCCTACGTCGAACGTGAGGGTGTCTCCGTACGGCACGCGGCGAAGTTCCTGCTCGTCGGGACCATGAACCCGGAGGAGGGTGAGCTGCGGCCGCAGCTGCTCGACCGGTTCGGGCTGACCGTCGAGGTCGCGGCCTCGCGGGAGCCCGACCAGCGGGTCGAGGTCGTGCGGCGACGGCTGGCGTACGACGACGATCCCACCGGGTTCGCCGCCCGGTGGGCCGACGAGGAGGCCGCCGTACGGGCCCGGATCGTCGCCGCGCGGGAGTTGTTGCCGTCGGTGCGGCTGGGTGACGGGGCGCTCAGGCAGATCGCGGCGACCTGTGCCGCCTTCGAGGTGGACGGGATGCGCGCCGACATCGTGATGGCGCGGACGGCGGTCGCACTGGCCGCCTGGGCCGGGCGTACCGACGTGCTCGCGGAGGATGTCCGGCAGGCAGCGCTGCTCGCGTTGCCCCACCGGCGTCGGCGGAACCCCTTTGACGCGCCCGGACTTGACGAGAACAAGCTCGACGAGACGTTGGAGGAGTTCGGCGGGCAGGGGTCGGGTCAGGGTGACGACGAGGATCCTGATCCTGATCCCGGGTCGGACGGGCCCGGGGGTGGCGGTGGCCAGGCCCCGGAGTCCGACGGGCCGCAGGGGGACGACGCCGGTGCGCGGCCCGAGGCCGGGGAGGGCGGGGAGCCGCAGCCCTCGGGGGCCGGTTCCGGCGAGCAGCAGCCCGTACGGGCGGCCGAGCCCTTTCGTACCAAGGTGCTGAGTGTGCCCGGTGTGGGTGAGGGGACTGCCGGGCGGCGGTCGCGGGCGCTTACCGAGCGGGGGCGGACGACGGGGTCCCGGCGGCCCCAAGGGGCGCTCACCAAACTGCACCTGGCGGCCACCGTGCAGGCCGCGGCGCCGCATCAGCGGGCCCGGGGACGGGCCGGGCGCGGACTGGTCGTGCGGCGGGACGATCTTCGGCAGGCCACCCGGGAGGGGCGCGAGGGGAATCTGGTCCTGTTCGTCGTCGACGCCTCGGGGTCGATGGCCGCCCGGCAGCGGATGAGTGCTGTCAAAGGGGCTGTGCTGTCGTTGTTGCTCGACGCGTATCAGCGGCGGGACAAGGTGGGGCTCGTGACGTTTCGCGGGGCGGGGGCCGAGGTCGCGTTGCCGCCGACCTCTTCGGTCGACGCCGCTGCTGCCCGGCTGGAGTCCCTGCCCACCGGTGGGCGGACGCCGCTCGCGGCCGGGCTCCTCAAGGCGCATGACGTGCTGCGGGTCGAGCGGCTCCGGGATCCGGCGCGGCGGGCGCTCGTGGTGGTCGTGACGGACGGGCGGGCCACCGGCGGGCCCGAGCCGGTCGCGCTCGGGGCACGGGCGGCCCGGTTGTTCGCGGCCGAGTCGATCGCCTCGGTCGTCGTCGACTGCGAGTCGGGGGCCGTGCGGCTCGGGTTGGCCGCTCAGCTCGCCGGCGACCTGGCGGGTACCGCCGTGACGCTGGACGAGCTGCGGGCCGACTCGATCGCCGGGTTGGTCAGGGACGTACAGGGCGACAGGCACAGCAACAGGAGGGCCGCGTAATGCCTCAGGGACAGCCGAGTGTCGTACCGGAGGACTGTCTGACGACCAGGCAGCGGCGTAACCGGCCGCTGGTCGTCGTCCATACGGGGGTCGGGAAGGGCAAGTCGACCGCTGCTTTCGGGCTGGCGTTGCGCGCCTGGAATCAGGGGTGGCCCATCGGGGTGTTCCAGTTCGTCAAGTCGGCGAAGTGGAAGGTGGGCGAAGAGAACGCGCTTCGCGTGCTGGGGGCCAGCGGGGAGGGCGGCTCCGTCGACTGGCACAAGATGGGCGAGGGCTGGTCGTGGGTGCAGCGCGACGCGCAGCTCGACAACGAGGAGAAGGCCCGGGAGGGCTGGGAGCAGGTCAAGCGGGACCTCGCCGCCGAGACGTACAAGCTGTACGTGCTGGACGAGTTCGCCTACCCCATGCACTGGGGGTGGATCGACGTCGACGAGGTCGTCTCGGTGCTGCGGGACCGGCCGGGGACCCAGCATGTGGTGATCACCGGGCGGAACGCGCCGGAGAAGCTGGTGGAGTTCGCGGATCTGGTGACCGACATGTCGAAGGTCAAGCATCCGATGGACACCGGGCAGAAGGGGCAGCGGGGGATCGAGTGGTGACCACGCCGTGCTGACTCCAACGCCCTCGGCCTCGCGCTCAGTCTCGTCGTCGGCCTCGGCCTCCGTGCCCCGGCTGGTCATTGCCGCGCCCTCCTCCGGCAGCGGCAAGACCACTGTCGCCACGGGGCTGATGGCCGCGTTCGCCTCGCGGGGGCTCGCCGTGTCTCCGCACAAGGTCGGGCCGGACTACATCGACCCCGGGTATCACGCGCTCGCCACCGGACGGGTGGGGCGGAATCTCGACGCGTACATGTGCGGGCCCGAGTTGGTCAGGCCGCTGTTCCTGCACGGGGCGCGCGGGTGTGACATCGCCGTGGTCGAGGGCGTGATGGGGCTGTACGACGGGGCCGCGGGCGAGGGGGAACTCGCGTCCACGGCTCAGGTGGCCAAGTTGCTGCGGGCGCCGGTGGTGCTCGTCGTGGACGCGTCCTCGCAGTCCCGGTCCGTCGCGGCTCTCGTGCACGGGTTCGTGTCGTGGGATCCGGAGGTGCGGGTCGGGGGCGTGATCCTCAACAAGGTCGCGTCGGACCGGCATGAGGAGATGTTGCGGGAGGCGTTGGAGTCGGTGGGGGTGCCTGTACTGGGGGTGCTTCGGCGGGTTCCGCAGGTGGATGTGCCATCCCGGCATCTGGGGTTGGTGCCGGTCGCCGAGCGGCGGGGGGAGGCTGTGGCCGCGGTGGCGGCCATGGCCGCGCAGGTTTTGGACGGGTGTGATCTGGACGCGTTGATGGGGGTTGCCCGGGGGGCGGGGGTGTTGGCGTGTGGGGCGTGGGATGCGGGTGAGGTTGTGGCTTCTTCGCCCCCGCCGCCCCTACCCGTCCCATCCCGTTCCTGGGGGCTGCGCCCCCAGACCCCCGCTCCGGCCCTGAACGGGCCTTGTCCTCAAACGCCGGACGGGCTGGAAATGCGGACCGGCGCTTCAAAGGTCGTCGTCGCCATCGCCGGCGGAGCCGCCTTCACCTTTTCCTACGCCGAGCATGTCGAGTTGTTGCGGGCCGCCGGGGCCGAGGTTGTCGTGTTCGATCCGTTGCGGGATGAGCGACTGCCGGACGGGACACGGGGGTTGGTCGTCGGGGGTGGGTTTCCTGAGGTGTTCGGTGGTGAGTTGTCCGCCAACGAGCCGCTGCGCAAGGCCGTCGCCACCCTCGCCGAGAGCGGTGCGCCCGTTACCGCCGAGTGTGCCGGGCTGCTGTATCTGTGCCGGGAGCTCGACGGGCTGCCCATGTGCGGGGTGCTCGACGCCACCGCCCGGATGAGCGACCGGCTCACCCTCGGCTACCGGGATGCCGTGGCCGTGAGTGACAGTTCGCTCGCGGTGGCCGGTACCCGGATGCGGGGGCACGAGTTTCATCGGACCGTTGTCGAGCCGGGGGCGGGAGCGGATCCCGCCTGGGGGGTGCGTGCGCCGGATCGGCGGGTCGAAGGGTTTGTACAGCGCGGTGTGCACGCGAGTTATCTGCACACGCACTGGGCGTCGGCGCCCGGTGTCGCCCGTAGGTTCGTGGAGAGGTGCCTGACGTCATGAGCAGCATCAACAGGCTTGTCGGTGTGGGGGTCGGGCCAGGCGATCCCGAACTCGTGACCGTCAAGGGCGTCAACGCGTTGCGCGCCGCCGATGTGATCGTCGTACCCGTGATGGACACCCTTGAGCGGGGGCGTGCCGAGGCCACCGTGCTGCACTACGTGCCCGCTGAGAAGATCGTCCGGGTCGTCTTCGCGCTCAACGAGCGGTCCGACCACGCCCGGCGTGAGGCCGCCTGGGATGCGGCCGGTGCCCGGGTCGCCGAGTTGCTCGGCGCGCACTCCGTCGTGGCCTTCGCGACCATCGGAGATCCCAACGTGTACTCGACGTTCACCTATCTCGCCCACACGATCGGCCGGTTGGTGCCGTCCGTCGTCGTGGAGACCGTGCCCGGGATCACCGCGATGCAGGATCTGGCGGCGCGGTCGGGGGCCGTGCTCACCGAGGGGACCGAGCCGCTGACGCTCGTGCCCGTGACGGCCGGGGCCGCTGTGCTCAAGGAGGCGCTGAGCGGGCCGGGCACCGTCGTGGCGTACAAGTTCGGGCGGCAGGCGCAGGAGGTCGCCGAGGCGTTGCGGGAGAGCGGGCGGATCGGCGACGCGGTGTGGGGGTCGGCTCTGGGGCTGGAGGACGAGTCCATCCGGCCCGCCGCCGAACTCGACGGTGCGCCTCTCCCCTACCTCTCCACCCTCATCGCGCCCGCGCCACGCGACGGCGGGCGGGGCGGCAAGTTGTGAACCAGC
The DNA here is from genome assembly GCF_000331005.1 of Streptomyces turgidiscabies Car8. Classification (GTDB taxonomy): domain Bacteria; phylum Actinomycetota; class Actinomycetes; order Streptomycetales; family Streptomycetaceae; genus Streptomyces; species Streptomyces turgidiscabies. The sequence goes on from NZ_AEJB01000131.1 coordinate 21,652, forward strand.
GCCTCGACGGCACACGCCCGGGCTCAGCCCGACAGGCCCACCACCAGCCAGATGAACGCCACGCCCGCGATCGTGCACAGCACCGTCGAGTGGGTGGGATGGTCGTGGTGGGCCTCGGGGAGGATCTCGGCGGCTGCCAGGTAGAGCAGTACGCCGCCGAAGAGGCCGAGATAGCCGCCGAGCGCCCGCTCGGGGATCGTGAAGAAGAGGGTGGAGGCCGCGCCCACGACCGGCGCGGCCGCGTCGGCGAACAGCATGGCCACGGCCTTGCGGCGGGCGTTCCCGTACAGGCTCGTGATCGTGTACGTGTTGAAGCCGTCGGCGAAGTCGTGGGCGATCACGGCGAGCGCGACCGCGAGGCCCATCCCGCCGCCGACCTGGAAGGCCGCCCCGATCGCGACGCCGTCCATCGCGCTGTGGCCGACCATCGCCGCGGCGGCCGTCAGGCCCACCTGGGGCGCCCGGCCGTTGTTCGTCCCGTGTTCCCCGGTCCCCGTGGCGGCGCCGTGGGCGGCCTGTCGTACGGCGAGCAGACGTTCCACCAGATGGGCCAGCAGAAAGCCGGCGACGAACAGCAGCAGAGCGGCCGGTACGCCGAACACCTCCTCGCCCGCCGCGTGCAGCGCCTCCGGCAGCAGGTCGAGGCCGACCACGCCCAGCATCAGGCCGCCGGCCAGGCCCAGGACGAGATGGCGGCGGTCGGTCACACGCAGTGCCGTCCAGCCACCGGCCAGCGTCATCAGGAACGCGCCGAGCGCGACGAAGACCGCCATGTGCCCTTGCTATCCGATCGACCCGCCTTCGCGCACCTCCACACCCACCCGCATATTTACTGACATTTTCGATGTTCCGTACGAGAGGATCTCGCCCCATGGCTCCCACGGCCGACGTTTCGACTGGCGCTCCCACCGGCAAGGTGACGTTCGTCGGTGCCGGCCCCGGCGCCGCCGACCTGCTGACGTTCCGCGCGGCCCGCGCCATCGCCGAGGCGGACGTCGTGATCTGGGCGGCCAGCCTCGTACAGGAGGCCGTCCTCGAACATGCGCGCGCCGGGGCGGAGATCCTCGACTCGGCGGCCATGTCACTGGAGGACGTCGTCGCCGTGTACGAGCGTGCCGTGCGCGAGGGCCTGCGCGTGGCCCGTATCCACTCCGGCGATCCCGCGCTCTGGGGCGGCACCCAGGAGCAGGTCGACCGGTGTGCCGAGATCGGGATCGAGACGGAGATCGTCCCCGGGGTCTCCTCCTTCTCGGCGGTCGCCGCCCTCGCCCAGCGCGAGCTGACCATCCCCGAGGTCGCGCAGTCCGTGATCCTGACCCGGCTGGGCGGCGGCAAGACGCCGATGCCCCCGGGCGAGGAGGTGCGGGAGTTCGCCCGGCACGGAACCACCATGGCGATCTTCCTGTCAGCAGCCCGTAGTGGGCAGCTCGTACGGGAGCTGCTGGAGGGCGGCTATCCGACGTCGACACCGGTCGTCATCGCCTATCAGGCGACCTGGCCCGAGGAGCTGGTCGTGCGGTGCACGATCGAGACGCTGGAGGAGACGGTCAAGGAGCACAAGCTGTGGAAGCACACCTTGTTCCTGATCGGCCCGGCCCTCGACGCCAGCGGCACCCGCTCGCACCTCTACCACCCCGGCCACTTCCACGGCTTCCGCAAGGCCGACCCGGCGGCCCGGCGGGCGTTGCGCGAGCGAGGGGCGAGTACGTGATCACCGTCATCGGTACGGGGACGGGGGCGCCGCTTCCGTCGGACGCCACGGCCGCCGTCGCCGGGGCCGCACTGGTCGTGGGCGGCCGGCGGCATCTGGCCGCGGTGTCGGCGGTGGTGGCGGAGGGCGTCGAGCAGGTCGTCCTCGGGGCGCTGGCTCCCGCGCTCGACACCATCGAGGAGTACGTCGGTAAGGAACGGCCCGTTGTCGTGCTCGCCTCCGGTGATCCCGGGTTCTTCGGGATCGTGCGGGCGCTGGCCGAGCGGTTCGGCGCCGGGCGGCTCGATGTCCGGCCTGGGGTGTCCTCCGTCGCGGCGGCGTTCGCCCGGGTGGGGCTGACCTGGGACGACGCGGTGATCGTCAGCGCGCACGGGCGGGCACTGCGTACGGCGGTGAACGTGTGCCGGGCGCGGCCCAAGGTTGCGGTGCTGACCGGGCCGGGCGCCGGGCCCGCCGAACTGGGCGCGGCACTGGCCGGCGGTCCGGGGGCGCGTGTTCTGGTCGTCGCCTCGGCGCTGGGCGATCCGGAACTCGAACGCGTCGAGCGGGTCACACCTGCCGAGGCTGCGGGCCGGGACTGGGGCGACGCGGTCAGCGTGGTGCTGTGCCTGGACGAGGCGCGGACTCTCGCGCCGGTTCCTGTCACGGTTGCCGGGGAGTTCGTCGGGCCCGGCCGATGGGCCCTGGACGAACGGGAGTTCGCCCATCGTGACTCGATGATCACCAAGTTCGAGGTACGCGCCCTGGCGCTGGCCCGGCTCGGGCCGCGCCTCGGTGACCTGGTCTGGGACATCGGCGCCGGCTCCGGGTCCGTGGCCGTGGAGTGCGCGCGGCTCGGGGCCGCCGTCGTCGCCGTCGAGAAGACGCCGGACGGGGCGGAGCGGGTGCGGGCGAACGCCGCCGCACACGGGGTCGACGTGCGGGTGGTGGAAGGAAGCGCACCTGACCAACTGCCCGCCTCCATGGGCGAACTCGACGAGCCCGACGCCGTGTTCATCGGCGGGGGTGGGCGTGAGCTGCCCGCGATCGTCGCCGTCTGTGCGGGGCGGGCGCGGCGGACGGTGGTGGTCGCGATGGCCGCCCTCGACCGGGTACCGGCCGTGCGTGCGGCCCTCGTCGACGCCGGACTCGACTGCGACGGGGTGCTGTTGCAGTCGTCCCGGCTCGCACCGCTGCCGGGTGAGGTGTCCCGGCTCGCGGCGACCAATCCCGTTTTCCTGCTGTGGGGCACGCGCCCCGCAGCCCTGACAGACAGACATACCGGTAGAGAAGGAGTCACTCTGTGATCGGCCTGATTTCCGCGACGGCGGCGGGCGCGGCGGCGCGTGATCGGCTTGCCGCCGCCTGGCCCGACCGTACGCGTGTGTACGAGGGGCCGGTCGCCGACGCCGTCCGGCGCGCGTTCGGAGAGTGCACGCAGCTCGTGTGCTTCCTGGCCACGGGGGCGGTCGTACGACTGGTCGCCCCGCTGCTGTCGGACAAGGCGTCCGACCCCGGCGTGGTGTGCGTCGACGAGGGCGGACGGTTCGCCGTGTCGCTGGTCGGCGGGCACGGCGGCGGGGCCAACGAACTCGCCCTCGCGGTCGGGCGGTTGCTGGGCGCGGAACCGGTGGTGACCACCGCGACGGACGCCGTGGGCGTGCCGGGGCTCGACACCCTCGGGATGCCCGTGGAGGGCGATGTCGCGGGGGTCTCGCGGGCGCTGCTCGACGGTGAACCCGTCGCGCTGGAGCTGGAGTTGAGCTGGCCGCTGCCCGCGCTGCCGGCCAACGTCGGGAGTGCGGTGCCGGGCGACGGGCCTACGATCCGGGTGACCGACCGGCTGATCGACGGCGACGGAGCCGGTGCGGGTGCGGGTGCGGTCGTGCTGCGGCCTCCGTCGCTCGTCGTCGGTGTGGGTGCCTCCAAGGGTGCTCCGGTCGACGAGGTGCTCGGTCTGGTCCAGGGCGCGTTGGCGGACGCGGGGCTCTCGGTGGCCTCGGTCGCCGCGCTGGCCACCGTCGACGCGAAGGCGGACGAGCCCGGCATCGTCGGGGCCGCCGAGCGGCTCGGGGTGCCCGTGGTGACGTACTCCGCCGACGAGTTGGCCGGGGTCGAGGTGCCCAATCCCTCCGCCGCGCCGCTCGCCGCCGTCGGTACGCCGTCCGTGGCGGAGGCCGCCGCGCTGGTCGGCGGGGGTGAACTCCTCGTACCCAAGCGGAAGTCGGAGCGTGCGGACGGGGCGCCTGCCATGGCGACCTGCGCCGTCGTACGGCGGCCTGGACGTGGGCGGCTCGCAGTCGTGGGGCTCGGGCCGGGGGCGCGGGATCTGCTGACGCCGCGCGCCGAGGCCGAGTTGCGGCGGGCGTCGGTGCTGGTCGGGCTCGATCAGTACGTCGACCAGATCCGTGATCTGCTGCGGCCCGGTACCCGGATCCTGGAGTCGGGGCTCGGCGCCGAGGAGGAGCGGGCGCGGACGGCGGTCGCCGAGGCCCGGAAGGGACAGGCCGTCACGTTGATCGGCAGCGGGGACGCGGGCGTGTACGCGATGGCGTCGCCCGCGCTCGCCGAGGCGTCCGACGACATCGACGTGGTCGGGGTGCCGGGTGTCACGGCCGCCCTCGCCGCCGGAGCGATCCTCGGGGCCCCGCTCGGCCACGACCACGTGTCCATCAGCCTCTCCGACCTGCACACGCCGTGGCATGTCATCGAGCGGCGGGTGCTGGCCGCGGCCGAGGCGGACATCGTCGTGACGTTCTACAACCCGCGCAGCCGGGGCCGTGACTGGCAGTTGCCCAAAGCGCTCGCCATCCTCGGCGCGCACCGGGAGCCGACGACGCCCGTGGGTGTCGTACGGAACGCGTCGCGGCCCGACGAGTCCAGCCGCGTCACGACGCTCGCCGGCCTCGATCCGGCGACCGTCGACATGATGACGGTCGTGACCGTCGGCAACACCGCGACCCGGAACATCGCGGGCCGCATGGTCACGCCTCGCGGGTACCGCTGGCAGGAGGCACCGCGATGAACGCCTCTCCGGTGTCGAGGCCCCGTCCCCATTGCCCTCTCCCTCTCAACACCCTTCCCTTTCACCCCACTTCACCGTCCGAGGAGACATCGTGACCACCCCGCCCCCCGCCCTGCTCATCGCCGGCCACGGCACCCGGGACGAGGCCGGGGCCGAGGCGTTCCGTGACTTCGTACGGGAGTTGGGGCGCCGTAACCCCGAACTGCCCGTCGCGGGCGGCTTCATCGAGCTGTCGCCGCCGCCGCTGGGCGACGCCGTGACCGAGCTGGTGGAGCGAGGGGTACGACGGTTCGCCGCCGTTCCGCTGATGCTGGTGTCCGCCGGGCACGCCAAGGGGGACATCCCGGCCGCGCTGGCCCGCGAGAAGGAACGGCACCCGGGGATCTCCTACACGTACGGGCGCCCGCTGGGCCCGCACCCGGCGCTGCTGACCGTGCTGGAACGGCGACTGGACGAGGCCCTGGGCGGCGGGGCGCGTACCCCCGCCGACCGGGCCGACGTGACCGTGCTGCTGGTCGGGCGCGGCTCCACCGACCCGGACGCCAACGCCGAGGTCCTCAAGGCGGCGCGGCTGCTGTGGGAGGGGCGCGGGTACGCCGGTGTCGAGACGGCCTTCGTGTCGCTGGCGGCGCCGGACGTGCCGTCGGGGCTCGACCGGTGCGTGAAGCTGGGGGCGCGGCGGATCGTCGTCCTGCCCTACTTCCTGTTCACCGGGATCCTGCCGGACCGGGTACGGCACCAGACGGAGGGCTGGGCCGCCGCGCACCCGGAGATCGAGGTGCGGTCCGCCGATGTCATCGGTCCGGAGCCGGAGTTGCTCGACCTGGTGATGGAGCGGTACCGGGAGGCCGTGCAGGGGGATCTGCGGATGAACTGCGACTCGTGCGTGTACCGGATCGCGCTGCCCGGCTTCGAGGACAAGGTCGGAATGCCTCAGCAGCCGCACTTCCATCCGGACGACGACAGCGACCACGATGGTCACCATCATGGACATCACTCACACGGGCACTCGCACTCCCATGCGCACTGACGGAGACACCGACGGAGTCACCGGCGGAGACACCGGGGGGCACGACCTCCGGCACCACGGTGACGCCGAAGTACGTGACGACGGCGCGAAGTTGGTCGACCTCGCCGTGAACGTCCGGGCGGACACCCCGCCCGCCTGGCTGCGTGAGCACATCGCCGGGTCGCTCGGCGGGCTCGCCGCGTATCCCGACGGGCGGGCCGCGCGGGTGGCGGTGGCGGCCCGGCACGGGGTGCCCGTGGAGCGGGTGCTGCTCACCGCCGGGGCCGCGGAGGCGTTCGTGCTGCTGGCGCGCGCCCTGAAGGTGCGGCGGCCGGTGATCGTGCATCCGCAGTTCACGGAGCCGGAGGCAGCACTGCGGGATGCCGGACACAGTGTGGACCGGGTGCTGTTGCGGGCCGAGGACGGGTTCCGGCTGGACGCGGCGCTCGTGCCCGAGGACGCCGACCTGGTGGTGATCGGCAATCCGACGAACCCGACGTCGGTGCTGCATCCGGCGGGCTCGCTTCTTCAACTTGCCCGTCCTGGGCGGACGTTGGTGGTCGACGAGGCGTTCATGGACGCGGTGCCGGGTGAGCGGGAGTCGCTGGCCGGGCGTACGGACGTGCCCGGGCTCGTGGTGCTGCGGAGCCTGACGAAGACGTGGGGGCTGGCAGGGCTGCGGATCGGATACGTGCTGGCGGCACCGGAGACGGTGGTGGAACTGGAGCGGGCGCAGCCGTTGTGGCCGGTGTCCACGCCGGCGCTGGCCGCGGCGGAGGCGTGTGTCTCGGGGCGGGCGCTGGCGGAGGCGGCGGGCGCGGCGCGGCGGGTCGCTGCGGACCGGGCTCATCTCGTTGCCGGGCTGGCGGAGTTCGGGTCGGACGGGGTGCGGGTGGTGGGGCCGGCGGAGGGGCCGTTCGTGCTGGTGCGGGTGCCTCAGGCGGTTGTGGTGCGGGAGCGGTTGCGGGGGCTGGGGTATGCGGTGCGGCGGGGGGACACGTTTCCTGGGTTGGGGGAGGAGTGGTTGCGGGTGGCTGTGCGGGATCGGGTGACGGTGAACGGGTTTCTGCAGGCGTTTGACCGGGCGGTGATGTTGGCTGGGCGGTGAGTTTCCTCGCCCCCGCCGCCCTTACCCGTCCCATCCCGTACCTGGGGGCTGCGCCCCCAGACCCCCGCTCCGGCCCCGAAGGGGCCTTGTCCTCAAACGCCGGACGGGCTGAAAATCAGCGCTTCCGGCGGGCCAGGACTACCGCTCCGCCACCCGCCGCGAGCAGCGCTGCCGCTCCGGCCGCGATGTATGGCGTCATCGAGCTGCCGCCCGTCTCCGCGAGTCCCGCCTCGGCCGGATCGGGGGTCGGGGCTGTCCCTCCCTGCGGCTTCACTTCCGGCGCCGGCTGTGTCGGCGGAGCCGTCTGGGTGGCCGGGGTCTCGCAGGTCGCCTTCGCCAGGGTGACGGTGCCCTCGACCTCCGCCACGTTGAGGTTCAACGGGTTGACGGACACCGTGAGTTCGAGCGCGGTCGCAGCCGCCGTGCGGGTCGTCGTCTCCGTCTTGGACAGGTCCAGCCGTACCTCGCCGACTCCCGGCACCTTCACCTCGACCGGGCCGCTCGGCGTCAGCGTCACCTTCTTTCCGAGGGCCGTCACCGAACCCAGGAGGTTCGCGGAGGCGACCGGCTTCTCCCCCGCCACGCAGGTCGCCTTCGACGTGACCTGCTCCACCTCGATCAGCGACAGCAGGGGGAGACCGGGCACATGGAGCTTGGCGTGGGCCAGTTTCGTCGAGGCCTCCGCCTTTCCGTCCGCCACCGTCGCCCTGGACTCCGCGACCTCCGCACCGAGCACGGTGAACGGCTTTCCGCCGTCCACGCCGTCCAACGTGGTGGTCAGCGCGGTCTGTTCGGCGCTCCGCGGCGCCTGGACCTCGTTCAGTGAGACCGCGAGCGGGACGTTCACGCTCTTGTTGAGGAGCGAGACGTCCAGCCCCGTGCGGAGGACGACCGCGCTCGCGCTGCCCTGGTCCTCCGTGGCGTGGGCCAGGGCCGCGGGACCGGCGGCCGCCAGGGCCGTGGCCGCCGCGACAGTGGCCAGACGGCGTACGGGCAGGCGGAAGTTGTTGGCGTTCACGGTTTGGGGACCCCTCGGAAGAGACACGCTTGGGACCCGGTAAGAATTACGTACCGCGAGTGAACGGTCAGCAATCTGACGGGACTTCACTCCTACGTGAGGTTTCCGCGCAGATCTTCGAATCTCACGGCACGGATGTTCGCCATATTCACCCAGGTCCCTCGCAGTCCTCCGGTCAGCCGACGACCCGCCCGTTCAGCACCACCCGCGACGGCGCCCCCAACACCCGTACGTCCGCCCGCGGATCACTCTCGTACACCACCAGGTCCGCGACCGCCCCCTCCGCCAGCCCGGGCCTCCCCAGCCACTCCCGCGCGCCCCACGTCGTCGCCGACAGCGCCGCGAGCGCCGGGATGCCGGCCCTGGTCAGCTCGGCCACCTCCGCCGCGACGAGCCCGTGCGGCAACGTGCCTCCCGCGTCCGTGCCGACGAACACCGGGATCCCCGCGTCGTAGGCGGAACGCACCGTGTCGTAGCGGCGTTCGTGCAGGCGGCGCATATGGGCCGACCAGGTCGGGAACTTGGCGTCGCCTGCTGCCGCCAGGTTCGGGAACGTCGCGATGTTCACCAGCGTCGGGACGATCGCCACACCGCGTGCGGCGAACAGGGGGATCGTGTCCTCGGTCAGGCCCGTCGCGTGCTCGACACAGTCGATGCCCGCCTCGACCAGGTCCCGCAGGGAGTCCTCCGCGAAGCAGTGGGCCGTGACCCGCGCGCCCAGGCGGTGGGCCTCCGCGATCGCCGCCTCCACCTCCTCGCGCGGCCAGCAGGCGGAGAGGTCGCCGGTGCCGCGGTCCAGCCAGTCACCCACCAGCTTGACCCAGCCGTCGCCGCGCCGGGCCTCCTGAGCGACGTACGCCACCAGGTCGTCCGGCTCGATCTCGTGCGCGAAGCCCCGGATGTAGCGGCGGGTGCGGGCGATGTGCCGGCCCGCCCTGATGATCTTCGGCAGGTCCTCGCGGGCGTCGGTCCAGCGGGTGTCCGACGGTGACCCCGCGTCCCGGATGAGGAGGGTTCCGGCGTCCCGGTCGGTCAGCGCCTGCTTCTCCGCCGTGTCCTCGGGCACCGGACCGTGCGGCCCCAGGCCCACATGACAGTGCGCGTCGACCAGACCGGGCAGCGCCCAGCCCTCCACCGTGCGGATGTCACGGGCGCCGGGCGGGCGGTCGTACGTGATCCTGCCGCCGACCACCCACAGCTCGTCGCGGGTCTCCTCCGGGCCGACCAGCACCCGCCCCTTCACCTGCAGCACCGCCTGATCGCTCATGGACGGCACCTTAGTTCGGCCGGTCCCCAGTTTTCCCGTCCGCCTCCTCCACGTCCGCCATCGCCGGGTCCAGCAGGCGGGAGAGGAAGTGGCGGGTGCGTTCGTGGGAGGGGTTGCTGATGACCTGCGCCGGGGTGCCGTCCTCGACGATCACTCCGCCGTCCATGAAGACGACCCGGTCGGCGACCTCGCGGGCGAACGTCATCTCGTGCGTGACGACCATCATCGTCATGCCCTCGTTCGCCAGCCTGCGCATCACCGCCAGTACGTCCCCCACCAGCTCGGGGTCGAGCGCCGACGTCGGCTCGTCGAACAGCATGACCTCCGGGCCCATCGCCAACGCCCGCGCGATGGCGACCCGTTGCTGCTGGCCGCCGGAGAGGGACGACGGGTAGGCGTCGGCCTTCTCCGAGAGGCCCACGCGCTCCAGGTTGTCCGCCGCCACCCTCGCGGCCTCAGCCTTGTCCCGCTTCAGCACCCGGCGCTGCGGAAGCGTCAGGTTCTCCGTCACCGTCAGATGCGGGAAGAGGTTGAACTGCTGGAAGACCATGCCGATCCGGCGGCGGACCTCGTCGATGTCGACGTCCGCGTGCGTGACCTCCGTACCGCCGACGAAGACCTGGCCCTTCGTCGGCTCCTCCAGCAGGTTCACACAGCGCAGAAGGGTCGACTTGCCGGAGCCGGACGGGCCGATCACGCACACGACCTCGCCCTGTCCGATCTCCAGGTCGATACCGCGCAGCACCTCGTTGTCGCCGAACGACTTGTACAGGTCCCGCACTTGAATCTCCGGAACGACCGCGTCCCGCACGTTCGTGTCCTCGGTACCGTCGCTCATCGCGTCGCCTCCCCCGCCTTCGTCTCCAGCCGTCGTACGACGAAGCCCAGCGGCACCGTCACCAGCAGATAGCACAGGCCCGCCACCAGGATCGGCGTGGAGTTGGCGGTCTGGCTGGCCAGGTCGCGGCCGTACTTGGCCAGTTCGCGTTCCTCCAGGGTGACGCCGAGGAACAGCACCAGCGAGGAGTCCTTGAACAGGAGCACCAACTCGTTGGTAAGCGGCGGGATCACGATCCGGAACGCCTGCGGGATGATGATCGAGACCATCGCCCACGCATGCGAGAAGCCCAGTGAACGGGCCGCCTCCATCTGTCCCTTGGGCACCGCCTGGATGCCCGCGCGGATCGTCTCCGCCATGTACGCGGCCGACACCAGGCCGAGGGCCAGCGCCACCTTGCCGTAGGTCCCGCCGGGGATCTCCGTGCCGGGGAAGGCGAGAGGTACCGCCACCCCGACGAAGATGAAGATCAGCAGGGCGGGCAGACCGCGGAAGATCTCGATGTAGATGCCCGCGACCCAGCGGTAGGGGCCCACCGGTGACAGCCGCATCAGGGCGACCACCATCCCCAGCACCAGGCCGAAGACGAAGCCGGAGAGGGTGTAGAGGACGGTGTTCTTGAGGGCCAGCGTGATGATCTCGGGGAACATCTGCTTGGCCAGGTCCGCCTGCGCGAACTGGTTCTTCAGCCGGGCCCAGTCGGCCGACACCGCGACAGCGACGACGGCCGCGACGAACAGCGCGTACTGGGCGCCGCGGGACAGCGCCCGCTTCTGGGTACGGCTCAACCCCTGCTTGCGGGGCTGTACTTGCTTCGCGGAGGCGTCGGTCATGACGCGGACGGAGCGGCCGCGGACTCGTCGTACGGGCCGATCCACTGCTCGTACAGCTTCTTGTACGTGCCGTCGGCCTTCGCGTCGGTGATCGCCTTGTTGATGGCGGCGAGCAGCTTGGTGTTGCCCTTCTTCACCGTGAAGCCGTACTGCTCACCGGTGTTGAGGTTGTCCACCACCTTGAAGGCGTCGGCGTTGGCCTTGTCCTTGAGCCAGCCCTGGACCACCGGGTAGTCGATGATCACGGCCTCGACCTGGCCGGTGCGCAGGCCGTTGAGGACGGCGTCGGAGGACTCGAAGGAGACGGGGTCGAGATCCTTGCCCTTGGCGTAGTCCTCGCCGGTGGTCTGCGCCTGGGCGCCGACCTTCTTGCCCTTGAGGCCGGCGAAGGAGGTGATGCCGCTCTTCTTGTCGACGAGGACGGCCTGCGTGGCGGCGAAGTACGGGTCGGAGAAGTCGACGTTCTTCTTGCGCTCCTCGGTGATGGTCATGCCTGCCGCGCCGAGGTCGCACTGCTCCGCGTTGAGGAAGGCGCCCGTCTTGAAGTTCTCGAAGGGCGTGTCGAGGATCTCCTGCTTCACGCCGAGGTTCTTCGCGACGAGGTCCACGAGCGACACGTCGAAGCCCTGCGCCCTGCCGTCGATCACCGACTGGAAGGGCGGGTAGGGCAGGTGGGTGCAGACGGTGAGCTGTCCGCCCTTGACGACTTCGACCCCGCCGGCGGCGGTCTTCGAGGCGCCGCCACCGTCGTCGTCCGAGGAGCAGCCGGCCACGAGCAGGAGCCCGGCCGTCGCGGTGGTGGCGGCCAGGATGCGGGACCGTCGTCCGAGGACCGTGTTCACGGGGACCTCCTGTGGGGGGACTGTGAGTTCTGATTATAAGGAGACGTTTGACTATCTCAAATCATTCCCATGGTTGGGACGCCGTGTGACCTGTGGTTTTGAGGCGGGATGGCCTCGGACCCCGTCGACCCGAGAGCCAGAAGGCTCTCGGGGGATCTCCGGTTAGTCTCGACTCGACTCGTCTGCCCCGCGATCCGAAGAGAGCACCTCCGTGACCACGCACCCCTTCCTGGACCTGGCGCCGCTGACCGCCACGCGCTTCGCGTCGATCGAGGACCGCGTGGCGCGGCTGCTCTCCACCGAGCAGGACGTCGTGATCATGCAGGGCGAGGCGCTGCTGCCCCTCGAAGGAGCCATCAGGGGGACGGCCGGCCCGGGCACGACCGCCCTCAACATCGTCACGGGCCCCTACGGGCAGACGTTCGGCGACTGGCTGCGGGACTGCGGCGCCACGGTCGTCGACCTCGCGGTGCCCTTCCACACGGCGGTCACGGCCGCGCAGGTCCGGGAGGCGTTCGCCGAGCGCCCGGAGATCGACTTCGTCTCGCTGGTGCACGCCGAGGCGGCGACCGGCAACACCAACCCGGTCGCGGAGATCGGCGAGGCGGTACGGGAACACGGCGCCCTCTTCTACCTCGACGCCGTCGCGTCGGTCGGCGCCGAGCCGGTGCTGCCGGACGCGTGGGGTGTCGACCTGTGCGTGATCGGGGCGCAGAAGGCGATGGGCGGGCCGGCCGGGGTGTCGGCGGTGTCGGTGAGCGAGCGGGCGTGGGCGCGGATGGCGGCGAACCCGGGGGCGCCGCGACGGTCGTACCTCTCCCTGCTGGACTGGAAGGAGCGGTGGATCGACGGCGGCCGGCGCACCCTCCTGCACGCTCCCGCCCAGCTGGAGATGCTCGCGCTGGAGGCGTGTGTCGAGCGGATCGAGGCGGTGGGGCTCGGCACGGTGATCGCCCGGCACACCACCGCGGCGGCGGCCACCCGCGCGGGGGTGCTCGCGCTGGGCGGCGGCCTTGAGCCGTATGTGTACGAGACCGGAGACGCGGCACCGGTCGCCACGACGCTGCGGACGCCCTCCGGGGTCGTCGCGTCGGAGCTGGTCGCGAGCGCGCTGGCAGTCGATCCGGCGCTGCCGCTCGCGGCGGGCGGGGGCGCGCTGGCCAAGGAGATGATCCGGGTCAACCACTACGGGCCTGACGCGACGCGCGAGGCGGTGCTCGGCTGTCTGGTCACCCTGGGCACGGCGCTGGCGGACCGGGGGCTGCTGGTGGCCATCGACGGATGCCGGCGCGCCGTCGCGAATTCCTCGTGAATGCACAATGAATTAGGGTAATTGAATCGGGAGTATCTTCCCGCATTCTTCTGCCCGCTTTTCGCGGACCTAAACGCAAAGGTTTTGCGAACGATTCAAGTGAATTACATGTGTGTGACGCATTCAACAACCCGCCCGCTTTGTCTGCTTATTTACCAGACAAAGCGGGCTTTCCCGTGCCCGCCTGTTAACACATTCCATGGCCGCACGTAACCCCGACCGGCGATGCATTTTTGATTTTCTCTCGGTAAGTTCAATTTGCATGAGTGCCGTACGGACAGACCTGCAAATTGACCTCCCGGTGATTGCCGACGGGGCCGCGCTGTGGCGGATCGCCCGGGACTCGAAGGTTCTCGACCTCAACTCGTCGTACAGCTATCTGCTGTGGTGCCGGGACTTCGCCGCCACCTCGGCTGTCGCCCGGGACGCCGACGGCAGACCGGTCGGCTTCGTCACCGGGTACGTCCGGCCGGACCGGCCGGGCACCCTGCTCATCTGGCAGGTGGCCGTCGACGCCGACCACCAGGGGCGCGGGCTCGCCGCCGCGCTGCTCGACGGGCTGGCCCGGCGGGTCGGCGCCGAGCAGGGGCTCACCAGCCTGGAGACCACCATCACGCCGGGCAACACCGCCTCCGAGCGGCTGTTCACCTCGTTCGCGGAGCGCCACGGCGCCACCGTCGAGCGCGAGGTGCTGTTCGACGCGGGCCTGTTCCCGAGCGAGCCGGAGGAGGGGCAGGAGGAGCCGCGCAACGAGCACGGCCTGCCCGACCTGCACGAACCCGAGGTGCTGTACCGCATCGGTCCCCTCTCCTGGCCTTCGGAGCTCCCCGAGTTCCCAGACTTCGCCGGCTGACTCACCCCCCACCGCAAGGAGTTCACCGCCGTGACCATCACCCAGCCCGACCTGAGCGTCTTCGAGACCGTCGAATCCGAGGTCCGCAGCTACTGCCGCAGCTGGCCCGCCGTGTTCGACCGTGCGCAGGGCAGCCGTATGTACGACGAGGACGGCCACGCCTACCTCGATTTCTTCGCCGGCGCCGGATCACTCAACTACGGCCACAACAACCCCGTACTGAAACGGGCGTTGATCGACTATCTGGAACGCGACGGCGTCACCCACGGGCTCGACATGTCGACGTCCGCCAAGCGCGCGTTCCTGCAGTCCTTCCAGGACCTGGTGCTGCGGCCCCGCGAACTGCCGTACAAGGTGATGTTCCCGGGCCCGACGGGTACCAACGCCGTCGAGGCGGCGCTGAAGCTGGCGCGGAAGGTGAAGGGACGGGAGTCCATCGTCTCCTTCACCAACGCCTTCCACGGGATGTCCCTCGGATCGCTCGCCGTGACCGGCAACGCCTTCAAGCGGGCGGGTGCGGGCATTCCGCTGGTGCACGGCACCCCGATGCCCTTCGACAACTACTTCGAGGGGACTGTCCCCGACTTCCTGTGGTTCGAGCGGCTGCTGGAGGACCAGGGCTCCGGCCTCAACAAGCCGGCCGCCGTGATCGTGGAGAGCGTGCAGGGCGAGGGCGGCATCAACGTGGCGCGACCCGAGTGGCTGCAGGCGCTGGCAGACCTGTGCGCACGGCAGGACATGCTGCTGATCGTCGACGACATCCAGATGGGCTGCGGACGGACCGGCGCCTTCTTCTCCTTCGAGGAAGCGGGCATCGTGCCCGACATCGTCACCGTGTCGAAGTCCATCAGCGGATACGGACTCCCCATGTCCCTCTGCCTGTTCAGGCCCGAGCTGGACATCTGGGAGCCGGGCGAGCACAACGGCACCTTCCGCGGCAACAACCCCGCCTTCGTGACCGCCGCCGCCGCACTGGAGACCTACTGGGCGGACGGCTCCGCCATGGAGAAGCAGACGCTGGCCCGAGGTGAGCAGGTCGAGGAGGCGCTGATCTCCATCACGGAGGAGAACCTCGCCGACGTCAAGGAGTACCGGGGCCGGGGTCTGGTGTGGGGCATGGAGTTCCACGAGAAGGCGCGTGCGGGGCGGGTCGCGCGGCGGGCCTTCGAACTCGGGCTGCTCATCGAGACGTCCGGCCCCGAGAGCGAGGTCGTGAAGCTGCTGCCCGCGCTCACGATCACGCCCGAGGAACTGGACGAGGGCCTGCGGATCGTCGCCCGCGCGGTGCGCGAGACCGTCGGAACCATCTGAACACCTGCACGAACGTCTGTCTGAACATCTGCCAGAACACCTGTCTGAACGTCTGTCCTGACTTCTGACTGAACCATTTACGAAAGGGGTTGTTGAGCGCTGTGATCGTCCGTTCGTTCAAGGACATCGAAGGCACCGACCGGCATGTGAAGGCGGAGTCCGGTACCTGGGAGAGCAAACGCATCGTCCTCGCCAAGGAGCGGGTCGGCTTCTCGCTCCACGAGACCGTTCTGTACGCGGGCACGAAGACGTCGATGTGGTACGCGAACCATGTCGAGGCAGTCGTGTGCGTCGAGGGCGAGGCCCTGCTGACCGACGACGAGACCGGGCGCACGTACACGATCACCCCCGGCACCATGTACCTCCTCGACGGCCACGAGCGGCACACCATGCGGATCAAGGAGGACTTCCGCTGCCTGTGCGTCTTCAACCCGCCGGTGACCGGCCGCGAGGACCACGACGAGAACGGCGTCTATCCCCTGCTGACCGAACCCGACTTCACCCCTGACTCCGAGGAGGTCTGACACCCATGTCACCCACGTCCATGTCTACATCCACGTCCACTCTCACCGACCTGTACCCCACCCGTGGCGCCGCCGAGGTGTCCGTCCCGCGTCAGGACCCGGTCCTGTGGGGCGCGCCGGACACTCCCGGACCGTTCACCGCGGCCGACCTCATGGCGTACGAGCGTGATGGCTTCCGGGCGCTCGACGGGCTCCTCGATGAGGACGAAGTACCGCTCTACCGGGCCGAGTTGGAGCGGCTGATCGCCGATCCGGCCGTCCGTTCCGACGAGCGGTCGATCATCGAGCCGAAGTCCAAGGAGATCCGGTCGGTCTTCGA
The DNA here is from genome assembly GCF_000331005.1 of Streptomyces turgidiscabies Car8. Taxonomy (GTDB): domain Bacteria; phylum Actinomycetota; class Actinomycetes; order Streptomycetales; family Streptomycetaceae; genus Streptomyces; species Streptomyces turgidiscabies. The sequence continues at coordinate 37,601 of NZ_AEJB01000131.1, forward strand.
GGTGCACAAGTTGAGTGAGGTGTTCGCCCAGCTCGTACGGGACGAGCGGGTCGTCGGGCGGGCCCGGCAGCTCCTCGGCTCCGACGTGTACGTCCACCAGTCACGGATCAACGTCAAGCCGGGGTTCGGGGCGGGCGGCTTCTACTGGCACTCCGACTTCGAGACCTGGCACGCGGAGGACGGTCTGCCGAACATGCGGACGGTGTCCGTCTCGATCGCGCTGACCGAGAACCTCGACACCAACGGCGGCCTCATGATCATGCCGGGCTCGCACCGTACGTTCCTCGGCTGTGCGGGGGCGACGCCCGACGACAACTACAAGAAGTCGCTGCAGATGCAGGACGCGGGCACCCCGTCCGACGAGGCCCTGACCTCGCTCGCCGACGAGCACGGCATCAAGTTGTTCACGGGCAGGGCGGGTTCGGCGACCTGGTTCGACTGCAACTGCATGCACGGCTCCGGGGACAACATCACCCCGTACCCGCGCAGCAACGTGTTCATCGTGTTCAACAGCGTGGAGAACAGCGCGGTGGAGCCGTTCGCGGCGCCGGTTCGCAGGCCGGAGTTCATCGGAGCGCGGGACTTCACACCGGTGAAGTAACCGCTCTCCCGGTCGGCGGAGCCGACCCGCGGCGAAGCCGCAGTCGGATACAGCATCGGGGCGCGGGACTTCACACTGGTGAGGTGACTCGCCGAGTCACGCCGGTGCGACTTCAGACCGCCCGTCGACACGGAGTTCCGTGTCGGCGGGCGGTCTCGTGCGCTTCAGGCGGACAGGACGTCCAGGAGTCGGTCGACGTCCGACGCCGTGTTGTAGAGGTGGAAGGCCGCGCGCAGGTTTCCGGCCCGGTCGGAGACCTCGACCCCGGCGCGGCTCAACTCCGCCTGCCGGTGCCCGAGTCGCGGCACGGAGACAATGGCCGAGCCGGGCGCCGGTACGGGCCGGTGGCCCAGCCGGTCGAGCCCGGCGCGGAACCGGTCGGCGAGCGCGAGGTCATGGGCGCGTACGGTGTCCACGCCCAACTCCTCGATCAGGGCGAGGGAGTGGCGGGCACCGGCGTAGGAGAAGAGGCTCGGGCTCTCGTCGAACCGCCGTGCGGAGTGGGCGAGTTCACGCACCGGGCCGTAGCAGCTGTCCCAGGGCTCCTCCCCCGCGACCCAGCCCGCGAACACGGGCGTGAGGCCGCCCAGGTCCTCGGGTACGACGAGGAAGGCCACGCCGCGCGGGCAGACCAGCCACTTGAAGGCGACGGAGGAGACGTAGTCGTAGGCGTCCGCGTCGACGGGCAGCCAGCCGGTGGCCTGGGACGCGTCGACATACGTACGGGCGCCGTGCTCACGGGCGGCCTCACGCAGCGCGGTCAGGTCGACGATCCGTCCGTCGGCGGACTGGGCGGCGCTGACGGCGACGAGGGCGGTGCCGGGCCGGACGGACTCGGGGATCCGCTCCAGCGGCACGGCGCGTACCTTCAGGTCCCCTCGTACGTGGAACGGGTTGAGGACGGACGTGAAGTCGTCCTCGGCGGTGAGGACTTCGGCACCGGCGGGCAGTGACGCGGCGATCAGCCCGCTGTAGACGGCGACCGACGCCCCGGCCGCGACCCTGCGGTCGGACACCCCGACGAGCCGCGCGAAGGCGGAGCGCGAGGCCTCCACGTCGGCGAACATGTCCTGCGGCTGCCCGTCGGCCACGGACTGCACGGCATCACGCATGGCGGCCACGGCGCGGGCCGGGAGGAGCCCGGTGCTCGCGGTGTTCAGATAGGTGTTCTTGGGTGCGAACTCGGCACGGACGAGGTTGCGGAGGTTCTCGGACGGCGAGGCTTTCGCGGAGGTCTCCATGGGACCACTGTGCGGCCCGAAGATCTCCTCGTCCATTGCCGAATTCTGCACGACACTGCGAAGGACTGCTTATACGTAGGCCCTGAGCTGCGGTTTTCCGCCCAGCGTCACTGCTGGGGTACGGCACACCCGTCGGGTCCACACACCTCGGCACTGTCGCCGTCCGCCTGGACGATCTTGAGGGGAGCGGGTCGTTCTCCCCACGCCTGGGTGAGCGCCTGCGCGAAGACCTCGGCGGGCTGGGCGCCGGAGACGCCGTACTTCCGGTCGAGGACGAAGAACGGCACGCCGTTGGCACCCAGTTCCGCGGCCTCGCGCTCGTCGGCGCGCACGGCGTCGGCGTACGCGTCCGGGTCGGCGAGTACGCCCCGGGCGTCGTCGGCGTCGAGGCCGGCGGCGACGGCCAGCTCCACGAGGCGCTCGTCGTCACCGAAGACGGACCGTTCCTCGGCGAAGTTGGCCCGGTAGAAGAGGCCGATCAGCTCCTCCTGCAGTCCCTTGTCCTTGGCGAGGTGGAGCAGCCGGTGCATGTCGAAGGTGCTGCCGTGGTCACGGTCCCGGGTGCGGTACGCGAGGCCCTCGGCGGCGGCCTGCGCACCCAGGTTCTCCTCACCGGCCTGCGCCTGCGCCTCGCTCATGCCGTACTTCTTGGTGAGCATCGTGAGGACGGGCTGGATGTCGTCCTTGGCGCGCCCCGGGTCCAGCTCGAAGGACCGGTGCACCACCTCGACGCCGTCACGGTGCGGGAAGGCGGCCAGCGCCTTGTCGAAGCGGGTTGCGCCGACGTAGCACCAGGGGCAGGCGATGTCGGTCCAGATCTCGACGCGCATGTCTTCGGTCTCTCCAGCTCGAACGAACGGTACGGAGACGCCCTCCGCCAAGTGGATGAACGTTCAAGCAGCCGGGATCATTCCGCGCCGCGCAATTCGTACCGCAGAAAGAGATGGTGATCGTCCTCGGCGGGCGGGTGCTCCGGGTCCGGGACCCAGCCCAGACGGCGGTAGAAGGCCTGGGCGCGCTGGTTGTCGATGTGCACGTCGAGGGTGGCGGCCCGCTTTCCGCCGGCCTGCCAGCGCTCGACGCAGGCGGCGTGCAGATCGGTGCCGATACGGGCCCGCCAGCGGTCGGGGTCGACATGGAACTGGAAGAGCTTGACCGTGCCCTCTGGGGCGCCTTCGGCCCTGCGGAAGGAGGCGACGCCGATGATCTGTTCCTGTTCGACGACGCACAGGACATGCGCGTCGGGGCGCTCGATGCTGGTCCGCCAGGCGGCGACCCAGTCACGGTCGCCGTCCGGCAGGCCGTCCGGGTAGTACGTGGCCCGTGCGCGCAGGTGCAGTTCCGTGACGGCGGCGGCCTCGGCGGGCAGCGCGGTCCGGATCACCCGCGTCAACTTCCGTCCCGCAGGTCCTTGGGCCACTCCGGGCGGAACTCGATGTGGTCGTACGTCACGACGCATCCCTCGCCCATCGGTGACTGGGTCATGAAGCCGACCAGGGCCGCGTCCGCCTCCTTCTCGTCGCCCAGGGTGAACAGCCGGACGAAGGTCCACTTCTCACCGTCGCGCGAGGCGTGGAAGGCGAAGGCCCGGCCGGTGCGGCTGATCCGGAGCCAGACCGAACTGCCTTCCACAGAGAAGGAGTTGGCGTCGTCGGAGTGTCCCCGGGTGACGACCGTGCAGACGGTGGGCACATCCGGGGAGTACTCCAGGCAGAGCTTGGCCCAGGCCCGCTCGCCGACATGGACGTAGAGCACCCCGGCGTCGAAGGCCGCCCCGAACCCGACGGTGACCCGGGCGATCAGCTGGAACTCACCGTGCGGTGCGCCCAGAAGACGCGGCGCGTCGGCGGCGGGATCCAGCGCCTCCCCGGTCGGCGGCACGAACCGGTCCTGCCGGGGCCCGGCCCACCCGGTGAGCACCCCGTCCTCGAAGGACCAGTGCCCATCGGGCCCGTAAGTACGAAGGGGAAAGGGCAGCGGGGAAAGCTCCAAGTCCATTGCCTGATTATCGCAGGGCAGGACGGGCGCCCCGACAGGGGCGCGGTGCTGTGTCGTTATGCGGCTCCGCCGCGGGGCGCGACAAACCACAACGGCCCCGCGGCCGCGAAATCCACCGCACCCCAACGGCGCTTACCAGCGGAGCGTCAGCGCTCCAGGAGACCGTTGAAACGCCGAGGCAGCCCCAGCTCGTTCTCGTCCCGCAGCTCGACCGGCAGCAGCGCAACAGGCGTGTTCTGGTAGGCCACCGGCCGCAGCCAGCGCTCAACAGCCGTACCGCCCACGGAGGTCGACGTGGACGTCGTGGCCGGGTACGGCCCTCCGTGATGCTGGGCCGCGGCCACAGCGACCCCGGTCGGCCAGGCGTTGACCAGCACACGCCCCGCCAGCGGCGTCAGCTCGGCCAGGATCTCCGCCCCGCGCCCCTCCCCCGCGGCTTCCTCCGCCGACAGGTGAACCGTCGCCGTCAGGTTTCCGGGGAGCCGGGAGAGCACGGAGTTCGCCTCGGCCTCGTCCGCGTAGCGGGCCACGACGGTGACCGGTCCGAAGCACTCCTCGAGGAGCAGGTCGTACGCCCCCTCCGACGCCAGCTTGTCGGCCGCCACCGTGAGGAACCCGGCGCTGACCGTGTGGTCGCCGCCCGCGCCCGGTGTCACCGGGGTCTCGACCTCGGGCAGCTCGGCGCGCTCGGCGACCCCGGCGACGAAGTTGTCGCGCATCCGGTGGTCCAGGAGGACACCGGCGTTGGTGTCGCTGACCGCGTCGGTCAGGGACTTCAGCAGACGGTCGCCCGCCGCGCCGGCCGGCGCCAGCACCAGGCCCGGCTTGACGCAGAACTGGCCGACGCCCAGGGTCATGGAGCCCGCGAGCCCCGTACCGATCGCCTCGGCGCGCTCGTTCGCCGCCGCCTCCGTGATCACCACCGGGTTCAGGGAGCCCAGCTCGCCGTGGAACGGAATCGGGACCGGACGGGCCGCCGCCGCGTCGAAGAGGGCACGGCCGCCTCGTACGGAACCGGTGAACCCGGCCGCCGCGACCAGCGGGTGCTTGACCAGCTCGACGCCCGCCTCGAAGCCGTGGACCAGGCCGAGGACACCCTCGGGGATGTCGTGCTGGGCCGCGGCCCGGCGCAGGACGGACGCGACGAGCTCGGACAGGCCCGGGTGGTCCGGGTGCGACTTGACGACCACCGGGCAGCCGGCCGCGAGCGCGCTCGCGGTGTCGCCGCCGGGGACGGAGAAGGCGAAGGGGAAGTTGGAGGCCGAGTAGACGGCCACGACACCCAGCGGGATCTTGTAGCGCCGCAGGTCCGGGATCGGCGGGGTCGCTGTGTCGTCGGGGTGGTTGATGACGATGTCGAGGAAGGCGCCCTCGTCGACGATGTCCGCGAAGGCCCGCAGCTGGTAGCAGGTGCGGGCGAGTTCGCCGTTCAGCCGGACCGGGCCGAGCGCGGTCTCCGCGTCGGCGACCTCGACGAGCTGCTCCTTGGCAGCTTCGAGCTGCTCGGCGGCGCTGCGCAGGAAGGCCGCGCGGACGGTGCGGTCGACGAGGGCCGGGCGGGCGGCGTGCGCCGCGCGGACGGCGGCGTCCACCTCCTGCGCCGTGGCCTCGACCGCGACCTGCTCCCGCTGCTTCCCGGTACGGGGGTCGACACTCCAGACTGGTGCTGCTGCCACCGGGGGTCCCTCCAGATTGTGTTGCCATTTGTGGTGCTCAGATTGTGCGTCATCCACCAGGTGCGTTCGATATGCTGAACGGCGTCTCTGATGATGAATAACTGTTGGAGACTATTTCCCGTCGAACGAAGGGGTCAAGGTCGATGTCGGCAGCTGAGACAGGCGGCGGGGCGCAGGTAAAGTCCGCGGTGCGGACCGTTGAACTGCTGGAATACTTCGCCGGGCGTCCCGGCATGCACTCCCTGGCGTCCGTCCAGGAGGCCGTCGGTTATCCCAAGTCCAGTCTCTACATGCTTCTGCGCACACTTGTCGACCTCGGCTGGGTGGAGACGGACGCGACGGGCACGCGATACGGCATCGGCGTCCGGGCCCTGCTGGTCGGTACCTCGTACATCGACGGTGACGAGGTGGTCGCGGTGGCCCGTCCCACCCTCGACCGGCTCTCCGACGACACGACGGAGACGATCCACCTGGCCCGGCTCGACGGCACGAACGTCGTCTACCTCGCCACCCGGCAGTCGCAGCACTATCTGCGCCCCTTCACCCGGGTCGGCCGCCGGCTGCCGGCCCACTCGACCTCCCTCGGCAAGGCGCTGCTGGCCACGCACACCGACGAGCAGGTCCGCAAGCTGCTCCCGGAGACACTGCCGGCGCTGACCGAGCACACGATCACCGACCGGGAGAAGCTCATCGAGGAGCTGCGCCTGGTGCGCGAGCAGGGCTTCGCGGTGGACCGTGAGGAGAACACGCTGGGGCTGCGCTGCTTCGGCGTGGCCGTCCCGTACCGCACCCCCGCGCGGGACGCGATCAGCTGCTCCGTGCCGGTCGCCCGGCTCACCCCGGCTCACGAACAGATGGTGAAGGACGCCCTGTTCGACGCGCGCGACCGACTGACGCTGGCCACCAGGAGGCTCTGAGCGATGAGGTATTCGGCTTCCATGGACGTCGTACTCCGCGAGGTCCACGACAGTGACCTGCCGGTCTTCTTCCGGCAGACGAACGACCCCGAGTCGCTGCTGATGGCCGCGTTCACGGCGAAGGACCCGACCGACCGGGCCGCCTTCGACGCCCACTGGGAGCGGATCCGTGCCACGCCCGACGTCGTGAACCGCACGGTCCTCGTCGACGGTGACGTGGTGGGCAGCGCTGCGGTGTACGGCGAGCCGGGCTCCCGCGAGGTGACGTACTGGATCGACCGCTCCTACTGGGGCCGAGGTATCGCTACGGCCGCCCTGCGGGCTCTCGTCGCCGAGGTGCCGGACCGCCCGCTGCACGCGCGTGCCGCCGCCGACAACGCGGGCTCGCTGCGGGTCCTGGAGAAGTGCGGTTTCCGCGTGTCCGGGCACGACCGGGGGTTCGCCCAGGCGCGGGACGCGGAGATCGACGAGGTCGTGCTGACGCTGGACGCCTGACCCTCGTACGACGGCACATGTGTCCCTTACAGCCTCCCGCGTTTCCTGAATGTGCCATGAGAAACCAGGCGGAGGGGAACGTTCCGTCCGGCGCCGCTCGTCTTCAGGCGGATGAACAAAACGATCAGGCGCGCCTCCGTCTTCACACTGCTGCTCGTGCTCTCTCTGCTGGTCAGGGCGACATGGGTGCAGTTCTACGACGCGAAGGCGCTCGCGGACGACAGCAGGAACCGGCGGAACGCGATCGCGTTGTACGCGAACCCGCTCGGGAACATCATCGTGGCCGGCGAGTCGGTCACCGGCTCGAAGGAGACGAACAGCGGGGATCTCAGGTACCAGCGGACGTACACGGACGGCAGCCTCTACGCGGCCGTGACCGGGTACAGCACGCCGCTGTTCACGCCGACGCAGCTGGAGGGCATCTACAAGGACGTCCTCGACGGTTCGGACAGCAGACTCACGACCGTCATGGACACGGTCACCAAGGAGCATGCCGCCCCGGGGAACGTGATCACGACGATCGACCCCGACGTCCAGAAGGCGGCGTCCGCGGCGCTCGGTGACAAGAAGGGCGCGGCGGTCGCCATCGACCCGAAGACCGGCAAGATCCTCGCCATGGTCTCCACTCCGTCGTACGACCCCTCGACGATCACCGGTGCGAACGACGGCGACACCTGGACCAAGCTCAACGAGGACCCCGACAAACCGCTGGTCAACCGGGCGATACGGCAGCCGCTGCCGCCGGGCTCGACGTTCAAGCTGGTGGTCGCGGCGGCGGCTCTGGAGGACGGGCTGTACGGGTCGGTGGACGACCGTACGGCCAGCCCGGACCCGTATCCGCTGCCGGGTACGACCCGTGAGCTGACGAACGAGAACCCGGACGCGCCCTGCGCGAACGCCACGATCCGGGTCGCGCTGCAGTACTCCTGCAACAACGTCTTCGGGAAGATGGCCGTCGACCTCGGGCAGGACAAGGTCAGGGAGATGGCGGAGAAGTTCGGCTTCAACGACGAGAAGCAGGACGTGCCGGTGCGGGCGTACCCGAGCGTGTACCCCTCGGACATGGAGAAGTCGCAGACCGCGCTGACGGGCATCGGGCAGTTCGATGTCACGGCGACGCCGCTGCAGATGGCCATGGTGTCCGCGGCGATAGCCGACGGCGGCAAGCTGGTCTCGCCGCACATGGTGTCGCAGGTCACGAACTCGGACGGGGATGTGCTGGAGGACTACGACAGCGAGGCGTCGACGAAGGAGATCGTCAGCTCCCGGACTGCTGAGCAGCTTCAGTCCGCCATGCAGACGGTCGTCTCCGACGGGACCGGGACGAACGCCCGGATATCCGGTGCGACGGTGGGCGGCAAGACGGGGACGGCTCAGCACGGGGAGAACAACAGCCAGACGCCGTATGCCTGGTTCACGTCGTATGCGAAGTCCCAGTCCAACGGGAAGGAGGTCGCCGTGACGGTGCTGGTCGAGCAGTCGGGGGCGGCCCGGTCCGAGGTGAGCGGGAACGGGCTGGCGGCGCCTGTGGCCAAGGCGATGATGGTTGCTGCGCTGGCTGGGTGAGGGATTTTGGGTGCTGCGCCGTCGTGGCTGGTCGCGCCCACGCGGCGGAGCCGCAAATTGTGACAGCCCCGCGCCCCTGAACGCAGCGCGGGGTCCCACCTCCGGAACCTACTTCGTGCCGAAGAGCTGTTCGATCGGGTCGATCGCGAAGTAGATCAGGAACAGGGCGCTCGTGCCCCACAGGAGCCAGTGGACCTCCTTCGCCTTGCCGACGACCGCCTTGATGAGGACGTAGGCCAGGAAGCCGGCGCCTATGCCGTTGGTGATGGAGTACGTGAACGGCATCACCGCGATCGTCAGGAACGCGGGGATGGCGATCTCGTACTTGTCCCAGTCGATGTGCTTGACCTGGGTCATCATCAGGAAGCCCACCGCGACCAGGGCCGGGGCGGCGGCCTGCATCGGGACGATGGTCAGGATCGGCGTCAGGAAGAGCGCGCAGGCGAACAAGCCACCGGTGACCAGGTTGGCGAAGCCGGTGCGCGCGCCTTCGCCGACGCCCGCCGCCGACTCGATGAACGAGGTCGCCGAGGACGAGGAGCTCGCGCCGCCCGCGACCGCCGCCGCACCGTCGATGAGCAGCACACGGCCCAGGTTCGGGACCTTGCCCTCCTCGTCCAGGAGGCCGGCCTCGGCGGTGATGCCGACGACCGTGCCCATCGTGTCGAAGAAGTCCGACAGGATCAGCGTGAAGATCAGCAGGACGACGGTGATCACCGTGGTCTCGCCGAACGCGCCGAACAGGCTGAAGTGGCCGATCAGCCCGAAGTCAGGGGTGTCCGCGATCTTGTCGGGCCAGGCCGGCGTGGTCAGGCCCCAGCTCTTGACGTCGGCCACCGAGTTGATGACGAGCGCGAGCAACGTCATCGTGACGATGCTGATCAGGATCGCGCCCCGCACCTTGCGCGCGAGCAGGCCGATGGTCAGCAGGACGCCGAGACAGAAGACGACGATCGGCCAGCCGCTGAGCGTGCCCGTCCCGCCGAGCTGCACCGGGACCGTGGTGTTCGCGGCGTCCGGGATACGGCTGACGAAGCCGGCGTCGACGAAGCCGATGAACGCGATGAACAGGCCGATGCCCACCCCGATCGCCGCCTTGAGGGGCGCCGGAATGGCGTGCATGATCGCTTCTCTGAGGCCGGTCACCACAAGGACGCAGATCAGCAGGCCCTCCAGGACGACCAGGCCCATCGCGTCGTCCCAGCTCATCAGCGGGGCGATCTGGAAGGCGACCACCGCGTTGAGGCCGAGGCCCGCGGCGAGGGCGAGCGGGAGGTTGCCGCCGACGCCCATGATGATCGTCATCACCGCGGCCACCAGGGCGGTGGCGGTGACGAGCTGGACGCTGTCGAGCTGATGGCCGAACTTGTCCTTGGCGCTTCCCAGGATGATGGGATTCAGGACAAGGATGTAGGCCATCGTGAAGAACGTGGCGAAGCCGCCCCGTACTTCGCGAGCGAAGGTGGATCCCCGCTCGGAGATCTTGAAGAAGCCGCCGACGCTGTTCGCCGCGGGGGGCGCGCCCTTCGGCCGGTCAGCCACCTTCTGTGGTTCGGACATGGCGGTTGCTCCTCGTTGCCTTATCGATCTGTGTGCGGATGCTGGCTGGATTGTTCACGTGTTGAACCGTTCCCAGGTTTTCTCCGTGTTACGGAATCAGGATCGACCTGTTGTACGGCACTCGAAGGGCCTTACGCACGCCTGATACTCTCTCGGCTCTCGCGCCAAACGATCACCGTCTCTTCACCGGCGCACCACAGCGGCCGTATACGCGGGGCCGCCCGGGTACACCCGGCAGCCGCCGCCGGCCTGGGAGTACTCAGCGAAACCAAGGGGGGAGAGGTCGCCCGTGGGCACTGTCGTCGACGACGCAGCCTCTGTGGAGTTCCATGCCTTCTTCGAGCGGCACTACGCCGAACTCGCGCGCCTGGCCCACCTGCTGACGGGCGAGGCCGACGCCGCCGACGACCTGGCCGCGGACGCGCTGCTCGCGTTGTGGCACCGCTGGGACCGGGTGCGGGCCGCCGATCATCCGGTGGCGTACGCGCGCGGTGTGGTCGCCAATCTGGCCAAGACCCGTATCCGCAGCGCGGTCCGGGAGCGTCGGCGCATCACCCTGTTCTGGTCGCAGCGGGAAGAGAAGACGGAGAATCCCGACATACCCGGCGCCATCGATGTCCAGGCGGCCCTGCGCAGACTGCCGTTCCGCAAGCGGGCATGTGTGGTGCTCCGGCACGCCTTCGACCTCTCGGAGAAGGACACCGCGCTCGCCCTGGGAGTTACTGTCGGTACGGTGAAGAGCCAGACGTCCAAGGGAATGGCCGAACTGCAGCGGCTCCTTGGCACTGACGAGGCCCCGCTTCGAATGCGTACCCCTGTGCGCACCACCGGCGGAGCGGGAGGAACCAAACGATGAGGACGCCGCACGACGAGCTGCGCGCCGGGCTGCGCGACGCGGCCGAGGCGTACGAGCCCGACCGCGCGCGCATCCTCGCCCGGGTGGAGCGCGGTATGGCCGCACCCGAGGAGAAGCGTCCCCGGCGCCGGGCGACTCGTCCGCCGCTGCTGGCCTGGGCCCGGGTCGCGGGGGCGACCGCCGCCGTCTCCGGGATCCTCGCGATGGGCGGATACGCCCTGGCCTCCGTGGTGAAGAGCGACGAGACGCCGGCCGACCCGACCGTCTCGGTCTCACCGCTGCCCACCCCGTCCCCGGACGCGACCAGCCGGGCACCGATCCAGCCGGCCCCCGAGCCGTCCAGCGGCAACACCCACGACGACGAGCCGAGTTCGACACCGACGCCCACCCCGACGCCGAAGGCCTCGAACACCGTGGCCGCGCCGGACGCGAAGGGCACCGAGGACGGGCCGCTGTGGTCGGACGGCTCGGTCGATCCGCACAGCAACGACTTCTGGGCGCAGAGCAACGTCACCATCAAGACCTCCGAGCAGCTCACCGCTCTCACCGTCGAGTTGAGGATCGCCCAGACCGGCGGGGTCACCTCCGCGGGTGCCTGGCGGTCGGCGGCGGAGGACGACTTCGATCTGACGGTCGCCGAGCGCGACGGTTTCCTGGTCTACACGTGGGTGCTCAAGGACGGCCACAAGGTCTGGCCGGGTGAGTGGGTCTTCGCGGGCCAGTACGACCACACGCGCGGCGGCCGGGACGCGAAGGACGACACGTACACGGTGACGGGTGAGGCAGCGGGCGAACAGCTCGCCGTGAAGGGCGACTTCGCGGGTCAGGACGACCAGGACTCGTCCGACGAGGGCGATTCGTAGAGCCGGGCAGCGGCTCCCGAAGAATTTCGCCGGACACGGCAACCCTTTCCGCCCCGGTGGCGACCAAGGCGGAGAACCGTTCGAAACCGGCAGTGGTTCGTACGGAACCACCTACGGGTTCTGGCCATCTGTCATCACGTACGAGCAAGCGAATCTTCCAGCACGACGGAGTCCGGCAGTCTTGAGCACGCACAGGAGAAACCTCAGTCGCCGCAGGCTGCTGGCCGCTTCGGCCGTGGGCGTGGCCGGGACGGGCGCCGCGGTGGCGACCGGCAGCGGCCTGCTGTCGTCCGCGTCGGCGGCTACTTTCGGCCACACCGACGACGGCAAGAACTTCGTGATCAACACGGGCGCCTCACTCGTCTTCAAGATCTCCAAGTCGACCGGCGACCTCACGTCCCTGGTCTACCGGGGCAAGGAGTACGAGGGGTACGGCGGCAGGCACTCGCACGTCGAGTCGGGGCTCGGCGCGTCCACGGTGAGCATCAGGCAGTCCGGCTCGACGATCCTGGTGAAGGTCGCGCACGGGGCGATCACCCAGTGGTACGCGGCCCGCAGCGGCCAGAACAACGTCTACCTGTGGACCAACAAGGCGGACGCCTCCTTCACGGCGACCCGCTTCCTCGTCCGCCTCAGGCCGGGCATGTTCCCGAACGAGGGATCGGACTCCTGGATCGAGGCCTCCGACAAGATCATCGAGGCCGGGGACGTCTGGAAGCGGGCGGACGGCACCACACACTCCAAGCACTACTCCGGCAAGCGGGTCATCGACTACGACCACATCGGTTTCACAGGCGGTTCCGTCGGCCTGTGGCTCGTGCGCTCCAACCACGAGAAGGCGTCCGGCGGGCCCTTCTACCGCTCGCTGCTGCGCCACTCGAACGACAAGGGCGCGGGACTGTACGAGATCCTGCACTACAACGAGGCCCAGACCGAGCCGGAACGTTTCGGCCTGCAGGGTCCCTACGTCCTCTCCTTCACGGACGGCGGCGCTCCCTCGCCCTCCCTCGCCGCCGCCCGCCTCGACACCTCCTGGGTGGACGGGCTCGGCATCACCGGCTGGGTGGGCGCGGCCGGGCGCGGCAAGGTGGCCGGCGTCGGCATCAAGGGGATGGACGCGAAGTACCCGTACACCGTGGGCTTCGCGAACCCGGGCGCCCAGTACTGGGCGAAGGCCGCTGCCGGTACCGGCGCCTTCTCCTGCAAGGGGATGCTGCCGGGGACGTACACGCTGACCGTGTACAAGGGTGAACTGGCCGTGCGCACCGCTTCGGTGACGGTGAGGGCGGGTGGCGCGACCGCGCTGAACAGCATCACCGTGACCGGGGACCCGTCCGCCGCGAAGACGATCTGGCGGCTCGGGGACTGGGACGGCACACCCGGCGAGTTCAAGAACGCCAAGCTGATGACGTACGCGCACCCGGCGGACGCCCGCGCCGCGAAGTGGACGGGGAACGTCACCATCGGCGGCTCCCAGGCGGCGTCGGGGGACTTCCCGGCCTACATGTGGAGCGGCGTCAACGACGGCGTCCTCGTGTACTTCAAGCTGACCGCGGCCCAGGCCGCCGCCGCGCACACCCTGCGTATCGGCATCACGGACGCCTTCGCGGGCGGGCGCCCGCGCGTCACGGTCAACGACTGGGTGTCGGCCGTCCCCCTGGCGTCCACGCAGCCCTCGACGCGTTCTCTCACCACGGGTTCGTACCGGGGGAACAACCGTACGTTGACGTACAGCGTCCCTTCCAGTGCGTGGAAGACGGACCCGGGGCAGTACAACGTACTGAAGATCAACATCGTCAGTGGTTCGAGCGGCACGGCGTTCCTCAGCCCGGGCACCTCGTTCGACTGCCTGGATCTGCTGGCCTGAGCCCCCCTCGGCCAGTCAGAGAGCCCCCTGCCGGTGACGACCGGCAGGGGGCTCATTTCTGACACGTGGGTCTTCTTACGGATTGGGCTTCTTACGCGTGGGGGCTTCTTACGCATGTTGTACGTCAGTTCATGGTGGCCCCGACGGCCGTCGTGGCCACCGTCAGGAACGTGGTCGCCGGCAGTGAACCGTCGGGCTGACGGGGGCCGTACGCGGTCGTCGCGTCCTTCGACCTCAACGCCGGAGTCGGGACGCCGCTGTCCCAGTTGTCGGCGGCCGGGACGGTCGACGGGCCCAACTCGGCCGGTCCGCCCTGGTTGTTCACCGCGAGGTTCCTGGTGAGCCGGGCCCTGCCGGTGGCGAAGTAGAACCCCGACCGGGCGTTGGCGTAGGCGGTGTTGCGACGCAGCACGATCGCCGCGGTGTTGGAGTTCTCCGTGAACCCGTGCAGGTTGTTGTCCCAGGCCGCGTTGTCGTTGACGGCATGCGCGGCCGAGGCGCCTCCGCCGCCCAGCTTGAAGCCGTTGCCGTTGCCCTCGAAAGCGGGGTCCTTCCAGCGGTTCCTGCCGTTACCGAAGGCCCAGCTGTGCTCGACGGTGACGGGGGTGGAGAACTGCCAGAGGTCGATCCCGTCGTCCGCGTTGTCGTAGAGGCGCGCTCCGGTGATCCGGTTGCCGGTGCCGGAGCCGAACTTTATGGCGAGGCCGTCGGCGTTCCGGCCGTGGCCCGCCGGGTCGTAGTTGAGGTAACTGTCCAGGTTCTGGACGAGGTTGCCGGTGGTGCCGTCGCCGCGCAGGGTGAAGCCGGAGTCGCCGTTGCGCGCGGTGACGAGGTTCGTGAAGATCCCGCCGACGGACGAGGTGACGACGAAACCCTGGGCCGGGGAGTTCTGGAAGGTGAGGTTCCGGACCGTCCAGTAGTCGCCGTAGATCCCGGCCAGCCAGGAACCGGCGGGCAGCTTCGAACCGTCGATCCGCACCTTCTCGCCGCCGTACGCCTCCAGCGTGATCCGCGCCGAACTCGTGCCGTTCGCCGTCGACTTGAGGGTGGCCGTCGGGTAGTACGTACCGGCGCGCACCTGGATGACGCTGCCGGCCACCGCGTTCCTCACCGCGGACTCCAGCCCGGCGGTGCTGGACACCGTGACCGTGGCGCCAGTAGCACCGGCGCCGTCGGGCGAGAGGCCCAGGTAGACGCCACCCGCACCCGAGGACAGCGCCACCGCGGCGGCGATGGACAGGGTGCCGTTTCTGCGGTGCCGACCGCTGCCGATGCGCACGGGACGTTCCTTTCCTCGCCGGACGGGGACGCGAGCCGGGCTGCGGCCCCGATGAGGTGAGGTCGCAGCCCGGCTCTGCTGCCTTGTTGCCGCCCGGCCGAAAAGGGTTGCCATGATCCGCAGCACGGTCGCGTCGAAACTTTCGGTCCCACCGGCCTCGTCCGCACCGATTGACGCGCTGTCCCCCGCTGGCGAGACTCCGAGGACGATCACTCAACAGAAACCATCAGACTCCCACAGGATGTGTCATGCGCCCCCACCTCGCCCGCGCCTTCCTGCTCCCCCTCATCCCCCTGGCGGCCCTGCTTCTCGCCCTGCTCGCCGCCCCGCCCAGTCCCGCCGCCTCAGGAGCCCCACCCGTGACGCAGCAGAAGCCCGAGCAGACACCCGGGCCCAAGTCGACGCAGAAGTACGCCGGTTACCTGTTCGCCTACTTCACGGGCGAGGGCACGGCCGACGGTGAACAGATCCGGTACGCCCTCAGCCGTGGCGACGACCCGCTGCACTGGCGGGAGTTGAACGCCGGCAAGCCCGTCCTGACCTCCACCACCGGGGAGAAGGGGCTGCGCGACCCGTTCGTCATCCGCTCCCCCAAGGGCGACAAGTTCTACATGATCGCGACCGACCTGCGCATGTACCGGAACAGCAGCGGCAGTTGGGACGACGTCCAGCGGCACGGCAGCAGGTCGATCATGGTCTGGGAGTCGACCGACCTGGTCCACTGGACCGACCAGCGACTGGCCAGGGTGTCCCCCGAGGCGGCCGGCAACACCTGGGCGCCGGAGGCCTACTACGACAGGAAGCTCGGCTCGTACGTCGTCTTCTGGGCGTCGAAGCTGTACGCCGACGACGACCCCGGGCACACCGGCTCGACGTACAACAAGATGATGTACGCCACGACGAAGGACTTCCGTACCTTCAGCGAGGCGAAGGTCTGGGACGACCCGGGTTACTCGGTGATCGACTCGACTGTCGTGGAGCACAAGGGGACCTACTACCGCTACACGAAGGACGAGCGGGACCCCACCTCCAGCTCGCCCTGCGCCAAGTTCATCACCGGCGAGAAGTCGACGAGTCTGACCTCGACGAAGTACGACCTGGTCGCGGACTGCATCGGCAGCGGTGCGATGGACCGCGGTGAGGGTCCGACGGTGTTCAAGTCGAACACCGAGGAGAAGTGGTACCTGTTCATCGACGAGTACGGCGGTCGCGGCTACGTCCCCTTCGAGACCACCGACCTCGACTCGGGCAGGTGGACGGCGTCCACGAACTACCAGCTGCCGGCAAGTCCCCGGCACGGCACGGTACTTCCGGTGACCCAGAAGGAGTACGACCGGCTGCTGGCCGCGTATCCGTCGACGCCCACCTCGGTCGTGGACGTGACGGCGAAGGGCCAGAAGGGCTGGTCGATCGTCACCGAGGCCTCGTCGAAGGTCGTGCTGCCGATGCTTCCGGGCACCGATCTCACGCGCCTCGCACCGGAGTTGGCGGTGGGCACGGGCGCAACGGTGACCCCGAGGTCCGGCACCCGGCGCGACTTCCGCAAGCCGCAGACCTACACGGTGAGGGAGGCGGACGGGACGACCCGCGCCTGGACAGTCGAGGCGGTCCCGACCGGAAGCCCAGTCCTGCCCGGCCTCAACGCCGACCCGGACGTGCACTATCTGAACGGCGAGTACTGGATCTACCCGACGACCGACGGCTTCAACGGCTGGAGCGGGACACGGTTCAAGGCGTACTCGTCGAAGGACCTGGTCCACTGGAAGGACCACGGCGTCATCCTGGACCTCGGCGCGGACGTGTCATGGGCCGACAAGTACGCGTGGGCGCCTGCCATAGCCGAACGGGACGGCAAGTACTACTTCTACTTCTGCGCCGAGCAGCAGATCGGTGTGGCGGTGGCGGACTCCCCGGCCGGCCCCTTCAAGGACGCGCTCGGCAAGCCCCTGGTGGCGAAGGGCGGTTCGCTGCAGGGCCAGATGATCGACCCGGCGGTCTTCACGGACGACGACGGGACGTCGTATCTCTACTGGGGCAACGGGCACGGGTACGTGGTCCCGCTGAACGACGACATGGTGTCGTACGACGCCTCACAGGTGCGGGACATCACCCCGGACAACTTCCGCGAGGGATCCTTCGTGATCAAGCGGAACGGCACGTACTACTTCATGTGGTCCGAGGACGACACCCGCAGCGAGAACTACCACGTCGCCTATGCGACGGGACCGTCCCCGCTCGGCCCGTGGACCAAGAAGGGGACGATCCTGTCCAAGCGTCCCGAGTACGGCATCCTCGCCACCGGCCACCACTCCGTGGTGAACGTCCCCGGCACCGACGACTGGTACATCGTCTATCACCGGTTCGCCCTGAACGGGCCGGGGAAGCCGGGCGGCGACGGCATGCACCGTGAAACCACCGTCGACCGCCTGGAGTTCACGGCCGACGGTTCGATCCGACCGGTGGTACCGACCCTCACGGGGATCCGGCCGGTCAAGAACCTCACGAGCTGGAGAAACAGCTGAACCAGCTGAACCAGGTGGACTAGCTGACGAAGTACGTCGGGTTCGGGATCTTGTACGTCCTGTCGGCGTAGCCGCCGTCGAGGTCCGAGTACTGGTCACCGAAGTTGGCGATGACGTCGTAGCCGAGGTCCTCGATGTGCTTGCGGGTACCGGACTTGTACTGGACGGTCGTGCAGGTCCAGGTACCGGGCGTGGCGCAGGCGCTCAGGTAGGCGGGCGGGTTGGCCGCGTCCTTGAGGAACATGTGGTCGGCGTCGAGGTTGATGTCGGCGCCGACCTTCTTCAGGTTCGTGACGGCCGCGGCGCGCTGCGACTCCTTCAGACCGGAGTTGTAGAACACCTCGACGCCCTTGGCCTTGGCGTAGGCGACCAGCTCGGGCGTGCCGAAGACGGCCGGACGGTCTGCCTTGGCCACGTACTCGGCCCAAGTCGCCGAGTTGTACGTGTAGTTGGTCTTCTTCTCGTAGTCGAGGGAGAGCAGCAGGGTGTCGTCGATGTCGAAGACGACAGCGGGCTTCTTGCCCTTGTGGGGCTTCTTGTGCGCCGCCTTGTCGATGTACTTCTTCGCCGCGGACTCGATCCGGGCAAGGTCCTTGGCGTACGGGCTGGTGGCGGAGGCCTGGTACACGCCGGCGCTGTCGGCCGTGGTGCCGTAGTAGGCGTCGATCTCCCCGACCAGGAGCCCGATGTTGTGGGGCTCGTGCGTGGAGTTCGCCGTGGACTGACCGGCGGTGGCCGCGCCGGTGCCGTACAGCGCGGCGCCCGCGACGGCGCAGGCGACGGTGAGTGTCGCGAAACGGAGTGACTTATGCATGTCAGGTTTCTACGCGCGTCACCCTCGCGGTTGCCAGACCTTTTGCCTGATCTATATCAAGTCCATAGGGGTAGGAAACCAGCCATTGAGGAGCGAGGGGCGCGGCAGCGGCGCCGCACCCCTCGGTCCGTCTCGCAGCTCGCCCTGGCGGGCGGTCAGTTCATCGTCGCCCCGATCGTGCTGCTGCCCGTCGTCAGGAACGTCGTGGCGGGCAGTGTCCCGTCCGCCGCACGGGAGTTGAAGGTGGTCGACGCGTTCGTGGACACGAAGGACGGGGTCGAGATCCCCGAGTCCCAGTTGTTGCCGGACGAGGTGACCGACGAGCCCTTGCTCACCGTCCCGGAACTGTTGCCGACGGCCAGGTTCTTGCCGAGCCTGGCCGCTCCGGTGGCGAAGTAGTAGCCCCACTTGGCGTTGGCGTAGGCGGTGGTGCGGTTGATGACGATGGCGCCCTTGTTGCTGTTCTCGGTGAAGCCGTTGCCCGCGTTGTCCCAGGCTGCCGAGTTGTTGATGACATGGGCCACGGTCTCGCCGTCGCCGCCCAGCTTGTAGCCGTTGCCGTCGCCCGCGAACGCCGAGTCGGACCAGCGGTTCCTGCCGTTGCCCATCGACCAGGTGTGCTCGACGGTGACGGGGGACGAGAAGGACCAGAAGTCCATCCCGTCGTCCGAGTTGTTGTAGAGGCGGGCCCCGGTGATGAGGTTGCCGGCGCCGGAGCCGAACTTCACGGCGATGCCGTCGGCGTTCTCGCCGTGGTTGGCCGGATCGTAGTGGCCGTACGAGTCGATGTTCTTGACGGTGTTGTTGGTGGTGTTGTCGCCGGTGAGGGTGAAGCCGGAGTCGCCGCCGTTGATGGTCTTGATGTTGTTCCAGACCGTCGAGGCGCAGGACTGGCAGACGACGGCGCTGTCCGGCGAGTTCTGGAACGTGATGTTGGAGACGGTCCAGTAGTCGGCGGTCAGCTTGAAGATCCAGTCGCCGTCGGGCAGGTTCGACCCGTCGATCTTGACCGTCTCCGAGCCGTACGGCTGGAGGTAGATGCGGCTGGCGGACGTGCCGTTGGCCGTCGACTGGAGCGTGGCCGTCGGGTAGTACGTGCCCGCGCGCACCTGGATGGTGGTGCCGGCGGCGGCGCCGGAGATGGCGCTGCTCAGCTGGGCGGAGGTGGAGACGACCACGGTCGCGGCCTGGGCGGGGGTGGGGAGTACCGCGAGGCCGAGGCCTGCGGTGGCCACGGCGAGAGCGGTCAGGGAGCTGTTGACACGAGTGGTACGACGCATGACGTGCGGGTCCTTTCGTCGTAACGGGGACGGGAGCGGGGAGCGGTGGGGGGGGGTTG
>NZ_AEJB01000132.1 GCF_000331005.1 Streptomyces turgidiscabies Car8
TCCGTACATCACACCGCCGAATGATCTCGGCGCCTTTGTCCCGTTCGTACGGAATCTCCGTACGGGTCTACGCCGAGGGGCGTGCCTTGCGGTAGAGGACGGTGCCCGCGAGCAGCATGCCCGCGCCCACCGGCAGGGCGACGCCCAGCGGCAGGTCACCGCCGGTGTGCGCCAGCTGCGGGGCACTCCGGGGCTGCGGCACGGTCCGCGCACCGCTCTGGTCGACGTACGTGGGCCCGGCCGGAGGCGTCACACCGTGCGCGGAGCTGGGCGGTGTGAGCGGGGTCGCCGGCCTGGTGGGAGTGGCCGGCTGGGCCGGGGCTCCCGGGTGGTGCGGGGTGACCGGGTGCTCCGGGGTGGTGGGGTGCTGCGGGTTCCCCGGGTGTGCGGGGCCGCCCGGAAGCTGGGGGGTCTCCGGCTGCTGGGGGCCGCTCGGTCCGGGCGGGGGCGGGGTCTCGTGACCGCCGCTCGGGGGCGTGCACGGCTCGTCGGTCTCCGGAGGCGGCGCCGGGTGGCCGCCGCCCATGTGGTCCCCGGTGTTCGCGCAGTCGTTGCCCATCGCCGGGTTGAGCAGACCGACGACGTCGACGGTGTTGCCGCAGAAGTTCACCGGTGCGTCGACCGGGGCCTCCACCTGGTTGCCGGACCCCACGCCCGGCGAGTCGGTGGCGTACCCGTCGGCGTACGAGCCCTCCCAGCCGTTCCAGTTCGCCCAGTCTCCGGAACCGCCCGGGCTGCCCGGGTACCCGAAGTCGCCGGGAGCACCCGAGTCGCCGTAACCGCCCTGGCCGCCGTACCCGCCGTAACCTCCCGGCGAGCCATGACCGCCGTAGCCGCCCTCGTCGCCGTACCCCCCGGACGAGCCGTGACCGCCGTAGCCGCCGTAACCACCGGGCGAGCCGTGACCGCCCTGGTTGCCGTGGTGGCCCTGGTTGGCGTGACCACCCGGGTTGCCGTGGTTACCGTGTGCGCCCGGTGAGCCGTAGCCGCCGCCTCCGCCGTTGGCGCACTTGTTGCCCATCGCCGGGTTGAGCAGACCGACGACGCTCACGGTGTTTCCGCAGGCGTTGACCGGCACGTTCACCGGCGCGCTCACCGAGTTGCCGGACAGCACACCCGGTGAGTTGGAAGCGACAGCTGTCGCACCCGAATCGGCATGCGCCTGCGCGCCACCGGCGGCGGCCATCACGCCAGTCGCGGCCGCCACGGTCATCAGCCCCTTGCGGGTGACCTCTCGCATAACTGCATCCCTGCCTTCAAAATGATGTGTCGTGAACCTTCCGGAACGACCTGTCGGCCCCGGGACGCAGGAAGCGTTCCGGGGCCGACAGGCTCAGACTCACTGAGGAGTCAGAACCTCAAGAAGCGAGGCGCAGCATCAGTTGTTGACGCAGGTGTTGCCGAAGGCGGGGTTCAGCAGACCGATCACGGAGATCGTGTTGCCGCAGACGTTCACCGGGATGTGAACGGGAACCTGAACAACGTTGCCGGACAGAACACCCGGGGAGTGCACGGCAGCACCCTGGGCACCCGCGTCGGCGACGGCCAGGCCCGCACCCGCGAGAACCAGACCACCAGTGGCAGCCGCAGCGGCGACGACCTTCTTGATCATTATTCCTCCTTGTTGGCAATGCGATCCCGAGTAGCGGACCGCATCACCAATAACGAGGCGGGGGGATTAGGGCTACGACCCTATGAGCGCATTCACTCTTCTCAGTCAGCCACGCACGTGCGGACGATTATTGGAGTGTCGTTCAATCGGGTAATTCCGGGCGTATTCACGGGCCTTGGGACCTCGGTCGAGCCCCCGGAACACAGGACCGGCGCGGGATTCAGGATGCCTCGATGAAGCGGTCGAGCACACGCACCCCGAACTTCAGCGCGTCGAGGGGGACCCGTTCGTCAACACCGTGGAACATGCCCGCGAAGTCCAGCTCCGGCGGCAGCTTCAGCGGTGCGAAGCCGAAGCAGCGGATACCGAGGTCCGCGAAGGACTTGGCGTCGGTGCCTGCCGAGAGCATGTAGGGCACGGCCCGGGCGATCGGGTCCTCGGCGATCAGCGCGGTCTGCATGGCGTCCACGAGCGCCCCGTCGAACGAGGTCTCCAGCGCCTTGTCCGCGTGCACGTCCTCGCGCTTCACGTTCGGGCCGAGGATGCGGTCCAGGTCGGCGAGGAACTCCTCCTCGTAGCCGGGCAGGTAGCGGGCGTCGACGTGCGCGGTGGCCTGGCCGGGGATGACGTTGACCTTGTAACCGGCGCCCAGCTGGGTCGGGTTGGCGGTGTTCTGCAGCGAGGCGCCGATCAGCTTGGCGATACCGCCGAGCTTGGCGAGCGTCGCGTCCATGTTCTCGGGGTCCAGCTCGGTGCCCAGCGCGTCGCCGAGCTC
Source organism: Streptomyces turgidiscabies Car8 (assembly GCF_000331005.1). GTDB lineage: Bacteria > Actinomycetota > Actinomycetes > Streptomycetales > Streptomycetaceae > Streptomyces > Streptomyces turgidiscabies. The sequence continues at coordinate 2,388 of NZ_AEJB01000132.1, forward strand.
GTCGAGGAAATGGCGGAGCGTCTTGGTGACCCGGACCGGGAACTTGTGCCGGCCGAGGCGTCCGACGGCCTCCGACAGCTCGGTGATCGCGTTGTCCTTGTGGATCATCGAACCGTGTCCGGCGGTGCCGTCGACGGTCAGCTTCATCCAGTGCATGCCCTTCTGGGCCGTCTCCACCAGATACAGCCGCAGGTTCTCGTTGACGGTGAAGGAGAACCCGCCGACCTCGCTGATCGCCTCGGTCACGCCCTCGAACAGGTCCGGGTGCTTGTCCACGAGGTGCCGCGCACCCCAGGTACCGCCGGCCTCCTCGTCCGCGAGGAAGGCGAGGACGATGTCGCGCGGGGGCTTGCGGCCGGAGCGCATCCGGTCGCGGACGACCGCGAGGGTCATCGCGTCCATGTCCTTCATGTCGACCGCACCGCGGCCCCACACACACCCGTCCGCGATCTCGCCCGAGAACGGGTGGTGGGTCCAGTCCCCCGCGTTCGCCGGTACGACGTCGGTGTGGCCGTGGATGAGCAGCGCCGGCCGGGACCGGTCCTCACCCTCGATCCGCGCCACGGTGGAGGCGCGCCCCTTGTGCGACTCGAAGATCCGCGGCTCCAGGCCCACCTCGGCGAGCTTCTCGGCCACGTACTCGGCGGCCTTGCGTTCGCCTGGTCCCGAGTGGTCGCCGAAGTTGCTGGTGTCGATCCGGATGAGCTCGCGACAGAGATCCACGACCTCGTCCTCGCCGGTGACGCGCCCGCTCATGTCCGCCCCGTCCGTCCTGCCCGTCCCGCTCACGGTGCTACCTCCCACTGTTCCTGCCGGTGGTCACCCCCTCATCCTCCCCCTCCGGCCCGCCGCACCCCAAGAGTGGTCCAGGCCCGTCACACACCGTTCACGCGGCGACAGGGGGTGATCGGCCACCCCGGAAAGCCTGGTAATGTTTCCTTCGTCGCCACGGGGGGAACCCCGCGCGACAGACACCTTGTCCGGGTGGCGGAATGGCAGACGCGCTAGCTTGAGGTGCTAGTGCCCTTTATCGGGCGTGGGGGTTCAAGTCCCCCCTCGGACACTCACTGGAAAGCCGCTGAAACCCCACTTCATGTGGGGTTTTCTGCATTTCAGGCCTGCTTCTCCGGCTGGCGTGACCATGCCCGCCCCGTCCCGGCATGATGGTGCTGCCCACGCCGGGCAGGGAATGCCGTGAGAGATGGAGGGCGCGTGTCACGCCAGGTACTGACGGTCTGCCCGGAGGGCACCGAGGGCTTTCGGACGATCGGAGAGGCACTGGCGAGGGCGCGCAGCGGCGCCGTGATCAGTGTGCGTCCCGGGATCTACGAAGAGAACCTCGTCGTCGCCACCCGGGTCACCATCGTGGCCGAGCAGGCGCGCGGCACGGTGGAGATACGTCCGCGGCGCGGCAGCGTGCTCACGCTGAAGGCGGACGCGGTGATGCTCACCGACCTGGTACTGCGCGGCCGTGATGAGGAACTGCCCGCCGTGGACGCCGCCCGGGGACAGGTCGCGATGGACGGCTGCGAGGTGTCCGGCGCCTCCTGGGCGGCTGTACTGGCCCGTGACGCCGGCTCGTTGGCGATGCGTGACTGCCGGGTGAGCAGCCCGTCAGGGGCCGGGGTCGTGGTCACCTCGGCCGTGGACAGTTCGGTGGACTCCTGCACCATCGAGCATCTGGGGACCTCGGGCGTGGTCATCGGGGAGCGCGGCCGGGTCACTGTGCGCGGCTGCACCATCCGGGACGCCCGGGGCAACGGCGTCCTCGCCAACGGTGAGGCGCAGGGCTCCGTGGAGGAGTGCGACATCTCGTCCACGGACAAGCCCTCCATCGCGCTGGAGGAGCACTGCACGACCCAGGTGGTGCGCACGGTCGTGCACGACACGTCCATCGGCGTGCATCTGACCAGTTCCTCGCGGACGGTTCTGGAGGAGCTCCGGGTCACCGCGACCACCGGGCCGGCCATCGTCGTCTCGCACGGCAGCGACCCGTTGCTGCGCCGCTGCCGTACCGCCCGCACGGCGGGCAACGGCATCCTGGTCACCGACCGGGCGCGCGGCACCTTCGAGGACTGCTGGCTGGACACCTCTCAGGCCCCCGCCCTGCGTGTGGCCGGGTCCGCCTCCCCCACGCTGACCTCGCTGACCGTGCGGGACTGCGCGGCGGCCGGCGTGCTCCTGGAGGAGGAGTCCACCGCCGAGCTCGACCGGCTGGACGTCATCGACGCCGCCGGAGCCGGCATCAGCGTGCGCGGCGGCGCCAATCCGATGCTGCGCCGGGTCAGGGTAAGCGGCTCGGGCGGCCATGGCGTGGAGGCCGTCAAGGACGGGCGGGGCCGGCTGGAGGACAGCGAGATCGACCGGGCCGGCGGCGCGGGCGTCCATGTCGAGAGCGACGGGAACCTGTACCTCGGCGGCACCACCGTCCTCGCCCCCGCCACCGTGGGCCTGATGGTGGCCGCCGGCGGCAGCGTCACCGCCCGTGACTGCGAGTTCCGCGAGCCGGGCGGCGACGGTGTCGTCGTCGACGGGCAGGGCGAACTCACCGCGACCCGGGTCAAGGTGAACGCGGCCGTCGAGAACGGTGTCGTGGTCCGGGAGGGCGGCCGTGCCTCCCTCAACGCCTGCGAGATAGGCGGTAGTTCGAAGGACGGCCTGCGGGTCGAGAGCACCGACCCCGTCTCCGTCGTCAACTGTGTGGTGCGGGACAACAAGGGTGGCGGCCTGATCCAGTCCAAGCAGGGCGACCGGCTCGCCGTCGAGGGGCTCACCAGCAACGGCAACGGCCAGCGGGACGCCTGGGGTTACGGCGACAGCGAGGGCACCGACCCCGCCGGAACCGCCCAGACCGGCGGCGGCGCGGCGGGGGAGACCGGCCCGCTCGCCGAACTGGAGGCGCTGATCGGACTGTCCAACGTCAAGCAGCAGGTCCGTACGCTGGTCAACCTCACCCAGCTGGCGCAGCGCCGCGCCCAACTCGGCATGTCCGCACCGCCGATGAGCCGCCATCTGGTCTTCGCGGGGCCGCCCGGTACCGGTAAGACCACGGTGGCCCGCCTCTACGGCACGATCCTCGCCCAGTTGGGCGCGCTGCGCTCCGGGCATCTGGTGGAGGTCTCGCGGGCCGATCTGGTCGCCCAGGTCATCGGCGGTACGGCGATCAAGGCCACTGAGGCGTTCAACCGGGCGCTGGGCGGCGTGCTGTTCATCGACGAGGCGTACACCCTGACGGCCGACAGCGGGAGTTCGGGGGCCGACTTCGGGCGGGAGGCGGTGGACACGCTGCTCAAGCTGATGGAGGACCACCGGGAGGACGTGGTCGTCGTCGCGGCCGGTTACTCCGGTGAGATGCGGTCGTTCCTCGGCTCCAACCCGGGTCTGGCCTCCCGGTTCTCCCGGACCGTGGAGTTCGAGAACTACTCGGTGCCCGAGCTGGTCGCGATCATGGAGAGCATGTGCGTCCGCCACCAGTACGAACTGGGCGAGGGCACGGCCGCCGCGCTGGCCACGCACTTCGAACGCATGCCGAAGGACGCCACGTTCGGCAACGGCCGGGCCGCGCGCCAGGTCTTCGAGGAGATGGTCGACCGACAGGCCGTACGGCTGGCAGGTCTGGTCGAGGTGGGCGAGCGTGACCTCTCGCTGCTGCTCCCGGAGGACGTCGGCGCGGAGGCCGCCGACACCTCGGGCGGCGACGGGGGCGGGGCCTCGCGGAGTGACGCGCTGTCCCGGCTCGGCGACATGGTGGGGCTGGCCGCCGTCAAACGCGACGTCACCGATCTGGTCAACCTGCTGTCCACCGCCCGCCAGCGCGAGGCCGCCGGCCTTCCCGCGCCCCGGATCAGTCACCACCTCGTCTTCAGCGGGCCGCCCGGTACCGGCAAGACGACCGTGGCCCGTCTCTACGGCGAGTTGCTGGTCTCTCTCGGAGTGCTGCCGCGCGGTCAGTTGGTGGAGGTGTCCCGGGCCGACCTCGTCGGACGGTACGTGGGACACACCGCGCAGCTCACCCGCGAGGTCTTCGAACGGGCCCTGGGGGGCGTCCTGTTCATCGACGAGGCGTACACGCTGACGCCCGCGGGGTCGGGCTCCGGGTCCGACTTCGGGCAGGAGGCCGTCGACACGCTGCTCAAGCTCATGGAGGACCACCGGGAGCAGGTCGTGGTGATCGTCGCGGGCTACACGCGCGAGATGGAGGGCTTCATGGCCTCCAACCCCGGTCTGTCCTCGCGGTTCTCGCGGCGCGTCGAGTTCGCGGACTACTCGTCCGACGAGCTGGTCACGATCGTACGGATGCACGCGGACAGCGCGGGTTACGAGTGCGGGCCGGGGACCGGGGCCGTGCTGCGGGAGTACTTCGACGCGCTGCCGAGGAACCGCTCGTTCGGCAACGCGCGGCTGGCGCGGCAGGTGTTGGAGGGCATGATGACGCGGCAGGCCGGCCGGGTCAGCGTGATGGCCGCGCCGGGACTGGACGACCTGCGGTTGCTGGTTCCTGGGGATGTGCCTCAACTGGGCTGATGGGAGCGGGGGTTGCGAACAGGGCCTCTGCGGTGGGTCGGTTTGCGCGCCATAGGATGCGATTCATGCGTCGCCCCCTCCCCCGTGTCCGTGGTCTCCGCCGTTTCCGTCGTTTCCGGGCCGCCCGGACGTTCGCCGTAGTCCTGCCCCTGGTGCCTCTGGTTGTCCTCGCCGCGCCGGTCGCCTCCGCCGCGGACGGTTCGCCGGTACGGCTGCCCGTGATGCCGTCCCGGCTCGACGCGGACGACGCGTGCACCGGGGCCTCTGCCGAGCGGGCCACCTCCGTGCCGTGGGAGCAGCAGAGTCTGCAACTGCCGCGCGCGTGGCAGTTCTCGGCCGGCGCCGGAGTGACCGTGGCGGTCGTGGACACCGGGGTGTCGACTACCGCGCCCGCGCTGAAGGGGCGGGTGACGGCGGTCGGGGACGCGGGGCAGGACTGTGTCGGACACGGCAGTTTCGTCGCCGGGCTGATCGCGGCCACGACCACGGACGGGGTCCGCTTCGCCGGGGTCGCCCAGCAGGCACGCATCGTCGCCGTGCGCGGCACCGACGCCCGGGGTGCGGCCACGGCGGCGAGCGTCGCGGCGGGGATCGCGGCGGCGGTGGACGCCGGGGCGAAGGTGATCGAGGTGTCACCGGCGCTGGAGCGGGGGTCGGCGGCGCTGACCTCGGCCGTCGAGGACGCGGTGGCGCACGACGCGTTGGTGGTGGCCGCCGCGGTTCCGGATCCGCCGGCGCGGAAGCGTGCGTCTTCCGAGGACGCGCCGGGTCCGCGTGCGTACTGGCCCGCGGCGCAGGAGGGGGTGCTGTCCGTGGTGGACGTGGACGCGAAGGGTGGTCGGCCGGACAACGCGCTGATTGCGCGTGACGTCGATCTGGCGGCCCCCGGTGACGGTGTGGTCGGGCCCGGGCCCCGGGGCAGTGGGCACTACATCGGCTCCGGGGCGTCGTTCGCGGCCGGGTTCGTGGCCGGGGCGGCGGCGTTGGTGCGGTCGGCGCATCCTGGGCTGACCGCTGCGGAGGCCGCGTCGCGGCTGGTCTCGACGGCGTATCCCGATGCGGTGCCGCGGTTGGATCCGTATGCGGCGGTGACGTCTGTGGGAGCGGTGGAGCGGGGGGTCGGGGCTCCGGAGAGGGGGGCTTCGGCGGTGCGGTTGCCGGATGATGCCGGGGCTGGGCCTACGCGTCGTGCGGTGTTGTTCGCGGCGGGGGGTGGGGCTGTGTTGCTGTTGGTGGTGTGGGGGGCTGTTGTGGTGCCTCGGGGGCGGGCTCGGGGGTGGCGGGCGGGTCGGGACGTCGGCTGAGGTGTGCTTTTTCGCCCCCGCCGCCCTTACCCGTCC
>NZ_AEJB01000133.1 GCF_000331005.1 Streptomyces turgidiscabies Car8
AACTCCTCGTCGGCAGTGCGGAGTTCGCCCGGCTCTGGGCCTCCCGCGACGTGTCCGCCGCACCCAGCCTGTGCAAGACCTTCCAGTACCCGCTGGTCGGCCTCGTCACCGTCGACTGCGACGTCCTCGACATCGCCGACCGGGACCAGCGGGTCGTGATCTACACCGCCGAACCCGGCACATCGTCCGAGGAAGTGCTGAGGCTCCTGTCGGTCGTCGGCGCCCAGCGGATGGACGTACCCGGCTGGGTCCCGCCGGGCCGCGTTCAGTCGCGGGGGCGCGCGGAAATGTTTTTGAACGCGTTCAACTAAAGCGTATGCTGCGTCCATGAGCGACAGAGCCGCCCTGCTCAAGGGCATTCGCGCCTGGTTGGTCCTCTTCGTCGTGTGTCTGGTGCTCAGTGGCGCCACGGCCTTCCCCCTCGTCCACGAACTGCGCTGGACCGAGACCCTGTTGAGGGCCCTGTCCGTACCCGAGCACCTGCCGGGGGCGATGGACTGGATCCAGCGGGTACGCGAAGGCCTCGACGCCACCGACGAGCGTTACCCGTTCGTCCTCTACGGCACGGACTGGCTCGCCTTCGCCCACCTCGTCATCGCGGTCGCCTTCTACGGGCCCTACCGCGACCCCGTACGCAACATCTGGGTCGTCGAGTTCGGGATGATCGCCTGCGCGGGGATCGTTCCGCTCGCGCTGATCTGCGGGCCGATCCGGGGAATTCCCTTCTGGTGGACGGTGATCGACATGTCGTTCGGGGTGTTCGGGGTGATCCCGCTGTACGTCGTACGGAAGCGGATCAAGCGGCTGGAGGCGCTGACGGCGGCGCCCCCGGCCGCGGCCGGTGTCACGGTGTGAAGGCCGCCCGCACGACGCGCGCGGCGACGGGGTTCATGCCCTGGCCTTTCGCGTCGGTCGAGTTGACGCTGTAGACGAGGGTGCGGGACAGGTCGCGGGTGGCGGCGATGAGCGCGTTGTAGCCCCAGCGGCCACCCGACTTCAGCCACAACTCCGTACCGTCGTCCGTGACATACCGTTCCAGGCCCGCGCTCATCGTGGCGTCCGAGATGTCGGCCGGGACGGTGAACATCTCCTCCAGCTGTGGCTCCGGCACCACCCGGCCGCGGAACAGGGCGGTCAGGAACCGCTCCAGATCCGCCGTCGTGGAGATCATCGCGCCCGCCGCCCAGCTGTCCGTGGTGCCCCACACCGTGACATCGCGGTACTCCGTGGTGCCGTCGGCGCGCGGCACCGCCTGGTAGCCGTGGTTGTGCGGCCCCCGGATGTCCGGGTCGGTGCCGGGGAAGTACGTGTTCCGCATTCTCAGCGGGGCGAAGATCCGGCGGGCCGTCTCGTGCTCGTACGAGTGGCCGGTGATCCGCTCGATCAGCAGCCCGAGCACGGTGTAGTTGATGTTGAGGTAGTGCTGCCGGGTGCCCGGCATGAACTCGGGCTGCTCGGCGGTGGCCGAGGCGACCATCGCGCGGGGCGAGTGGCGGTCGAAGCGGTGCGCGTACCACTCCTCGAACGTCGTACCGGTGCCGGCGGCGGCCGGGATGCCGCTGGTGTGGTTGAGGAGCTGGCGCACGGTCACGTGCGCGTACGTGCTGGGGATCAGGTCCGGAAGGTAGTGGCGGGCCGGCCGGCCGAGGTCCACCTCGCCCTCCGCCGCGAGTTGGAGCACGACCGCCGCCGTGACCGCCTTCGTCGTCGATCCGACCCGGAAACGCGCGTTCGGGTCCGCCGGCCGCCCGGTCGCCAGGTCGTGCACACCCGCGCTGCCGCGCCAGACACCGCCGGTACCTCCGACCCGTACGAGAGCCGCCGTCGCGTCCCCGTCCGGTAACCCGGCGAGCGCGGCCCGCAGCGCCTTCGCGTCCGGTGCGGTGTCCTTCCCGGTCGTCGGGCCGGAGGTGGAGGAGGCGGCCGACGCGGGAACGGCGAGGGCGCCGGCGGGCAGGGCGAGGGCGAGCGTCAGGACGGTCGCGAGGGCTGTGGCGCGGGCGGCGGTACGCGGGCGTATGTGCATCGGCTGCTCCTGTGGGTGGTGGTCGGGCAGGTGGCGGCTGGTGTGGATGTTCACATTCTTGATCCGTACGGAGTGACCGGGATCGTCGGCGAGGAGGACGCCGACCCTGGGGTCGTCCTCAGGGCAACTGGCGTACCGCGTGCGGATCTTGTCGGGGATCACACCTAGGGTCCAGGTCCGGGCGGTCTGGGGGAGGGGCAAAAACTGTTATCGGCGGTGTCCGTGATCCGTCCCCTCGGGAGACCCGGTGAGGAACTGGTGTGCAACAGGGCGACGTAAGGTGCACACACGTACGAGAAGGGGCTTTTGTGGACGGGCGCCAGTGGAGTTCCACCATCGCTGCGGCGCAGGCCGGTGACCCGCACGCGCTGGACGAGGTGGTCGCGGGCTGGCTGCCGCTGGTCTACAACATCGTCGGCCGGGCGCTGAACGGTCACGCGGACGTCGACGACGTCGTGCAGGAGACCATGCTCAGGGCCGTCGACAACCTCGGCTCACTCCGTGATCCGGACAGCTTCCGGTCGTGGCTCGTCGCGATCACGATGCGCCAGATCCGGGACCGCGCGCGCCGCCGTACGACCGACACACTCCGTGACGAGACGGCCGACAGAGTGACCGATTTCGCCGAACTCACCGTGCTGAGGCTCCAGTTGGAGGGGCAGCGGCGCGAGGTCGCGGAGGCGGTGCGCTGGCTCGACGACGAGGACAGGCAACTGCTGTCGCTGTGGTGGCTGGAGGTCGCGGGCGAGCTCAGCCGCCGTGAGCTGGCGGCCGCCGTCGGTATCAGCCGGCAGCACGCCGCCGTCCGCGTCCAGCGGATGAAGGAGCGCCTGGAGGCCTCGCGCGGAATCGTCCGGGCGCTCGACGGCGCCTGCCCCGATCTGCGGGAAGTGACCGCCCGCTGGGACGGCGACCCGGACTCCGTGTGGCGCAAGCGGCTGGCCCGGCACATCAGGGGGTGCGCGTACTGCGCGAGCCCCGGCGAGGCGGTCGTCGTACCGGCGGAACGGCTCCTCGTCGGCATCGCGCTGGTCCCGCTGCCCGTCGGGTTGACCCTGTCGCTGGCCTTCGGCGGCAAGACGGCTGCCGCCGCGACCACCGGCGCCTCCGTCGGCTGGTCGGGCAAGGTGCTCGGCGCCCTGACCAAGCCGGCCGTCGCCCTGAGCGCCGGGGCGACGATCATCGCGGGCGGCGCCTACGTCGTCACGTACCCGGCGCAGGACCCGCCTCCGGCGGTCGCGGCACCCACGGCGCGTCCCCGGCCCCAGGCACCCGCCACCTCCGCGCCCCCGTCCCCGTCGCCCTCTGCGTCGCCGTCACCCTCGCCCACGCCCTCGGCGACCCGCCCGAAGCCGGACCTCTACGGCACGGTCGTCGACGCCGTCGACACGGCACCCGACCCGAACGCGCGGCCCGCCGCCCTCCCGCGCCGGCCCGAGACGGGGATCACCAGCACCGGAGGCGCGCACGCCACCATGAACCACCGCGGGGACAGCGTGACGCTCACCGGCCGGGGCTATGTCCTGGTCCGCTGGCAGATCTCGCCGCAGTACCGGTCCGGCAGCCTGGTCATGCCGACCTGGACCGGACTGAAGGGCAGGCTCTTCCATGTGGCGTCGGGCGGCGGCCGACGGATGGACGACCGGGTCAGCGCCACCGACAGTTCCGCCACCGGAATGGGCAACTCGGCCACCGGCTACGCCGTCCCGCCGGCCGGCACCCAGCAGATGTGGCAGAACGAGTACTTCTACGTCGACGGCAGCGTCACCCTCACCGTGAACGAACGCGGCGCCGACTACGGCCTGAACGTCTTCCCGACCACCTGGGACGACGTGGAGAAGGACGTGACCAGCGGACCCCCCGAGGGCGCCATCCGCTACGGACTGGTCCGCGACACCGGCAAGGACGACACCCCCGTCCCCCAGTACGTCACCCGGGACACCCCGGCCGACCCGGCGACCGTGGCACAGGAGTCCCACGTATAGGGCAGGATCTGCTCAGCCTGCTCAGCGGCCGGTCCGCGTCATCCCTTCCGCAGCGCGCACAGCGCGTCGATCCGGTTGGTGGTGATCGAGTCGACGCCGGCGTCCAGCAGTCGGCGCATGGAACGACGGGTGTCCGGAGTCCACACCGACAGCAGATGGCCGCCCCGGTGCACCCGTGCCGTGAGCTGCCGGTCGACCAGCGTGAAGCGGTAGTTGAGCCAGCGCGGGCGGATCGCGGCCAGCAGGGCGGGGCGCGGCGGCGCGAGGGTCTTCCAGGTCAGGGCGATCTCGGCGGACGGGTCCGCCGCGCGCACCGCGAGCATCGCCGGAGCGTCCGCGCAGTAGTACACGCGTTCCCCCGCCGCGCACTCCCGGACGACGTCCACCACTCGCCGTACCGCCCGCACATCGGGCGATCCCGGCAGATCGATCATCACCCGGCTGCCCTCGGTCACGGCCAGCGTCTCCGCGAGCGTCGGCACCCCGCCCTCCGTCAGGCCGCGCACCTCGGCCGCCGACAAGGCGGCCAGCGGCCGGTCCCGCTCCCACAGCCGCTTCAGCGTCGCGTCGTGCAGCAGCACGGGCACGCCGTCACGGGTGAGCCGTACGTCGATCTCGACCGCGTCCGCGCCCCGGTCGAGCGCGGAACGCAGCGAGTCGATCGTGTTCTCACGGGCGCGGTAGGGGTCGCCGCGATGGGCCACGGCGGTCACGTTCTGCATGGGCCCATTGTGCGCGGCTGGGGTGGGTGATTCGTCAGGGGGCGAGCCACGCCGAGGTGTACGTGTCGATCTCGGCGGCCAGCGCGGCCTTGCCCGCCGGGTCGAGGAAGGAGGCCTCGACGGCGTTCTTGGCGAGGTCCGCGACACCCCACTCGTCGAGGTCGAGCAGCCGGGCGGCGACCGCGTACTCGCTGTTGAGGTCGGTGCCGAACATCGGTGGGTCGTCGGAGTTGATCGTGACGAGGACGCCGGCCCGCACGAACTCCTTGAGGGGGTGCTCGTCGAGCGTACGGACCGCGCGCGTGGCGATGTTGGACGTCGGGCAGACCTCCAGGGCGATGCGCTGCTCGGCGAGATGGGCGAGCAGCGCGGGGTCCTGCGCGGCGCTCGTACCGTGTCCGATGCGCTCGGCGCGCAGATGGTTCAGCGCGTCCCAGACCGTCTCCGGGCCGGTGGTCTCGCCCGCGTGCGGCACCGACCGCAGTCCGGCGGCGATCGCCCGGTCGAAGTACGGCTTGAACTGCGGCCTGGGTACGCCGATCTCGGGCCCGCCGAGCCCGAACGACACCAGCCCCTCCGGGCGCAGCCGGTCGTCGGTGGCGAGCCGCACCGTCTCCTCGGCGGATTCGAGCCCGGCCTCGCCCGGAATGTCGAAGCACCAGCGCAGTACGATCCCGAACTCGGCCTCGGCCGACTTGCGGGCGTCCTCGATCGCGTCCATGAAGGCGCGGTCGTCGATACCGCGGCGGACGGAGGAGAACGGGGTGATGGTCAGCTCGGCATACCTGACCTGCTGCCGTGCCATGTCGCGGGCGATCTCGTACGTCAGCAGCCGTACGTCCTCGGGTGTGCGGATGAGGTCCACGACGGACAGGTACACCTTGATGAAGTGGGCGAAGTCCGTGAACGTGAAGAAGTCGGCCAGGGCCTCGGGATCGGTGGGCACCGCGGAGTCGGGGTGGCGGGCGGCCAGCTGCGAGACGATCCGGGGGGAGGCGGAGCCCACGTGGTGGACGTGCAGTTCGGCCTTGGGCAGCCCGGCGATGAAGGCGTGCGGGTCACGGTCGCCGGCTGCGGCACGCTGGTGGTGGTCGGTCAAGGGTTCCTCCCCGGGAACGGCGCCCCGGACCGGGCGACGGTCGGCGGGGCGCGGGTGATCGGCTGATCGATGACTCGGGGATCATCGTAGGCCGGGCGTGCGGGCAGGCGCCCGTGGATTCCGCCCGGAGGCGGGACAGGGCAGGTGGAAGGGCCGGGTGAGGATGCCGGAGGTGCCCGGTCGCCCGGTGGGCGGCGGGTCGTAGCATGACGGAACATACGAACGAGGGGGCCCCACGCATGTCCGACGCCGCGCAGCCGTCGCAGTCACCGGAGAACGTCCCTGAGGGGGCGAGTTCCGAGGGCGCGGCGACAGGCGAAACCGTCAGCGACAGCCCGGCGAGCGGCACACCCGCGCGGGTCCCGCTGGACAAGCCGCCGGCCGGGGCGGCACCCGGCGGCAGGACAGAAGCCGAACCCGAGTTCGACCCCTGGGCGCCCCCGGCAGACGACAGCCCTCGCTCGGGTTCCGTCCCCGACGGTCCCGGCGGCACGGTGTTCTGGAACAACGGCGACGCCACCCCACCACCTCCCGCCGTCCACAACCACCCCACGGTCACCTCGACACCGACGGGCGCCCCGCCCGCGCCTCAGGCGTCCCAGCCGTGGGCCAACCCCTTCGCGCCCCCCGGGGCTCCCGCGGCCGGGACCCCGCAGGACAACCCCTTCGCGCCCCCCGCCCCGCACGCCTCCTACGCCCAGCCCGCCGCGCCCGGCGAGCCGGTGCCTCCTCCGCCGATAGCCCCCGGCGGCCCCGGCCAGGTCCCGTACGCCTACCCGCCGTACCCGTCAGGACCGGGCTACGGCTACCCGCAGCAGGCCGGATACGGCGGCCCCGGCCCCGGGTATCCCGCGCCCCCGATGTACGGCGGCGGTCCCGGTTACGGCTGGGCCCCCATGGGGCCTCAGCCGATGAACGGCCTGGGTACCGCCTCGCTCGTGGTCGGTATCGCCTCCGCCGTCCTCTTCTGTCTCTGGCCGCTGGCGATCATCCTGGGCATTCTCGCCGTGGTCTTCGGCCTGATCTCCCGGGGCAGGGCCCGGCGGGGCCAGGCGACCAACCCGGGCCAGGCGCTGGCCGGAATCATCTGCGGTGGTGTCGCCATCGTCCTCGCCGTGGCGTTCGGGGTCCTCATCATCGCGTTCGGCGACGAGGGCTCCGCGGACGATGTCGACGGCAGCTTCTCGACCTCCCTGTCCCAGCAGCTCTGACGAGCGGGTCGGCCAGGCAGCTCCGAGCGGTCGAGGCA
>NZ_AEJB01000134.1 GCF_000331005.1 Streptomyces turgidiscabies Car8
AGTACCCCCCTGGATTTCACCGGGCGTGTCGATCCGGACCTCGTCCACATCAGCCGTACGAGTGACATCCGCCGACTGAGGGCCATCGGTCGCCCCGCTCGCGTCGACCGCCGGCCAGCCGCCCGCCGGAATCACCGCCACGCCCCGCCACCAGGGCGCCGAGGGGACGACCTCGGCGGCGGGTTCGAAGGGCTCGCCGGGGTGCGGCAGCGCGATCCGCGCGTTCGCCTCCCGGGCCGCCGCGATCGTGCCCTCGCCCGGGTCCGACCACGCGTGCGCCGCGAGGTTGAAGGTCCCCCAGTGGATCGGCAGCATCAGACCGCCGCCTGGCCCGCCCTGGAGATCGAGGTGGGCGCGCATGCCCTCCTCGGGGGTCATGTGGATGTCGGGCCAGAACTCGCTGTAGGCCCCGATCTGGATCATCGTGGCGTCGAACGGGCCGTGGTCGGCACCGATGTCCCGGAAACCCTCGAAGTACCCGGTGTCGCCGCTGTGGTAGACGCGGTGCTCCTCACCGGCGACGACCCAGGAGGCCCACAGGGTGTGCTGCGTGTTGCGCAGGCCTCGGCCGCAGAAGTGGCGGGCCGGGGTCGCGGTCAGGGTGAGGCCGCCGACCTTCGTCGACTCCTGCCAGTCCAGCTCGCGCAACCGGTCGGCCGACACGCCCCAGCGCTCCAGATGGGCGCCGACCCCGAGCGGCACCGCGAACAGGGTGTCCGTACCGGCCAGCGCCTTGATCGTGGGCATGTCCAGGTGGTCGTAGTGGTCGTGCGAGATGACGACGACGTCGACCGGGCCGAGCGCGGCCAGCGGCACGGGGACGGGGTGCAGCCGCTTGGGACCGGCGAAGGCGAACGGCGAACAGCGCTCGCCCCAGACGGGGTCGAAGAGCACGCGGTGTCCGTCGATCTCCGTGAGCACGCTGGAGTGGCCCATCCAGGTCAGCCGGAGACCGCTGACCGGAGGCTTGGCGAGGTCGGCGAGCGTCGTCGCGTGCACCGGCACGGTGCCGGCCGGAGCGCGGCGGACCCGGTCCTCCTTGCGCAGGGAGGACTTGGCGAACTCGAGCATGGCGCCGTCGGGCCGGGGGGTGCCCGGCGGATTCTGGAAGACACCGTCCGCGAAGTGCGGCGATCTGTGGATCCGGGCGAGGCGCTCCCCACTCGCGTCCGCACCGAAGGCCTCGGGCCGCAGTGCGCGCAGCCTGGAGCTCGGAGAGGGGAATCCGGTCACGGTACCTCCAGGAAAAGTCGGTCAGGCATTCCATTATGGTCGCTCGCCACGACACTCCGGCGTCGAGCATGTGTCGGCCGGGTCTCTCCGGACCAGGACCGGCGTCCTGAACGGCGAATCGACGCCGGGAACGACGGAACGCGGCCGGAGGGACACGCGTGGTAGCCGGGGCGGGGTGGACCGCGGGCCGCCCACAACTGAACAGCGAGTCAGTATATTGACCTCATGGCAACCTCTCGGAGCGCTCCCCTGCTCTCCCTCACCTGGACGGATCACCTCACCGGCCGCCAGGGCTTCCTCGTCGTGGACAGGCTGGTGCGGGGCGTGTCCAGCGGCGGGCTGCGGATGCGCGAGGGCTGCACCCTGGACGAGGTCGCCGGACTGGCCCGCGGCATGACCATGAAGGAGGCCCTGCACTACGACCCCGAGGGCCGTTACATCCCCCTGGGCGGTGCCAAGGGGGGCGTCGACTGCGACCCCCGGGACCCGGCGGCGTACGACCTGCTGGTGCGGTACCTGCGCGCGATGCGGCCGTACGTAGAGAGCGTCTGGACCACGGGCGAGGACCTGGGCCTCACCCAGGATCTCGTCGACCGGGCGGCGGCCGAGGCGGGGCTCGTGTCGACGATCCAGGCGGTCTATCCGCTGCTGGACGACGAGACCGCGGCCCGGCGGCGGCTCGCGGAGGCGTTCACGGTCGAGGTGGACGGCATCGGCCTGGACGAGCTGGTCGGCGGCTGCGGGGTCGCCGAGTCGGTGCTCGCGGCACTCGACCGGGCCCAGGTGCCGTACGCCGGGACACGGGTCGCCGTACAGGGGCTCGGCACGATGGGCGGGGCCACGGCACGCTTCCTCACGCGCGCGGGGCTCACGGTGGTGGCCGTCGCCGACGTCAAGGGCACGATCGGCAACCCGGCCGGCCTCGACGTCGAAGCACTGCTCGCCGCCAGGGACGCGTACGGCACCGTGGACCGCGTGGTGCTGCGGCCCGGAGACCGTGAACTGCCGGGTGAGGCCTGGCTGTCCACGGAGGCGGAGGTGCTGGTGCCGGCGGCGGTCTCGTACGCGGTCGACGCCGGGAACCAGCGGGGGATCACCGCGCGTTGGATCGTCGAGGCCGCCAACATGCCCGTGCTGCCGGAGGCCGAGGAGCTGCTCGCCGCGCGCGGCGTCGTCGTACTGCCGGACGTGGTCGTCAACTCGGGGACGAACGCATGGTGGTGGTGGACGCTGTTCGGGGACATCGGCGCGGACCCGGAGGAGGCGTTCACGCACACCCGGCGCTCGATGCGCGCCCTCATCGAGGAGGTGCTCGCGCGCGCGGGGGCCGACGGGACGACTCCGCGGGCGGCGGCGCACGCCATCGTCGAGGACCGGCTGCCGGTGATCGCGGAGCGGTTCGGGTGGTACCGCTGACGATGCCCGGCTCCGGGTGTCTTCGCCGACAACCGGCCGTATCGGCGGGGATTCACGGACATCGACGGGGCTGGTCCGACATCGTGTCAGGTGACGGATTAGTGTGGCCGCGTGGCAAGGGTGCGGTTGAGCGTGGCGGAGCGGCGCGAGGACTTGCTGCGGGCCGCCATCGAGCAGATCGAGGCGCGGGGTGTGGCGGCGGTCCGGATCGCCGACGTGGCCGCCGTCCTCGGGGTGAGCAACGCACTGGTGCTGTACCACTTCTCGACGAAGGAGAAGCTGGTCGCCGCCGCCTTCCGGTACGCGGCGGAGGCCGATCTCACCCACCTGGGCAAGCTTCTCGGACGCCGTTCCCCGGCGCTGCGCCGGCTGCGGTCGGCTGTGCGCTGGTACGCGCCGACCGGTCAGGCCAAGGGCTGGCGGCTGTGGATCGAGGGCTGGGCGGTGTCCCTGCGCGACCCGGCGCTGCGGGAGGTCGCGGGCGACCTGGACCGGCGATGGAAGGCCGCGATCACCGAGGTCATCGCGGAGGGGGTGGCCGCGGGCGAGTTCGAGTGCCCCGACCCCAGCGGCACGGCACTGCGGCTGACGGCGCTGCTGGACGGGCTGGCCGTCCAGATGACGGCGTACGACGGGGTGTCACGGACGCGGGCCGAGCAGTGGGTGGACGCTGCGCTGGCCGGGGAACTGGGGCTTGAGCGTACGGCGTTGACCGGGCCCAGGTGAGTGACCTGATCGTCGACCGGGGGCTGCGCCCCCAGACCCCCGCTTCGGCCTGGACGGCTTCGTCCTCAAGCGCCGGACGGGCTGAAATGACCCGTCCGGCGCTGAAGGGCGCTCAAGCCTCGCTCCCGGCTCACGCGACCCAGTCGATGCGGCTCTTGATGTCGTCGGGCGACAGATGCCCCTTCGCCGTCACGGCGTCCCCCGACGACTCTCCCCTCAGCCGCCGCCCGATCCACGGGACCAGGTACTCACGGGCCCAGTGGACGTCGTCGCGGCGGATCTCAAAGGTGCCCCGGGGAGGCAGCAGCGGCCAGGGCTGGTCCGGGTCGGCCGGGATCTCGAGGCCGAGTACCTGCCCCGCGCGCAGCGCCACGCGCGTGTGGCCCTCCGCCGACAGGTGGAGCCGGTCGCCGTCCCAGGCCCTGCGGTCCTGAATGGTCTTCAGGGACCACAGGTCGAGCACCGGGCAGTTGTACCGGTCGGCGATGGCCCGGAGGTGTCCGTTGTACGTGGCGATCTTGCCGCGCATGTGCTTCAGGACGGGGACGTTGCGGGTGTCGAACCCGGTCGTCACCATGACGGTTCCGACCTCCGAGGTGAGGCCGATCACCGCTCGCTCGAATCGCTCGGCGACCTCGTCCGGGTCGCTGCCGGGCCGGATGATGTCATTGCCGCCCGCGCAGAAGGAGACCAGGTCCGGCGCCTGCTCCCTGGCGAGGGGAAGCTGTTCGGCCACGATCTGGTCGAGCAGCCTCCCCCGTACCGCGAGGTTGGTGTAGTCGAAGTCCCCTTCGGGACGCCGGTCGGCGAGCAGAACCGCGAAGCGGTCCGCCCAGCCGACGAACGCCCCGTCGGGGCCGGGGTCGCCGACGCCCTCGGTGAAGCTGTCCCCCACCGCCACGTACGACCCGATCACCGCTCTGCTGTCATTCTTCGAATCGTCTGCCACATCGGCCCATGATTCACCTTCCGATGTGAGCTACGCGACCGTAGGAAGGGGTTGACGCGCGGTGAGATAAGCCACTCGTCAAGTGTTGGTCAACCCGGAATAACGGGGAGACGCAGCTCACGGACGCTGAAGTCGGTGATCCGGAAGTGGCTCCACGTCGTGCGGAAGGCGAAGTGCCCACTCGTGTACGGGTCCGGGTCGCTGTAGTCGAAGACGAGCCGCCCGTTGTTCCACCAGCGAACCGTGGATCCGGCCGAGACTATCCGCACCCGATGCCGTTCGTTCGGGACCAGGAGCGGCTCCGCGTAATCGTAGATCAAGGGGCGCACGCCGGCCTCGCCGACGTAACGGCGCAGCCGGGTCGTGGTGTTGGTGTTGGCGCCGTAGCCGACGTAGTACGTCTTGAGGTAGTCGTACTCCGCGAGGGCGCCGCTGCGAGGAGTGGCGAAGAGGTCGTCAGGGGAGCGTACGTCGACGGCGTTCCAGAAGTTGTTCAGGTCGGAGACCCGGTCGTTCACCCCGCCCGCCGAGACCGGTGTCGCCGTGTACTCGATGACGTACGGACCTCGCAGCCTGCGTTTGAGCCAGATGGTCGCGCCACTGGGTACGTCGACCTCCAGGACACCTCGGGCCGCTGTGACGCTGCCGCCGTCCTGGAGTTCGACGGCCCACTGGCCGAGACCGTGGCGGAAGTCGTCGCGAGCGAGGAGGCGTCCGCACGTGGCGGCACCGGCGCGCGCGGCCGGGGCGAGCGCGGTGAGCGCGGCACCAGCGGCCAGGGTTCCGAAAGCTCTGCGAGTGGTCGTCATGAGGCGGCTCCTTGTGGGGAGAAAGCGCTTACACAGATAGGGAGTTCACTATCACACCGTTCAGACGGACTGAACGGGAGTGAGTCCCCGCGCCCGGGCCAGGCGGATCATGACCGTGGTCCGGCCCGGACGGTCCGATGCCCCACCGCATCACTTGAACGCACAGCAGCGGCAACAGCTCCAACCCCACACGGGGACACGAACACGCCGA
>NZ_AEJB01000135.1 GCF_000331005.1 Streptomyces turgidiscabies Car8
CATCCATCTGTATACTGTCGCCCTGCATGCGTTCAGTTATCCAACTGCCCCAGCGCGGAGGCGACATGGAAGATCTGAATCCCGAGGTGGTGCTGGGGATGACCACCCAGGCGCCCGACGGCATAGTGATCATCGACGGCGAAGGCCTGATCCGCTTCTGGAACCGTGGCGCGGAGCGCATCTTCGGGTTCTCGGCGGGCGACGTGGACGGTCGCAGCCTGGACGTCATCATCCCGGAGCGGCACCGGAAGCGTCACTGGGACGGCTTCCAGGAAGCCATGGACCGGGGCACGACCAAGTACGGCGACGCCGATCTGCTGAACGTTCCGGCGCTGGCGGCGGACGGCCGCAAGCTGTCCATCGAGTTCAGCGTGGTGCTCCTGCCGGCCCCCGACGGCAGCACGTACGTCGGTGCGGTCATCCGGGACGTCACCGCGCGCCGCGAGCGGGAGCGGGAGCTGATGCGGCGGCGGGCCGAGGCCGAAGCGACGGCCTGAACTCGCCGGACGGACGC
>NZ_AEJB01000136.1 GCF_000331005.1 Streptomyces turgidiscabies Car8
GCCAACGTCGTTTCCGGACCCCTCTACCCAGCTACTCGGCGTTCGTGATCCGCACCGTCCACGCCCCCGAGGGCGTGCGCCCCTCCACCTCGACGCGGACGTTCTCGCCGGGCACGGTGAAGCTCTCGCCCAGGGCGACGGGCGCGTCCGCGAGGGGCGGGTAGACCGAGTCCTCCCAGCAGGCCTCCGTACGCGGATGGGCATCAACCACCTCGACCGGACCACCGCCCGAGTCGGCCCCGCCGTGCACCCGGTAGACGAGCACCCCCTGTGTGCAGGTCGCACTGTCGTTGCCCGTCGCCCCCCGCGCCTCGAAGGCGAGCGCCCGGTCGGCCCCGGTCCGCACGACGGCCAGCTTCACCCCGTCCCCCTGCCCGAAGGCCGGCGCACCGGCCCCCGTACCGCCGCCGAACACGTCCGTGCCCGCTCCCGCGCCCCCACGCGCGTACACGGTCGTGGCCGGGCGTGCCCCCAGTGATTCCAGGGTCAGCCGGGTCGAACCTCCCCCGCGCACACACACCACCTGGCGCGGTTCCAGCCATCCGAGTTTCCACTTGTGCCAGGCGAACAGGTCCGGAGCCAGGCCGAACTGACTGCCCATCAGGTCCCAGTCGCCGACGTACGTGTCCCAGTCGCCCTTGCCGTCCACGGGCCGGTGGTAGAGGTCGGGGAGGTCGAAGACATGGCCTGTCTCGTGGGCGAGGACGAGCCGGTCCGGCGGATGCTTCTCGAAGACGGTGACGACGCGGCGGATGTCGGTGCCGTCGGCGCGCAGCGGGACGTCCAGGTTGACGACCTTCGTGGCGTCGGAGTCGACGCCGGGCGCGTCCGGGTCGGCCACGAAGTAGACGACGTCGTAGCGCGAGAAGTCGACGTCACGGTCGGCGGCGGCGAGCGCGTCACGCAGATAGTCGGCGCGGTGGGCGGCGCTCCAGTCCCGCTGTATGGCGTACGCGGTGGACGGCCGCGGCATCCGGAGCCAGTTCCGGAGCGGGTGCGGGCGCAGGGTGAACCTGCCGTACGAGGCACGGGCGAAGAAGTCGCTGGTGGCCGGGAAATGGTCGGCGGCCAGTTCGCCGGGAGTTGTCCGTGGGCGTGAGTCCGGGAACGAGAGGAAGATCATCACGGCGTCGAGTGCGCGGGACGGGCGGGGATAGGCCGCGTTCCAGGTGTCCAGACCCTCCGAGTGGTGGGCGTCGGTGCGCTGAAGGGCGCAGGACCGCACCGAGAAGGGCTCGGCGACGGAGGGGCCCGCGATGAGGGAGGTGGCGGCGAGGGCCGTCATGGTGGTGAGAACGGCGGCCGTACTGCGCAAGCGGGGGCGCGCCCCGGCGCACGCGAGCCCTCTGAATCCCGCCAGGGCATCACGGGTGAGCCCCCTGAGGGGAAGCTGACGCGGCACGCAGACCTCCGGATGCGGGATCGGGGACACCGCACCCAGCCTGTGTGATCTTGCGTTTATATGCCCTGTTTGTCTGCACCAGAAGGGTGACCGGCGCGCGATCAGACAGGTGACCAGGGGCTATTCGAAACGCCCGGATAAACGGCCAAGCATGCGAGGGCTCACCCTTCGTGGAGCGACACCCCGAAACACTCACGGAACGTCACAAGCGATCGAGGGCGAAGGAACCCGTCCAGGCGCGGGCAGAAACGATCTGTCAGAACCACCGGTCGTTCATGGACACTGGACAGTGGCTGGAAGGGCTTCGGGCCAGCCTCTATGATCGGCACACTTTCCTGGCACTTCCCTGACACTTTCCTGCACGGACAACGCCAGGGCGGCGGTTTGCCGCCCGGTCGGCCGCCCGACGGGATCCATATCAAGACCGAGTGCACTGCGGGAGCGAGCGGTGAGCGGAACGTCCGAAGGGCCGGCGCCCGCGGTAGATCTGATCCGGCCGGCCGTCACAGAGAGTTACTCCGACACGTCGTCTTCTACGTCATCCACGGCTTCCACGTCATCCACACCTCCTTCACCTGCCACTTTCCCTGCCACAGCTCCTGCTGGTCCCGCCCTGATGGACGGCGCGTTCGCGGCGGCGCCGCTGGCGATGGCCGTGGTGGACCGGGAGGGACTGGTCGTCACGGCGAACCAGTCCCTGGGTGAACTGCTGGGCATCAACCCGGAAGTGCTGCCCGGCAAGGTGGCCGCCGATCTGGTGGACCTGGCGTCCGACACCCGCGCGTGGCACGCGTACCGCGAGGTGCTGCGCGGCAGACCGGCACGGCTGCGCTGCACACGCCGCCTCAAACACCCTGACGGGCACTCCCTCTGGGCCCAGGTCACGGTCACACCACTGCCGAGGGAGACCTCGGAGACAGCGCCTGGTGTGCTGCTGTCCGTGGCCGACATCAGCGCGCGCCGTGAACTAAAGGCGCGGCTGCGGCACTTGCAGATGCACGATCCGGTGACGCGCCTGCCCAACCGCACGTTGTTCTTCGAGCGGCTGTCGGCGGCGCTGGAGGCGGAGTCGTACGAGCAGAGCGGTACGGGCCGAATCGGCCTGTGCTACCTGGACCTTGACGGCTTCAAGGCCATCAACGACACCCTCGGCCACCGCGTCGGCGACCGGCTGCTCGCCGCCGTGGCGGAGCGTCTCACCCGGTGCGCGGAGGAGGCGGGACTGGCCCGGAGGAACCCCGGCGCCGTCGCCCCGCTGGTCGCGAGGCTGGGCGGCGACGAGTTCGCGCTGCTGATCGAGGACTCGACGGGCACCGACCAACTGGCGGACCTGGCCGAGTCGGTGCTGAAGGCACTCCAGCTGCCCTTCGACCTCGCCGGTCAGCGGGTGTCCGTCTCCGCCTCCATCGGCGTCGTCGAACGGCATGCGGCGGGCACAACCCCCACGGGTCTGATGCAGGCCGCGGACACGACGCTGTACTGGGCGAAGGCCGACGGCAAGTCCCGGTGGACGCTCTTCGACCCCGAGCGCAACGCCCACCGGATGACCCGTCAGGCCCTGTCCTCCACCCTCCGGCCGGCCATCGAGCGGGGCGAATTCGCCCTGGACTACCAGCCCTTGGTGGGAATGGCGGACGGCCGGGTGCACGGCGTCGAGGCGTTGGTGCGCTGGAATCACCCCCAGTTCGGCACGTTGACGCCGAACCGGTTCATCGGCCTGGCCGAGGAGGACGGTTCGATCGTGCAGCTGGGGCGCTGGGTCCTCGCCACGGCCTGCCGTCAGGCCCGCCGCTGGCAGCTCGAACGCCCCGACGAGCCGCCGATCTTCGTGAGCGTCAACGTCGCCGTACGTCAGGTCTGGGACTCGGATCTGGTGGCGGACGTGGCGGAGATCCTCGCGGAGACCGGGCTGCCGGCGCGGCTGCTGCAGCTGGAGTTGACGGAGTCGGCGGTCATGGGTTCCGCCGGCCGGCCCCTCCAGGCGCTCCAGGCACTCAGCGACATGGGTGTGGGCATCGCGATCGACGACTTCGGCACGGGGTATTCGAACCTCGCCTACCTCAGCCGGCTGCCGGTGTCAGTACTGAAACTGGACGGTTCTTTCGTCCGGGGCTTCCAGTACGAGGGTGAGGGCGTCGCGCCGAACCCGGCCGACGAGATCGTCGTCGAGGCGATGATCCAACTCGCGCACCGGCTGGGGCTGACGGTCACCGCGGAGTGCGTGGAGACGGCGGCCCAGGCCGGCCGCCTGCGCCGTATCGGGTGCGACACGGGGCAGGGCTGGCTCTATTCGCGGCCGGTGGGCGCGGACCGGATCTCCCTGCTGATGGGAGGCAGGGCGTGTCGGCAGGGGTGATCCGCCGACGCGACGTCACTCCGCGGTCGTGGGCAATCCGTAGGCGTCCGCGATGAGTTCGTACGAGCGCAGGCGCATGTCGCCCCGGTGGGCGTGGGAGACGAGCATCAACTCGTCGGCTCCCGTGCGCTTTTGGAGGTCGTCCAGGCCTGTGCGGACCTCGTCCGCCGAGCCGTGGATGATGTTCGCCATCCAGGAGCTGATGAACTCCCGTTCCATCGGGCTGAATTCGTAGGCCTCCGCCTCCTCCGGCGTCGGGAACAGGCCTGGGCGGCCGGAGCGCAGGCGGGCCATGTTGAGGCCCATCGCGAGGACCTGGCGGCGGGCCTCGTTCTCGTCGTCGGTGGCGAGGGCGGAGACGCCGATGAGGGCGTAGGGGGCGTCGAGGACGGCGGAGGGCTGGAAGGACTCCCGGTAGAGGTCCAGGGCCGGGACGGTGTTCTGCGCGGAGAAGTGGTGCGCGAAGGCGAAGGGGAGGCCCAGGACGCCGGCCAGACGGGCGCTGAAGCCGGACGAGCCGAGCAGCCAGATGGGCGGCCGGTGGGGAGACTGGACTCCGCCCGGGGACGTCGACTGGACCGGGCCGGGAATGGCGTGGATACGGCTGTAGGGGTGGCCGGCGGGGAAGTCGTCGTCCAGGAAGCGGGTCAGCTCAGCGAGTTGCTGGGGGAAGTCGTCGGCTCCCTCGTTGAGCCGTTCCGCGCGGCGGAGGGCGGCGGCGGTGGCGCCGTCCGTCCCAGGGGCCCGGCCGAGGCCGAGGTCGATGCGGCCCGGCGCCATGGCTTCGAGGGTGCCGAACTGTTCCGCGATGACCAGGGGGGCGTGGTTGGGGAGCATGACGCCGCCGGAGCCCAGCCGGATGCGGTGGGTGTGGGCGGCGAGGTGGGCGAGGATCACGGCGGGCGAGGAGGAGGCCACGCCGGGCATGGAGTGGTGCTCGGCGACCCAGTAGCGGTGGAAGCCGCGGGATTCCGTGAGGCGGGAGATGGCGACGCTGGCGCGCAGGGCTTCGGTGGCGGTGTGGCCGGAGCCCACGGTGACCAGGTCGAGGACGGAGAGGGGGACGGGAGCGGTGCCCCGCGTCTCGCCCCGGATCCCGTCCGCCATCACCTCCGCCGTCGCGTCTGTCGTCACGTCCGGCGTGCCGTCTGCCGTCACATGTGGCGTCGCGTCTGCGGTCACGGTGGGTGCCTCCTGCTGCTGTCTGGTGCCGTGCGCTGTCCTCAGCCGGACAACAGGAGGGGGGCTCCGTTTTATTCCGGCACGGCCCCGTCAGACCTGGACCAGCGGCTCCTTGTCGAACAGGGTTCCCAGGGAGGGGGCGTTCACCTTGCGGGTCGCCAGCCGCAGGGCCTCCCAGACGGAGACCTGGTTCGCCGTGAGGACCGGCTTCGTCAGGTGTTTCTCCAGGGCCGTGATGTGCGACGCAGTGTGCAGTGCCGTGTCCGGGAGGAGCAGGGCCTCCGCGTCCGCGTCGTCGGCCTCGCGGGCCAGCGCGGTCAGCTCCGCCTCGCCCCACTGCCCCACCTCCGCCGCCGTGACGATCCCGGCGCTGTGCACCGCCGTCACCTCGATCCCGGCCGCCCTCAGGAACTCCGCGAACAGTTCCGCCACGTCCGCCGGGTACGTCGCCCCGACCGCCACCTTCCGCACGCCGAGCTCCCGTACCGCGTGCACGAAGGCGAACGACGTCGACGACGCCGGCAGACCCGCGGCCCGGGCGAGGGCGCGTACCTGCTCGTGGGCGCCCTCCCACCCGTACACGAAGCTGCCGCTGGTGCAGGCCCACACCACCGACTCCGCGCCGGACAGCCGCAGCGACTCCACGCCCGCCGCGAGTCGGGCCGGCGAGCCCATCTCCAGGAGGGCGTCCACCCGATGCGCGTCCTCACCGATGTCCGTATGGACGAGATCCAGCCGGATGTCGCTGCCGAGAAGCTGCTCGATGCGCTGGTAGTCGTCCTCGGCGGAGTGGCCCGGGTAGAGGAATCCGAGTGCCGTCATGATCCAGCCTTCCTGCTTGCCTACGTGCCTAGCCTGCGCTGTTCCTGCTGTTTCTGCTGCTCCTGCCGTTCTTCCGGCAGGACCGGGGGCCAGGCGCGCGCCGATTCGTCCAGCAGCGCCTGGTAGGGCCCCACGGCTCGGGTACCCAGTCCGCGCAGCGCCGCCCATATCGTGACCTGGTTGGCCGAGATCACGGGGATGCGCAGTTCCGCCTCCAGCTGCGCGATGACGTCGTAGGTGGGGCGTGGGGAACGTGGGGGGAGGTTCGTGCAGCTGTTGACTTCCGCCCCCTCGTGAACGAGGGGGATTCCTACGGCTCGCGCCGTGGGGTTTTCTGCTTCATCGCCGGTTGCCCCGTCCGGGAGGACTCCCGTTGAGGTCTTACACCGGCTCCCCAGACAGACACCGCCAGCCCGGCGGCCAAAAGATTCTTCGCCGCGTTCACGTCCCGGTCATGGACCGCGCCGCACACGCACGTCCAGGTACGGACGTTGAGCGGCAGCTTCGACCGGATCGTGCCGCAGGCACCGCACAGTTTCGAACTGGGGAAGAAACGGTCGACGACCACCAGTTCCCGCCCGTACCAGACGGTCTTGTACTCCAGCATCATCCGCATGTCGCTCCACGCCGCATCACTGATGGCGCGGGCGAGCGTGTGGTTCCTGACCATGTTGCGGACGGTGAGGTCCTCGATCACGACCGTTTGGTTCTCACGGACGAGACGGGTGGTCAGCTTGTGGAGGAAGTCCCGGCGCCGGTCGGCGATCCGGGCATGGACACGGGCAACCTTCCTGCGGGCCTTCGCCCGGTTGGCGCCGTCCCCCTTCGCCTTGCGGGACAGTTCCCGCTGGGCTCTGGCCAGCCGGGCCCGGTCCTTGCGCTCATGCTTCGGGTTGGTGATCTTCTCCCCGGTGGACAGCGTCATCAGGGACGTGATCCCCAGATCGATACCGACCGCGTTCGTGGTGGCCGGGGCCGGGGCGATCGTGTCGTCGCAGAGCATCGACACGAACCAGCGCCCGGCCGCGTCCTGGGACACGGTCACCGTGGACGGTTGCGCACCCTCCGGCAGCGGCCTCGACCACACGATATCCAAAGGCTCGACCATCTTGGCGAGAGTCAGCCTGCCTTCACGGAAGCGAAAACCGCTGGTCGTGTACTCCGCGCTCCTGCGGGACTTCTTCCGCGACTTGAAACGCGGGTACTTCGCCCGCTTGCCGAAGAAATTCGTGAACGCCACCTGCAAGTGCCGCAAAGCCTGCTGGAGCGGAACCGACGACACCTCACCCAGGTACGCGAGTTCCTCGGTCCTCTTCCACGCCGTCAGCATCGCGGAGGTCTGGTTGTAGTTGACCCGCTCCTGCCGCGCCCACGCCCGGGTACGGGCGTCGAGCGCCATGTTGTAGACCTTCCGCACGCATCCGAAGGTGCGCGACAGCTCAGCCGCCTGCGCATCCGTCGGATGGAAGCGGTACTTGAACGCCCGCTTCACCTGCTTCGTGGTCATGCTCACAAACTAGTGCCACTACTGGTTAGGCTCAAATCCACAGGAGTCCGATTCCTCCCTGCTCTGAAGGCCGGGGCTTTCATGGAGGTCCCCCATGACAGGCACCGGCCTCACAGTGAGGAACGACGGGGCAACGGACCGTACACACGCCCGTGTTGACGAAGGTAGGTTCGAGTGCGAGCGTGGTCAATCCGCGCATGTCAGACACCCCGGCCGACCCGCCTCCCCCGCTTCCCCGCCATCCAGTCCGGCCTCCCTGATCGGAAACGGCTCCCGATGCCCGCGTCGCTCCCCACGCTCCTCGTCCTGGACGCCGATCCGCCGCCCCGCCTGGGCCGGCTCACCGGGAGGGCCCGGATCGTGCACGCCGACGAGACCACTCTCGCCGGGCAACTCCCTCACGCCGACGTCCTGCTCGTCTGGGACTTCGCCTCGCACGCCGTACGGGCCGCCTGGCCGGGCGAGGGGGCACGTCCGCGCTGGGTGCACACCGCGAGCGCCGGCGTCGACCATCTGCTGTGTCCCGAACTCGCCGCGTCCGACACGGTGGTGACCAACGCGCGGGGCATCTTCGACCAGCCCATAGCCGAGTACGTCGCCGCCCTGGTCCTCGCGATGGCCAAGGACCTGCCGAGGACCCTGGACCTCCAGGCGCGGCGGGAGTGGCGGCACCGGGAGTCGCAGCGCGTCGCCGGGACGAAGGCCTGTGTCGTCGGGTCGGGCCCCATCGGACGGGCGATCGCCCGGTATCTCAAGGGACTTGGCGTGACACCGGCGATCGTCGGACGCACTCCGCGTACCGGCATCTACGGGCCCGACGACCTCAACCGGCTGATGGCGCGGGCCGACTGGGTGATCGCCGCCGCTCCCCTCACCGCCGACACGCACCACATGTTCGACACCCGCCGCTTCGGAGTCATGCAGCCCTCGGCGCGTTTCATCAACGTCGGCCGGGGACAGCTCGTCGACGAGGCCGCGCTCGCCGAGGCGCTGTCGAAGCGGTGGATCGCGGGCGCCGCCCTCGACGTGTTCGAGCACGAGCCGCTCACGCCGGACAGCCCCCTGTGGGAGGCGCCCGGGCTGATCGTCTCCCCGCACATGAGCGGCGACACGGTCGGCTGGCGCGATGAACTCGGGGCGCAGTTCCTTGAGTTGTACGAACGTTGGGACGCGGGGAAGACGCTGACGAACGTCGTCGACAAACAGCGCGGGTACGTACCGGGGCACTGACCCCGATCCTGATCCGACCGGAGGGGCGAACGATGACCGAGCTTGCCGAACTCACCGCCACCCAACTCCTCGACGGCTACCGCAAGGGCGAGTTCAGCCCCGTCGACGCCACCCGCGCCGCACTGGAACGCGCCGAGCAAGTCCAGCCCGTGGTCAACGCGTTCGTGCGGATCGACGCGGAGGCAGCACTCGCCCAGGCAGGCGATTCGGCCGACCGGTGGCGGCGCGGTGAACCGGCGGGGCTCGTGGACGGCGTACCCACGACCGTGAAGGACATCATTCTGCTGCGCGGTACGCCCACTCTTCGGGGCTCCAGAACTGTTGACAGCGGGGGCAGTTGGAGCGAGGACGCGCCCTCCACCGCCCGGCTGCGCGAGCACGGCGCGGTTTTCCTGGGCAAGACGACCACTCCCGAGTACGGCTGGAAGGGCGTCACCGATTCGCCGCTGACCGGCATCACCCGCAACCCGTACGACAGTTCACGCACCGCCGGTGGGTCGAGCGGCGGGAGCGCCGCCGCCGTGGCCCTCGGCGCCGGGCCGCTGTCGCTCGGGACGGACGGCGGGGGCAGTGTGCGCATCCCGGCGGCGTTCTGCGGGATCTTCGCGCTGAAGCCGACGTACGGCCGTGTCCCGCTCTATCCCGCCAGCGCCTTCGGGACCCTCTCGCACGTCGGGCCGATGACCCGGACCGTGACGGACGCCGCACTGCTGACGGACGTGATCAGCCGGCCCGACTCCCGTGACTGGTCGGCGCTCGGGCCGCCCGTCCCCGGGTCGTGCACGGATTCCCTGTCCGGCGGGGTCCGGGGGCTGCGGGTGGCCTACTCGGCGTCCTTCGGCGGTCAGGTCGCGGTGCGTCCGGCCGCCGCGAGCGCGGTCCGGCGGGCGGTGGAGCGGCTCGCGGAACTCGGTGCGTACGTCACCGAGGCCGACCCCGACTTCGGCGACCCGGTGGACGCCTTCCACAGCCTGTGGTTCAGCGGGGCGGCCCGGGTCACCCAGCGACTCGGACCGCGGGACGTCGAGTTGCTCGATCCCGGGCTGCGTGAGATCCGGGAGCTGGGAGGCCGGATCAGCGCGCTCGACTATCTGGCGGCGGTCGACGTCCGGATGGAACTCGGGCGCCGGATGGGCCTGTTCCACGAGTCGTACGACCTTCTGGTCACTCCCACTCTGCCGATCACCGCGTTCGAGGCGGGAGTTGAGGTGCCCGGTGGTTCGGGGCTGCGGCGCTGGACGGGGTGGACTCCGTTCACGTACCCGTTCAACATGACGCAGCAGCCCGCCGCGACCGTCCCCGTGGGGGCCGACGGGGACGGGCTGCCGGTGGGGTTGCAGCTCGTCGCGGCCCGGCACCGGGACGACCTGGTACTGCGGGCCGCGCACACGCTGGAGGTGGCCCTCGGGCCCACCGGAATCCAGCCCGTCACCGTCAGGCCCGTCACCGTCAGGCCCGGCGGAAGCTGAGCGTCTCCCCCGCCGCGCCCGACCGCCACAGGTCGTTGCGGGCCTCCGCCATCTCCGGGAGGCCCTCGACCACCTCGCCCCACACCGTGCCCGGCACCCAGCCCACATCGCCGTTCAGCAGCAGGTTGTTGCGCTCGTAGAACAGGGCCAGGTCGACCAGTTTCGTGGCGGGACCGACCTCGCGGTCGTAGCCGTACGCCTTCGTTCCCAGCTCCGCTCCGGCGAACGCGAAATAGCAGAGATCTCCGGGGATCGGGGTGACTGTCGGATTCTCCAGCGGCGGTTGCGATTCTCCGAAGGGGGCGAAGAGGGCGTATATCTCGTTGCGCGCGTACTTGGCTTGGTAGACGTCACCGGACAACGGCAGGGCGTTCCACACCGTCTCGCAGGTGATCGGGGCCCGGTCGGTCAGGAGTTTCGCCGTACAGTGGATTTTCCGGACGGCAAGTGACCCTTCGATGTATCGGTCATCACCCTTGTGTTCCATGTCTCCCATGCGTTCCCCGCATTCCCCGACGCATAACTCGCACCCTCTCGGGTAGCAGCGCGGCCATGGCTCCATCAAGCGCATCACCACTCGCACCACCATGTCCCAGACGCCGGTCGCTGCTCGCGGGGGTGGCGGCGCTCGGCACGCTCGGTACGGTCGGTTCGCTCGGCACCGGGTGCAGCCGGGTGTCCGCCGACTCCGGCGTCCCGGGCGGTGACCTCCTCGACCGACTTCGGGCACAGGGCGTCGTACGGCTCGGTATCGCGGGTGAGATTCCCCAGGGATTCATCGACAGGAACGGCGAACTGACCGGCGAGGCGCCCGAGCTGGCAAGGGTCATCTTCAAGCGGCTGGGGGTGGATCGGGTCCAGCCCGTGCCCACCGAGTTCGGGTCGCTCATTCCGGGACTTAATTCACAGCAGTTCGATGTCGTGGCCGCCGGGATGTACGTCAATCCGGAACGCTGCGAACAGGTGATCTTCGCCGATCCCGACTACCAGATGCTCGATTCCTTCATTGTCCGCAAGGGAAATCCAAAAGATCTTCACGACTACCGGGACATTGTCGAGAAGAAGGCCAAACTCGCGACCGGTACCGGATATGCCCAGATCCAGCACGCCGTCGAGGCGGGATACAAGGAAAGCGATCTTCTGATCGTGCCGGACCAGGTGGCCGGGCTGAACGCCGTCGAGGCCGGACGCGTCGACGCGTTCTCCGGTACGGCGGTCACCGTCCGGCTGGTCGCGAAGAACTCCCGCAAGGCGGAGTCCGCCGAGGCGTTCGCCCCGATCATCGACGGCAGGCCGCGGGTCGACGGCGGCGCCTTCGCGTTCCGGCTGCCCGAGACGAAGCTCCGGGACGCCTTCAACGTGGAGCTGCACAAGATGAAGAAGAGCGGCGAGGTGTTCCGCATCCTGCGGCCGTTCGGCTTCACCCAGGACGAGATGACCGACCTCACAGCGAAGGAGTTGTGCGACGCATGACCTCCGGACTCTGGGAGACAGTACTCAGGGGAGTCTGGGTCACCGTCCAACTCCTTTTCTTCAGCGCCCTGTTGGGCGGCGTCGTCGCCTTCGCCGTCGGGATCGCGCGAACCCACCGGCTGCGTTCCGTGCGCTTCCTCGCCGGCTGCTACACCGAGATCTTCCGCGGCACCTCGGCACTCGTGATGATCTTCTGGGTGTACTTCGTGCTGCCACCCGCCTTCGGCTGGCAGCTGGTGCCGATGTGGGCGGGCACGCTCGCGCTCGGGCTGACCTACGGCGCGTACGGCACGGAGATCGTGCGCGGCGCGCTGAACGCAGTCGACCCCGCGCAGCGCGAGGGCGGGATCGCCCTCGGGTTCACGCCCTGGCAGCGGATGCGGCTGGTCCTGCTGCCGCAGGCGGTGCCGGAGATGATCCCGTCCTTCGGCAACCTGCTGATCGAGCTGCTCAAGGGCACCGCGCTGGTCTCCGTCATGGGCATGGCCGACCTGGCCTTCAGCGGCAACCTGGTGCGGCTCGCGCTGCAGGAGAGCGCCGAGATCTACACGTACATCCTGCTGATCTACTTCGTGATCGCCTTCCTCCTCACCCGGCTCATGCGCGGGCTGGAGAAGCGGCTGAAGGGCGGTGTCGCGTGACGTGGGACTGGGGCGCCGTACGCGAGTTCATGCCGCACTTCTGGGACGGGCTGCTCGTCACCCTCCAGGCGCTGGCCCTCGGGTCGCTGATCTCGTTCACGCTGGGGCTGGTCTGGGCGCTGCTGATGCGGACGCCGACGCGCTGGGTGCGCTGGCCGGTCGGGGTGGTCACGGAGTTCGTGCGGGACACCCCGCTGCTCGTGCAGCTGTTCTTCCTCTTCTACGTGCTCCCCGAGTGGGGCATCGCGGCCTCCGCGCTGACCACCGGTGTCCTCGCGATCGGGCTGCACTACTCGACGTACACGATGCAGGTCTACCGCGCCGGCATCGAGGGCGTGCCGCCGGGCCAGTGGGAGGCGGCCACCGCGCTCAGCCTGCCCGTGCGGCGCACCTGGACGGCCGTGATCCTGCCGCAGGCGGTGCGCCGGGTCGTCCCGGCGCTCGGCAACTACGTGATCGCGATGCTCAAGGACACTCCGCTGCTGATGACCATCACCGTGCTGGAGATGCTCGGTGAGGCGCGGCTCTTCTCCCAGGAGCACTTCCAGTTCACCGAGCCGCTGACCGTGATCGGCGTCGCCTTCATCCTCATCTCCTTCCCCGCCTCCCTCCTCGTACGAGCTCTGGAGCGACGCCTTGCCAGTTGACACCGACAAAAACGCTGACGAAATCCGCACCTCAGGCACGCCTACGGAGCTGGTCAGGCTGGACCAGGTCACCAAGCGGTTCGGTGAGCAGACCGTTCTCGACAAGCTGAGCCTCTCCGTCGAGGCGGGCCGGCATGTCACGCTCATCGGTCCGTCCGGGTCCGGCAAGACGACCATCCTGCGGATGCTGATGACCCTGGCCAAGCCCGACGAGGGCACGATCACCGTCGACGGGGAGGCACTGTTCCCGGCGCCCGAGAAGCAGGTCCGCGAGGTGCGGAAGAAGATCGGGATGGTGTTCCAGCACTTCAACCTCTTCCCGAACATGAGCGTGCTGCGCAACATCACCGAGGCGCCCGTCACCGTGCTGGGCCTCTCGAAGGAGGAGGCCGAGGCGCGCGGGCGCGACCTGCTGGAACTGGTGGGCCTCGCCGACAAGGCCGACGAGCGTCCGTCCCGGCTGTCGGGCGGCCAGCAGCAACGGGTGGCGATCGCGCGGGCCCTGGCCATGCGCCCGCAGGTACTGCTGCTCGACGAAGTGACCTCCGCGCTCGACCCCGAGCTGGTCGCGGGCGTCCTCGACGTGCTGCGGGACATCGCCCGCACCACCGACATCACCATGCTCTGTGTGACCCATGAGATGGGGTTCGCCCGGGACATCTCCGACCAAGTGCTGATGTTCGATTCTGGCCATGTGATCGAGTCCGGGCCGCCGGAGCAGATCTTCGGCGATCCGAAGCAGGACAGAACGCGCGAATTCCTCAGCGCGATGCTCTGACCGCGCCGGAGAGGCCGAAGGAGCGGCCTCTTTCATGCCTGCGTCATATGCCAGAAGAACACTCCCCTGCTAGGAGGCCGCGCCCGCCGCGACAATCTCGTCAACGCCCCCTCCGCGTAGCCCCCTTGGCGGCTATCGTGGAGGGGATTGGCTGTCCGGATCACGGCTAAAAGCAAGCCAGGGGGAACACCGTGGCTCTCAAGCACGAGCCGACCGCGCCGCATCACTCGACCCAGGACGCCCTGCGCGTCCTGGAAACGGTGGCGCGACACTCCGCCGGTGTCACCGACGCCGAAATCGCACGCCAGACCCGCCTCGGCACGGACCGGCTCACCCCCCTCCTGCGCATGCTGCGCCGCGAGGGGTACGTCGAACAGGCCGCCGACGGTTCGTACGTCACCGGCACCGCCCTCAGCCGCCTCGGCTCCACGCACGGCCACGACCAGGCCCTGCGCTCCCAGCTCCAGCACACCCTCGACCGGCTGCGCGACTCGGTCGGCGCGGCCGTCTACATGAGCCGGTACGTCGACGGCGAGATCCACATCACCCAGTGCGCCGACAGCGCGGCGACGCCCGCGGTCAACGAGTGGGTCGACTTCCGCTCGGCCGCGCACGCCAGCGCGATCGGCAAGAGCCTGCTGGGTCAGCTCGACCACAACAGCCGCCGCGACCATCTCGCCCGCCACAAACTGGCCCGCCTCACCTCGCACACGATCACCAACGAGCGGCTCCTGCTCTCCCGCCTGGAGACCCAGCCGCCCACGGTGCCCGTCCTCGACCTCCAGGAGTACGCGGTCGGCACGGTCTGCGCGGCGGTCCCGATCACGGCCGGCGCCACGGTCGGCTGCCTCGCCCTCTCCCTCCCCCTCCGTCACGCCCACCGCCTGCGCCAGGCGGCGGACCGCCTGAACCGGAGCGCCGGCCCGGTACTGCTCTCACTGGCGATCTAGCCCCGGCGACTCCCCTGCCACCTGGTCCGGAGCACTCTCCCGGACCAGGTAGTATTTTTCTTGTCGCCAGCCGCGAGAGCGGTCGGCGAGAGTCATGCGCCGCTAGCTCAGTTGGTTAGAGCAGCTGACTCTTAATCAGCGGGTCCGGGGTTCGAGTCCCTGGCGGCGCACATAAGGAAGAGCCCCTCGCAGCTGCGAGGGGCTCTTTCGTTATCTGCTCAGCAGTTCCTCGCGTCCCCGTTCCCGGTACCGCGCCAGTAGTCCTGTCACGTCGTCGCCGGTCAGGCTGCGGTACGCCTGTTCGCCCGGGGGCCGCCACCACACCGGGTCCGGGCAGCGGAAACCCTCTTGCCTGAGGGCTGCTCGGTGGATCTTGTTGGTCGCGGTGACCGGCATGCGGTGCACGACGCGTACGAAGCGGGGGGCCATCTTCGTGCCCAGGTCGGGCTGGGCCGCCAGGAAGGCCGAGAAGGCGGACGGGTCGAAGGTGCCGGCCAGGGTTGCCATGACCTGGTCGCCCGCCACCGGGTCCGGCACCGCGTACACGGCGACGGCCACCGCGCCCTCGTACCGGGCGAGGATGTTCTCGATCGTCGCGGCGGCCAGGTTCTCGCTGTCGACGCGCAGCCGGTCGTCGGCGCGGCCCGCGAAGTAGAGGAAGCCGTCCGGGTCCCGGTAGAAGAGGTCACCCGTCCAGTACCAGCCGTCTCTGCGGCGGGCCGACTCCGCCTCCGGGTTGCGCCAGTAGCCCTCGAAGGGGTTCGGGCCCCGGTTCACCAACTCCCCTATCGCAGCGGACCCGTTGAGCAGGCGGCCCGAGGCGTCCAGGGCCGCCGGCGGGCACTCGGCGCCGGTCGCCGGGTCGACCACCGCGAGGTCGTCGGACGGTGCCGCCCGGCCGACGGCGTTGGCCGGGGTGCCTGGCGTCCACCGCACCGCCGCCCCGCCCTCCGAGGAGCCGTACCCCTCGACCAGCCGTACTCCGAACCGGCGTTGGAAGGCCGCCGCGTCCACCGCACCCGCCTCCGTGCCGAAGCCCAGGCGCAGCGGGTTGTCCCGGTCGTCCGGCCGGGCGGGCGTCGCCAGCAGGTACTGGACCGCCCGGCCCACGTACGTGAAGTAGGTCGCCCCGTAACGGCGTACGTCCGTCAGGAAACCGGAGGCCGAGAAGCGGCGGCGCAGTGCGACCCCGGCGCCCGCCGCCAACGCCGGGGCCCAGTCCGCGATCACCGCGTGGCCGTGGAACATCGGCATGCAGACAAGTGCATGTCGTCCGGGCGGACGGCGAAGGTTCCGGCCAGCGTCCGCCCGGCGGCGGCGAGTCTGCCCTGGGTACAGATCGCGGCCTTGGGGGCGCCGGTCGAGCCTGAGGTGAAGTAGAGGAGGAGGCGGTCGGCGGGGGTGGCGCGGGAGGGGTCCGGGGTCGCGTCCGCGTAGGGGACCAGGAGAGCCTCGTACTCCTCCGAGTCGGTCAGCAGGAGGCGTACGCCGGGGAGTTCGAGGTCGGCGAGGAGGGGGAGGTGGGTGCGCGCGGTGACGAGGACCGGACACTCGGTGTGCAGGATGTCGCGGGCCAGTTCGGGTCCCCGCCGGGTGGGGTTGATGCCTGCGACGGCGGCGCCGACGAGGGCCGCCGCGCTCAACCACAAGGGGTATTCAGGGGTGTTGTCGAGCAGGACGCCCACGTGCGGCTCGGCGCCGGGCGGCAGCAGGTCCGTCAGGAGTGCGGCTCTGGCCGCCGCGCCCGCGGCCACCTCGTGATGCGTGAGCGTCCGGTCCTCGCACCACAGCCCCGGACGGTGGTCGCCCCACCGTGCCGCCACGAGTTCCGCGACCGTGAGTCCGGCCGGCCCGGCGGGCTCCATGGATTCCTTGAGCTCCTTGAACTCCATGAGCCCGCACGGTAGTTGACGCATCGTCAGATGTGGAGACTCACGGCGTGTCGGTGCTCACGTCCCAGCCCTCGGGGAACCCGTCACCCGTGCCGGTGCTGCTGTAGCCGCTGTCACCGCCGAAGAACATGTCGCCGACCGGTTCGAAGATCTGGCTGTAGGTCACCATGAACCCGACGCAGAAAACCACGATCACGCCGAGGAACCCGAGGATGCCGGTCAGGGCCAGCCCGTGCCGGACCGGGCTCGGGCGGTGGGCCGTGGCGTTGATCTGCTCGCCCTCGCTGTAGAAGACGGTGACGAAGTCGCCCTCGATGACCGTGCCCGGGCCGTGCGGCTCGTCGAAGCGGACGGTGCGGCCGTCGCGTGCGACGAACTCGTAGACGTGGTGCAGCGTCGTGTGCACGGAGCTGTCGCCGGAGCCGCCGCTCGTGGTCGTGTACGTCCGCAGGCAGCGCGCCTCCGCCGTCAGGCCGCTGTTCCAGGCGCGGCGCATCCGCAGCACCCGACCGATCACGAACGTCGCCATCACGACGGCCGTCGCGATGATGATCGTCGGCACCCCGTAGAACATGATGTCCATGGCGGTTCCCCCGGTATCTCGTTCGGTACGGTTCCCCGTACGCCGCCTCACCTGGTCCTGGGGGCGTACGGGGAACGTACCCGTGGGGGGTCGCGGATTTACTCAAGGAATGCTCAGAACCTGACGTCCGAGCAGGCGTAGAACGCGTTGGCCGTGTCCGCGATCGTCCACACGGCGACGATCACATGCCGGCCGCTGAGCCCGGACGGCAGGGTGCCCGTGTGGGAGAGCGTGGCCGGCGGGCGCTGGCCGTTGTAGGGGACCGTCAGGAACGGGGTGAGGTTGAGGTCCGAACGGGTGAGGGCGTGGCTCTGGTTCCAGCCCGGCTTCGTGACGTAGTACTTGAAGTCGGTCGTGGCGTGCATGGCGGTGAACTGCCAGCGGAAGGTGTAGCTCTGACCGCCCGTCACCGCCGTCGCCGGCCATGTACCGCCGGACGGGGTCTTCGGCTGGTTGAGTGCGCCGAAGTTGCCGTGGTTCGCCGAGCAGATCTGGCCGTCGGCAGGTCCGGCGGCCGGGAAGCCCTTGGGGCCCTCGACGCTCTGCGGCTCCCACTGGATGTCGCCGCAGCCCGTCACGGTGCCGTTCTGGCAGAGCTTCTGCCTGCTGATGGGAAGGTCGGTGTAGCCGTGGCCGCTGGCGCCTCCGGCGGTGAGGACGAGGGCGCCGGTGGTGGCCAGGCCGACCACCGACGCGTACAACCTGGTTTTCCTGGGTTTCCTGGTCTTTTCGCGCATGCTGCCGCTCCTGCTGAACGTGGGGGAGGTTCATGTGAGCCGTGCAGGTCTAGACCAAGTCCCAGATTATTACCACCCCTTGAGCATGTCCAGACCAATCACGCCCCCGGCTCGCTCCGTCCCGCGCAGAACGCGACCGTCAGGTCCTTCACCAGCGCCTTGCGTTCGTAGTCGTCCAGTTCGACCAGGCCGCGCAGGGTCAGCCGGGTCACCGTGTCCTCCACCGAGTCGACGACCGAGTTGAGCGCGGCGGCCCGGTGCTGGGCGTCCAGAGCGGCGATACGGCGGCGGGTCATCGCGGCGGCGACCTCGGGGGCGTACTCGACCCGGACCGGCAGCACCGAGAACACCTCCAGGCCGACCGGCGCCGTGTCCGCCGCGACCGCGCGGGTCAGCGCCTCCCCGGCCGTCTCCATCGCCCGCCGTCCCGCGCCCGGCATCTCCACCGGCACCCGGACGAGCGCCGCCTCGACGCACTCACGCAGATAGGTCTCGTGGTCCTCGACGCCGAGCGTGGCCCGCGCGGTGTCCCGCACCCGCCACACCACGAGGACGACGACCCGCAGCGCGACCCCGTTGGCGTCGGCCGCCGGCATCGGCTCGCCGCGCCAGTGCCGCAGCCGTACGTCGACCCGGGCGCGCAGCAGCAGCGGGTTGACCCACAGCAGCCCGGTGCGCCGGACCGTCCCCCGGTAGCGGCCGAACAGGCCGAGCACCCAGGCCCGCCCGGTCCGCCCGCGCGCCAGCCCGCCGAACCCGAACAGCCCGAGGGCGCCCGCACCGGCGTACGCCGCCCACTGGGCCGGACCGAGACCGGCGCCCGCGTACGTCACCGGCAGCCGGAGCGCCTCCACCGCGAGGGGCGGCAGCACTCCCGCCCACCAGGAGGTGAGCACGCCACCGGCCAGCCCGCCGGCCCCGGCGAACACGCCCACCGCGCCGGGCAGCACCCGTGCCGGGCGCTCCACCAGGTCGGGGTCGACCGTCGGCACCGCCGGGCGCGGTGCGGCGGGTGCGGGCCTGCGGATGCGTGGCTGCTCGCCCGTACCCTGCCTCCGCCCGACGACGGCCGGCCTCAGCGGTACCGACACCGGGTCGGGTTCGTCGCGGAACAGCAGGTGGACGGGGATCTCGGTGGTCGCCTCGTTCTGGATGAGCCGGGCGGGCCTGGGTCCGCTGTCCGGGGGTCCGTCGGGCTCCGGTGTGTGTTCGGTGGTCGTACTCATTTGTGCCTCCAGCCTCCGCGCCAGATGCGTTCATGACTGCCGCGTTCGTACGTGCGTGCCGTTCTCGTACGTGCGTGCCGTGCTCGTGCCTTCGTGTTCCGGTGCGGCGGTGGGTTCGACGGTGGTTACCGGCCAACCCTCGTGTGCGTCACGAGGAGAAGAGGCGGCGCCAGGTCTCCGGGCCCGGGTAGCCGTCGGCCGCGCCGCCCCGCCAGCCCTGGGCTCGCTGGAAGGCTTCCACCGCGCGGCGGTCCGCCTCGTTCCAGCGGGCGTCTGGCCGGGCCGTGTAGTAGCGGCCGAACCCCTTCTTCACCAGCTGCTTTCCGAGCAGGGTGATGTGCGGGCTGCTGGAGCCGGGCCGGAACAGCCCCCGCCCGGGGAACTCGGGGACCACCTTCCCGGCGGAGGGCGGACCGGCCGCGCCGGGGATCTCCTCGGGAGGCGTTCCGGGTGCCGTACCCGGCGCTGTTCCGGGCGCTGTTCCGGGGTCCGTCCCGGTGGGCGGCGCGCTCGGCCGGGCCCCGATGTCGTTGCCCGTCCCGCTCACCAGCAGCGCCCAGGTGCGCGGTCCCGGCAGTCCGTCCGCCGCCGAGCCCTGCCAGCCCTGGGCCTGCTGGAACGCCCGGGTCGCCCTGCCGTCCGCGGCCGACCAGCGCGGGCCGGGACCCGAGGTGTAGTAGCGGGCTCCGCCGCGCGCCACGAGCATCCGGCCGAGCTGGGTGACGTACCTGTTGTCGGCGCCGGGACCGAAGTAGGTCCGCCCCGGGAAACGGGCCGCCGCGTCCGGGGAGGCGCCGGGCGCCGCGCCCCCCGTACCGTCCGGGTCACCCGTACCGCCCGGGACGTCCGGGTCGCCGGTGTCGCCCGGGTCCGAGGTGCCGCCCGTGTTCGCGGCGAGGCCCTTGTAGCGGTAGGCCTGATAGCGGTCCGAGTGGCTCCAGTAGGCGAAGGGAGTGGCCTGCCTGCGGGCGTGCGGGCGGGTCTCCTCGTAGGCGGTGTAATAGGTGTGCGTGTAGTCCGTCCAGCCGCCGAAAATGACGACGTGCGAACCCTTCTCCGGGTCCGACGGATTGTGGAACAGGAGAATGTCGCCGGGCTGCAGATCCTCCTTCGGAATGCGTACGCCGTACCTGTCGAGGCTGCCCGTCCATTCGTTGCCGACGAGGTTCCAGG
Organism: Streptomyces turgidiscabies Car8; assembly: GCF_000331005.1. Classification (GTDB taxonomy): domain Bacteria; phylum Actinomycetota; class Actinomycetes; order Streptomycetales; family Streptomycetaceae; genus Streptomyces; species Streptomyces turgidiscabies. The sequence goes on from NZ_AEJB01000136.1 coordinate 20,069, forward strand.
CCATGGAGACGAAGCCCGAGCAGTCCTGCCGGTAACCGTCTCCCCAATAGGTGCTCATGCTGTACGGAACCCGTGCGGCGACCCAGGTCCTGGCCCGGTTGATGATCTCCGACCGGGTGGTCACCCGGAGCTTTCCCGCCGCCGGCTTCCCGGACGGGCCGTGCAGCGGGGCCTTGCCGCCCTGCGGGGTGTCGGGCTCGTCACCTGCGGGTACGCCCGGGAGGCGGAGGGTGTGCGGGGCGGCTGCGGCCGGCAGCGCGTGCCCGGTGGCCAGCACCGTCGAGGCGGTCGCGGCGACGACGAGGGTCCGGCGGACCGCCGTACGGGCGGGTCCGGGGCCCGTTCCCGACACCGGTCCGGAATACGGTGCGGACCGGCGCCGGAGAACACATCCGGGGCATTCGCAGTCGCTCGCGGGATCGAATTCCTCGAATACCGGAGTCGCCATACGATTCCCCTCACGTCCCAGGCGATGCTTGCGCGCTTCTGCACCATCGCAGTTTCTCAACTGTCACCGGCTGTCGCATGTTGACGGTCCGAATGATGTACACGTCCGCCGCGCGCCCCGGCGGTCCGGACCACTCACCGGGGTCGGGTAGAGTTGTCGACGTCACCGCGCGCCGCTAGCTCAGTTGGTTAGAGCAGCTGACTCTTAATCAGCGGGTCCGGGGTTCGAGTCCCTGGCGGCGCACAGACAGACGGCAGGCCCTCCGCTGATGCGGGGGGCCTGTTCGTGTAGGCCCTGTGTGGACCTCGAAGGTCGGCGGAAACGGTGCGTAAACACTTCGGAACCATCCGTGCACAAGTGGTCCCTAATGCACCAATCGGGCTCAACAGCCGTCACAATGGGCGCGTATGACCGGTAAACACCATGTTTCGCGTCTTGCGATCATGCTGAACGGCGTAGAACCCTGGGCGCAGGATGCTGCGGATTCGCGGCAATTGGGGGAGGGACCGGTTGCGCCGGTGCGGGGATGGGGCCCCGCTCATGAACCGATGCCGAGGGGGGCATCATGCAACCGGAAGGGCACACTTCCATGTCTATAGAGTGTGGATGACGTGGGGGCAGTGGTCCTTTACTGATGCGTTTGTGAAGGCCGAGGGGGGCCGAGCACACGCAAGGAACCGACAAACACGTGATGACTCGCGTGTGGGGGGATGACTCATGACGTCGACGCCGACGGGCGCCCGGCATAACTTCGACGGATCTCAGACGGCCCAACTCAGGCTGCCGTCGAACCGCACCGGCGGGTTCCGCCGGATCAAGAAGAGCCTGCCGAAGTACGACTACGAGCACTACAGCCGACTGGCCGGACCCCTCACACAGCCCGACCCGACCAAGCCGTACATGGTCAAGTACCGGTCCCTGCTCTCGCAGGAACCGCACCGGATACGGGCCGCGCTGATGCTGGGCGCCGCACCGCTGCTGTCCATCGTCCTGCTCGTCTGGCTGCTGCAGCCCGCCCACTGGACGGAACGCGACTACCCGGCCTTCGACTTCCTGCCGGCGCTCGACATCGTGATGCTCGTCTCGATCGGTCTGATCGAGCTCTTCCGCTGCCTGAACGTGTTGTCGAACGCACACGCCACGCTGGTCGCCCGCGACCCGATCCCGGTGGTGCCCGAGACCGGCACGAGAGTGGCGTTCCTCACCTCCTTCGTACCCGGCAAAGAGCCGCTGGACATGGTGACGAAGACGCTCGAAGCCGCGGTGAGAATCCGGCACCGCGGCCTCATGCATGTCTGGCTGCTGGACGAGGGCGACGACCCGGACGTGAAGGCCGTCTGCGCCCGCCTGGGCGTGCACCACTTCTCCCGCAAGGGCGTCGCGAAGTGGAACCAGCCGAAGGGACCGCACCGCGCGAAGACCAAGCACGGCAACTACAACGCCTGGCTCGACGCGCACGGCGACGACTACGACTTCTTCGCCTCCGTCGACACCGACCACGTACCGCTGCCCAACTACCTGGAGCGGATGCTCGGCTTCTTCCGGGACCCGAACATCGGCTTCGTCATCGGCCCGCAGGTCTACGGGAACTACGACAACTTCGTCACCAAGGCCGCCGAGTCGCAGCAGTTCCTCTTCCACGCGCTGATCCAGCGGGCCGGCAACGCCTACGGCTCGCCGATGTTCGTGGGCACCAGCAACGCCGTACGCATCAGCGCGCTGAAGCAGATCGGCGGCCTGTACGACTCGATCACCGAGGACATGGCGACCGGCTTCGAGATCCACCGCCACAAGAACCCGGCGACGGGAAAGAAGTGGCGCTCGGTCTACACGCCGGACGTGCTCGCGGTCGGCGAGGGTCCCAGCGCCTGGACGGACTTCTTCACGCAGCAGATGCGCTGGTCGCGGGGGACGTACGAGACGATCCTCACGCAGTACTGGAAGGGCTGGTACTCGCTGCCGCCGAGCAAGCTCTTCAACTACACGATGATGATCATCTTCTATCCGATGTCCGCCCTCAACTGGATCCTGGCGGCGCTGAGTTGCGCGCTGTTCCTGGGCCTGGGCGCCTCGGGTGTGAACATCGACCCGACCGTGTGGCTGATGCTCTACGGCAACGCCTCGGCGCTGCAGATCGGCCTGTACATCTGGAACCGCCGGCACAACGTCTCCCCGCACGAGCCGGAGGGCTCCGGCGGTGTGGCGGGCATGGTCATGTCGGCCCTGTCGGCGCCGCTCTACGCCAAGGCCCTGATCGACTCGGCCCTGCGGCGCAAGAGCAAGTTCGTGGTCACGCCCAAGGGCGACTCGGCGAGCCCGGACCGCTGGTTCGGGACGTTCCGCTACCACTGGTACTTCATCCTGATCTTCGGCGGCTCGATCGCGGCCGGTTTCACCTTCGGGCACTCGCACCCCGCGATGATCATCTGGGCGACGTTCGCCACCGGGATCACCGCGACACCGATGGTCGTCTGGCGGCTCATGCTGCGCCAGGAGAAGAAGAAGCTCGCCGCCGGCCCCGCCGAACCGCAGGACGCCGTGCCCGTGCCGCAGCCGTTCGTACCGGTCCAGCCGACACCACAGGCGCCACACGGCTCACATCCGTCGCACGCCCCACACGCCCCCCACTCCACCCATGCGCCGCAGCACAAGCCCCAGTGGGCCGCATCGGGCGGGACGGGCGGGGGCAGCGTAGGGGGCGAGGGCAACGACCAGACCATGCAGATCGCCCTTGGTGGACATGGGGGACGTAAGGAATGAAAGACCGTGCAGGCCGCCGCCGCGCCCGTCGACTCGCGATAGGCACGGCGGTGGTCCTCGCGTTGGCGGGGATGAACGGGCCGTGGGTATACCGCTTCAGCACCGAGAAGTACCACGACTACAAAATCAACAAACCGGAGTACAAGGCCGAGAACGGCAAGTGGGAGGTGGTGAACTTCCCGGAGAAGTACCGGCAGAACACCATCCACGCCGCCCTGCTGCACACCGGCAAGGTGCTGCTCGTCGCGGGCTCCGGCAACAACGCGGACAACTTCGACGCGAAGAAGTTCGACACGCGTATCTGGGATCCGGTCAAGGGCACGATCAAGAAGATCCCGACGCCCGCCGACCTGTTCTGCACCGGGCACACGCAGCTCTCCAACGGCAATCTGCTGATCGCGGGCGGCACGAAGCGGTACGAGAAGCTCAAGGGCGACGTCACCAAGGCGGGCGGCCTGATGGTCGTCCACAACGAGAACCCGGACAAGCCGATCACCCTCCCAGCGGGCACCAAGTTCACCGGCAAGGAGACCGGCAAGACGTTCGTGTCGAAGGACCCGGTCGTCGTGGAGCGCGCGACGAAGGTCTTCGACAAGGTGACGGGCGCGTTCCTGCGCAACGATCCGGGGCTCGGCCGGATCTACGTCGAGGCGCAGAAGAAGGGCGCCAAGTACGAGACCGGTACCCAGGACAACTACCGCGTGCAGGGCCTGTCGGGCGCCGACTCCCGCAACACGTACGGCATCGCGGAGAAGCTCGCCCTGGACAAGAAGGACTTCCAGGGCATCCGGGACGCCTACGAGTTCGATCCGCTCGCCGAGAAGTACATCAAGGTCGACCCGATGAACGAGGCCCGCTGGTACCCGACGCTCACCACCATGTCGGACGGCAAGATCCTCAGCCTCTCCGGCCTGGACGACATCGGCCAGCTGGTGCCGGGCAAGAACGAGGTGTACGACCCGAAGACCAAGAAGTGGACGTACACGACCCACACCCGCCAGTTCCCGACGTACCCGGCGATCTCCCTGATGCAGAACGGCGACATGTTCTACTCGGGCGCGAACGCGGGCTACGGCCCCGACGACGTCGGCCGTGACCCGGGCGTCTGGGACGTGGCGACCAACAAGTTCACCAAGCTGAAGGGTCTGAGCGACCCCAACATGCTGGAGACCGCCGGCACGGTACTGCTGCCGCCGGCGCAGGACGAGAGGTACATGGTGATCGGCGGGGGCGGGGTCGGCGAGTCCAAGCTCTCCAGCAGGAAGACCCGCCTGATCGACCTTCTGGCGGCCGACCCGAAGTTCACGGACGGTCCGTCACTGGAGAAGGGCACGCGCTACCCGCAGTACTCGATCCTGCCCGACGACACGGTGATGATCTCGGGCGGCTCGGAGGACTACCGGGGCCGTGGCGCCTCCAACATCCTCCAGGCCCATATGTACGACGCGAGGACCGGCAAGCTGAGGAGGGTCGCCGACCCGCTGGTGGGCCGGAACTACCACTCGGGCTCGATCCTGCTGCCCGACGGCCGCCTGATGTTCTTCGGCTCGGACTCGCTGTACGCGGACAAGGCCGACACCAAGCCGGGCAAGTTCGAGCAGCGCATCGAGATCTACACGCCGCCGTACCTGTACCACGACGCGCAGCCCTCGCTGTCGGGCGGCCCGCAGACGATCGCCCGCGGTGGGTCGGGCACGTTCACGTCGCAGCACGCGGCCACGATCAAATCGGCGCGTCTGATCCGCCCGAGCGCCTCGACCCACGTCACGGACGTCGACCAGCGCTCCATCGCCCTCGACCTGAAGAAGACGAAGGACAGCATCACGGTGACGGTCCCGAAGAACCGGAACCTGGTGGAGTCGGGCTGGTACATGCTCTTCGTCACGGACGACCAGGGCACCCCGAGCAAGGCCCAGTGGGTGAAGGTGCCTTGATCCGCTCAGGTCAAAGGGTGCGTTGTCGGCCGCGGGCCGGTGGGGGC
>NZ_AEJB01000137.1 GCF_000331005.1 Streptomyces turgidiscabies Car8
CTACACCCGCCTCGACGTCAACGCCCCCCGCATCACCAAACCCCTCAGCGCGGCGCTTCTGCGCAGCCGTCGCCTTACGCAGTCGCTCGCCCTGCCGTACCTGCGCCGCCAAGCGGCAGCCGTGTCTGCGGAAGGAGCACCCGTCGGCGAGGGCCGCCGCACCCAGATGGGATATCTGTGGGCTCCTGAGGCGGTCGAGGCCACGACCCGGCGAGTGGCGGGCCCTCTCCACGGAACCCCGGTAGTTGCTGGGTCTCGGTGGTCCGCCGGTTCAGGACAGGCGGCCGACATGGGCGAGGGCCTGCTTGAGGAGCATCCCCTGACCGCCAGGCATCTCGTTCTGGACCACGGGGGAGGACGCCTCCTCCGGACTGAACCAGACCAGATCGAGGGCGTCCTGGCGCGGGCGGCAGTCGCCGGCCACCGGGACGATGTAGGCGAGGGACACCGCGTGCTGACGCGGGTCGTGGAACGGGGTGACGCCCAATGTCGGGAAATACTCCGCGACGGTGAAGGGCTGCGGGGAGGCCGGGATTCTGGGCAGTGCCACTGGGCCGAGATCCTTCTCCAGATTGCGCATGAGGGCATCGCGTACACGCTCGTGGTGCAGAACACGGCCCGACACCAGAGCGCGGCTGACGTTGCCGTCCGATCCGATGCGCAGGAGCAGCCCGATGCTGGTGACTTCCCCGTTGTCATCGACACGCACGGGTACGGCTTCTACGTACAGGATCGGCATCCGGGCGCGAGACTGCTCGAGTTCGTCGGGTGCCAGCCAGCCGGGCGTGGTTTCGATCATCTCAGACATTGGCTGATCGTACTTTCAAGTCGTCCTGTTTCTGCAGAGCCTCTCCACGTCGAACGCGCCACATCCGGCTGACCCGCCGCTGTCAGACCTCCGGGCGCGCGTGCCCGTACTGCCATGCCCAGGCCGCGATCTCCACCCGGTTCCGAGCGGCCAGTTTCAGCTGCACGCTCGACAGGTGTGTCTTGACCGTGGAGAGGGAGACGAACAGGGAGGCTGCGATCTCCGCGTTGGTGTGACCGAGCGCGACCAACCGGACGACGTCGAGTTCCCGGTCGGTGAGCGGTTCCGCGAGCGTCGCGGTGGAGACCTGGGGTGGAGCTGCCGGGCGGGACGCGGTGGCCTGCGGGGCGGTGATGTGCTGGAGCAGACGGACCGTGATCGACGGCGACACGAGGGAGTCACCGGCCGCCGCAGCCCGGACCGCCTCCGCGAGCAGGGTGGGCCCCGAGTCCTTGAGCAGGAATCCACATGCGCCGCCACGCAGTGCCCCGTACACGTACTCGTCGAGGTCGAAGGTGGTGACGACGACGACTCGCATCGGGTCGGTGACACCGGGGCCGGCCAGGATCCGGGTCGCCTCCAGGCCGTCGAGCTTGGGCATCCGGATGTCCAGCAGACACACGTCAGGACGCTCACGGCGGGCCAGTGCCACGGCCTCCTCCCCGTTGGAGGCCTCGGCGACGACGCTGATGTCGGGCTGGGCGTCCAGGAAGAAGCGGAAGCCGGTACGGACCATGTCCTGGTCGTCCGCGATGAGGACGCGGATCGGGGGGCTGGGCGGGGCGGCAGTCATGGCTCGATCATGCCTCAGGGGTGGGAGGGGCGAGTGGGGCGGAGCGGAGGGAAAGGTGCAGGAGGGCGAGGGGCTCGTGGGGAGTGGGGGAGGGGAGAGCGACGAGGGGGGAGTCCGGTCGGCGGCTGCCCCCGCTCCCATGTCGGCCATAGGGTCGTCCATTGTCTTTCGTTCTCAGTCCGCCGTCTGCGCCGCGTTCTCCGTGACCGCCCGAAGCAGGGGCCTGCTCGCTCCGATCGCGGCGAACATGGCCAGCGCGCCCACAGTTATGCACACCGCCAGGGTCACCGCGCCCGAGGTGCTGATCGTGCTGTCGAACATCTCGTTGACCTGGAAGGCGGCGTAGATTCCGGCGGCGGTGGTGCCACCGGCGAGGACGACCAGCGGGAGGACCGTCTCACGGAACCTGGCCCGGTCGAGAAGCTTCAACGGAGTGCCGGCCAGCCGCAGCAGGGCGTAGACACGTCGCCGGTCGAGGACGTTCGCGGCGGCGGTCAGCCCTGCGGAGGCGGTCGCGACGAGGAAGCTGACCGCGAGGGCGGCGGTGCCGAGTTCCCCCAGCCGACCGGTGAAGGCGTCGTTCTCGGCGTTCGCGTAGTCCTGGGTGTACGGCAGCTGGCCCGGCACCAGGTTCGAGAGTGCGGTGACGGCTGTGTCGAGCTGCTCCGTCCCGCCGGAGACGTGGACCAGCACTCCGGTGGCACTGTTCAGCAAGTCGCCGTCGCCCTCGCTCGTGGTGACGGTCGCTTTCACTCCGGCCGCGTCGAGGAGCGGACGGGCCTCGGTGGCGGCGGTGCGGGCAGTGGCGGTACTCGTGGTGGGTATGGCGACCTGAGCAGGGAAGCGGTAGTCCTCGATTCCCACGTTGCCCACGGTGAAGAACCCGGCCACGAATCCGGCGAGGACCAGTCCGCTGACGGTGCGCCACGAGCCGCGCGGGTCGTCGCTGAGTCGGCGTGCAGCCAGCAGGGTCGCCGGACGGCGGGCGAAGTGGGCCGTGATCCGGCCGAGGCGGTCCACGACCCAGGGGCCGAGCAGCCAGAAGGCGCCGTAGAACATGAGCAGCATCGCGAGCTGCTCGCGGGGGCCCGCGCTGCCCGAGGACGCTGTCACGTAGATGTAGAGCAGGACTGCCGCGAAGAGGACCAGGCGGATGAGGCGGGTGCGGCGCGGGTTCGCCTGCTGGGCCACGCCCAGCGGAGAGACCGCCACCTGACGCAGCGTCATCATGGCGCTCACCGCGATCAGGCCGGCCACGAACACAGTGACCGCCAGCAGCCAGGGCAGCCCCACCCACAACTGCCCCGTGTACCAGCTGCCGATGCCGAACGGGATCTTCGCCAGCGCGGGCAGCAGCAGACAGTAGGCCAGCGCGCCTGTCAGCGCCCCGGCCGCCCCGACGACCGCCGACTCCAGGCCGGTCATCGCGAGGATCTGTCGCGGTGTCGCCCCGGCCAGTCGCAGCGCGGCGAGCCGTTGCTCACGCCGGGCCGCCCCGAGCCGTCCGGCGGCAGCGGCGAGCACGACCACGGGGACGGCGACGATCGCCACACCGACGGTCACCGCGGGCTTGTCCGCCGAGGTGAACACGCTGACATCGGTGCCGTCGAAGCCGGAGATCACGGAGCGGGCGGTCAACCCGCCGAACTGGCCGAACACGCCGAGCGGTTCGGCCGCGGCGGAGACCGTGGGATCGGACGCGGCCTTCCCCACGACGGCCACCAGCTCCTGGGGCGCCGCGAGACCGGCGTCGCCGATGGCGCCGTACGAGGACACCCTCGGGAAGCGGTCGGCGAGTTGCTTCGCCGGTGTCCTGTGCAGCAGGTCGGCCAGGGCGGGCGAGACGTACACCTGCCCCGGCTCGGGGAACCTGCTCAGCCCCGGGGGTGCAGGAGTGGCCTTCCGGCCAGGCAGCTGGGCCAGCGAGACCACGGTGACCGGGCGGTCGCCGAGATAGGTCGTGCCGAGTGTCTGGACGGCCGTGCCGTGCCGGTCGGGGGCGGGGGTGCGCCAAGCCGTGTCGTGTGCGCGGGTGCCGCTGCCGAAATAGGCGGCCGTGAGCACCAGGAGGATCAGCGCGCCGACCGCTGCGGCGCCGGCCGCCAGCAACTGGCTGTGCAGGCCGCGGCGGCCGGAGCGGCGTGCGAGAAACCACGTCAACTGGGGAACGGGCGAGGACATGAGGGCTCCGGGGTGCTTGGACTCGGGAAGGGCGCAGCGGCCGGTGATCGGGGCAGAGGGGGGCTGGCGAGGGAGAACCAGTGCCGGGGAGAGGGGCGTTGAAGCGGCGAGGAACGTGGCTCAGGATGCGACCGTCACGGCGACGGTGTACTGCGGACCGTGACTCACGGTGTGACGGTGTACTGGTGATGGCCGGTGATGCGGCCGTCACGCACCTGGAGGACGCGATCGCAGTGGGCGGCCACGTCCGGATCGTGTGTGACCATCACCAGGGAGGCCCCCTGCTCACGGGTGACGGAGGTCAGCAGCCGGATGACCTCCTCGCTGGTGACCTGGTCCAGGGCGCCCGTCGGCTCGTCGGCGAAGACGACATCGGGCTGGACGACCAGGGCGCGGGCTATCGCGACGCGCTGGGCCTGACCACCGGACAGCTGACCGGGGCGGCGCTTCTCCAGACCGTCGAGGCCGAGCGGGGCGAACCAGCGACGGGCGAGTGAGACGGCCCGGCCACGGGGCATGCCGTCCAGCATCAGCGGCAGGGCGATGTTCTCCTCGGCGGGCAGTTCGGGCAGCAACTGGCCGAACTGGAAAACGAATCCGAACTGTTTGCGACGCAGTTCGCTCAGTCGGTTCTCACCGAGGTTGTCGATACGTTCGTTGTGCAGCAGGACCTCGCCGCCGTCCGGGCGGACCACTCCGGCCAGCGTGTGCAGGAGGGTCGATTTCCCGGACCCGGACGGACCCATGATCGCCAGCGACTCGCGGACGCCGACCTTCACGTCCACGCCGTGCAGAGCGGTGGTGGAGCCGTACTTCTTGGTGAGGCCGAGACCGGCCAGGACAGTGCTCATCGTCTCTTCGTTTCCTTGGTCTCTTCGCCGTTGCTCAGCGCTCGAACTTCCAGGTCAAGGAGGTACTTGTCGCCTTGACCACCGTCACCGGTATGTCGATGTCCTTGCCTTTGCCGGTGTGACCGGTGCAGGTCATGGTCGCGCCGGCCACGGCCTTCAGACCGGTCGGGCAGGACACCTGGGAGACCTTCGTGCCCACCCAGGGCAGTGGGTGGAACTTGCTCTGGGCTCGCCCCGCGACGATGCTTCCTGACAGGGCCCTGTGGCCGTCCACCGTCACCGCCGTGTGTTTGTCCAGAGCGGTTGTCGACTCTGTACCCGCGAGCAGATGTGTACCTACGCCTGCCAAAGCCACCGCGGCGGTCGCACCGCCGATGATGCTGATGAGGGCCTTGCGCTGCATCTCGTACTCCTGAAGGTCGGACCGGGTGGGAATTGGCTCCACTCTGTCCCGCGGGCACGGGCGCGCGCCTCGGCCGTCCGGCCACCCTTGCGGACCGGCCCCTCGGCCATTCGGCCGATCCCGTCGTTCCCGTCCGCGCATACGGTGATCCGCATGACATCGGACTCGCCCCGCAACTGCGCCCGGGCCTTCGCCGTCGCACTCCTGGTCATGGCCGGGGCTGTCGACGTCCTCGACGCGACGGACAGCGGTTACGTGGTCTGGCCCCACCTGCTCGTCCTGGCGCTCGGGTACGCCGCTCTGCTGTGGCCGAGCAGCCGGCGGCCGCAGTGGTTCACCCCGCAACTGCGCACGGGCGTACCGGCCGTCGTCTCACTGCTGTTCACGGCGGGTTCGCTGCTGCTGGACAAGCAGGCCCCGTTCGGCCCGGGCGAGACGATCGTGCTGCTGATTCTGCTGTTCATGTCGGTACGGCAGTGCCCGCAGCCCTGGGCCGTCATCTGCGCGGTGCTGAACGCCGCGGCGCTGCTCGGCACGCCTGCGCGCTTCTATCGGGACGACCGGACCAGCCTGCTGGGATTCATGCTGGTCGAGCTCGTGCTGATCGGTGTCTTCGCCGGTCTGGCGGGGTACCTGCGCGCGCTGGACCACCGGCGGGCCGCAGCGGTCGTCGACACCCGGCGGGCGGAGCGGGTGGCGATCGCCGCCGACCTGCACGACTTCGTCGCCCACCATGTGACCGGGATCCTCGTCCAGACCCAGATGGCCCGCATGATGGCCACCACCCAGCCGGAGAGCCTGGACACCGTCCTGGCGGGCATCGAACGCGCGGCCACGGAAGCCCTGGCGTCGATGCGCCGTACCGTCGGCGTGCTGCGCGACACCGGCCCCGACGCAGCGGACCGCCGGCCCGTCGGCGACCTGGACGGCATCGCGGAACTGGCGGAAGGCTTCGCGAACCCGGTCCAGCGCGTCACCCTCGACCGTGACCCCGCCGTGCCCGACGACCTCCCGCACGAGGTGCAGGCCGCCGCGTTCCGGGTGGTGCAGGAAGCGCTGACGAACGTGCGACGGCACGCGGCCGACGCCACCGAGATCACCGTCCGGCTCCGTCACGACGGCCGAAGACTGGAGGTCGGGGTGACCGACGACGGACGGGGCGGCACCCAGCTCCCGGCCGCCGCTCACGGAGGTGGCTTCGGCCTGGTCGGCCTCACGGAACGTGTCACGGCCCTGGGCGGGGACCTGAGCGCGGGGCCGCCGCCCGGGCGGACGCACGGGTGGGAGGTGCGGGCCCTTTTCCCCACGGGGAAGCCATGACGGTACGCACCTCGGCGTCGTGGTCGGCACACACGACCACCCCTTCGAGGAGACCTGACTGATCCTCGAAGGGGTGTTGGTCGTTCTGCGGCCGGGCCGAGGACGGTGCCGACATGACCGGCCTCGACGGCACCCTCGCTGTCGGGAGGATGGCTCTTGAGTGAGATGAGAGAGGGGAGGACCCGGTCAGTCGCCGCGGGTCGCGTTTTCCGCCTCGAACATCCAGCGCTGCTTCTCGAGTTCGGCCGTGATGCCGATGAGCAGATCCTGGGTAACCGGGTCGGCCTCTTCCGTCGCGTCGATGCGTTCGCGCAAGCGCTCGATCGCCGTCGCCAGTGCCTCGACAAGCAGCTGGACGACATCCGTGTCCTGGATCCAGCCGTCCTTCGGGCCCTGGAACACGGAAGCCGAGGCGACCGTCTCCGGGCGGCCGTCCGGCGGTACGCCGAGCGCCGACGAGCGCTCCGCCACCGTGTCGGAGAACGCGCGGGCCGCCGACACCACCTCGTCGAGGTGCAGATGGATCGAACGGAACCTCGGCCCCACGATGTTCCAGTGGGCCTGCTTCCCGATCAGCGACAGCGCCAGCAGATCCACCAGGGTCGCCTGCAGGGCGTCACCGGTGATCTTGCGTTCCGGCTCCGGCAGGCTGCTCTTCACTACAGTCATGGGGTAACTCCTCCTCGTGACTCGGTCCGGGTTCTCGCTACCGGACCCGTTCTCGCGCGGTACGGAGCAGTTCGGCGCGTTCCTCCTCGCACGTGCCGCCCCACACGCCCAAGGTCTGACCGCTGCGCAGGGCCCAGTCCAGGCACTGCGGGGTCACCGGGCAGTGGGCGCACACGCGTTTCGCGGCAGCGGTGTCGCGCACCGCCGGCCCCTTCGTGCCTATGGGGAAGAACAGTTCCGGGTCTTCTCCCACACAGGCCGCTCGCCGCAACCACTCCATGGAAACGCGGGTGCCCAGGTCGGAGGGACGGAAACGTGACGGAACCGGCCAACGGAGGCGGCGGAGAGCGAACGGCGGTGAGAAGAGGAAGTGATCAGGTGGAGATGAGGGTGACCAGGCCGACAATGGATGGTTCAGTGGGGCGAGGGCGCGAGTACCCGGTCCAGGAAGGCGGTCAGCTCGGCGTAGGCCTCAGCCCTGTCCATCTCCAGGAAGAGGTCGTGCCGGGCGCCCGGAAAGATCCTTTCGGTCCAGTCGGTGCCGCGCAGTTCCTCGATGCCGACGCGGCTCCCGGCGAGCGGGACGAGCCGGTCGTCGTCACCGTGCAGCCACAGCAGCGGCAGCGGCCCGATGTCACCGCTCTTGGCCACGGTCTCCAGTGTCCGTACGAAGGCTTCCAGCGTCGGCCGTTTCATCGGACCGTGCCAGACCAGCGGGTCGGCCGCGTACGCCGCCCCGACCGCGGGATCGCGGGACAGCGCGGCCGGGTTGATCGGCCGGTCGGGGATCTCGTCGAGTTCGAGCAGCCGCCCCGGGAGGTCCCAGCTGCCGAGTACGGGCGCCGACAGGACGAGAGCGGCGAGCTCGGCGCCGTACCGCTGTGCGAAGCGGGCCGCGATCAGGCCGCCGGTGGAGTGGCCGATGAGGACGACGGGCACGTCAGGGTGGGCGGACCGGGCGAGTTCGGCGACGGTGTGCAGATCGGTGACGACGTCCTCGAAGTCCGCGATCAGCGCCCGCTCGCCCGCCGACCGGCCGTGTCCTTGGTGGTCGGGGCCGAGAACGGTCGCGCCATGGGCGACGAGGACGCCGGCGAGGTCTTCGTAGCGGCCCGTGTGCTCCCCGTACCCGTGCGAGAGGAGGGCGAGATAGCGGGGCGGATCGAGCGGACCTTCGCCATCGCTGGGGGCGGGCCGGGGCCACTCGCGCACGGCGATCGCGCCTCCGCTGCCGGTGAGGACGTACTCGCGGGACTCGGCCATGGCTTCTCCGGGTGCGTCGTTGACGGCGTGGGTGGTGTGCGTGGTGTTCGTGGATCTTCCCAGGACTCGGGAGGCCGGTCCACGGTGACGCGTCGTGGGTGGGGCAGGGGTCACCTGGCGAGACGGTCCTGACGGCGGCAGTTGGGTGGGCTTAGCATCGGTCTCCGCATGAACACGATGACGCTCTGGCACATAACGCACTGGGAATTCGCCGCTCTCGCCGCCGCGGCGGTGCTGGTCGGCTTCTCCAAGACCGCTGTCAGCGGGGCCAACACGGTCAGTCTGGCGATCTTCGCGGCCGTTCTGCCCGCCCGCGAGTCCACGGGTGTGCTGCTGCCGATCCTGATCGCCGGGGACGTACTGGCCGTACTGACCTACCGCAGGCACGCCCACTGGCCCACCCTCTGGCGGCTGTTCCCGGCGGTCGCGGTGGGGGTGGTCGTCGGCACGGTGTTCCTGGTGTGGGCCGACGACGAGGTCGTCCGGACCTCGATCGGGGCGATCCTGCTGCTGATGGCCGGGGTGACGGTGTGGCGCCGACGGCGGGCGGAAGCGGAGGCGAAACGGGAGCAGGAGCGGGAGGAGGACGAACCGGAGGCGGTGAGTACTCCCGCCGGACGCCTCAAGGCCCGCTCGTACGGTGTTCTCGGCGGCTTCACGACGATGGTCGCCAACGCGGGCGGCCCGGTCATGTCGATGTACCTCCTGTCGGCCGGTTTCCGGAAACTCGGCTTCCTGGGTACGTCGGCGTTCTTCTTCCTGATCGTGAACGTCTCGAAGGTCCCCTTCAGCGCCGGCCTCGGTCTGATCGACGGCCACTCGCTCCTGCTCGACGCGGCGCTCGTACTGTTCGTCGTCCCCGGCGCGTTTCTCGGCAAATGGGCTGTGACCCGGATCAACCAGCGGCTGTTCGAGCAGTTGGTGATCGCGGCCACGGTGGTCGGCGGAGCCCAGTTGCTGCTGCGCTGACCAGCGACTCTCCGGGCTACGGGACGGACGTACCCCCGCCCGAGCCCGCCAGTGCTGCCGGCCGGCTCGGCAGACCGCTGCTGAGGTCCTCCACCAGGAGGCGTTTGGCGATCGTGTCCACCGCGGCGCGCAGATCGTCGCCGGAGGGACGGCCGAGGTCCTGTTCCACTCGTTCGGCCAGCCAGGAGCCCCAGGCCCCGCCGATCACCGCGGCCTCGCGCGCGCCCGCCTCGGTGTGGGAGAAGAAGGAGCCGGTGCGCGTCAGGTAGCCCTCCTCGACCATACGGTCGAAGACCGGCAGGAGTACCTCGGGCGGCATGTGACGGCGGGCGGCGATCAGGCCGAGACCGGCGTGGCCGACCATGCGGGTGAACAGCTCGACCTGCATCACCGCCCAGGCGCCCGCGATGTCGAGCCGGGTGTCCGAGCCGGTGACGATCCGGCGTGCGGCGTCCAGATCCGTACTGCCGATGATCTTCCCGACGGAGGCCTCCAGCAGGCGGCGCGAGTCGGCGGCGACCGGCGTCGCGAAGCCGTCACCCATGTCCGTCGAAGCCATCCGCGCGCTGTCGCGCAGCTGGACCTGCTTCAGGAACAGGGCGACGACGAAACCGATGAGCGCGACCGGAACGGTCCACAGGAAGACGGTCTGGATGGTGTCCGCGTAGGCGCCGATGATCGGCTCGGCCGCCCGGGCGGGGAGGTGGTGCAGGCCTGCCGGGCTTGTCGCCGCGCTGGTGATGGCGGCCTGGTCCGCCGTGCCCGTGCGGGCGGCTTCCGCGATGCCCTCGGTGAGGTTCGGTGTCAGCGAGTTGGTGTAAAGCGTGCCGAAGACCGCGGTGCCGAACGAACTGCCGAGCGTACGGAAGAAGGTGACGCCGGAGGTCGCGGTGCCGAGGTCGGCGTACTCGACCGTGTTCTGTACGGCGATCGTCAGCACCTGCATGCCCAGGCCGATGCCGGTACCGAGGACGAACATGTAGAGGGAGGCCAGCCAGGTGCTCGTCGACGCGTCCATGAGGGAGAGGAGATACAGGCCCAGGCCCATCACCGCCAGGCCGACGACCGGGAAGTAGCGGTACTTGCCGGACTTGCTGACCACGTTGCCGCTGAAGACGGACGCGATGAGCAGGCCCAGCACCATGGGAAGGGTCCGTACGCCCGACACCGTCGCCGAATCGCCGTCGACGTACTGGAGGAAGGTCGGCAGATAGGTCATCGCGCCGAGCATCGCGAAGCCGACGATGAAGCTGAGGATCGAGCACACCGTGAAGACGGGGTTGCCGAACAGCCGCATGGGGAGCATCGGTTCGGCCGCGCGGGACTCCGCCCAGCAGAACAGGCCGAGCGAGACCGCGCCGCCGACGAACAGCGCGATGATGACGCCGGAACCCCACGCGTACTGGTTGCCGCCCCAACTCGTTGCCAGGATCAGCGCGCTGGCGCCGACGGCGACGAACGCGATGCCCAGATAGTCGATGACCGGGCGCACCGCCGACTTCACCACCGGAATGGTGCGGGCCGCCGCGACCACGACCAGGATCGCGATCGGAACGTTGACGTAGAACGCCCAGCGCCAGGTCAGATGGTCGGTGAACAGGCCGCCGAGCAACGGCCCGATGACCGTGGCCACGCCGAACACGGCACCGATCGCGCCCTGGTACTTGCCGCGCTCCCGCAGCGGGATGACGTCGGCGATCAGGGCCATCGCCGTGACCATCAGCCCGCCCGCGCCGACGCCCTGCATGGCCCGCCAGACGATCAGCAGCGTCATGTTCGTGGCGAGCCCGCACAGGAAGGAACCGGTGATGAAGACGATGGCCGAGACCTGGAAGACCACCTTGCGGCCGAACAGGTCGCCGAACTTGCCGACCAGCACCGTGGCCACGGTCTCGGCCAGCAGATACGACGTCACCACCCACGACATGTGCTCGGCACCGCCGAGGTCCGACACGATCGTCGGCAGGGCTGTGCCGACGATCGTCTGGTCCAGGGCGGCCAGCAGCATGCCGAGCATGATCGTGACGAAGACGACGTTGCGGCGGCGGGAGTCCAGCACAGGTGGCTGCGCGGCGGCGGGCGGCGCGGTGTCCTCGACGGCTGTCACGAGGTCACGATCACACCGGTGAACCACCACTGCAAGGGGGACGGCCCGCTCGGGTGCTCCCCGGTGCCTACGGTCTCCCGGGCCCGCTTTCTCCGACGTTCCTCCTCAGCAGATACGTGTCCATGATCCAGCCCTTGCGCTCACGGGCCCGCGAGCGCAGCCGCTCGATACGCGGCGCGGCCTCGGCGATCGGCCCGGAGACGAGGAGTTCGTCCGGGGTGCCGAGGTAGGCGCCCCAGTAGATGTCGATGTCCTCGTCGGCGTACTGCTCGTCGGCGTACCGAAGGAAGGCCTGACGGGCGTCCAGCATCACCACGACGTCGTCGACCCCCGGCGGAAGCCCCTCGGTGAGCCGCCGCCCGGTGGTGATCTGGACGGGGCGCCCGACCCGGTTGAGCCCCGTGCGATGCCGGGCGGCGAGCGCGGAGACGCTGCTGATGCCGGGCACGACGTCGTACCCGAACTCCACCGCGCCCCGCCCGAGGACGTCCTCCAGTATCCCGAGCGTGCTGTCGTACAACGAGGGATCGCCCCACACCAGGAACGCCCCGCTCTCGTCCGCGCCGAGCTCCCCGGCTATCAGCCGCTCGTAGATCCCGGCCCTGGTACGGCGCCAGTCCCCGACCGCGCGGGTGTACGCGGCGCCCCCGGCCGTCCGGTCCCGGTCCGGATCGCGCACCTCGACCAGGCGGTACGTCCCCTCCGGCACATGTGTGTCGAGCAGGTGCCGGCGCAGCCCGACGAGGTCGGACCCGGCCTCGCCCTTGTCGAGGACGAAGAACACGTCGGTGCTCCGCAGCGCCCTGACCGCCTGCAGGGTGAGCTGCTCGGGGTCGCCCGCCCCGATACCGATGACCCGAATCCTCCGCACGCTCCCGAGTCTGCCGCACCCCACTGACAACGCGGCCGTCGAAACGGGTCAGCCGCCGACGGGACGGCTCGACAACCGTGGCGCCCGGGCTCCCGCATCGACGGCCGGGCCCTCCTGTTCGACCTCCGCGGCCAGCTCCCGCGCCCAGGCGACGACACCCGCGAGGTCCAGCCCGTACGGCTGCCGGTGCGCACCTGCGGCCGCCCACTCCTCGACCGCGCCGGCCCCGCGCCGCAACAGCCGGGCACCGCCCGTGACGTTCCCGCGCGCGGCATGCGTGAGCCCTACGGCAAGCTGCGCGAGCCCCCGCCACAGGCCGCGCTCCTCTTCCGGCCCCGACTTCCAGGCGTCCTCGAAAACCTCGTGCGCGTGGAACGGTTTCCCCGCGTCCAGCAACGCCTGCGCCTCGGCGACGCTGTCCTCGGGGCGGCGTACGACGCCCTCGGGCTGCCGGGCGACCCCGTGTTCGCCGTACGGCAGCGGACGCCCGAGCCCGTCCCGTGGCCGCGCGTTGCGTGCCCGCCCCTCCTCGTCCCGGTCCCGCCTGTCCACTGCTGTCCGATCCTCCGACGCACCGCTCATACACCGATTGTCGCGCGCTCCCCGGCGCCACCGGGGCAGCCGCTCACGTGGGGTAAGGTTCTGTTCGCGTGATCACGCGGGGCAACCGCGGATCGTCGCACCGGGACGTGGCGCAGCTTGGTAGCGCACTTGACTGGGGGTCAAGGGGTCGCAGGTTCAAATCCTGTCGTCCCGACTCGTGAGAGTCGTGG
>NZ_AEJB01000138.1 GCF_000331005.1 Streptomyces turgidiscabies Car8
CGTCAGTTGCGTGGCGTGCGAGGGGGCTCAGCCCACGATCGGCAGCCGCAGGGCCGCCGGGGCCGTCGCCGGGACGGCCGGGTTCTCCGGGGCCACGGGGGTAAGCCGTCGGTAGGGCTGCGACTGGGCGGGGCGCGGATCGGTCTCGCCCTTGTTGGGCCAGAACGAGAAAGCACGTTCCGCCTTGGCGGTGATGGTCAGCGACGGGTTCACACCGAGGTTCGCCGTCAGCGCGGTCCCGTCCACGACGGACAGTCCCGGGTAGTTGAACACCCGGTGGTACGGGTCGATCACGCCGTCCTGCGGCGAGGTCCCGATCGGTGCACCGCCGAAGAAGTGCGCGGTCATCGGCCTGTTGAAGATCTCGCCCCACGTCCCGCCCGCGATGCCGCCGATACGCTCAGCCGCACGTAGGTTCGCCTCGTGCCCGGCGGGGATGAACGTCGGGTTCGGCGCGCCGTGTCCCTGTCTCGAGGTGAATCTGCGGCGCCCAAACAGACCGCGCTTGGTGTAGGTGGTGATCGAGTTGTCCAGACTCTGCATCACCAGCAGCAGCATCGACCGCTCACTCCACCGGTAGCTGTTCAACAGCAACGTCATCGACCTGACCGGCTCCCGCGTGACCGTGCGCAGCAACTGCAGCCACCGCGGCATGGGCAGCGAACCGTCGGTGGCGACGGTCTGCAGCAGACCCATCGCGTTGCTTCCCTTGCCGTAGCGCACCGCCTGGATGTGCGTGTCGTCATCCGGGTGGATCGACGACGTGACCGACACGCCGTGAGTGAAGTCGAACTCGGAGTCGGCCGCGGACCGGCTGACGGCGATGATCGCCTCCGAGTTCGTGCGGGTCAGCTCCCCCAACCGCGGCGAGAGCTCCGGCAGTACGTCGTCGTCCCGCATCCGGTGCAGCAGACGCTGCGTCCCCCATGTGCCGGCGGCCAGGACGACCTGGCTCGCCGTCAGGCTGCGCCGGAAGCGGCGTGACCGCCTGCCCGTCCGGTGGACGTCCACCTCGAAGGACCCGTCGGACCGGGGCCGTACCGCGTCCACCGTGGTCAGCGGCATGACTTTCGCGCCGGCGCGTTCCGCGATGTAGAGGTAGTTCTTGACCAGGGTGTTCTTAGCGCCGACCCGGCACCCCGTCATGCAGGAGCCGCACTCGGTGCACCCGGTACGCCGGGGCCCGACGCCGCCGAAGAAGGGGTCGTCAGCGGTTTTGCCGGGCTCGCCGAAATGCACTGCGACCGGGGCCGGTTGGTAGGAGTCCGCCACGCCCATGTCGGTCGCGACCTTGAGCATCACCTTGTCGCAGGCGGTCGTGGTCGGGTTGGTGACCACGCCCAGCATGCGGCTGGCCTGGTCGTAGTAGGGCGCCAGTTCCGACTCCCAGTCGGTGATGTGCGCCCACTGCCGGTCCGCATAGAACGGCTTGGGCGGCTGATACAGGGCGTTGGCGTAGACGAGTGAACCGCCGCCGACGCCGGCGCCCGCGTTCACGATGACGTCCTTGAGCGGGTGGATGCGCTGGATACCGAAGCAGCCGAGCGCGGGCGCCCACAGGTAGCGTCGGAGATCCCATGACGTCTTGGCGAACTCGTCGTCGGCGAACCGGCGGCCCGCCTCGATCACGGCGACCCGGTAGCCCTTCTCCGTGAGCCGGAGGGCCGCGACGCTGCCCCCGAATCCCGAGCCGACCACTATCACGTCGTAGTCAGGTTCACTGACCGCAGGGGATGTCATGAGAGCTGCCTCCGGTCCCCGGTCCCCATCCACCGTGTCAGCCCGGCGGGAACGCCGAGACCTAGGGTGGTGAACAGGCCGGCGAGCTTAGCGTCCAGATATACGCCGACTTCGGCGATCTCCGGATCGTCGAAACTCGAGAAGCGAGTGCTGGGCTGATCAACGGAGAACCACAGCCGGTCGTCGTGGTCCTCGTAGATGGTGGTGCGCAGGGGCGCGTAAAGCATGGCCCCAGGGTTGTGGCGATACATACGCTCGGCAATAGTGTGATTGCCCATGAGATAGGCGGTGCAGCGGGTCGCGTGCCCAGCCAATCGCATCATCAGGTCGGTCTCGCCGCGCCAGTACAGCAGGAAATCGTGCGGAGCCTGCTGGTCGGTTATCCGACGGATCGTGGCCCAGTCGGTGCGGTCCGGGTCGAGGTCACCGAAGAGGCCCGGGTCGAAGAATGGAACCGCCTGCTCGTAGCGCTGACGGAATTCCTCGAACGGCAGGTCGACCGCGATTTCCAGCCGGCGCACCCGATTGATGACAACGCGCGTCCGACCCGTCACCGCTCGTCTCCTGGCATGATGGATCCGGACGGTGACCACTCGGCGGTATCGATCATCGAGTAGCTCTCGTCGTGCTTGTCGAGTCGCCGCATCCGGCGACCGTCGAACCGTGCGAGGGTTTCGCTGTCCAGGGGCGGGACGAACGCGTTGTTCACCACCGTGTACTCGGCGGCCAGACGACCGATCGGCGCGACAGCACCGGTGTCGATCCGCCCGTTGGGCAAGTAGAGGTCATCGCGGATGTAGAACTGCACGACCCGCCCCACCACGAGGTGGTTGATCTGGTCAGATGCGGGGACGATCATTTCAACCACACACTCGAACGCAATCGGCGCGCCCTCGATACGAGGTGGCTTCACGGCGGAACTGGGCACCTTCTTCACCCCGACCATGTCGAACTCGTCCTCATCGGGTTCGAATTCGCGCGCACTGAGGTGCAGGGGCAGTGCCTGCGGCAGGGTGGCCAGGTGGGTGACGAATTCGCCGGTGTCCCGCATGTTCACAAAGCTGTCTTTGAGCGTGACGCCGTCGGACCGGGGCTGAATGGACAATGAAACCATAGGGGGCTTACGGCCCACCACGGTGAAGAACGAGATCGGCGCCAGATTTCCGACCCCGTCTTCCGACAGAGTGCTTACCCATGCAATGGGTCGTGGAATGACGCTGCCGATCAGCAACTTGTACGCTGCTTCGGCCGTGAGGTTCTCGGCGTCGATGTACATTCGGTCATCCCTTCAGTCAACTGGGTCGACTGATCAGCCTCGACCCCGTTGCCATGCGTACGGTAGATCGAGCTATCCGGTTGTTGGTGCGCGCGGCGCCGGCGCATGAAGTCAACTCAGTCGAGCCACCGAGTTCCGGCATGCGATTCGCGTCTGGACACGATCCTGCGAACGACCAGAGCGACCTGGCGCCCTGTCACTGCGTCGAACCGACCTGGACATCCGACCGGAGTTGGCCCCGGATGCCACAGCCTCGGCGACTGACATCACCTCAACAGTCACCGCCCATCGGACTCCGCGGACCAGCACCCGCACATCGCGCACGAGACCAGCGCATCCGGTCAGCCTTCCCAGGACAGTTGGGTCACCCACATCGCGCAGACCCCCTGCACCAGATGCGGACGCCCCTGCGGCACGCAGCCCCGAAAACGACTCCTTCGTCATAACTGGAAACGCTAGCAGCCACTATAAGAAAGGTATAGCTCAATCATGTCAAGGCCTTGGCGATCACAGCCACAGGGGGCCGCTCGGCGCTCATGCATGGAAGACGTCCACCGGCGACCGAGTTCGCCCACGAGGCCCACATCGACGACCCGGCCCCGCCGGCCGAACTCGGCCTTGACATCGCCCTGGAGGGCACCGCGAGCTCCCTCAGCGGCAAGGCCACCATCCACGGCACAGTGAGGTGCACCAAGCCGGTGCAGGCAACCGTCACGGACAACGTCACGCAGGTTGAGAAGCGCGAGATCATCCGGGGCTCGTACTCCACGTCGGTGTCCTGTGCCCCGGGCGCTCATGCAACCTGGACCAGGGCCTCGCCGGTCAGCGAGCCGCCGATCCCGTCGAGTAAGACGTCCACGCCCCGGCCGTCAGTCAGCCTCGCCACGCCGTCCCGCAGAGATTCCTGGGACAGGTCGATGACGTCGTAGCCGGCCTTGCGTCCGAGTACGTCCTTCTCGGTCGTGCCGGCAGTGGAGATGGTCGACGCCGCCGAAACCGACGGATCCTCCGATGCCCGGAGCGAGCACGCTCTGCCCCGGCTGGACGGAGACGAGTTCCGTGAGAGCGAGGTAGCAGAACCGTTGCTGCACGCCGCCGCACTCGCCCTGGCCTCGGGCGACACGGATAGCGGGCGTCGGATCGCGGCGGCGAAAGCGGCTGTCGGCGAGACCTCGTACACCGCCGCCCGCACCGCCCTCCGACTCCCTGGCGCCGTCGGTTACACCGACGAGCTCGACCTGTTCTGTGATCCGCAAGGCACGCCCCCTGTGCGACGTTTGGGGCACACCGTCCGCCTGCCGCGCCTGCGTCGTCGCCCGCTGAGCACCTCACGCACAAGGACCGACGCATGAGACTGGGACATGTCCGCGACATGCCGTGCGCCGCGCTCGCCGCGGAACAGGTCGGCGCGGCCGAGCGTGCCCTGGAGATCACCGTCAACTACGCCGAGCAGCGGGTCCAGTTCGGCCGCCCATCGGTTCCCGCCAAGCGGTGAAGCACCGGCTCGCGGACGCCTGCAAACTGGTGGAGCCCGCCTGTTCAGCCGCGCTGCGCGCGGCTTTCGCCGTGGCCGAGGGCTCGACCGGACTGACCAGATCCTGCGCGGTCGCCGAGTCCGTCTGCTCCGAAGCCTTCACGGCAGTCGCGGGCGAGATGATCCAGTTCCATGGCGGTATCGGCATCACCTGGGAGCACGCCGCCCACCGGTACTTCAAACGAGCCCATAGCTCCGCACAGTTCTTCGAAAGACCGGCATGGCACCGCGCCCGCATCGCCCGTGACCTGGGTCTGCACACCGCGCCAGCGGTGGCGCGAACGTCCGGTTCGCCGCAGCAGCGGCCATGACCCTGAGGCATTCCCCGCAGTGCTGCGGCCACTGCCATGGCATCCGAGGGCGCGCAACGCCAGGAAGCCAACACGTCGTACGGCAAGGGTGATCAGGGTCGCCGGCTGGGCCTTCCTCATACCTGATCGGCTACACCGCATAGCGGGACACCGCCTTCGGACGGCTTGCGAGTCCCGAAGTCTCGTTGGCACGCAGTGACATGTCGCACACGTCTCCCAGACTGTTGACAGGCCATCGCGGAGTCCATGATCCTCCTGGTCAGAACATGGCGCATCACGGCAACAGCGGCTTGTAGGTACGCGCACGCTTTCGCGAGGTCCGGCTGGAACCTCACGGTCCGTGCCCGGCCCTTCGTCCGCGTTGATCCGCAGGCCCCCGACACAGCACCCTGTGCATCGGGTGGCAACAGATGCGAGCGGCCCCACGTGCTGCGTGCCGTGCTTCGCCTGGGCGCCACCCGGTGGCGCTTGCTCACCACCGTATTTCCGTGATCGGCCGGATCCTCCTGCCGACATCGGACGCTACGCGCTGCGCCGTTACCCACCCTCAATGCCTGGAGATTCCGTGCATCCGCATTTCCCCCCGAATCCCCCTGGCAGCCCGCCAGCACCGCTCCAAACGCACAATGCCGGACGCTCACAGCATGTAAGCGGACTCCGTGAGACCGCGCATCGCGCACAGCGCGACTTCCTTGTCGTCAACGGGGTCCCCTTCGCCGTCGGCATCACGCTGTCCTGCTTCACCGACGTCCCCGCGGTGCAGGTGTACGGCAAGCTCACCCTGGGACTGGTATGGGGCGTTCTGCAATGCGCCCTGTTCATTGCCACTGCCTGGTTGTACGACATGCGAAGTACCCGGTCGGCCGATCCCCTCGAACAGGCTCTGGCCTCTGACGTACTCCACACCGATGTATCCGATGTCGCCTCCGTCAACGGTTCCCGGTGGGTGACGCGGTGACTATGGACATCCTGGCCTCGGGCGTTCTCGACCCCATCGGTTCGGACGCGAGACGCCCCGTGATCATTGCCTTCCTCATCTTCATCGGAGCGGCACTGCTGTGGCTCTTCACTCTCGCCACGGCGGAGGAGGAGAATCCGGAGAGGCTCTATGTCGCCGACCGGTCCCTCTCCCCAGTCGTCAACGGATTCGCCATGGCCGGCGAACAGATCTCGGTCGTCACCCTTTTGGGGGTCTCCGGCGGTGTCGCCCTGTTCGGTTACGACGGGTTCACGTACGCCCTCGACTGCCTGATCATGCTCGGTGTAATGCTGCTCCTCGCACAGAAGATACGCACCAGCGGTCGCTACACCCTCGGTGACCTCTTCGCATTGCGGGCCCCGGGATCGGGGCCCCGCATCGCCGCGACCGCGGTGACGCTGGCCATCACGGTCCCTCTCATCGTGATCAACCTGCGGGTCGCCGGCACCAGTACGGCTCTCCTGATCGGCATGACGACCGACGGAGCGCAGGTGGTGTGCACGATCCTGATGGGTTGCCTCGTTGCATGCTTCGCCGCAGTAGCGGGCCTGAGAGGCAACAGCTTCATGCACGCCGCCAAGGTGCCGCTGACCCTGACGGCGCTTGCGGTCATCACACTGCTGGCCGTCAGAAAATTCGACTGGGACCCTGGATCTCTGCTCTCGGCCGCGGTGGACAACAGCATGGCGCCGGACAAATATCTGAAGCCGGGACTCTGGCCCTACACGGCATCTCTCGGCTCACTCAACACATTCGGCAGTCACATCGTCCTCATCCTCGGCATGGCCGTGATGCCTTATCAGATCCTACGGGTCAGCGCGTCCCGAACCGGCCGCACAGCACGGCGATCCATGAGCATCGCCACGGGACTGGTCGGCGCATTCGTTCTCCTGCTGATCACCACCGGCTTCGCATCAGCAGCCGTGGTGGGCGCGTCCGGTATCGGCGCAGTCGATTCCACTGGGCAGTCGTCCCCGATCCAGCTGGCCTCGGAGGTGCTCCAACACGGTTCGACGGGACGCATCGTGCTCATCACCGTCTTGGCATGCGTCGTGATCCTCACTGTGATCACGACCATGACCAGCGTGACCTTCGCTGCCGCTGTCTCTCTCAGCCACGATGTGTTCGCGCATGGCAAGCGCCCCCGCACGGAAACCGGAGAGGTGCGGGCACTGCGCGTGGCCGCCGTCAGCGTCTGCGCGGTGGGCCTGTCGCTGGCCGCTGTCATCCACCGATATCCGATTGAATTCCTGGCCGCCTTCTCGATCAGTGTTTCGGCTTCGTGCGTCTTCCCTACATTGATCTACTCCTTCTTTTGGAGTCGCTTCAACCGTCGAGGACTCCTGTGGTCCGTCTGCGGGGGACTACTGCTCTGCACCGTACTCACGGTCTTCTCGCCCATCGTCTCGGGAACCACGTTCGCCCTGTGGCCGCAGGCGAGTTTTGACTGGTACCCGTACCAGACTCCAGGTCTGATTTCCGTTCCTGCAGCGTTCGCCCTGGGTTGGCTGGGCAGCATCACCTCGTCTCGAGAATCCCAAGTCGACTTCCGGCACGTGCAACACGAAATCCTGACAGGGCAGAGAGACGGATGACTGGCCACTGATCCGTACCCACAGAGGCGAGTGAACTGACGGATGGCCCAAGGCAGTCGTCGCAGAATTGGGCACAGGCGCGCAGGTCGCATCAGCCGAGTGGGTACCGACAAGAACGACGCGTGGCACGGGCATCTCGATGAACACGGCAGAAACCCGGGTCTTCGATGTCGAGCGGTGTCCCTCGTCTCGGGCACTGACGTGGTGTCACGGTGCGTGAATGTCGTGGTGGTGACCGTCCCCTGGGCGCAAAGCGCCTCCTTGGCCTCAGGTACCGGGAGTCGGCGACAGCCGTACGCGGGACGTGTGTCCGCACAGGAATCGTCGCCTCTCACCGCTACCCACTCGGCCTGATCGAGGGCACTGCAGGGTGACTTCGTCCATCCCCATGCCCGTTCGACTCCTTCGTCTCGGGCAATGCAGCACGTTCTCCAAAGTCCCGTTTGCGCCGAGGGCCTCGCCGCGGTTTCCGTCTGATGCCCAGCGACCGCGACGCCACCCAGGACGCCTGCAGGACAGGAGGTCGCTGCGGGCCGTTCGACGGGATCAGCAGGACGGTTCGAGAATGACGACTGGGATCTCGCGTTCTGTCTTTTTCTGGTAGGTCTCGTAGTCGGGCCAGGTTTCCACGGCCACGGCCCACCAGGTTTCGCGCTCCTCACCCTCCGCCTGGCGTGCGACGTAGTCGCGGACGTCCCCGCCGTCCCGCAACGAGACGTGCGGGTCGGCCAAGATGTTGCGGTACCAGGACGGGTTCGTCGGCGCTCCGCCCTGTGAGGCGACTACGGCGTAGCAGGTGCCGTCTGTGACACGCATCAGCGGTGTCTTCCTGATTTTCCCGGATTTTGCGCCCCTGGTCGTAAGAATGACGACGGGGCGGTCCTGCAAGGTGCCGCCGTCCGCGCCGTCGGTGCGTTCGTAGCGCTCCACCTGCTCGGCGATCCAGCTCGCCGGGCTCGGTTCGTACGCGCCGGTCAATGACATCGTGATTCCTTTCATTGCGGGGATACAGCCGCGAGGTGCTTCTTCAGCGACAGCCGTGTATCCACGGCCTTCTCTCGCGGCAGGGAAATGCGGAGGCCCAGCGCCTTGCGCAGGACAAGGAAGTCGGCGGGGTTGTTGACGCACTCGGCGGCGACCAGGTGTTCACCGCGGTACCGCAGAACGGTCGTCCGGCCGGGCCGGGCGACCTCCCGGATCACAATGTCGTCGTCCGTGCGGGCCAGCCCGGCGATCTGAAGCTTCAGCGCCCCTTGGTCGGACCAGAACCACGGCACGCTCCGGTAGGGCCGGGCACGGCCGACGAGGGTGGTGGCGGCCGCTTTGGCCTGCTCGACGGCGTTGTCGATGCTCTCCAACCGCAGGCGGGGCGCGGGCTCCGGCGCCGGGGACGGATCGGGCAGGTTCGCGCAGTCGCCCACGGCCAGGGTGTGGCCGTCGGAGGTGAGCGAGTACGCGTCCACGACGATCCCGTTGTCACAGCGGAAGCCGGCGGCGCGAGCGAGTTCGTCCCGAGGTCGCGCACCCACGCCGACGAGGACGAGTTGGGCGGGCAGCTCCCGGCCGTCCTCCAGCTCAACCGCGCTGACCGTCCCACCGTCGCCGCGCAGCTCGCGGGGACGCACGCCGGTGAGTATCCGTACCCCTGCCCTGCGGTGAGCGGCTGCGACTACGTCTGCGGTGGCTTTGCTGACCACCCGGTTCATCAACACCGGGGCGGCCTCCACAAGGCTGGTCCGCACGCCTGCCGCTGTCGCGGTGGCGGCCACCTCGAGACCGACGAATCCACCGCCGATCACGACGAGGTCGGTGACGTTCATCAGCCGCCGCGCGAGGATCTCGGCGTCTCGGACGTCGCGGAGCATGAGGACTCCGTCGAGGCCGGCACCATCGATCCGCAACGCTCGCGGTTGCGCGCCGGTCGCCAGAACCAGGCGGTCGAACGCCCAGTGCCGTCCCGAGGCTGAGGTCGCCGTGCCGGCTCCCCCACCGGTCCAGTGCAGCTGGGTGACGTGCTCGTCCAGTACGAGATCGATCTGCTGCTGCGCGTAGAACGCAGGAGTGCGCAGAGCGAGTGATTCGATCGCGGCCTCGCCTTTCAGAAAGGCCTTGGACAGCGGTGGACGCTCGTACGGGGCGTGGCGTTCCTGCCCGATCAGGGTGATGGGGCCGTCCCAGCCGAGTTCGCGGGCGCTGCCCGCCACCTGAACACCGGCTTGACCCGCCCCGACGACGAGCAGTCGCGCTCCTCCGCTCACAGCTGCGCTTCCGGGACGGTCACGTGGACCTCCTGGCCGTCCCCCAGGACGAGCTGGCACGACAGTCGCGAGCTGTCCTCGCGTTCGGTGGCGGCGCAGTCGAGCATCTCGTCCTCGTCCTCGCTGACCGGTGCGAAGTCGTCGGTGTTCTCCTCGGCCAGGAACACATGGCAGGTCGCACACGACAGCGAGCCGCCGCACTGTCCCAGGATTCCGCTGACCGCGTTACGGACGGCAGTCTGCATGACCGAGTCACCGGCAACGGCCTCCACAACCGTCTCGGAGCCGTCGGGCTGGGTGTAGAACACTTTGGGCACCGGGATCACCAGGTGACCGGAAGGTCGGTCATCGGCTGGGTGAGGACGTCACGGCGGATCACCGGATCGCCGGCCTGCCGTAGCGTCGGGATGCGTTTGAAGATCTCGGCCATCCCGACCTGCATCTCCATGCGGGCCAGCGGCGCGCCCAGGCAGTGGTGCAGGCCGTGGCTGAGCATGAGGTGCGGGTTGTCCTTGCGGGTGATGTCGAACCGGTCCGGGTCCGTCACCACAGCGGGATCGTGGTTCGCGGCACCCGGATCGATGCTGACCGCCTCGCCCTTGGCGATCAACTGGCCATCGACGACGACGTCCTCGGTCGCGACGAACGGCACCAGGCCGCCACCGCCGCCCACCGGACCTCCGACCGCGAACGCCCCGTGCCGGAGCACCTCCTCGGCCGCGGTCGGGGCCAAGCCGTCGGGGTCGGCCAGGAACAGTTCACGCTGCTCGTCAGAGTGCAGCAGTGACATCACGCCGGTGGTCAGGAAGTTGGCGGTGTTGTCGAACCCTCCGACGATCAGGATGAACGCGATCGGCAGGATCTCCGCGTCGGTCAGGGTTTCGTCCTTATCGCGCGCGTGGGCGAGGGAGCTGAGCAGGTCGTCCCGCGGCTCTGCCCGTCGCTGGGCGATCAGGTCGGTCATGTAGGCCGCCAGCTCGCTCATGTCCTCGGCGATTTCCTGCTCGGTCCTGCCTGCCACCGCCATCGTGGAGGAGCTCCAGCGCTCGAACTTCTCCCGGTCGGCGGACGGCACACCGAGGAGCGAGCTGAGCATCTCGACGGGCAGCGGCACGGAGTACTCGGCGACCAAATTGCGGACGCCGCCGCGGGCAAGCATGCCGTCGATCAGCTCTCCTGCGAAGGCTGCGGCCGAAGCCCGCATGTCGCGCACCCGCCGCGGGGAGATCGCCTTCTGGACCAGCCTGCGCAGCTTCGTGTGTTGGGGCGGGTCTTCGAACTGCAGCGTGGTGCGCAGAAAGTCGGGGAACGGCACATAGAACGGGACGACGCGTTCCCCGGTCCGGAAGGACTCGCGGACGAACCGCCGATCGGCGAGGATCGTGCGGGCCGCGCGGTTGCGGTGCACGATCCACACGTCACCGCCGTACGGCATGGTGAGCTTGGTCATCGGCCGGTCGGCCATCAGCCGCTTCAGGTGCTCGACGGCCTCCTCGGGAGGTAGCGGCGCGAACGGGAATTCGGTGCCCGCGGTGGCGGTCTCGGTCATCGTCTTCTCCAGGCGGGGGTCAGGTGGTGTGGGGCTGCGGGACGGCGACGACCGCGGGTTGGGCGGCCGGGGTGATGGCGATGATCTCGTCGAAGCGCTCGGCCACGGTCTCGACGGTCAGGGCGGGGTCGTGGATACCCGCAGTGGTCAGCACAGCCATTCGAGTCACCGCACCGCCCGCGGCGTTGAAGACTTCGCCGGTCACCCGGCAGGCGGGGTGAACGAGGAAAGCCACCACCGGCGCGACGTGTTCGGGCAGCAGCTGAGTGCGCAGATAGGCCATGACCTCCGGTGACAGCGACTCGGCGGAGTTCTCGGCCATGCGGGTACCAGCGCCCGGGGCGATGGCGTTGACCAGGATGCCGTGTTCGGCGCCTTCGATGGCCAGGTTGCGGGTGAGTGAGAACACGGCGCCCTTGGAGCTGCCGTAGTGCGTCATCAACGGGTTGCCGAGCATGGCGGCCGAGACGGTGTTGACCACCCGGCCGCTGCCGGATTCGGTCAAGTGCGGCCAGGCCGCCCGGCAGACGTGCAGGGAACCGAAGAAGTGCACGTCGAGGTAGCGCTGGTACTCCTCGGCACCGATCTCGTCGAAACGTCCGGTGCGGACGATTCCGGCGTTGTTCACCACCGCGTCCAGCCGGCCGAACTCCTCGACCGCTGCGTGGACGACCGCCACCGCACCGGCTTCGGTGGAGACGTCGGCCCGCACGGCCACGGCCCGTCCGCCGGCGGCCCGGATCTCGGCGACGACGTCCGTGGCGGGATCGTCACCGTCCACTCCGGACCCGTCGACGCGAGCGCCTAGGTCGGCGACGACGACGGACGCGCCGCGGGCGGCCAGCAACAGTGCGTGCGCACGGCCGATACCGCGCCCGGCGCCCGTCACCACGACGACGCGGCCGGTGAAAGACAATGTGTCCACAGGAATTCCCAATCGTTCAGGGGCGGTTGCCGCCGCCGCTCGCGCGCACCTCGGCCGTCCACACAGTGCCGTTGCGGTTGCGTCGTGACTCTTCGAAGTCCATGACGTCGAGCCCGGCGCAGACGAACAGGGTGCGCCGGTCCGGGCCCCCCAGGACGCAGGCCGGCGGCAAGGCCTGCTCGGCGTCGAAGCGGACGATGTCGGTGATCGCCCCACCCTCGACGAGCCGAGCCACGGCCGGGACGGCCGGAAACCCCGCCCAGACGCCACCGTTGTCGTCGAGACAGATACCGTCGGGCAGGGACGGCGTGGACGCGAAGACCCGGCGGCCACTGAGGCGGCCGTGCTCGTCGCGGTCGAGCACGGTGATCCGGTTGGCGAACGCCTCCGCGGTCACCACCCGGTTTCCGTCGCCGCTGACCGCGATGCCGTTGGCACCGCCGAAGCCACCCAGTTCGGTCAGCGCGCGGGCGGAGCCGTCCGGTTCCACGACCAGCAGGTCGGAGTCTTTCGGTGCTTCCCCCGCGAAGAGCTCGAAGCCGAGCTGGGTGACGTAGGCACGGCCATCGGCATCGACGACCATGTCGTTGATCGGGCCGGTGGCGAGGTCGCCCAGATCGGCGTGTTCGACGAGGTGCTCGCCGTCGAAGGCCAGGACGAGCCGCTCGTGCATGGAGGTGACGATGAGCCTGCCGTCGGGCAGCCAGCCGAATCCGCCCGGGATGACCTCGGTGCCATTGACGGATGTACGCGCGGCGAGGTCGACCATGGTCTCCGGATCACCCGCCGCGTCCAGTCGAACGATCCGGTGGGCGTACATGTCGCTGAACCAGAACGCGCCGTCGTGCCACCGCGGGCACTCGGCCCACGTGTAGCCACACGACAGCTCGCGCGGGGCAATTTCGCGGGCGTCGGCGAAAGGGTCGACGGCGGTGCCGGTCATGAGGCCTCCAGAAAAGTGGAACGGAAGCGGGCTCGGAGCAGCGCCCCGATGTCGGCGATCGCGAGCCACCCCTTGGCCAGGTAGGCGGCCTGCAGCAGGAATCCGTGATACGCGCCGGGATAGCGGGTCAGCGTGGTCAGCACCCCGGCTTCCCGGAGCCGGTTCGCGTATCGCTCGCCCCAGTCCCGGATCGGGTCGCAGTCGGCGGTCACGACGATCGCCGACGGGAGGCCGCCGAGGTCCGTCGCGTAGGCGGGGATGCGGTAGGGACTGTCCGGGTGGCCCGTGCCGCTGTCGGCCATCTCGTTCAGATACATCACGTCATCGCGGGACAGGATCGGGGCGTCGGCGCACTGGGTGATCGACCGGGCCCCCAAGTCCCGATCGAGGCCTGGGTACACGAGGACCTGGCAGCTGATCGCGGGACCACCGCGGTCCCGCGCGGCGAGGGCCACGGCCGCGGCGAGGGTACCGCCGGCGCTGTCGCCGACCACGGCGAGCCGATCCGGGTCGACGCGGAGCTCGGCGGCGTGCTCGGCGACCCATTGCGTCGCGGTGTAGGCGTCGTCGAACTGTGCCGGTGGTGGGTTTTCCGGCGCAAGGCGATAGCCGACGGACACGACGGTGGCACGGCTCGCGTCGGCCAGACTGCGGGCGACCGGCTCGAAAGAGTGGATCGTGCCCACGCACATGCCGCCGCCGTGGAAGTACACGAGCACGGTTGCCGGATCGTCCAGGACGGGTCGGTAGATCCGTACGGGGATGTCACCGTGCGGACCAGGGATTTCCCGGTCCTCCGTCTGTGCCATCTCGGGCAGCCCGGCGGGATGCGGCGCCGCTTCGAGGGCGTCGCGGATCGCGGCGATACCGCGTGTTCGCATCGGCGGCACGTCAGCCGTCGCGGCGGCGATGGCCGCGGCGTCGGGGTCCAGCGGGGGCAGGGACATCGTGCTCTCCGGGGATCAGTCGGTGGGGACGGTGAACTCGCCCGACGGCAGGAACGGAGCGCTCCGATTGATCAGCACGTCCGCTCTGGCTGCCATCGCGTCCCGCACAAAGCCCTGGGAAACCAGGTAGAACTCTCCGCCGGCGGCCTGTATGAACAGCGGTCGCGGTGACGCCTTTGGTCACCGAGAACACCGGGAAGAGGGTGCGCTCGTCGGCCGGTATGCCCTTCTTGGTGTCGGCGACACCGGCGACGGCGTCGACGATCAGCTCACCGCGGTGGTAGGCGGCGACCGCGATGCCCTTCTCCCCATTTCCCTCGCACGGTCGAGCGCCTTGAGGATGCGGGGATCGGCGTTCATCAACCCTCCTGGGTGCGGCTGGTTCGCCCGACGCTAAGCGGGCGCGGGGCGCCCGCCTGCGTGATGTTCCGGTCAGTGGACGGCTTCAGGTCGTGACTTCTCGCCGGGCGATGAGCCACTGGCCGTGCTCGTGCAGCAGTTCGTCGTGGCAGAAGCCGACGGCCAGGATCGCGGCCGGGGTGCCTTGGCTCACCAGCAGGAAGTAAGAGCGTGCCGTGGCCCGGTCGGGGTCGACATACACCTCCAGGTTGGTGATCACATGCCGGTTGCCCGAATCCGGCCCGGCATGGCCGAGATCGCGCATCGACCCCAGGCCCGAAAGGACCTCCGCGCGGCCACGCCAGATTGCTCCGGGCATCGACCACTCGATGTCCGCGGTGAACAGGTTTCCGAGCTCCTCGAGCCGTCCTTCGTCGGCCAGACGTGCGAACGAGGACAGGGTGTTGGTGATCTCCACATCCCGAATGTGCCTCCGCTCGTGTCGTCGTGGGGTGCGACTGTCCACTCACCGGACGGTTTGCCGGTGGCCCGGCGATCGGCTGGGCAGGGTGGTTCCATGACGAGTTCGGATCTTTCGGTTGTTCTTCGAGACGGCGTCGGATTGCTGGAGCTGCGCCGGCCACCGTCGAACTTCTTCGACGAGCAGCTCATCGGGAAGCTCGTCGACGCGGCCCGCGAACTCGACGACGACCCGAGGTGCCGGGCCCTGGTCCTGGCGTCGACGGGCAAGCACTTCTGCGCGGGAGCGGACTTCGGTGCCGGTGGCGGGTTCGAGCAGGACCGGGTCACTGTGTCGGAGCGGCTCTACCGGCGGGCGGTCCAGTTGTTCGAGATCGGCACACCGATGATCGCCGCCGTTCAGGGCGCGGCGGTCGGCGGTGGACTCGGTCTGGCCTGCGCGGCGGACTTCCGCGTCGCGGACCGGTCGAGCCGGTTCGTCGCCAACTTCGCGTTGCTGGGCTTCCACCACGGGTTCGGCCTGAGTGTGACGTTGCCCGACCTCGTCGGGCGGCGGGTCGCGGCCGATCTGCTGATGACCGGCCGGCGCGTGGGAGGCGAAGAGGCCGTCCACATCGGACTGGCCGACCGGCTCTCGGCACCCGGCCGCCAGCGCGAGAACGCCCTGGAGTGGGCCCGGTCACTGGCGGCGGCCGCACCGCTCGCAGTTCGGTCCATCCGCGCGACACTGAGGGCGGACATGGCAACACGGTCCGCGAGGCGCTGGAACACGAACTCGTGGAACAGACACGGCTGTGGGCGACCCACGACTGCGCCGAAGGCATCGAAGCGAGCCTGGAACGACGCACTCCGGTGTTCCGCGGAGAATGATCTCGTCTGGTCGCCCAGAGCGCGCGACCAGCCGACGCCCTCGCGATGTACAAGTCCGTGCGCAGCGGATCGTGAACTGTGAGGTGCTCTGGGAGAAAAACTCGCCGGGGTCCGCCTCGCAACCTCGTCCACCTCGACTCCGGCTCCCCAAAAAGGAGGTCAGCGAGGCGAACCGCATCCCCCACGCCAAGGTGAGGCCCACCTACCCTCGATCATTACCTACCCCCAAATCAGCGACAGAGCGCAGAACTTGAGCCAGAACCACAGCCGTGAATAGGGCCACTCGTTGCCCCCGGAGGGCCGTCGGCCGCTAGGGCGGGGCCCGGTAGCGGAAAGGATGCGCCCCTTCCGTTGGGCCCCGCGGGCAGTGGACGCGACGGCGGTCTCCTGGCCGTTATCTGCTGGGTGGATCAGAGTGGTGAAGCGGGCCCGCAACCGCGGCCTTCACAGGCCGGTCACCGTGGACAAGCAGGTGAGGATCGCAGCCCTGGTGAGCTCAGCTGAGGGCGTGTATCTGGGACAGACCCTGCTTGACCTGCCGGGTGACGTCGTCGGCGAGGATCTCGGGCAGGGCCGCTTCGATGCCGTCCAGGGCCTGGGCGGCGACGTCGGCCGGGTCCGCCTTGTCCGCCGTGGGCATACCGGCGGTCATGTCGGTGTCCATCAGGCCGACGTGCAGCGCGGAGACGGTGATACCTCGGGGTGCCAGTTCCTCTCGGACGGCATTACTCATCGCCCAGGCTGCGGCCTTGGACGCCGCGTAGGAGCCGGCCTGGGCCGGGTGCCACCAGGAGATCACGGAGAGGATGTTCAGGACGGCTCCGCCGCCGTTGGCCTCGATGACCGGGGCGAACTCGCGGGTGACGGCGAGCGGCCCGTGGAAGTTGGTTCCCATCTCTGCGCGGACGGCCGCCAGGTCGCCGGCGATCAGCGGGGTGCCGAGGGAGATGCCGGCATTATTGATCAGCAGCGTCGCATCGGACGCAACACGGGCGGCCTCCCGGATCGTGGCCTCGTCCGTGACGTCGAGCCGCAGCGGCGTGACGCCGTCCAGGTCCACGGTCTCCGGTCGGCGGGCAGCCGCGTACACCTTCGCCCCGCGCTGCACGAGTTGCTCGGCCAGGCGGCGTCCCAGCCCACGGTTGGCGCCGGTCACCACAGCGGTCGCACCCTTGAGTTCCATGATCCATCACTTCCGGTAGGTTCAGAGGCCGTACCGACGGCCCCCGCGAATAGATTACTTGCGTAATCTAAACTCGTGCCATCATAGATGGCAGGCGGAATCTACTTGCGAGGTGGGCGATGGGCCGGGTATCGCAGGCGCAGGCGGAAGAGAACCGGCGCCGCGTCGTCGAGGCCGCGTCGCGACTCTTCAAGGAGCAGGGAGGCCAGATCAGCGTCGTGGAGGTGATGAAGAAAGCCGGCCTGACTCACGGCGGCTTCTACAAGCAGTTCGCCTCCAAGGAAGCGCTCTTCGACGAGGCCACCACGCACGCCTTCGCAGCCTCGGGCGGAGGCACCGCGACCGAGGCTGCCTCTCCTGAGGCCGAGATCGACGCGTATCTGTCCACCAAGCACCGCGACGACGTCGCCGGCGGTTGTCCCGTGGCAGCCTTCGCAGCCGACATCGCGCGCGGTCAGGGCGGTCCCGCAGCGCAGCGCCAGTACAGCGAGGGCGTCAGCGAGATGGCAAAGCGTCTCGCCACGGACCAGGACGACGGCCTCAGTCGGCTGTCCACCATGGTCGGCGCGCTCGTCCTCGCACGCGCGACCAAGGGCGAACCCGTCTCCGAGGAGATCCTCGCCACCGCCCGCAAGGCGCTGGGCCGAGGCGACTGACATCCCCGGAGCTGACGGAATGGCATACCCGAGGCTGACGAACCCGTCTCCTCCGTCAGCCCCAAGTGGTCAGCATTTTGGCTGATCCGCAGGGATCCGTATGGACCGGACGACGGAGAGGGCCTCAGCGGCGTGGGCCTGGGCTCTCGCGCCCATGTGCTGTCTTCGACGGGCTCTTTCCGTCTGTGTAGCCGGCGCTCCGCGCTGTCTCTGTCGTCGATCGGCGTTGTAGCCGTGACCACCGCCTCGCCCACAGGTCCTCTCCGCTCCACCATCCTCGGGGGATTGCCGCCCTGCCCTGCCGCGAGTCCACGCGACGGCCGGGGGTGGGGGGCCAGGACCACATGGACCACCACTGGCAGATCCATGTGGCCGTTCCAGGGATGTCAGTGGTCGAAGTACCGCACCCCTATCTGCTCGCGCACGCTGTCGAGCGTGCGCATGATCGCCACGGTCTCGTCCAGCGGCATGATGTCGCTCTCCGACTCCCCGGCCAGCAGCCGCTCCTGGACATGCCTGGCCTGGTGGTGCATACCCCCGCCCGCCGTGTCGTCGTCCTCACCGTCGCGAGCGGCGTGAAGACTCAGGCGCTCGGTGGTATCACGTGTCCGGACAGTCAGTTCGTCCGGGCAGTGCATCATGAACGGCAACTCGATGTGGCCTTCGGTGCCGGTGATCCGGGCCGTGGAGCTGAGTGTGGCCCTCATCGAGCACTGGGTCAGTGCGACCGCGCCGCCGGAGTAGCCGGACAGGACGGCGGTGTGCTCGTCCACACCGGTCTCGCCGAGCGTGCCGTACGCCGTGAGCCGGTCGGGGGTGCCCAGCACCATGCTGGCAAGGGATACCGGGTACACGCCCAAGTCGAGCAGGGCACCCCCGCCGAGGGCACGGTCGAACAAGCGGTGCGTGGGGTCTGCCGGGAACCGGAATCCGAAGTCGGCTTCCACGGACTGGACTTCGCCGATGGCGCCTTCGGAAAGCAGTTCCCTGATCTTGACGTAGGCCGGCAGGAACCGGCTCCACATCGCCTCCATGAGGAACAGGCCGCGCGCCCGGGCCACTTCTGCCATCTCGGCGGCTTGTGCGGCGTCCAGCGCGAAGGCTTTCTCGCACAGCACGGGGCGTCCCGCGTTCAGGAACAACAGGGTGTGCTCGTGGTGGTGCGAGTGGGGCGAGGCCACGTAGACGATGTCGACGTTGCCGTCGGCCGCAAGGTCCTCGTACGAGCCGTGCCGGTGGCGGGGCGCAATGCCGAACTTCTCACCGAACGCGTCGGCCGTCTCCCGGTTGCGGGAGCCGACGGCGACCAGTTGGGCGTCCGGCAGCCGACCCAGGGCATTGGCGAATCCGTTCGCGATAGTTCCGGTGCCTGCGATGCCCCAGCGAAACGACATGAGAGCTCCGTAGATTGTCGGGCGGCCCGAGAGGGCCAGGGGCCGTGTATGGGAACTTGTCTTCAGTGGCGGTCGTTGCTCGTCGCCGATCTTGTGAAGCGCGTGCTGGAACTCCTCCTTGTCGGTCGCTGATCTCAGGTCCCGGATGCGGGCCAGGGGAACGCGAGCTTCGGCGAGCGTTCGGATCTTGACCAGTTCGATGGTGGCGTTCGCGTCGTACCGCCGGTAACCGGACGCATCGCGATCGGGTTCAGGTGGCAGTCCCTTGTCGTGACAGACGCGGCTGGTCTTGACCGACACTCCGACCTGTTTGGCCGGCTGCCCGATGGTGATCACTCGACCATCGTCCCGCTTGACCCTTCCCTTGGGGCAAGGTTGCAACATGGCCAGGAGGGGCACCGCGTCGCCCAGGAGTTCCTCGACGTCGTCTCCGTCGAGGTCCAGGGCGTCTGTCACTGCCCGACCATCACGAAACGGGTGCGTCCGCTGGAGCAGTACACGCCGGTGCCGATCCGGCGGCCGGTGCTCGCGCGCCGGGAGCCGTCCGGGGCGCGGGAACGGGCCCGCCGGTGCCGCGGTTCGCGGTCGCCTGGGCTGAGGTGACAGTCGGGTTGAGGAACATCGTCCAACGCCTGGCGTACGGTCACACCGGGCGCTTGCTCCCTCTGCACCGGGCCGGCACAGCCCCTGCGTCAGTTGACGGTGACTTGTACCGGATCGGACTCGGTCGACCCCTTGGCGTTGGTGAGGACGGCCTTCAGGCTGTGCTTTCCCTTCGCCACTCCCGACAGAGTCACCTTCGCTGACTGGGCGTTCGGTGTGTGGGCGGTCAACGAACCCTCGCCGACGACTGCTCCGTCAAGGAAGAAGGTGTAGGAGGTGGCGTTCGTACCCCACCACAGATTCGCGGTGGCGGTGAAGGTGCCGTCGTTGTCCCAGTTGTCGTGACTGACCACGGGCTTGCCCGGTGCGGCATCCGTGACCGTGACGGTCGTGGTGTTCGTGGCTGTCGTGCCCTTCGAGTTGATCAGTTCGGCCCGGTACACGTAGGTACCGTTGGCCTTGTCCTTGAATGTGGTCTCGACTGACTGCGAAGTGCCGCCGGCTCTGTCCGGCACCCGCGCGGAGACGAGCTTGTCGTTCTCGTACAGACGGTAGAAGCTGCCCGGAGTGCCGTGCCAGAGGTTCATCGTCACGCTGTAGTTGCCGTCGTGGAGGCCGCGCGTCCATCCGCTGGTGTTCTTGAGGGCGCCGGCGCCGGGAGCCGAGGGCGCGGAGACGAAGTTCCGCAGAGCGTCGCGCGTGGCGTGGTACGCGGGCTTGGGGTTGTACTCCTCGTCGAACATGAGCGGCTTCGCGCCCGGCAGCCAGGTGTAGGCGTGCTTGTCGGTGAAGCCCCAGAAGCTGATGTCCCGGATTCCTGCCGCCAGCGCCTCGGCCATGACGTCCCCGTAGATCTGCGTCTGCTGATCCACGTCATAGGTGTGTACGTCGAGTTCGGTGACGGCGACGTCAAGTCCGAGCGCCTGGTAGGACTTCGCCATCTGCGTGATGACCCCGGGCTCGGGACCCGCCAGGGTCTCGTGCATCTCGAAGCCCACCCCGTCGATGGGCACACCGTCGGCTACCAGATCGGCCACCAGGTCATAAAGTTCCTGGCGCTTCTCCGGATAGAACTCCACCAACGACTCGTTGATGAACAGCTTGGCGTCGGGGTCCGCGGCGTGCGCGATGCGGAACGCTTCCGCAATGTAGTCGGGGCCGAGGACCTTGTAGAAGTCGTTCTGCACGAGTCCGGTCCCGCCGAAGGTGGAGAACGGTTCGGTCACGACGTCCCACCGGTCCATCTTCCCGTGGTAGCGATCCATGATCGTGTTGAAGTGGGTCTTCATCACGGAACGGAGCTCGTCAGGGTCGGTTGCCTGCGTGACGTAGTCAGGATTGCAGCAACCGGAGATGAGGCCGTGGCCTTTCACAGCCATGTCATGATCCTCGGCGAACTTGACGAGCTTGTCGAGGCCGGCGAACTCGAAGTCATCCTTCAGCGGTTGGACGAAGTTCCACTTGAGCTCGTTCTCGGGCGACAGGCTGTCGAACTGCTCCGCCAGCGTCTCGCCGAACTGGGGTTCGTCGAGATAGTTGGGATTGGTCGCCCCCGAGCCGATGAGAATCCCTTCTTTCGCGGCCAGTTCGCGGAGGGTGGTGTCCGTGGTGTCTGAGGCAGCTGAGGCGCTGGCGGTCGGGAAGACCACGGTCATGAGCCCGATGGTGACGGTTGCGAGCGCCGCGCCTATGCGGTGCATTCTCATTGAACGGTGTCTCGCTTTCCTGTTGAGGGATGACCCGAGGCGCTGCGGCATCCGGGGAGATGAACCGTGTGCTGTCCCGGTGGCCGCGAGCGCGGCTCGGCCCGACACCGCCTCTGCGGCATGACAGAGTGCGGTAGTTGAGGCGGTCGCTCAGTGGCCGGCGAGGGCCGGGACGACCTTCGTGGCGCAGAGTTCGGCGAACCAGTGCGCGCTAAGTTTCGGAATGCGTTCCTGGGTGTCGTAGTCGACACGGACGATGCCGAAGCGAGGGCCGTAGCCCATGGCCCATTCGAAGTTGTCGAGCAGCGACCAGACGAGGTAACCGACCACGTGGGCGCCCCGCTCCCAAGCGCGGTGAGTCGCCGTCACGTGATCGATGAGGAACTGGGTCCGGTCGCGGTCGACTACCACGCACCGGCCATCCGATTCGCCGACCGTATCCTCGAAGGCCGCGCCGTTCTCCATCACCATGATCGGCAACGCGGGGAACTCCTCGGAGAGAGCGACCAGATGGTCTTCCAGCCCTCGCGGTTCGATCCCCCAGTCCATCGCCGTTCGTCCCAGGTCGCCGCGGCGTACGTACTCGATGCGCTCGGAGCCCGGAAAGGAAGTGCCGCCGGCGCTTTCCGTGCTGGGGTCGAAGTCCCGCTTCTCACGGACGTGCGCGACCTCGTAGTAGTTCACCCCGAGCAGGTCGAGCGGCTGGTGGCAGATCTCCAGGTCGCCCGGGAGCACGAAGTCCCAGTCCGTGAAGGACCTGGTGTCAGCGAGGAGGTCGGCCGGGTACTCACCTCGGAGCATCGGCCCGGTGAACACGCGGTTGGCCACCGCATCGAGGCGACGCGCAGCCTCGGCGTCCTCAGGGGTTTCGGCTTCGATGCGGAAGATGTTCAGCACTACAGACAGCTGCGCCTCGGGGTTCGTGACGGTGCGCCGAAGTGCCGCCACAGCCAGTCCGTGGGAAAGGTTCAGATGGTGCGCGGCCTTGAGTGCGTCCGCATGGCTCTTCACGCCGGGCGCGAACGCGCCACTGCCGTAGCCGGCGAACGAGTTGTTCCACGGCTCGTTGTGGGTCGACCAGATGGCGACCCGGTCGCCGAGGGCCGCCCCGACGATCTCCGCGTACTTCTCGAAGGCGAATGCGGTCTCACGGCCGCGCCAGCCGCCGTAGCGGTCCTCCAGCGCCTGCGGCAGGTCCCAGTGGTTGAGCGTCACGATCGGCTTGATGCCGCGCGCAAGAAGACCGTCGACGAGCCGCGAGTAGAACTCCAGCCCTTCCGGGTTGACTTCGCCCTCGCCGGTGGGCATCACGCGCGGCCAGGAGATGGAGAAGCGGTAGGCGCCGAGCTTGAGCGAGGCCATCAGGTCGAGGTCGGTCTCGACGAGGTGGTAGTGGTCCGCGGCGACGTCACCGGTCGCGCCGTCGGCGGTCTTCCCCGGCGTGTGGCTGAACGTGTCCCAGATGGACGGGCCCCGCCCGCC
Source organism: Streptomyces turgidiscabies Car8 (assembly GCF_000331005.1). Lineage (GTDB taxonomy): Bacteria > Actinomycetota > Actinomycetes > Streptomycetales > Streptomycetaceae > Streptomyces > Streptomyces turgidiscabies. Next base: position 22,771 of record NZ_AEJB01000138.1, read on the forward strand.
CTCCTTCGTGCCGCCCTCGATCTGATACGCGGCGGTCGCGGCGCCGAGGATGAAGTCGGGCGGGAACGTCAGGTGCCCGCGGACGGTCGTGTCGCGATACATGGAACAGCCTCTCTGGTGACGTGGCGCCAAAACCTATCAGCCGAACAGTTATCGGCACAGAGGCGTGTCAGCACGAACTTCACATTCACATGCGCGAATACCTCGACTGTCGAGGACCGGCCGGACTTCAATGCCCCGCGCGTCGCACCGCCCGCCGAGGGGCAGCGAGGATCGCCCCGGCAGTCCGTTACTCGTCCGAACGCGATCCGTGGCGCTCCTCGCAGCGCACAACGTGCCGAAATCGCCCAGCACTTCCAGGGCGCGCGCCAGCCGCTTCCCGGATTGGGCGGCAAGTTGAGCCATACGCTGACGAAGCGTCAGGGTGCACCAAGCGGACTGGCGGTCGGCGCCACCTTCGGCGCGCATCGCCGCGTAGGCGGCTAACGCCAGGCTTTACGCGTGCCGAAGTTCAGGTTCGCGGCGCTGGCGAACGCGGTGAGATACGCCGGCCGTTGAGCAACTACCGGATGCGACCTGGAGCATCCGCCAGCATCTCCCCCACAATCACCGAATGCAGCGGATCGCGACCGAAGTTCAGCCGACGTCGCCGCCGTCGCCCCGGTCGGCGTCCTGCGAAGTCGCCTGCTGGGCCCAGTGCGCGCGAGCGGCCGCCACAAGGCGCCAGAAGGCATCGACGGCCTCGACCACATCCACGTCTTCCCGATAGCGCCGCTGGAGCTGAAGTCCGTCCTGCACGGCGATCCCCAAAGTGGCGATCACCTCCGCACTGACCCCCATCGGCGCACCCTCGGCAGCAGCGGGGCCGGGATCGAGCGTCTGCGTCTGGGCCGCGCGGTAGTGCTCGGCGAAGTAGGCGTGCGCCGGGTGATCGCGATCGATCGCCTCGGCGGAGAGGATGATGAACAGGGACGTCAGCCCCTCATGCTCCGCGGAGTGACGCGCGACCTCCCGCGACCGGGTCGCGACATCCGTGGCATGCAGCTCCGACAGGTGGTCGGCGACCGACGAGTCCCGCAGGTTGAGCACTTCGACCAGGAGCTCTTCCTTGTCGGCGAAGTGATGGAGCACCCCTGTCTGCGTGAGACGCATCCGCCTGGCGAGCTCACGCATCGACGAATGCACATATCCGGATTCGGCAAAGAGCTCGGCTGCAGCGGCGATGATCTCCCGGCGGCGCTGGAGCCCCTTGCGATAGGGCCCGCGAGGCCCGGTGAGTTCCGCCATGCCTTCAACATACAGCGAGGCGGTGTCGCGTCCGGCCCGGGTGTGGGCGTGACGATGAAAACTCTACGAAAACTTGTCAGGTGAAATGTGTTACGTGATACTGACGGCCACCACGACATCCGGGACGACATCTCAGCCGGGTACGCAGCGGCGTGCGCGACGTTCGGGTGACGGGGTTCGCGCACCTCGCGGGAGCTTGCATTGCCCGGGGGCTGCTACTTGGCGCCGCCGGAATCACGGCACACCGCCTGGACATAGGAGTACAGATGCGATCCATTCGAAGGTCCCTCGCTGTGCTTGCAGCGGTCGTGTTGACCGCCGTCACTGCCGGCTGCGGATCGAGCGACAGCGGCGACGCCGACGGCAAGATCACCCTCAACATCTCGACCTTCAGCGAGTGGGGTTACGCCGGTCTCCTGAAGGAGTACCAGAAGCTCCACCCCGACATCACGATCAAGCACAACCGCTTCGCTACCAGCGACGAGGCCAAGGAGCAGTTCCAGACCGCCCTCGGCGCGGGCTCGGGTCTCGCCGATGTCATTGGTGTCGAAGGCGGCTGGATGCAGCAGCTCCTCAAGCACCCCGACAACTTCGTGGACCTGACCTCTCCAAAGGTGGAGGGCCGCTGGAAGGACTGGAACACAAAGCTCGCATCCACGGCCGACGGCAAGCTGCTCGGATACGCGACCGACATAGGTCCGCAGACCATCGCTTACCGCAGCGACCTGTTCAAGGCGGCCGGCCTGCCGACCGATCGTGAAAAGGTCGCCGAACTCTTCGGAGGTGACGACGCGACGTGGGACGATTTCTTCGCCGTCGGCAAGCGGTTCGTGGATGCCAGGACGGGACCGGCGTTCTACGACGCGTCGGCCTCGGTAGCGACGAGTTGGGCCGACCAGTACAGGGTGCTGTGGGAGGACCCGAAGACCGGCGACATCATCGCGGACAAGAACAAGGATCTGCGGAACATCTACGACACGGTGACCTCGCACGAGGACCTCTCGGCCCATCTGGCGCGGTGGAGCGAGGACTGGGTGAGCGCGTTCCAGAAAGACAAGTTCGCGGTCATGCTCGCGCCGTCGTGGATGCTCGGCGTCATCAAGGGCAATGCGGCCGGAGTCAGGGGATGGGATGTGGCCGACGTCTATCCCAACGGCGGTGTCAACAGTGGCGGTTCGTACCTGAGCGTGCCGAAGCAGTCGAAGCACCCCAAGGAGGCGCAGGCGCTCGCAGAGTGGCTCACCGCCCCTGAGCAGCAGACGAAGGCGTTCAAGGCGTCGGGCAACTTCCCCAGTCAGATCGAGGCGCAGAAGAGCCCGGAAGTGCAGAAGGTGACCGAGCCCTTCTTCAACGATGCGCCCGTGGGAAAGATCCTCACCGAACGCGCCTCGAACATCACCATGGTGCCGTACAGGGGCGAGAACTACTTCGCGATCGCCGCGGCGTTCAATGACGCCATCAACCGCGTCTCCGTGGACAAGACCCACTCCGCCAAGGAGTCGTGGGACATGTTCGTCGACGCTCTGGATGCGCTGAAGTGATCGGTTGGTCCGAACATTCGAGGGCGCCCGCCGCACAGGGCGTCCCCGAGTCACCACTGAAGGAAGAGCGTATGCGCCACTCGGCTGCGAGCGCGTCACCCCTGGTGGACGTCACTCCTCCACGCCCGCCGTCACGGTGGCGTCAGCGCCTGGGCCGCTGGGACATGAAGGCGTCGCCGTACGCCTACATCTCACCGTTCTTCATCCTGTTCGGGCTCGTCGGCCTGTTTCCCCTGCTGTATACCGCTTACGTCTCGCTGCACGACTGGGACCTCATCGGCGGCCAGGGCGACTTCGTCGGACTCGACAACTTCACCTTCGTCCTCGACCAACCGGTGTTCTGGGACTCGCTGGGCAACACCGTCAGCATCTTCCTGCTGTCGACGGTTCCTCAGATCGCGATCGCTCTCGTGCTCGCCAGCCTCCTGCACGCGAACATCCGGGCACGGACCTTCTGGCGAATGGGGGTCCTGCTCCCGTACGTCATCGCTCCGGTCGCCGTGACGCTCATCTTCTCGCGCATGTTCGCTGATCAGTCCGGCCTGGTCAACGCGCTGCTTGCGCACGTGGGAGTGGACCCGATCGGCTGGCACCGGGACAGCACGCCGGCGCACATCGTCATCGCCAACATGGTCAACTTCCGGTGGACCGGCTTCAACACGCTCGTGCTGCTGGCCGCCATGCAGGCGATCTCCCGCGACCTGTACGAAGCGGCAATCCTCGACGGAGCGGGCCGGGTGCGGCAGTTCGTCTCCGTCACGGTGCCGTCCGTGCGTCCGACGATCATCTTCGTCGTGATCACGTCCACGATCGGCGGCCTGCAGATCTTCGACGAGCCGCGGCTGTACGACACGCAGGGGCTCGGCGGGAGCTCTGGGCAGTGGAAGACGATCACTCTGTACCTGTACGAGCTCGGCTGGAATCAGCAGAGGCTGGGCCGCGCCGCAGCCGTCGCCTGGCTGCTCTTCCTGCTCATCATCGTGTTCGCGCTGGTCAGCAACTGGCTGTCGCGCCGCATCGCCTCCGGCGACGATCCGGTCGCCGTCCCCCGAAAGGCGCGCCGCGCCGCCCGACGAGACGCGAGCGGGGCAGCAGTTGTTACGCCCGCCTCCTCCGCGTCATCCGGTGACTCACCCGGGAGCAGCACGTGACCAGGCCCTCCGTCCCGTACATCGAGCAGACATCCGGCCGCGGTGCCGCCCGGGCGGCGGCACGCCGCCGCGGGCGGGATCACGGCGCCGCGCGCCGGCCCGGACGGATGACGTACGTCGTCCTCACCGTGATCGCGCTCATCTCGATCTTCCCGCTCTACTACACGTTCCTGCTCGCGTCGTCGACGTCGGCGGAGGTCGCGCAGCACCCGATCCCCTCGCTGATCCCGGGCGGGCAGCTGGGCGACAACCTCGTACGCGTCTTCGAGTCCGACATCGATCTCCCGCGTGCGGTCTGGAATTCCGTCTTCGTCTCGGTGACGACGGCTGTCGCGGTCGTGTTCCTGTCCACGCTGGCGGGCTTCGCCTTCGCGAAGCTTCGGTTCAAAGGGCGGGCCGGTCTTCTCGCGTTCGTCGTGGCCACCATGGCGGTCCCGACACAGCTGGGCGTGGTGCCGCTGTTCATCGTCATGCGCGAACTGGGACTGACGGGAAGCCTGTGGGCAGTGATCATCCCTGGCCTCGCATCCGCCTTCGGGGTGTTCTGGATGACGCAGTACCTCTCGGCGGCCCTACCCTATGAGCTCATCGAAGCCGCCCGTATCGACGGTGCGTCGACCTTCCGGATCTTCCGGTCCATCGCGCTGCCGGCCGCCAGACCCGCGTTGGCGATGCTCGGACTGTTCACCTTCATCGGGGCGTGGACCAACTTCTTCTGGCCGTCGATCGTGCTCGGAACGACCAACCCGACGCTGCCCGTCGCGCTGCAACTGCTGCAAACCGGGTTCTTCAAGGACATCCCCCTGATCATGACCGGCGTGCTCGTGTCGGTGGTGCCGCTGCTGCTGCTGTTCGTCATCCTCGGCAAGCAGCTCGTCGCCGGCGTCATGCAGGGAGCCATCAAGGGGTGACGCTGTCGGCCGCAGCACCCGCCCGGACCGTATTGCGCTGCGGTGCGGTGCGCTGCCGCTGAGTCCGAGCCCCCCACCTCGCCGAGGCCGCCCCCGAGGCCCCGGAGACGAATCCGAGAGGAACTACCTACCCCCCATGCACGACACGACCGCACCGGACCGCATCGCATTCCGCGACCTCAACGGCAACGGCCGCATGGACCCTTACGAGGACCCGCGGCTCAGCGCCGAGGAACGCACCGAGGACCTGTTGTCCCGGCTCTCACTCGAAGAGAAGGTCGGTCTCCTCTTCCACACGGTCATCGAGATCGGCCCTGAAGGCACCTTGCTCGAAGAACCCGGCGCGATCAGCAAGTCGCCCACCAGCGAGGTGATCCTCGCCAGGGCGATGAACCACTTCAACGTGCACCGCATCGAAGACGCCCGGGCGGCCGCACGATGGAACAACGCAGTCCAACGGCTCGCCGAGAAGACACCGCACGGCATCCCGGTGACGATCTCCACCGACCCGCGACACAGCTTTCTGGAGAACGTCGGGGCGTCGTTCACGGCGGGCCCGTTCTCGCAGTGGCCCGACGGGCTCGGCCTCGCGGCGCTTCGCGACCCGGATGTCGTACGCGAGTTCGCGCGACGGGCGCGCGACGAGTACCGCGCTGTGGGAATCCGCATGGCGCTGCATCCCCAGGTCGACCTGGCCAGCGAGCCCAGGTGGGCACGCCAGCTCCAGACCTTCGGCGCCGACACCGATCTCGTGGTGGCGTACACACGCGCGTACCTCGAAGGCTTCCAGGGCACCACCCTGGACTCGAACAGCGTCGCCTGTGTCACCAAGCACTTCCCCGGTGCCGGCGCGCAACTGGACGGCGAGGACGCCCATTTCCCCTACGGCCGCGAACAGGTCTACCCCAGCGGGGCGTTCGACGAGCACCTGCATCCGTTCGTCGCCGCGGTCGAGCAGGACACCGCAGCGGTCATGCCCTACTACGGGATGCCGGTCGGGCTGGAGATCGACGGCGAGCCGATCGAGGAGGTCGGGTTCGGATACAACAAGCAGATCCTCACCGGGCTGTTGCGCGAGAAGCTCGGCTACGACGGGTTGATCATCACGGACTGGGAGTTGGTGAACGACAACCTCGTCGGGGACCAGGTCCTGCCCGCCCGCGCGTGGGGAGTCGAGGGGCTCGACTCCCGCGAGCGCCTCGTCAAGATCCTCGACGCCGGCGCCGACCAGTTCGGCGGCGAACAGTGCACGGACCTGCTGCTCGACCTCGTGCGCGGCGGCGTGGTCGCGGAGAGCAGAATCGACGAGTCGGCGCGCCGCGTCCTGCTGATCAAGTTCCGGCTCGGCCTCTTCGACAACCCCTTCGTCGACGAGGACGCCGCCGAGGCCATCGTGGGCAACGCCGAGACCCGGCGGATCGCTCTGGAGACGCAGACCCGGTCGGTCACCGTGCTCAAGAACTCCGTCGTCGGTGGTGCGCCACTGCTCCCCCTCAGCCGGAGTGCACGCGTGTACGCGGAAGGCATTGATCCGGACACCCTTGCCCGGGCCGTCACTCCCACAGCCACACCGCTGGAGGCGGACCTCGCCATCGTGCGCATCGAGGCCCCCTTCGAACCACGGGACGACCTGTTCCTGGAGTCGTACTTCCACCAGGGGTCCCTCGAACTGTCGCCCGGCCTGGTGCACCGACTGCGCATGATCGCCCAACAGGCCCCGCTCATCGTGGATGTCGCCCTGGACCGCCCGGCAATCCTCACTCCGCTCATCGACGCGCTGGCCGGCCTCACCGTCACCTTCGGCGTCTCGGACGACGCCCTGCTCGCCGCCCTCACCGGCCGCATCGCCCCCGAGGGCAGGCTCCCCGTCGAGCTGCCTCGTTCGATGCAGGCCGTACGCGAGTCCGCGCCCGACGCGCCTGCGAGCACCCTGGCCCCGCTGTTCCCCCTGGGTTCGGGACTGGACATCTGATGCCTTTCACACATAAGGATCACGCCATGAATGACGCGCGTTCCCGCGCCGCCGCGCTGCTCGGTCGGATGACCATGCACGAAAAGGTCGCGCAGCTGACGTCACTTATCCCGACAATGCTCTTCGACGCCAAGGGCATCCGCCCGGACGTCGCCGCGGCCAAGCTCGCCAACGGCATCGGCTACGTCGAACCTCACATGGGCGGCTTCCCGGCGAACGCGGCCGAACTCGCACGCCTCAACAACGCCGTGCAACGGCATCTGGTCGAGAACACCCGCCTGGGCGTTCCGGCGATCATGCACATCGAAGCGCTCAACGGCGTGAACGCGCCAACCTTCACGGCATTTCCCACGGCGATCGCTCTGGCCGCCACCTGGGACACCGCCGCGGTGGGCGAGATGGCCGCGCTCACGCGCCGGCAGATGCGATCCGTGGGACTGCACCACGCCCTGTCGCCGCTCCTCGACGTCGCCCGTGACGCGCGTTGGGGCCGCGTGCACGAGACCTACGGCGAGGATCCGTACCTGGTCAGCGCGCTCGGAGTGCCCTTCGTACGGAATCTCCAGGGCGAGTCGTTCGTGGACGGCGTCATCGCCACCGGCAAGCACTTCCTCGGGTACGCCATGAGCGAGGCCGGTCTCAACACAGCGACCGTGCAGATGGGAGCAAGGGAGCTGCGCGAGGTGTACGCGCGCCCCTTCGCCGCCGCCATCCAGCTCGCAGGGCTCGGCTCGATCATGACCTCGCTCGCCGACTGGGACGGAGTGCCCGCGGCCGCCGACCCCCGCGTGTTCCGCGAGCTGCTGCGCGAGCAGCTCGGCTTCGACGGGACCGTGGTGTCGGACTGGGGCTCGATCGAGGGCCTCGTGAACCACCAGCGCGCGGCGCGCGACGCACGCGAGGCCGGCGAGCTGGCTCTGCGGGCGGGTATCGACGTGGAGCTGCCCGGGCCGTTCGGCTATGGGGACAGTCTGATCGAGGCCGTCCGCGACGGCGGCATCCCCGAGACGATGGTCGACGAGTCTGTGCTGCGTGTACTGACGCACAAGTTCCAACTGGGCCTGTTCGAGAACCCGTACGTCGAGGCCGACCCGGTGGAGATCATGTCCGTGGCGCAGGAAGGACGCGACCTCTCCCTGCGCCTGGCACGCGAGTCCGTCACCCTGCTCAAGAACGCCGACGGGGTACTTCCCCTCAGCGGAGCCCCGCGCATCGCCCTCGTCGGCCCGCACGCCGACCGGGTCGGCGCGGCGTTCGCCCCGTACACCTTTCCCTCCTTCATCGAACTCACCCGAGCCATGCTGAGAGGCAAGACGAGTTCCATGGTCGGCGTCGAGGACCTCGACACCTTCGGCCCTGACGACGCCTACGTGCACCAGGAGATCGGCGACCTCCTCGCCATGGACGAGGACGAGTTCGCCCGCACGCGGTACGGAGCGGTCTCCCTCGCGGACGCGTTGCGGGCCGCCCTGCCCGACGCGCAGATCACCGTCGCCGCGGGATGTGGGATCACCGATGGCGCCGAGGAGATCAATGCCGCTGTTGAGGCCGCGCGTGACGCCGACATCGTCGTCATGGCGCTCGGCGGTCTGGCCCGGTGGTTCTTCGGCGAACGCACCGAGGGCGAGGCCGCGGACAGCGTCGATGTGCGACTGCCGGATGTGCAGCGTCGGCTCGTGCACGAGATCGCCGCGCTCGACAAGGCGACCGTCGGCCTGATCTTCTCCGGCCGCCCTCTCGCCCTTGGTGACGTGGAGCCCTCACTGGACGCCATCGTGCTCGGGTACTACGGCGCACAGTTCGGCGCCCGGGCCGTCGCGGACATCCTGACCGGCGCGGCCGAGCCGCAAGGACGCCTGCCCTACACGATCCCACGCGCCGGCGGGCAGGTCCCCATCCACGCCGGCCAGCGATTCGGCAGCGGCTACCGCCATCGTGAAGGCGACCCGCACGGCGGATACGTGGACGAGTCCGCGGCACCGCTCTATCCGTTCGGCCACGGCCTGACGTACACACGCTTCGTCCACTCCGACCTCAATCTGAGCAGCACGTCGCTCGCAACCGACGGCACAGTCGACATCACCGTCACCGTCAAGAACACCGGCGACCGCCCGGGCGTGGAACTCGTCCAGCTCTACGTCGAGGACGATGCCCCCGGCATCTCGCGGCCGGCGCTCCAACTCGCAGGGTTCCATCGTCTCGAACTCCAGCCAGGAGATCAGGCGACGGTGAAGTTCGCATTGGAACTTCCCCTCTTGGCCTACCTGTCTCATGACGACAGGTGGGTAGTGGACCCGGGACCGATGTGGATCTCGATCGGCTCGTCGTCGGGCGACCTCTCCATGCGCAGCCGCCTGGATGTCGTCGGCGACACCGCGGACGTCACAGACCGGAGGGTCTACCTGACCCATGCCACCAGGACCGCGCGCCCCGCGACCGGGACGTGACGCGCAGGACCGTCGCCCCAAGCGCCGCCGCACAGCCGGCGCCTCCAGCAGCCCGTGGG
>NZ_AEJB01000139.1 GCF_000331005.1 Streptomyces turgidiscabies Car8
AGCTGCATGCACTTTTTTCGCAGTGGTTTCACCTGTTGGGACGACGCGTAGTCGATTCAACTGATTTCGCTGGTCTCATCGACTCGATCGAGTCACCTAATTCAGCAACTGAGCCCGCGTGAATTCACGCCCGGCCAGATTGGCTTTCGTATTCTTTCGGCCCATTCTTGCAATTCTCCGCGCGGTTCTTTGCTGCGGAAATTCCTAGATGTGAGCCGCATCGAGGAAGGTTCCGCATGAACCGCACACGTACGAACGACCGTTTTTCCCGCACCCGCAACGGTGGCGCCGCTTCCGGACGGAGCGGCGGCCGATCGGGCTCGCCGACCGCGAACCGGTCCGGCGGACAGAGCCGTTCCGGAGGCCAGGGCCGTTCCGGCGGCGGTTACGGCCGTCGGCCCGCCGCGCCGCAGGGTGAGTTCGCTCTCCCCGAGACGATCACCCCCGCGCTTCCCGCCGTCGAGGGCTTCGCCGAGCTCGACATGCCCAAGGAGCTGCTGGCCGCGCTCGGTTCGCAGGGCGTGACCGTGCCCTTCCCGATCCAGGGCGCGACCCTGCCGAACTCCCTCGCCGGCCGTGACGTACTGGGCCGTGGCCGCACCGGCTCCGGCAAGACCCTCGCCTTCGGGCTGGCGCTGCTGGCCCGTACGGTCGGGCAGCGCGCCGAGGCCAGGCAGCCGCTGGGTCTGGTCCTCGTACCGACGCGTGAGCTGGCGCAGCAGGTCACCGACGCGCTCACCCCGTACGCCCGTGCCGTGCGGCTTCGGCTGGCCACGGTGGTGGGCGGGATGCCGATCGGCAGGCAGGCCAGCGCGCTGCGCGGCGGGGCCGAGATCGTCGTCGCCACGCCCGGACGCCTCAAGGACCTCATCGACCGCGGCGACTGCCGGCTGAACCAGGTCTCCATCACCGTCCTCGACGAGGCCGACCAGATGGCCGACATGGGCTTCATGCCGCAGGTCACCGCCCTGCTCGACCAGGTGCGTCCCGAGGGCCAGCGGATGCTGTTCTCCGCCACCCTCGACCGCAACGTCGACCTGCTGGTGCGCCGCTACCTGACCGACCCGGTGGTCCACTCCGTCGACCCCTCGGCCGGCGCGGTCACGACGATGGAGCACCACGTGCTGCACGTCCACGGCGCCGACAAGCACGCGGCCACCACCGAGATCGCCGCCCGCGACGGCCGCGTGATCATGTTCCTCGACACCAAGCACGCCGTCGACCGTCTCACCGAGCACCTCCTCAACAGCGGGGTACGGGCTGCCGCCCTGCACGGCGGGAAGTCGCAGCCGCAGCGCACCCGCACGCTGGCGCAGTTCAAGACCGGCCACGTCAACGTGCTGGTGGCGACGAACGTCGCGGCTCGCGGCATCCACGTCGACAACCTCGACCTCGTCGTCAACGTGGACCCGCCGACCGACCACAAGGACTACCTCCACCGTGGTGGCCGGACGGCCCGCGCCGGCGAGTCCGGCAGCGTCGTGACCCTGGTCACCCCGAACCAGCGCCGCGAGATGACCCGCCTGATGGCGGCGGCCGGCATCGTCCCGCAGACCACCCAGGTCCGCTCGGGCGAAGAGGCCCTGCAGCGCATCACCGGCGCCCAGGCCCCCTCGGGCGTCCCGGTCGTCATCACCGCACCGGTGGCCGAACGTGCCAAGAGGCGCGGCACCACCTCGCGCGGCCGACGCCACCCCGCCTCGGCTGCCCGCCGCGCGTCCGCACGGCAGGCCGGCGCCGCTGCGGCGTAACCCTTTCCCGACGTCCGGCGCGTCCGGCGCGTCCGACGTCCGGCGGCCGTCGCCCAGACGGCCGCCCCCGCTTCTCCCGTTTCCGCCGCTTCTCCCTGTGAGGCAACATGCGCTGTGTCATCGCACGCTTCCCGTTCGACCTGACCAAGAGCGGCGTGCTGGAGTCGATGAAGGGCGTCAAACCCCTGCCGGTCACGGGTGAGTCCGTGGTCATCGGGCGACGCCGCTACCCCGTCAAGCAGGTGGGCCAGGTCGTCACCCGTCAGGACCCGCGCGATTTCAGCGCGGGCGAGGTCGTACGGGCGATGACGCGGCTCGGCTTCACCTGCGGGACTCCGCCGCAGGCCGAGCCGGCGCGTACCGAGAGCCCGTTCGAGCAGGCTTCGGCGTTGCTCGGGACTCCCGTGGCCGTCTGACCACCGACCGCTGACCGACCCGACCGGCGCGACCAGCGCGAGCCGGACACCAGTGAGG
>NZ_AEJB01000140.1 GCF_000331005.1 Streptomyces turgidiscabies Car8
GACTTCGAGGGCGTGGTGCTTTCGATCCGCCTGGCCGTCGCCGCCCTCGGCCGTCCGATGCCCGCCTTCGACCTGGCCCTGCGCCGGCACTGGGAGCGCAACCACCCGGGCGAACCGCTGGAGGAGTACCTGCGGCGAGGCGGGATGCTCAGCCGGTTCAGCAACGCTGTCAATCTGCCCAGCCAGCTGCAGTCCGCACTCGCCGACGCCGCCCAGGCCCTGGCCCTGCCCGGCACCGTCGGAGGAGCCGTCGGCCAGCTCACCACCGCCCTGGTCGGCGCCTTGCGCGAGCGGCGCCAGACCGTCCGCGCCCTGGCCAGCTGCAGCCGCCTGGCCGACATCCTGGACGCTGAGCCAGATCTGGAGACGCTGAGCTTCGCCACGCACCTGCTCGCCTGGGACCTGGCCCAGCTCCCCGAAGCCCATCGGATCACCCCCGTGGTGCTGCTCGACTCCTTCGAGGAGGTCGGAGACCGCACCCACCGCGACTTCGAGCGGCTCCTGCAGCGCATCGTGTGGCTGATGCCCAACACGTTCTTCGTCATCACCGGACGCAACCGGCTGCAGTGGGCCGAGGAAGGCCTGCAGGGACAACTCGACTGGACCGGCCCCACCGCCTGGCCAGGCCTGGCCGGACACGTCCCGGGCGCCCGCGCCCACGGCGGCGTACGACAGATCCTGGTGGGCGACTTCGCCCCCGAGGACTGCGACGACCACCTCGCCCGCCGCCTCGCCCACAACGGACAGCCGCTGATCGGCCCGGAACTACGCCGCACCATCAGCGAGCGCTCCCACGGTCTGCCCCTCTACCTCGATCTCGCCGTCATGCGGTTCCTGGAGATACGGCGCAACGGACGCGCGCCGCAGCCCGGCGATTTCGGCGACTTCCCCGCCCTGATCTCCCGCACCCTCAGCGACCTGACCAGCGACGAGCGGCACGTACTGCGGTCGGTGTCGCTGCTCGACGCGTTCTCGGTGCCGCTTGCCACGCAGGTCGCCGGCCTCACCCACGACGCGGCAGCCCTGCGGCTGACCGAGCGCCCCTTCATCCGCGAGGACCTCACCGCCCTGTGGCCCTTCCACCTCCATCAGGTGGTGCGCTCCTCGATCCGTACCGCCGAGGACCGCACCGACGACCGATGGTCCGAGCAGGACTGGCAGCGCGCCGCACAGCGCGCCATGGCCGCCCTCGGACAGGAGTGGATCCACGGGCCCCGCCGCGAGCGCACCGTCCTGATCGGCGTACTGCGCCAGGCCCTGCGCCTGGCCCGCGACTTCAACCTCGACGAGCTGGACTGGCTCACCGAGGCCGCCTTCGCCTACGTCGGCGACTCCGTGTGGGAGCCGCTCGCCCCGCCCGCCCACGGCCCCGAGCGCGCCGCGCTGTCGACGCCGGCCGAGGCCCTGGTCGAAACCCTCAGCACCCTGGCCCGCCGCCAACGCGAGCACCGCGGCCGTACCGTCGAGCGGCTCACCGCCGTCATCGACTCCGGCCTGCTGCCCGCCGAGCTGCAGGAAATGCCCCTCTACTACCGGGCCAAAGCCCTGCGCGACATCGGACGCACCGAGGACTCGCGCCACGGCTACCAACAGGTGGCTGACACCGGGGGCCGCCTCGCGCAGGCCGCCCGCCGAGGACTGACGCAGGCCGCCCGCCTCGACGGCGACTTCCCCACCGCGCTCGCCGCAGCCCAGACCCTGGGATGGGAGGGCCGCCAGCAGCGCGTCCTCGGTGACCTGCACTGGATCCAGGGCGAGGTCCAGCGCGCGGCCGAGGCGTACCTGGCCGGGCGCCTCGAAGCCGAACAGCACGCCAAGACGGGCGAAGCCGCGCACAACCAGGCACTGCGCGCTCTCGCCCTCGCGTTCCTCGACCCCCGCCAGGCCGACGACGAACTCGACCTCGCCCAGCAGCTCCTCGCCGGCCTCGACCTGCGGGCCACGACGATGAACGCCGCCATCGCCTCCGTCATCCGAGACGCTGGCAGCCCCGACCTCGACGACCGCGTCCGCACCCTGCGCACCGAACTCGACGTCGCAGGCCTCACCTCCACGACGCCCACCCTCGAACTCGCCGTCGCCTTCCACCAGGCCGTCCTCGACGACCACGAGGCCCTGACCGGCACCATCGCCCGGCTGCGCGAGCAGACGAGCGACGGCGCGTACGCCTACTACACCGACATCGCGCACTTCATGGCCGACCGTCAGCTCCCCGACGACCACACCCCGCCCCGCTGGCTGGACAACGAGCAAGCAACCCGCAACCGGTGGCGAAACCTCGTCACCGCCCGACGCGAACGGCTGCGCACCGCGCGGTAGCCATCACGGCCAAGGCCGGGGTGGGACGGGCGGGACAGTGGAGAGTGAGCACCGAGGCGAGGAGGCTCCGGAATCCCAGCTCGGACACCGTAAGGGGCCCGGGGTTTACCGGGCCTGAGCGGTCACAGCCAGGCGAAGAACCACTGGAGTGCCAGGGTGATCAGCAATCCGCCAGCGGCGTAAGCGGCCCCCATCATCGCCCGCCAGGCAAGCAACTTCGCCCGGCGCCGCAGACGCCAGACGGTCCGCGGTTGCCTCGCGGATTCCGGTGGCACAGCAGCAGGCCCCGTAGGATGAGTCATGACAGTCTCCTGTGTTTTGAGTGCATGAGGCTTCACGAGAGCCCCGCCAGACCTTGTAGGTGTCCAGCCAGGAGGTCCGGCGCGGGCTCTCTGTGCTCTAATCTACCTTGCTTTCTTAGGCGCATTCGCCATGTGGGGTGATGAGTGCCAACATCTAGCGGCTCAAACCTTTGATTCAAAGGTCTAGGTTTTGGGCGTGCTCCCGGAATCAATAGCAATCGAGTGCGGTTCGCCTGTGAAACTGCGGATCACCGTGCGACAACCTTGGAAATCCTGAGGCAGCTCAGCAGCGGGCCAGGCGGGACCAGATGGCTCCGAGCGGCGAGGGGAGGAGCAGTACGTGGGGACCAGGCACCTTGCCCGGCTGCAGTTCGAGGCGGACGGCCCGGCCGTCGAGGGCGAGTGGATCGTCCCAGCCACGGCCCAGGACCGGTACACCGAGTGGGTCGGGCTGTACGGCACCGGTCCGACCGTCGTGATCCAGCTCATCGAGGAGACCGCCGGCCACGAACACGTACACAAGACCTGGACGGCCCAGGGCGAAGTCGAGGCCGAGGGCATGCGCAGCTGACAGTGTCCGACCCGAACGGACCGCGCACTGCGGGAACATGTGGCCATGCCCGACACCGCATGGCCCCTGCTGGTAGCCGCCGTCACCGCCGTGGTGACCACCCTTGCGGTCGGTCTGTTCGTCGCCCCTCGCATGGAGGCCCGCAAGAAACGCCTGGGCGAAGTCCACACCGCCCGCGACGCGTTCAGCACGAACATGACGCGGATCATCTCCGCGTGCTCGTTGCTGGAGAGGCTCCAGCTCCCGCCAGCCGACGAGCCTGGTCTGACGTCGGTCATGCGCGACCGGCTGACGGGTGAGCGGGAACGCTGGTGGCAGCAGCTCGATGACGCCACCCGATGGCTGATCGACAACGTCGCGACGTACGCCGGCAGCTGGCCCATGCGCCACCTCATCCATTTCGCCGTCGAGTACGCGGGCAACGCCCGCATGGTCGTGCTGTCCGAACGGGAAGAGGCCACCAAGTTGGAGCTGCTGCTCGCGCTGACCGTGCCGGTTCAGCGGCAGTTCTTCGGCTGGCCCTGGTCGCGCGTGCGGCACATGTTCGCCGACCGCCAGGCCTTCGCCGAGACCATCACCCGCATCGGCGGAGAGCCCATCGCGCCGTAGGTCTGCGCGGGCGAGCGGATGACACTGAGCGCCTGCTCCGCTCTCGTCAAACGCGCTTCAGGCAGGTCGCGGGTACCTGGCCGCCCTGCACGACGCGCCACGCACTCCCGTCCCTCCCGCATTTGCGGTAGGCGGGCCCGCTCTGGGTCCGCGCGATGGCGACGATGCACGACACCACACGATCGCCCTTGCGTAGGTAGTGGTGCACGGGCGAGCTCGGCGTTGCAACGGGGCCTTCGTTCCAGGAGGGCCGCCGTACCGCCACTTTCTTACCGGTGACCTCCCACCAGGTGCTGCAGGGCGTCGAGGCCGGCACTGCCACAGAGCGCTGCGCAGGTGCGGCCTCGACGGGGGCCGACACGGCGCCGGAGCCGACGAAAGTAGCCGCGAGTACGACGGCCGTAGTGATCAGACGAGTCATGTCGGGACAACCGGCTCGACTGGCGGTGTCGTCACGGGCTGGCCCGGAAGATCACCCGCCCGAGGCGCCTCCTGCGTAGGCGCCAGGGGTCGGACTTCTTGTTTCCGGCCCTCAAATGAGGTGCGCGTTTTTGGAAGTCCACAGCTCAGGACCGGTAGGAGTGCCGTTCCGCCGAGCGGACTGTTACCGCGCCGAGCGTCGTCGAGCTGGACTGTCGAACGCAGCCGCGGCCCGTCTGCGGGGCGCGTGAGCTCCGTAATCCTCCGTGGCCTGCAGCGTGCGCGTCTGCAGGTACTTCGGGCTGGGAAAGACGGCCAGCGGCGGAGGGAGGGGGTCGGTGGCCGACCGGTCGCCGACTACCCGGGTGCGCTGTGGTGCGGACCGTACCCCCGCCGTCGCGGATGCACGAGCGTGAGGCGACCGCACCGCCGGCCGTGGCCGAGGGGGAGCAGCTGCTGCCGCGCAGTGGTGACCAGTCCGGTGTGGTCGCTCCGCGTCGGCCGACGTCTCGCCGTGGCCGAGGAGTGTGTCGTCGCCGGTCGGCCGAGCCCCCGGGGGGACCCCACCGCCCGAGGCCGTCGCAAGCGAGTACGCCGTCCGTACGGCTGGCGATCTTTATCCCCCCAATTCAATCCATTGCATTCCATCATCACAATGCAATGCAATGCATTGACATAATGCATTGCATTGCATTAAACTGAGGGGGCCGCAAGGACGACGAGGAGGACGAGATGACCGACCTGGTGACCGCGTACGGCACGGCCCCCGGCCTGTACGACGAGGAGCAGGAGCTCGTGCGAACGATGTCCCGGCTCCCTCTGCGCGAGCGACTGTTACGCCGTGCCGCGCTCGCCGACCGGGGCACGCTCGACGCATCCGAAGCGGACGGCAAGGCACAGCAGTCGATCCGCAGCGCCGCGCTCAAGCTCGCTGCGCACGACCAGGCGCACGGCACGTCCGCCGGCCCGATTGCCCCGACGACGATCGACACCGACTCCCCCGCCGCCGCCCTCCGGTCGTACGTCCGCCAGGAGTACGCCGCGTGGAGCGCCCCCGCCGGGCCGTCCGTCTGGCTCGTGACCCGGGCCGAGGACCCCGGCGCGATCCCGTGCGAGGACGAGGCGACCGCCCGCGCGTACGCCGAGACCCGGTACCGGCAGGATGAGGACCCCGCAGCCCCCGCCGTCCTGCGCTGGGACGAGGACGGGGAGCTCGTCGACGAGACGCTCCCCAGCAGTTACCAGGGCACCGGATGGACCGCTCGCGAGGAGCAGGTCATCCGCGCCGCTGACCTCCCCAACGTCGAGTAGGAGCAACGACCATGAGTGAGCAGCAGACCCAACAGCCCGAGCAGGCCGCCAACGAGTGCGTGTTCCCCGACTGCCACCGGCCCCGGGTCCCGAAGGACCCCAGCGTGCGCGGGCAGGCGCCGAAGTACTGCGACGACCCCGACCACAACGCCGCCACGGCGTACAAGGCCAAGAACCGGCGCCCCGCCGGCCCCGGCGCCCAGGCCGTCCAGGAGGAGGACACCGACCGTCCGGTGACCGGCGCCGCCGCGACCGCCCTGCTCGTGCGCGAGTCCGTCCTCACCGCCGTCCGCGAGCTGGGGGAACAGCTTCCCCGGTACATCGGGCAGCTGGAGACCATCACCGACCCGGAGGCCGCCGAGGCCCAGGTCGCCGCCGCCGAGACCCGCGCCGAGGCCCGGATCGCCGAGGCCCAGCAAGAGCTCGTCACCGAGCGAGGCCGGCGGGAGAAGGCCGAGCGCCGGGCGAAGAACGCCGAGACGGCCAAGACGGAGGCCGAGGAGGCAGCGGACGAAGGGCTCCGCCAACTCGACGAGGCCAAGGCCAGGTTCGAGGCGGAGACCGCGCGCATCCAGGAGGAGGCGGACGCCGCCGTCGCCGAGGCCGAGCGGCAGCGGGACGAGAAGGTTGCCCAGGCCGTCGCTGACGCCGAGGGCAGGATCACCGAGGTCGAGGCGAGGACCGCCGGGGAGGTCGAGGCCGCTGAGGAGAAGGCAGGGAAGGCCGAGGTCGAGGCTGCGCGCAAGGTGGCGGAGATGGAGAAGACCGTCGAGGAGGAGAAGAAGGCCGCCGCGCAGGTCAAGGCCGACTCCCTCCAGTCCGTCGAGGACGCCAACGCCCGGGTGGTCGAGGCGAACGGCAAGGTCGAGGAAGCCCAGCAGGCCGCCCGCCAGGCCGCCGCCGACGCGAACACCAAGGTCGAGGCCGCCAACTCCGTTGTCACGGCCCTGCGTGAGGAGGTCGAGCGGATGACCACCGCCGCCCAGACCCGGGAGGGTCGCATCGCCACGCTGGAGGGCGAGGCGAGGGACCTGTACGGCCAGCTCCGCACGGCCGACAGCAAGGTCCGCGACGCCGAGGAGAAGACCCGCGCCATCGAGCGGGAAACCGAAGAGCAGATCCGGATCCTGCGGGCCGAGCTGGACACCGCGAAGAAGAGCGGAGGTAAGGGCCGATGACGACGGCCACCGAGCCGCAGCCCGTGGCAGTGCCCACCCTCTTAGAAGGAGAGTTCGACATGCCTGACCCGATCACCGGCGAAGGGTTGACGCGCCGACGCCCGAAGTCGCGTACATGGGAGCCCCGGACATGCTGCACGAGGTCGCCGACCTCACGGCGATCTCCGAGCGCTGCAGTCGAGACCGCGACCGCCGGCACCAAAGCGAGACATACGAGCCCGACAAACACCAGAGCGCTCTACCTGCTCCGCCGTGCCGCCCTGTCCGACCGGCTCTCACTTGCGCACCCGGACGTCGAGGACTTCCTGACCGACGCCGTACAGCTGGCCCACCAACTCGCCGAGTTCGACCGCAAGCACGACACCCACGTCGGCCCGATCGGCCCCAGCGCGATCGAGTGGGACCCAAGCCACCGCCCCTACGTCCGCCAGGAATACGACCACTGGGGATGGTGACCACCACCCCCCGCCCAACTCTGCCACCACCGAAGGGACCCCATGTCCACGGCCCCCGCCGACGCCGTCCAACTACCGCCGGCCTCCCGGCTCGCCGCCGTCCTGCAGGAGCTCATGACCGAGTATCCGACCGACGACGCCGAGTTCTCCACCGACGCCGTGAGCGCCGTGCTGACTGTCACCCCACTCCACGGAGACGACCAGGGCACCGCGATCGGCGTCCCGCTGCAGGCCGGTCAGGTCGAGTGGCTGACCAACCTGCTCAGCAGGGAGTCGGCCCACTGCCGCAACTCGCACTCGGACGAGAGCGGTCAGTGCGGGCACTGCGCCGGCACCGGCTCCGCCCGGTCGCTACGGTGAACCCCGCCCGCCCAGCAGGGCTGACGACGACGAGCACCAGGACGACGACCAGGAGGGGCCGAACCACATGATGCTGGCCGCGGACAAGGGCGACATCAACACGATCATCGGGGGAATCGCCCCCGACTGGGGCCCCTTCGGAGCCCTCGGCACCGAGGCGAAGACCATGGTCCAGGTGGTCATGGCACTGGCCATCCTGATGTGCATGGCCCTCGCGATCTGGGGAGCGGCGAAGCAGCGCATCGGCGCCACCGCCCTGCGAGACACGTTCAGCGCGGAGCAGGGCAAGGGCCTGATCGTCGCCGGGCTGGCGGGCGTCTTCATCATCGGCTCGCTCGGCACCGTGTTCACCATCGTCTACGGCATGGCCGTCTAGCCGGCCACCGACGAGGAGGAGCTGGACATGGCAGAGCAGCAGACCCAACAGCCCGTGCCGTGGGCAGCCCTGGCGACAGACGCCTCGACCGTCGAGCGCTACCGGTCCC
Source organism: Streptomyces turgidiscabies Car8 (assembly GCF_000331005.1). Classification (GTDB taxonomy): domain Bacteria; phylum Actinomycetota; class Actinomycetes; order Streptomycetales; family Streptomycetaceae; genus Streptomyces; species Streptomyces turgidiscabies. The sequence goes on from NZ_AEJB01000140.1 coordinate 8,011, forward strand.
GGGTCTACGACCGGGGCCCGGACCGGTGCGCGTTCTGGCTCGGAGCCATCAGCGACTCCGGCCACGGAAAGCTCCGTGCCGGGTCCCGGAAGTCCGGCACCTCCCGCGTGGTCACCGTCCATGTCCTCGGCTACGTCATCGAGCACGGCGCCGCCGCCCTCCCCGAGGGCCACGTCGTCCGGCACACGTGCGACGAGTCCAGTTGCCAACTGACCTCCCACTGGGTGGCCGGACAGCGGCTCGACAACATCCGCGACTACTACGCCAGGTCCCACCGGGCCGGGCACGCGCTCAACGACGTCCGGGGCCCGGACGGAAGGGCCGTCGCCATCCGCGACGCGATCCTCGGCGCCCTGGCGACGGGTGCCGACGTCGAGGCCGCGATTGCCACCGCGATTGCAGCGGGTAACCCCTCGGGCGCCTCCCAGGACACCCTCTTCTGACCCTCCCCTGGTAACAGTTGACGCCGCCCGTACGTTGATCAAAACCCATGCACATGGGGAAAGGAGCGACCGCATGGCCGATCTGAAGACCGACCCGGGGCGCGAGGGCACCCGGCTCATCACCGCACTGGAGAAGTGCTGGACCGCGATCCAGAAGCATCACCCGGACGTGCCGCCGGTCCTGTTCATCACCGGAACCGGAATCTCGCGTAGGCAGACGGAGAAGCCCCGCACGTCCACCGACGCACCCCGCCGGCACTACCCGACCCGAGGTCACCACTGGGCCGACCGGTGGGCAGTCGCCGAGCGCGAGCAGCGTCTCGCCGAGCTGTTCGTCGCAGGGGAGACGATCAAGGACGGAGGCGAGGAGATCCTCAAGACCGAGCTGCACGAGGCAGCTCACTCGCTCGCCCATGTTCGAAAGATCCAGGACACCTCCAAGGGTGACCCCAGGTGGCACCGCAAGGAGTTCGCGGCCCTGGCCCGCGAGGTCGGACTCGAACCTCCACGCAGGTCCGAGAAGCCGTTGGGTTTCTCCAACTGCACTCTCACCGACGCGACCCGTCGGAAGTACGCGTCCGTCATCCGCCAGCTCGACGCCGCAGCCCTCCCCGGCCTCGGCGACGACCAGGACGCCGCCGTCGAGGAGCCACCGGCCGCGCCGGAGCCCCCCGGCTCGACGAACGGCAAGCGGGTCAAGGTCACCTGTTCCTGCCTGCCCGAGCCGCGGGCGTTCCCCGTCACGCCGAAGGTCCTGGCGGAGGGGCCGATCATCTGCGGATTGTGCGGCGAACCGTTCACCCTCCCGGGCGAGGAGGAGGACCAGGAGCAGCCCGCCGGAGCCGAGCTCGGCCCCGAAGCGGAACCCACCTCCCCTGCCGACGAGTTCACCGTCGCCCTCCCCGAACCCCGCCCCGCCGAGGCCGCCGAGCCCCAGGATTCCTCCATGGACATGGGGCACTGACCCGCGCGGACCGGCCGCGCTCGCGCGACTCACGGCCTCCCGGGTGGTGATGCATTTCTCCATGGACATGGGGCGCAGCTCGGCGCCGGCGGGCGAAGTCGGCGGCGGAATCGCTGCCCGAGGAGCCCACCTGCTGGTAACTCTCGAGGATCCGCTTCGGCGGGGCCTCCCGTGCTTCCCGCTCCGGTCTTCGTTGCGCTGCTGTGCATGCCTGCTCCTTCACGACTCGCGGGCCCAACCCGCGGATGGGTCGTTGGTGTATGCACATAGTAAGTTAGAGTAGCTAATTAATGCAAGCTACATCTAATTTCGCCTGGTGGAAGGGGTGGGAAAACGTGTCACTCCGGACGGGTGATCGTCCTTGA
>NZ_AEJB01000141.1 GCF_000331005.1 Streptomyces turgidiscabies Car8
CGCCCACCGCCACCACCCGAGGCCCCGCCGCCCGGGCGACCGCCCCGGGGAACGCCACGCGCTGCACGGAAGCCGCACCAGAAACCGCACCCGAAGCCCCACCAGAAGCAGCCGCACCCCCCGTCGCACCAGACGGCGCCTCCCCCGTCGCGGCCAACGGCATTGACACGGACGGCATCTCAAGCCCAGACCCCGGCCCCCGCGACTCGACGAGCGCCCCCCGTACCAGGCCGCTCGGCGCGTCGTCGAGGACGGCGTGGGAGAGGGTGCCGGTGAAGGAGGGGTTCTGCCAGGTCGTGAGGCCGGTGGCGAAACCGGCGTCGGCGACTCCCGTCCGGCCGACGGCGGTCGCGCGCTGCATCGGCGGCAACGCGGACCACCCGGCCGACGGGGCACGGGACCCGGGAGGGGACGTGTCCCCTCCTCCCGTCCCGGCCCCGACGTCAACTCCCCCACTGGAGAATGCACTTGCCGCGTTCGCAAGCCCGTCGGCTCCCCCGGCGCCCCGGCGACGGGCCCTCAACCGCTCGACGATCCCCACGACCTCACCCCTCTCCCGCGCCGCGCGTGACAAGGGCCGCGATCCGGTCCGTGTAAAGGCGGCGGTCGCGGTGTTCGAGGTCGAGGATGTCGTCCATGCTCCAGTGGAAGTGGTAGGCCACCTACGCGATCTCCTCGTACAGCCGGTCGCTCGCGTACGTCACGATTCCCCCAGGCGGCTCCCGCCGAGTTCGACTTCGAACGGCTGCTCGCAGTGCGGGCAGGTCACCCCTGCGCGGGTGTGTCCCTCGGCGTTGATCTGCCGGTAGAAGTCCTGGAGGAAGGCGAGGTCGGAGGCGAACATGTTCTCCACCACGCCGTCGTGCACGAGCGGCAGCGAGCCGAGCCGGGTGATGACCCGGCCGAGCAAGACCACCGACAGATACGCCGGGTTCTCCTGGACGCGCATGTCCCGCAGGGGGATCAGCTCGTCCCGGGCCGTGGCCAGCCGCATCACACCGTCGCGATGCACCGTGCCGGTCTCGTCGACGTACCCGCGCGGGAGCTCGAACTCGAACTCGGTGCGCAGCCGTTGGGGAGTGGCGGCGGCAGCGACCTGTTCCGTCGCCGGTGCCGCCTCCGCCCCGGGGGAAGCCGGACCGGGGTCGGCGAACGCGGCCCCGGCCGGCCTGGGAGCCGTACGACGCATTACTCGATGACCAGTTCTTCGAACGTGATCGTGACCGTCTCCTGCAGCGCGGACGCCTCGCCGGCCTTCACCGTGCTGGTGTCGATCTTGCTGCACCAGGCATTGCGCATGTTGTAACGCTTGACCGGGTTGTTCATGTAGTCCATGACCATGATCGTGGCGTTCTTGCGGGCCGTGGCCATCTGACCGGCGACCGACTCGGTGATCCACTGGTTGAAGGCCGAGGACTGGGTCATCCCGCGGACGACCGTGCAGGTGCCCGCCTTCTTCACGCCCGGCAGCTTCTTCGTGACGGGCTTGCCCTGGGCGGAGACCTGCTGGTACTCGATGACGTCCTGCTCGATGCTGAGGCCGCTGACCTCGGCGAGGTACTCGACCATCACGCCGTCGATCTGCAGGCCGAAATTGTGTGAGGTGAGGGCGTCACCCGGCTGGAGACTCATCTGGCTCTCTTAACTCTCTTGAATCTGGGTGTTTCAGGGGGACTTGACGATCACGTGCGAAGCCGGAGAGCGGCCCTACTCCTCCAACTCGCCGCTGCCGCCCGAGAACTGGGCCAGCCGGAAGATCACGAACTCGGCGGGCTTGACCGGCGCGATGCCGATCTCGCAGACGACGCGGCCGAGGTCGACCGACTCCGGCGGGTTGGTCTCCTCGTCACACTTGACGTAGTACGCCTCCTCCGGCCGCTGGCCGAACAGGGCGCCGCTGCGCCACTCGTTGACGAGGAACGCGGAGACGTTGCGCCGGATACGGGCCCACAACTGGTGGTCGTTCGGCTCGAAGACCACCCACTGGGTGCCGATCAGGATCGACTCCTCCAGGTAGTTGAAGTAGCGGCGCACGTTGAGGTAGCGCCAGGCCGGGTCGGAGGACATCGTGCGGGCACCCCAGACGCGGATGCCCCGGCCCGGGAAGGCCCGGATGCAGTTGACGCCGATGGGGTTGAGGAGGTCCTGCTCACCCCGGGTGATCTGCATCTCCAGGTCCACCGCACCGCGTACGACCTCGTTGGCGGGCGCCTTGTGCACACCGCGCTCGGAGTCGTTGCGGGCCCAGATGCCGGCGATGTGGCCGCTCGGCGGGATCATGCGGGCATGGCCGGTGGCCGGGTCGAACGCCTTGATCCACGGGTAGTACAGGGCCGCGTACTTGGAGTCGTAGCCGGCTGTCTCCTGGCGCCAGACGCGGATCTGACGGGCGTTCAGACCGGGCGGCGGGTCGATGACGGCGACGCGGTCGCCCATCAGCTCGCAGTGGGCGATCAGACCGAGCTGGACCGCCTTCACCTGCTCCAGGTCGATCGCGCCGCGCTGGTAGGCCGCCATCAGGTCGGGCACGGCGACCATCGACACCTCGTCGACGGCCTCCAGGCCACCGAACCCGGTGCGGTCGGCGGAGTCGCCGAGGTACTCGGCCGCGCCGGCGTGCTCGCCCTCGTTCTCCACCGCCGCCGGGGCGACCGGGGCGGGGGCGGCCGGGGCGGCGAGCGCCACGGTCTGGTTGTCGGGGCGGACGAGCTGCGCGGCGGGCGCCGTCTCCTGCACGGTGATGAGCTTGGAGCGCTCCTTCACCTGGGTGACGACGTAGTTCCGGCCGCCCTTCTTGGCGGTCACGTCGAACGTCTCGACGGCCTTGTCGCCGTCCTTGACGATCAGCTTGAACCGCTCGGCCGGGCCCTCGCCCTCCGGGTCGGCGATCTCGACGTTCAGCGAGCCGCCCGCTATCGCGGTCACGCTGAAGGTGCCGAGCTGCTTCGGCTCACCGGCCGGCAGCGCGGCCCGGTCGCCCGCACCCGCGACGGCCCTGGTCGGTGCGGTGCCTCCCGCGACGCCGCCGGACGCACCCCCGACCCGGACGACGTACGCGGCCGAGCCGCCGTTGTTGAAGAAGCCGTAGACGCTGTGCGCGAGGTAGTAACCATCGGTGAAGTCACCGAAGGCAGCGACGTACTGCGTCCAGTTGGTCACCAGTGTCGGCTCGTTCAGCGGGCCGGTCGGGGCGAGTCCGACGAAGGCCGCGACAGAGGTGCCCACTCCCTCGATCGGACGTGAGCCGCTGGCCACCTCCTCGACGTATACGCCGGGCGACAGGTAGGACGGCATGCTCTGATCTCCTCGGGGTACGAGACAGGACACCTCCCACCCTCACGCGCGCGTCCCGTCCGCCGGAACGGCCTGCGGTACCTGGTGGGGGGCAACTCCCGTGCCCGCAAGGGCAGTCCAGGAGGGCCTGCGGCCCCGGGCCCCGTCCGCCCTGCCCGTACGTCTGCCCCTTCGGCTCTCCCTCCATGCCACCCGCGCCGGTAAGGCTGGGGGGCCGACCGAACCGGACGCCCGACGGGACCCGCCACAACCGGCCCGAACCGGACCGGGACCGGACCGCTCGGGGAGCGCGGACGTCGCGGCCCAGATCACCTACACACCCGGGAAGTGAACACCCCAGTGAGCCTTTGGACTTCCCTGGAGCCCGCCTCCGCGACCGTCGACCCCGGCGGCAGCACGACCGTCCGACTGCGCCTGCGCAACACCGGTGACGTCGTCGACGAGTACCGCTTCGAGCCGGTCGGCCCCATCGCCCCCTGGACCCGGGTGGAGCCGCAGACGGTCCGCCTCTACCCGGGTACGACGGGCACGGTGGACCTGACCTTCGCCCCGCCCCGCACCCCGGACGCGACGGCCGGCCCGAACCCGTACGCCATCCGCATCACGCCCACCGAGCACCCGGAGGCGACCACCGTCCCCGAGGGCAACCTGACGATCACCCCCTTCTCGGAGGTGCGGGCCGAACTCGTCCCGCCGACCGTGAAGGGCCGCTTCCGGGGGCGCCCCAGGCTGGCCGTCGACAACCTGGGCAACACCAAGCTCACCGCGTCCATCAGCGGCAGCGACAACGGCGACAACCTCTCCTACGACATCCACCCCGGCAGCGTCCAAGTCGCGCCGGGACGTGCGGTTTTCGTCGACGCCCGCCTCAAGCCACGCCAGATCATCTGGTTCGGCAGCAAGGAAGAGCGGCCGTTCAAGCTCGCGGTGCAGCGCTCGGGCGCCGTCCCGATCGACGTCGACGGCACCTACGTACAACGCGGCTTCCTGCCCCGCTGGCTCGCCACGTTTCTCGGGATCTTCCTCGCCCTCGCCATCACCTTCGTCATGCTCTGGATCTCCTACCGGCCCCAAGTCGGCACGAGGGCGAAGGAGTTCACGGAGGCCGGCGCTGTCAACCCCCTTCCGCCGCCCAGCCCCACGCCTACGGCGACGACCCCGCCCGTGGCGCCCAGTCAGGAGCCCGCCCAGGAGCCCGCCGTGATCCCGCCCCCGGTGGCGGCGACGACCCAGGCAGCGGAAGGCGGAGGCGGGAACGGCGGTGGCGGGGGCGGTGGCGCGCCGAAGAAGGAGACGAAGGCGCCGGAGGTGACCGCCGCCGTGGCGGTTTCGCGGCTGGCGGCGCGCAGCACCGGTCGGCACATCTGCTACCGCGCCTACGTGGCCGACCAGGGCTGGCAGGAGCCGGTGTGCGACGGCGCAGAGGCCGGCACGGTGGGCAAGAACCTGCCGATCAAGGCCCTCAACATCGCGACGTCCGGCACCAAGGGGAACAAGGGCAGCGGCGCCTTCAAGTTCAAGATCTGGAAGGACACGAAATGGACGAGCGCTGCGGACGGGGTGGACAACTACCTCGGCAGCACCAAGGAGTCGGACGAGCCTCTGCAGGGCCTCACCATCCAGGTCTTCGACGGCAGCGTCTGCGGTAACCCCCATGTACAGGACGCCGGTTGGCTGGGCGTGGTCTGCACCGACCCCGGCTACTGGAAGTACGTCGGGAGCCGCGTCGAGGATCACAAGCAGTTGGAGGCCATCCGCCTCACCGTGTGAGCCCGGCCCCGTGACATCGACGGTGTGTCGATGATGTTCGGGCGAGGGCCGGCTACCAGGCGCCCTCGCCCGGCACCAGCCGCCCGGCCTTCCTGTACTCCCGTTCGGCGCCCTCCAACAGGTCCGCCGTCGTGACCGGTTCACCGCGTCCGGCGGCGGAGTACGCGGCCGTGACGACGGCACTGCGGATCGAGCCGCCGGCCAGTTCGAAGGCGTCGGCGACCCGCGCCGGGTCGGTGCCGGGGGCACAGGGCACCCGCGCGAGGCTGTGCCGCCACAGGGCGAGGCGCTGACCGGCGTCCGGGAACGGGAAGTCGACCACCAGGTCCAGCCGGCGCGTGAACGCCTCGTCGATGTTGGCGCGCAGGTTGGTGGTGAGGAGCGCGATACCGTCGAAGGACTCCAGCCGCTGGAGCAGATACGCGCTCTCCATGTTGGCGTACTTGTCGTGCGCGTCCTTGACCTCGGAACGCTTCCCGAAGACGGCGTCGGCCTCGTCGAAGAGGAGCACGGCGTCGGTACGGTCGGCCTCGCTGAAGATCCGTTCGAGGTTCTTCGCCGTCTCACCCACGTATTTGTCGACGACGGACGACAGCTGAACCACATAGAGGTCCAGGCCCAGTTCGGCGGCGACGACCTCGGCGGACAGCGTCTTGCCGGTACCGGACTCCCCCGCGAACAGCCCGAGCACCCCCCGGCCCCGGCCGCCACCCGCGCTGAGCCGCCAGTCGCCGAGGACCTTGCCTCGGTGACGGGCACGGAGGGCGAGTTCGCGCAGCTGGGCGAGCGGCTTGCCGGGGAGGACGAGGTCCTCCCAGCCGACGTCGGGCCGGATGCGCCGGGCGTGCCGTTCGAGTCCGGACGCCGACTGCTGACGGGCGGCCAGCCGCAGATGGTCGGCGGTGAGCGTGGTTCCGTCGAAACCGGCGAGGCGCTGGGCGGCGCGGGCGGCCCGCACGATGCGGTCGGCGCCGAGACGGTACGGGGCGACGGTGGCCGCCAGCTCGAACCCGAGGTCCGGGTCCGAGCCCGGGCCCGGGGTCAGGTCATCGGGACGGTCCGGGCTGCGGCGCAGCGCGTCTCCCCAGGCGTCCAGCTGCCCCGCACCCTGCCGAGGTGCCTCCAGGACCAGCGGATCGTCCTCGGACCAGTGGGGGTCGTACGGGCCGGACCCGGTGAGCAGCACGGGTACGTCCGACACGTTCGGCCCGGTCAACGCCCTGACGAGGGCGGCCGGTTGCTCGGGCAGGGGCGACACGACGACGGCCCGGCCACTGAGCCGCGCCTCACGCAGAAGGTCGGGGATCCGGTCCTCTGGGCCGGAGAAGTGCAACGCGTCGAGTCCGGCGGTGTGCAGGGCCGCCGTGACGCAGGCCAGGCCGTCGCCCTCGCGATGTTCGCGCAGGTAGACGGTGGGTGGCTGCGGATCACCGGGAGCCTTGCCGGTGAGCAGCGCGGCCAGCCTGTCGGCGAACTCCGTCGCGTACGAAGAGGAGCAGGACGAGGTTGTGGGCGCGAGGGGGCGTACGTGGCCGGCGAGGGCCGCGTCCAGGGTGTCGTCGCCGAGAAGGTGGGCGACGACCCGGTCGGGGACGCTCAACTGGCGGCTGGGAAAGGGGCGTTCGGGCTCCTCGACGGTCAGGAGGCCGAGCGCGGTCAGGGGTGCCGAGGGGTGGAAGCGGGCCCTGGCCGCCGGCTCGTGCACGGGGAGTCCGCACAGGTCGAGGGCGAGGCCGGTGGTGGCCCGGCGGCGGCCGACGTCGTCGTTGAGATAGCCGTAGAGGGGCTCGAAGGAACGGTCGAGGTCGGGGGCGAGAGCGGCCAGGAGGATGTGGACGTCCAGGGCGACGAGGCCGAGGCGGCCGGCGAGACGCGCCAGCGGGTCGTCGCCGTCGGCCACGGGCGAGACACCGGGTAAGACGCCGGGCTGCTGCTCGGAGGGGTCCTGCGGCTCCTGGGTTCCAGGCCGCAGGAGCAGGTACCGTACCGCCTCCTCGGACAGGTACAGCCCGCGCAGCGGATCGTCGGCCGTCGGGTCGTCGGCGCTGCGCGACTCGACCAACCGCGCCGTCTGGGCCCGCAGTCGGGAGAGGCGGGCGAGCAGCCCGGAGGCCGCGGAGGTTCTGGGAGTCACGAAGTGCGCTTTCCTGTCTGCCCGTTCTCCAAGTGCCGTGACTGATGGGCCCGTTCAGGGGAGTCTTCCAGCGAGCCGTCGATCGCGCGGACGCGGACGGCCGCGCCCTCCGTGACCGGGGGTCCGGCGTCGTACTCGGGGAAGGCCGGGAAGGGGGCCGTGACCACGAGGTCGAGGGACGGCTTGAGTTCACCGCCGAGAGCGGACCAGATCTCGGCCAGGGAACGGGACTCCGTGTGGGTCCCGGACACGGATAGCGGGACGGAGAGCCCCAACTCACGTAGGGGCGGCGGGAGTTCATCGGGTGGGAGCAGTTCGCGCGGCAGCAGGGTGGCCAACGCGGCGGACAGGATGCGGTGTTCGTCCTGGGGCTGCTTGGTCCAGGCGGTGACGAGGTAGGACAGCCTGAACCAGCGGGGCGGCTGTCGGCGCCGGACGATCACGTCACGCTCGTCACGGATGGAGACGGTGCCGCGCTGGCGACGGGCGGTGTCCTCACGGATGTCGTACAAGTAGGCGTTGATCGCGGGGCCGTTGCGCCGGGCTGCCCAGTCGCGGGTCGGAGCGTCGAAGAAGACGTCGATGCCGGATCCGGCGAGGGCGCCACCACCGAGCAGCCCCTTGAGGACCTCGTCCACCTCGTGGATCACTGTCGCGCTCCCGCCGCCCTGCTGTGCCGTGCAGCCCTGCCCTGCCGTAACGCCCTGCCTTGCCGCCTGTTTGCCGTGCGGGCGCGTGCCGTCTCCGGTCCCCGGCGACGCGCTTTCCCGTACTCACGGCCATCGTGTCGTCAAGGGCGCCCGTCCGCGCAGGCACGCAAGGGACGGGTGACGGGCATGAGTTGGTGTCCGCGCGCCGCTTCCGATTGCCCGTTCGATCAGATGTAGCCTTCGCGCAAGGCATAGGCCACGGCATGCGCCCGGTTGCGCAGGTGCAGCCGTGTGGTGAGTCCATGCATCACGTTCTTGACCGTGCGCTCGGAGTAGGACAGCTTGCTGGCGATCTCCCCGGTGTCGAGCCCCTCGGCGACGAGGCGCAGGACATCGACCTCGCGCGGCGCGAGGCCCGAGGTGGGGGCACCGGGCTGGCCGGCCGCCGTGCGGTGCAGTGTGCCCACCTGGCTGATGAGACGGCCGAGCAGGTCGGAAGGAAGGTCGCCGTCACCCCGGGCGGCGGCGAGTACGGCCTGCGCCAGCCGGTGTCCGGTGGCCTCATGGCGCCAGACGATGGCTCCGACACCGCACTCGATGACGTCGAGGAGTTCGTTCTCGCGCAGCATGCCCACCACGAGGACGGCCTTGGCGCCCTCGCTGCGGACGAGTCGGCGCAGGCGCGAGAGCGTCGTGTCGTCGAGGGTCTCGCTGACCAGCAGGGCGACGACGCCGGGTCCGCTGTCGGCCTCCTCCCGGAGTTCGACCACCGGGTGCTGCCGCAGCTGGCTGACCGCGCCGGCGCGGGAGATCGGGTCGCCCGCGTGCACGGCGACGGGTACGCGGCGTCCGGGTTCGGACGCCGGTCCGGTACTGGCCCTCGTGCCGGCCCCGGCCCCCGTGCCGGGGACTGTGGTGCGGAGTGTGGTGCGCAAGAACTGCCCCCAGGGTCAGGTGCCGCCACCTTCGAGGGGTCGGTGGCAGACGTGCACAGCCCACACTTCTGTGGCTGATGGGGCACGCACAATCGTGGACCACCACGAGAGACACCACGAGATCGGCCACCAGTTCGACCACGACACCGACCGGCACCTACCCAAGACAGGAGGCAGGCATGCCCTCACCATCGTCCTCAGCGCTGTATGAGCGCCGGGAAGCCCTGGCGCTGGTTGCCGACGAGGCGGCACGCGCCCGCGAGGGAACGGGCCGCCTGGTCCTGCTGCGCGGCGCGACCGGCACCGGCCGTACCGCCCTCCTGGAGGCCGCCACCGAGCACGCGGAGACTCACGGCATGCGCGTCCTGCGCGTCCGCTGCTCCGCCGAGGGCAGCGCGACCGGCGCCCACCTCCCCGTCATAGAGCAACTGCTGTCTCCGATACAGGAGTTACAGGAACTGGCCATCCAGGCTCCGCACCCGGCCGCCCGGCTCTGGCGGTCGCTGCACGCGTACGCGGCCGAGGGTCCGGTCCTCGTCGCCGTGGACGACGTACACCTCGCGGACGAGGACTCCCGGTGCTGGCTGATCGAGGCGGCGCGCCGGGTGGACCGATTACCGGTGCTCCTGCTGGTGACGGAACGCAGCCAGTACGACGTCGACCCGCCGTCCGCCGGGCTGGTCCACACCCTCTCCCCCGCTCTCGTACGCACCCACACCCTCGCCCCGCTGAGCCGCGACGCGGCGACGGAGCTGGTGCGTTCGGCCGTCGGCGACGCGCCGAAGAGGTGGGTGGCGGACCACGTACGGGCGAGCGGGGGCAACCCGCTGCTCCTGCGCGCCCTCCTGGAGGACCGGAACACCACCACCGGCGCACCGGCCGCGCTCCCGGAGACGTGCGCCGCGCTGTATCCGGGGGCGTACCCGGCGGCGGTGGCCTGGTGGCTGGACTGCGCCGGGGCCGCGACGGCCGACGCGGCACGCGTGTTCGCCGCGCTGGACGAGCTGCCCGAGGGCGCCGAGGTCGACCTGTTCATCGAAACCGTCACAGGCATGGGCGAGTTGGGCGCGTCGAGCGGGCTGGGATCGTCGGGGTCGGATCCGGCCCGGGTCCGAGGCTGGCTGACCGCCATGACCAGGCTGGGTCTGCTGCGCCTCGACGTCGACGGCCGCCCCCGTTACGCCCACCCGCTCCTGCGGGACGCGGTCCTCGCCGGCTGGCCCGCCGCCGACCGGCAGGCGGCGCACCGGGCGGCGGCCGAGGCGATGCTGCGGCGCGGCGACCCGACCGAGACGGTCGCCGGGCAGCTCCTGCGGTCGGGCACGGTGGACGAGGTGTGGGCGACGGACGCCCTTCTGGACGCGGCCACGGGCGCGGTCCGCGACGACCGCACCGACGACGCGGTGGTCCTGCTGCGCCGGGCGCTGACCGAGCCGATGTCGGCGGGCCGCCGGGCCGAGGTGCTGACCGAGCTGGGCTCGCTGGAGTTCGCCGCCGTACGTTCCTCGGCGGGTATCCCCCGGCTCACGGAGGCGATGCGGCTGCCGGGTCAGCCCCGGTACCGCGTACAGGCCGCGGTGGCCCTGGGCACGGCGCTGGCCAGACGCGGTGAGGCTCGCGCGGCGGTGACCCTGCTGCACAACCTGGACGGCCAGTTGACGGACCACCCGGACCTGCTCCGCACGGTCCAGACGGCCTCGGCCCTGCTCTCCGACCACGACCAGACGATCCGCGAGGAGACGTACCGCCGGCTGCGCGAGACCGCCGAACACACCCCCCAGGCACTCGGCCCCGCCGGCCGCGCCCTTCTCGTACGGTACGAGGCGACCGCCGGTCTGACCTCGTCGGACGCCGCCATGAAGCGCGTACGCGCCCTGCTCACGGAGCCGGCCGGCCCACTGGCGGAGCCCTTCCTGCTCGGCACGGCGGCGGCGGTGGCCCAGTGGGCCGACGAACTCGACGAGGCCGAACGCCTGACGGACCGGGGCCTGACCGGCCAGCGCCCCACCCTGCTCCACCCGATGCACGAGGCCCTGCTGAACGTACGCGCGGACATAGCCGCCGCCCGCGGTGACTACGGGCAACTGCTGAGCGAACCGGAGTCGTGGCGGAGGGACGGGACGGCCGACGGCGAGGGGTTCGGATTCGGGTCCGGATTCGGGTGGGAGTGGGCGGCCGGGGCCGGCACCGGGACGGAGCCATGGAGCGAGGCCGGCGACGAGAGGAAGCCCGCGGCAGCGGCAGGACCCGGGACCGGAAACGGGAGCGGGAACGGTCCGACGAACGCGGAGGCGCACGTACTGCTCGCGCTCGTCGAGACCGGCCGCCTGGACGAGGCCTGGCGGCTCGCCGACGCCTTCGACCTGCGGGAGGCGCACGACTCCTGGGAGTTGAACCGTTTCCTGTACGCGCGGGGCGTGGTGCGCGCCGCCTCCGGGGATCCGGCCGGCGCCCTCGGGGACTTCCTGGAGTGCGGGCGCCGCCAGTCCGCACGCGAGGTGCTGAGCCCGGTGGTCACACCGTGGCGGGCCGCCGCCGCCCAGTGCCGGCTCGCTCTCGGCCACCCCCGGGAGGCGCTCGTGCTGGCCGAGGAGGAACTGCGGCTGGCCCGGGTGTGGAACACCCCGCGTCTGATCGGCCGTTCACTGCGCGTACTCGGCACGGCGACCGGCGGGCGCCACGGCCTCGACCTGTCCGACGAGTCCGTACGGGTCCTGCGTGACGCCTCCGTCGAGACGGAACTGATCCCGGCCCTGATCGCCCGGGGCCGCCAGCTCATCGCCGCCGGCGAACGTACCCGCGCCCGCAAGTCCCTGCGCGAGGCGGCCGAACGCGCCGAACGCCTGGGCGCCGTACGCCTGCGCTCGGCCGCCGACGAGGCCCTGCGCGAGGGCGGCGCCCGCCGCACGGCGACGACCCTGACGGCGAGCGAGCGCCGGATCGCGGAGCTGGCGGCGGAGGGCCGCACGAACACGGAGATCGCCGAGCTCCTGCACGTGGCCCGCCGCACCGTGGAAACCCACCTGACCAGCGCCTACCGCAAGCTGGGCATCCGGCGACGGGGGGAACTCGCGGCAGCGCTGGATCGCGTTCCCGGAGCTGGTCCTCGGACCGCCCGTTGATCACCGGCCCCGCAGGCGGCCCCGGCGTCGAGTGAACGCCGGGCGGCCCGTCGCCGCGGGCAGGACCAGGGCTGCCGGGGGCTGGGCGCGGCGCCACGGGGGAGACGGAACGCCCAGCCCGCCGGTCGGGGGCCTGCCAGGCCGTGGACCCGCCCCCGGTCACACCATGCCCGCTCGTGCTCGACACCCGCTGGTGCACGGCTCGTTGCCCACTGGTCGCCGCCGGCGCGGCGCTGGACGTCCGCTCCAGCCGCCTTCGAAGACGAAGTGACAGTTTCGGGCCCCGGCATCCGGATGAGGGGAATCGTCGTGCGCAGGGTGAGGACGTGGCTTCGGCGGGCGTGGCACGAATCGGCGGCGGGACTGGTCGCCGTGGGCCAGTGCTTCGGCGCCCTGACCCCACCGGAGTGCTACGGCTTCACCCCGTACGTCGTCCCGCCCTCCGCCCCGCTCCCGGGTCACCCCGAACGCCTGCCCTCGACCCCGCTCTCGGACCTGCCGGCCCATGAGCGCGCGGTGTGGAACGACCTCGCCGAGGTGTGGGAGGACATGGACCTCCGCTGACGGGGCCCCGTTGACGGGGGCCTCCGTCGCGCGGACCTCCGCCGGCATGAAGGCCGACGCCAAGGGGGCGGAGCTCACCCACCCGTGCCCGACTTCACGCTCGGCGCCCCGGGGCCTCCCGGACCTCCCTGACCACCCGGGCCTCCCGGCCCTCCCGGTCCGCGCGCCTCCAGCCGTACGTCCTTCAGCAGCAGCGCCAGGACCAGGCCGACCAGCAGGACCGGTACCGCCGAGAGGAAGACCGTCGACATCGCGTTGCCGTAGACCTCCGAGACCGCCTCGGCCGTACGGGGGGTGAGGGAGCCCGGCCGGGCGGGGTCCCAGGTGCCCGAGACGATCCGGTCGGCCGTCTCCGCGGGGAGCAGGGCCGCCGCCTCGGTGGCCAGCCGGGCGTTGAGGATCGAGCCGAAGACCGTGGCACCGAAGGCCGTGCCCAGGTTGCGGGCGAGGCCCACCGTGGACGTGCTGACCCCCATGTGCTGACGGGGTGCGGTGCTCTGGGCGACGAGCGTGGTCACCTGGGAGGACAGCCCGACCCCGACTCCCATCACGGCGAGCAGCACCGCGACGGTCGTGGCACCGGTGTCCTGCGAGGTCAGCGACATGACGGCGGCGGCGCCGGCGGCCAGTGCCGTGCTCACCACCGGGAACCACTTGTACCGTCCGGTCTTCGCGATCACCTGTCCGGCCACGACGGTGGCCACCGCCATGCCGATCATCGCCGGGAGGAAGAGCAGCCCGGTCCGGGTGGCGCTGACGCCCAGCGCGGCCTGGTAGAAGAGCGGCACGAAGTTGACACAGCCGAAGAACGCGAAGCTGACCCCGAAGGCCACGGCCACACAGATGGTGAAGGTGCGGTCGGCGAACAGGCCCAGCGGGACGATCGGTTCGGCGGCGGACCGCTCCCGCCAGACCCACAGGCCGGCCGACAGCACCGCCGCGGCGCCGAGGGCGAGGACCCCGGGGTCGCCCCAGCCGTCCCGTCCGGCCCGGTCGGTGGCGAGGACCAGGCTTCCGATGAGGGCGCACAGCAGTGCCGTACCGGAGTAGTCGATGCGCGGCCGTTCCGTGCGGCGGGGGGTGCGGGGCAGCAGGGTGGCGAGGCCCGCGAGTGCGAGGAGCCCGAGCGGGATGTTGACGTAGAAGATCCAGCGCCAGTCCAGTTGGTCGGTCAGCACACCGCCGGCGAGTGGGCCGGCCAGGTTGGAGATCACCATGACCCCGGCGAACCACCCCTGGTACTTGGCGCGCTGACGGGGCGGCATCAGATCGCCCAGTACGGAGAAGGCACTCACCTGGAGTCCGCCGCCGCCCAGCCCCTGGATCGCCCGGAAGGCGATGAGCTGGCCCATCGAACCGGCGGCGCCGCAGGCGGCCGAGCCGACGAGGAAGATCAGCACGGCCGAGAGGTAGACGGTCCGGCGCCCGAAGATGTCGCCGAGCTTCCCGTAGACGGGCATGGCCACGCTGAACGTGAGCATGTACGCGGTGAATGTCCAGCTGTAGAGGTCCAGGGCCCCCAGATCACCGGTCAGGCTGGGCCCGGCGGTGGCCACGATCGACTGGTCGAGCATCGACATCGCGCTGGTCAGCAGCAGGGACGCGAGCAGGAGGGGGAAGCGTGGCGGCAGCGGCTGAGCGGGAGCAGCCGCTCCGCTCGCGCCGCCCGGCCCGGATTGCGCCATCGGGACTCCTTGTCAGGTACATACTGAGCTCTTCGCAACTAAATGCTTCTGGCACATGAATGCTTTGTGTAGCGTACCCGGGGGAAGTGATCGCCGCGGAAGGTTTTGAGACAGACATCGGATTGCCCTCACCTGTCGAGCGCAGCTCAAGCCAGAGTCAAGGGATCAACCGCACGCTCACGTCGGGCATCAGGCCGTGTCAGATGCGAATAACGGGAGGGCCAGTGCTGCAGTTCGGTTTACTCGGAACGCTGCAAGTCGTGCACGACGGAGTACACGTCACGCCATCCGCCCCGAAGGTACGTCAGGTCCTCGCGCTGCTGGCGCTGAGGGCCAACACCACGGTTCCCCTGCATCAACTCGTCGAGGAGCTGTGGGAAGAGCGCCCACCGTGCAGTGCCGCCACCACCCTGCAGACCTACATCTACCAACTGCGCAAACTCCCCGGGCTGGGCGAGGCACAGTCCCCGGACGGCGCAGACTCGCCCCAGGCGCTGCTGACCACACCCGGGGGCTACCGGCTCGCCACACCTCAGGCCTGCCTGGACGCACAGGAGTTCACCGAACTCGCGGCACGGGGACGGGAGGTCATGGAGCGCGGCGCGGTCTCCGAAGCAGCCGATCTTCTCCATCGGGCCCTCGCCGTGTGGCGGGGACCAGCCCTCAGTGACCTGGCCCCCGGCCCGGTCGTGGGCATCGACGCACTGCGGCTGGAGGAACGGCGCTACGAGGTGATGGAGGAGCGCATCGACGCCGATCTCCTCCTCGGCCGCCACCACCGTCTGATCAGCGAACTCACCGGCCTGGCCGCCGACAACCCGACCCGGGAGGGACTGCACGCCAAGCTCATGCTGTCCCTGTACCGGGCCGGCCGGCGCCCGGACGCCCTGGAGGTCTTCCAGCGCATCCGCCGGGTGCTCGCCCGTGAACTGGGGCTGGAGCCCTGCGCGGAACTCCAGCGGCTGCACCAGCAGGTCCTGGCCGGCGACCGCGGGCTCGACCTGCCCGTGGAACGGACCATGGTGATCGACTCCCCCGCGGAGAGCCCGCACGACGAGCCCCTGGTGAGCCTGCCGCCGGACGTACCGCTCATGGGACGCGCGGCCGAGATCACCCGGATCACCCGGCTGCTCACGGAGCCCGGCGGCACGGACGGCGCTCGGTGCGTCGCCATGGCCGGGCCGCCCGGCGCGGGCACCACCGCCCTCGCCGTCGCCGTCGCCCACGGCCTGGGCGACGTCTTCCCCGACGGCCGGCTGTACGTGTCCTTCGGCGACCCGGCCGCGCCGCGCCCCGTCGAAGACGTCCTGGCGGATCTGCTGGAGACGGTCGGATGCCGGCGCTCCGAGCTGCCCCCGACCAGACCCGGGCGGGCCAGGACCCTGCAGTCCTGGCTCGCCTCCCGCCGCGTACTGCTGATCGTCGACGACGTCGGGGCCGCGGAACAGGTCACGGACCTCGTCCCGGCCAACTCCGGGTCGGGCCTGCTGGTGGCCGGATACCGACGCCTGTACGGCGGCCAGCTAGGGAAACCGGTGGACGTACCGCCGCTCCAGCCGGACCAGTCGGGGGAACTCGTCCTGCAGGCCCTGGGGCGTGACCGTCTCCTGGGCGACGCCTCGTCGCTGCGCACGCTGATCGATCTGTGCGGTGGACTGCCCGGGCCGGTGGTCGAGGCGGCCGGTCTGCTCGGACTGCGTCCGCACTGGTCGACACGGCAACTCGTCGAGTGGATGAGCAGGGACCGCCCGGCAGCCGTCTGCCCCCAGCGTCCGACCCCCTTCCACCATGTCGTCCGGCGCTGCCAGGGCCTCACCCCGTCCCTGCGCGAAGCGCTGGCCAAGCTGGCCGGAGCGGGTGAGAGCGTGCTGACGGTGGAGAACGCGGCCCGTGCCCTGGGCCGGGACGCCGACGACACCGAGGAACTGCTGGAGGAACTGGTGGAGTTCCTGCTCCTTGAGGTCGACCTCGTCAGCGACGGCTCGTCCCACCGCTTCTTCCAGTACCGCCTGCCGTACCTCCTGCGCACCGCGCTGCGCACCGTCGCTCCCCAC
>NZ_AEJB01000142.1 GCF_000331005.1 Streptomyces turgidiscabies Car8
TTACCTTCTACGGCTGTTACTACTCCGACTTGATCGCCGTCAGCATGTTCAGGCCGGCCGCACGGCGAGCCGGCCACAGGGCCGCCAGGACGCCCACCGTGGCGGCGAGGAGCAGGAAGAGCGCCATCCTGGCCCAGGGCAGGACGAGTTCGTACGTCGGCAGGGTTGTGCTCACCAGTTCGCCGGCCGCCCAGCCGAAGAACACGCCGAGCCCGATGCCCAGAACGCCGCCGAAGAGGGAGATGACCAGGGACTCCAGGCGGACCATCCGCTTGATGCCCTTGCGGTCGAGGCCGATCGCGCGGAGCATGCCGATCTCCTGGGAGCGTTCGAACACCGACATGGCCAGGGTGTTGATGACCCCCAGGACGGCGACCAGGATCGCCATCGCCAGCAGGCCGTAGAGCATGTTCAGCATCAGCGTGACATCCCGCGCGGTCTCGTCGGAGATGTCCTTCTTGTCCTGGATCCTGATGGCCGGGTTGGAGCCCAGGGCCTTCGCCAGCCTGTCCTTCGTCGCGCTCGTCGCGCCGTCCGACGTCTTCACCATGACCTGCCGGTCGGACAGGCCGGACGCGTCCGTCCGGTGCGCGGCCAGCAGGGAGTTGTCGAGCAGGATGCCGTTCAGCAGCTCGTTGCCCTCGTACACGCCCGCCACCGTCAGCTGCTGCTTCTTGCCGTCCTCGTACGCGGCTGTGAAGGTCGAACCCACCTTCCAGTGGCGGTAGTCGGCCGTGCGGCCGTCCACGACCACCTGGGTGGGGCTGACCTTGAACGTGCCGTCGTCGAGCGTCAGTCTCGTCAGCTCGCCGATCGTGACGCCGGTGACGCCGGTGACGGACTCCGTCGTGCGTGCGATACGTACGGCGCCGTAGCGTACGGAGCCGGCGGCGGTCACTCCGGACGTCTTCGCCAGCTTCGCGGCGACGTCGGGGGAGAGGTCGTTGCCGTTGGCCATCGAGATGACGTAGTCGGCCCTGACCGAGTCCGAGGCCATCTTGTCGATCGACTTCTGGACGCTGCCCGCCATCACCGTCATCCCGGTGATGAGGGTGAGCCCGATCATCAGCGCGGAGGCCGTGGCGGCCGTACGGCGGGGGTTGCGGACCGAGTTCTGGCGGGCCAGCTTCCCGGAGACGCCGAACACGCGCATGAGCGGGGCGGCGGCGGCGATCATCGGGCGGGACAGCAGCGGGGTGAGGATGAAGACGCCGATGATGAGCAGGACCGCGCCGATGCCCATGGGGGCCTGGCCGTCCGAGCCGCTCATCGTGGTGGCCACGAGGACCACGGCGACGCCCGCGCCCGAGAAGAGCGCGCCGAGCGTGTTGCGCAGCACCAGCGACTTGGTGGTCGCGGTCGCGTGGACGCTGCTCATGGCGGCGACCGGCGGGATCTTCGCGGCGCGACGGCCGGGGAGCCAGGCCGCCAGCATGGTGATGAGGATGCCGACCGCGAGGGCCGCGCCGACCGTGCCCGAGGTGACGACCAGCGGCCCGTCGGGCACGGTCGCGCCGAGCACGCCCAGCAGGGACCTCAGCCCGACCCCGATACCGATGCCCGCGACGAGCCCCGTCACCGCAGCCACCGCGCCGACCACGAACGCCTCGATCAGCACGGACCGCGTGATCTGCCGACGTGACGCGCCGACCGCCCGCATCAGCGCCAGTTCCTTGGTGCGCTGGGCGACCAGCATGGTGAAGGTGTTGGCGATGATGAACGTACCGACGAAGAGCGCGATGCCCGCGAAGACCAGCAGGCCCTGCTTCATGCCGCTCATCGACGCGGCGATGATCCGCGCCTGGTCGTCGGCGAGTTGGGTGCCCGTCGTCGTCTCGACGCTGTCTCGCGGCAGTGCCTTGTCCACCGCCGACTTGAGCGCGGTCTGACTCGTCCCGGCCGCCGCCTTGACGTCGATCTCGTCGTACGTGCCCACCTTGCCGAACAGCCGCTGCGCGGTCGCCGTGTCGAAGAGGGCGAGGCTGCCGCCGGCCGCCACGTTGCCGTCGTCGGTGGTGAAGACGCCGGAGACGGTGGGGGAGAGCACCGGGCCGTCCACCGAGAGGCGCACGGTGTCGCCGACCTTGTAGCCCGCCCGCTCGGCGGTCCTCGTGTCGAGGGCGACCTGACCGGCGCCCTTCGGCGCGGTGCCCTCCTTCAGCGGGTACCGGGCGTCCTTGTCGCCCCAGTAGTTGGCGCCCTGTGACTGGAAACCGCCGCCGAGGAGCTTGCCGTCCTTGTCGGCGATGGCCGTGTAGCCGTTCACGACGCCGATGACCGAGCCGGCGCCCGGAACCTTCGCGGTCTTCTCCAGCAGGGCCTGCGTCAGCTCCGGGGTCTTGCCGATCTTGTCGCCCACATCCTCCTGGTAGCCCGGCTCCACGGCGACGTCGACCTGGTCGAAGCCCTTGGCGGAGCTGTTCTGGAGGGCGTTGGAGAGCGTGTTGGTGAAGACCAGGGTCCCGGACACGAACGCGACGCCGAGCATCACGGCGAGCACGGTCATCAGAAGCCTGGCCTTGTGCGCGAGTACGTTGCGCAGGGCGGTACGGAACATGGGTGTCGTCTCAGTCCGTCGAGTCGAGGTCGTGAAGAAGAGGGGTGAGGGAGACAGGAGTTGACCTGTCGTCAACTCCCGTACGGCGGTGGCCGCGCGTCAGCTGGTGCGGACCGTCCTGGTGTCCAGTTGCTTCATGCGGTCCAGGACGCCGTCGGCCGTCGGGCCGTACAGCTCGTCCACGATGCGCCCGTCCGCGAGGAAGACCACCCGGTCCGCGTACGCCGCCGCCACCGGGTCGTGGGTGACCATCACGACCGTCTGCCCCAGCTCCCGTACGGAGTTGCGCAGGAAGCCCAGTACCTCGGCGCCCGCGCGGGAGTCGAGGTTCCCGGTCGGCTCGTCGCCGAAGATGATGTCGGGGCGGGAGGCCAGTGCCCGGGCCACGGCGACGCGCTGCTGCTGGCCGCCGGAGAGCTGGGAGGGGCGGTGGCGGAGACGGTCGGCGAGGCCGATCATCGAGATCACCGAATCCAGCCACTCCTTGTCCGGCTTCCGGCCCGCGATGTCCATCGGGAGGGTGATGTTCTCCAGGGCGGTCAGCGTCGGCAGCAGGTTGAACGCCTGGAAGATGAAGCCGATCTTGTCCCGGCGGAGCTTGGTGAGCTGCTTGTCCTTGAGCGAGCCCAGCTCGGTGTCGCCGATGCGCACGGAGCCGGACGAGAACGAGTCCAGGCCCGCCACGCAGTGCATCAGCGTGGACTTGCCGGAACCGGACGGGCCCATGATCGCGGTGAACTCGGCCTGCCGGAAGTCGACGGAGACCTGGTCGAGGGCGACGACCTGCGTCTCTCCCTGTCCGTAGACCTTGGACAGTTCCGTGGCGCGGGCGGCCACCGTGGTGCCGGCTGCCCGGTCGGCGAGGGGAGTTGTGGTCACGGGTGGGGCTCCTGTCGGGACGGCGGCGCGAGGTCTGAGGCTCGTGAACCATCGTCGTGGCCGGAGGTCGCCGTGTAGTCAGCCGTTGTTCCGGTTCCGAAGGCAGACTCCGGACGGACCCGGCGGGCCGGTGTCATACCTGGGGATGACGGCCGTCCCCTAGGTCCTGTACGTCCCGCCCCGGACGGGATATGGCAAGAACAGGTGGAGCCCCCTTGTTCGAACGGTGAAATTCCGTCATTCCGCATGTGCGCCGAGCCGCCTCGCGAAAGGCTGGTGGCAAGTGCGGATGGCTAGTTCCAGGTGCTGATGCACCCTCAGAAGTCAATAAAATAAGACAACATCGGGGCCCTCACCCTCAGTACGGGTGGGGTGTCCCGATAGGCTCGGAACCTCGATGCGGTGCCCAGGGCCTGCCCGGATGGTGGAATGCAGACACGGCGAGCTTAAACCTCGCTGCCCCTTCGCGGGCGTGCCGGTTCAAGTCCGGCTCCGGGCACTTTCGACAGCCGTTTGCCGGATTTGTCGGTGCTGCCTTCATTGAGGTATTCATCGCGGAACCGTTGACAGCGGCTGTGTGCGGTCGGACACTCATCACAGTCAACTCGTGAAGGAAATTTCACTACACGAACAACCTCCACGGACACCGCTACGCGAACATCCTGAACGGGTGTGTGAAGGGAACGACCGATGCGTACCACCGTCGGCATCATCGGAGCCGGCCCCGCCGGGCTCCTGCTCGCCCGGCTGCTCCACAACGCCGGTATCGACTCGGTCGTCCTGGAGAGCCGCGACCGGGAGTACGTGGAGCGGCGGCAGCGGGCCGGGATCCTGGAGCAGGGAACCGTCGACGTGCTGCGCGCCGCCGGGGCCGGCGCCCGCATGGACCGGGAGGGCCTGCGCCACGACGGCATCGAGCTGCGCTTCGACAGGAAGCGCCACCGCGTCGACTTCCCCGCCCTCACCGACGGCCGGTCCGTGATGGTGTACGCGCAGACCGAGGTCTGCAAGGACCTCATCGCCCTCCAGCTGGCGGACGGCGGCCCGCTGCTCTTCGAGGCGGAGGCGCTCGCCGTGGAGGACGCCGACAGTGACGGTCCCCGGGTGCGGTTCCGG
Organism: Streptomyces turgidiscabies Car8; assembly: GCF_000331005.1. GTDB lineage: Bacteria > Actinomycetota > Actinomycetes > Streptomycetales > Streptomycetaceae > Streptomyces > Streptomyces turgidiscabies. Next base: position 4,553 of record NZ_AEJB01000142.1, read on the forward strand.
CACGAGGGGCGCGAGGACGTACTGGAGTGCGAGTACGTCGTCGGCTGCGACGGCTTCTGGGGGGTGGCCCGTACGGCGATCCCCGCCGAACTCACCCAGGTCTTCGAACGTTCGTACCCCTTCGGCTGGCTCGGCATCCTCGCCGACGTACCGCCCTCGCACGACGAGCTGGTCTACGCCCGCCACGACCGCGGCTTCGCCCTTCTCTCCATGCGGTCCCCGTCCGTCTCCCGCCTCTACCTCCAGGTGCCGGACGGCACCGACGCCGAGGAATGGGGCGACGAGCAGATCTGGGACGAGCTGGAACGCCGCTTCGAGACCGCCGACGGCTGGAAGCTCGACCGGGGGCCCATCACCCAGAAGTCCGTGACACCGATGCGGAGTTACGTCCACGAGCCGATGCGCCACGGACGCCTGTTCCTGGCCGGGGACGCCGCGCACATCGTGCCGCCCACCGGTGCCAAGGGGCTCAACCTCGCCGTCGGTGACGTCGTGACCTTCGCGCGCGCACTGACGCACGAGAAGGAGACCGGGTCGGCGGAACTGCTCGACGCCTACTCCGAGACCTGTCTGCGCCGCGTCTGGCAGGCCGAGCGGTTCTCGTACGACATGACGACCCTCCTGCACCGGACCCCGGACGCCACTCCCTTCGAGGACCGGCTCCAGCTGGCCCGGCTGGAACGCATCGCCGGCGCCCCCTCGGCGGAGACCGACCTCGCCGAGGGGTACACGGGTTTCCCTCTCGACTGACGGGACAGACGACGGAGACCGAGATCGACGGGGATCGACGGAGATCGACGGAGACCAAAGGGTCACGGGATCAGGAGATCAGGGGCCGGTCTCGGCTCTGTACCGGGTTGGTCATGGTCCAGGGGCTCCGTGGCCGGGAATCAAGGGGGCGCGTAGCGTGTTCGCGACAGGACGAGGGAAAGATCCTCCCCAAGCACTAGGGTCAATCCTTTGCCCACCTATTACTCTTGAGCCCAAGACCACGCAGTGTGGCCATGGAGGAGTGCAATGAGGAGCAGCAACCCGGTCTTCTCGCGACGGGGGTTCAGCCGCGACAACGGCTACGCGGGCTTCAACACCGCGCCGCAGGCCGGGGGCGCAGCTGTCGGTACGCAGCCGGGCAACCCGTATGCGGACCAGCACGCCCAGCAGGGCGGCAACCCGTACGCGACCAACCCCTACGCCCAGCAGGACCGCTCGCACGGCGCACCGCCGCAGGCCCCGGTCTCCACCGGCCGGATGACGATGGACGACGTCGTCATGCGGACGGCCACCACGCTCGGTGTGCTCGTCGTCACGGCGGCGCTCGCCTGGGCGCTGCTGCCCGTGGACGACGCGAACATCAGCAGGTCCTACGGCATCGCCATCGGCGCCGGTCTCGTCGCGATGGTCCTGGGCCTCGTCCAGTCCTTCAAGCGCAAGGCCTCGCCCGCGCTGATCGTGACGTACGCGGCTCTCGAGGGTGTCTTCCTCGGCGTCGTCTCCAGCGTCGTCGACAACCGCATCGCGAGCGGTGCGGCCATGCAAGCCGTGATCGGCACGCTGGCGGTCTTCACCGCCGTACTCGTGGCGTACAAGGCGGGCTGGATCCGCGTCAACCGCCGCTTCTACGGCTTCGTGATGGCGGCGGCGCTCGGCTTCGTGCTGCTGATGGCCGTGAACCTGCTGTTCGCGGTGTTCGGCGGCGGTGACGGCCTCGGCTTCCGCAGCGGCGGCCTCGGCATCATGTTCGGCATCATCGGCATCCTGCTCGGGGCGTGCTTCCTCGCCCTCGACTTCAAGCAGGTCGAGGACGGCATCGCCTACGGCGCGCCGCGCGAGGAGGCCTGGCTCGCCGCCTTCGGCCTCACGATGACGCTGGTCTGGATCTACCTGGAGTTCCTGCGGCTGATCGCCATCCTGCAGGGCAACGACTAGTACGCCAGGCAGTAGGCAGTAGAAGGGCCCCGGGATCAGTCCCGGGGCCCTTCGTCGTGGTGTCCGTCGTGGTGTCGGTGCGTGCCTCGGTCTCTCAGCGGGGCGTGCCCTCAGAGAAACTTGCGCGCGGCCCTCCTCAGGTCGTACTCGTGAATGAGGGCTTTGGCGTGGCCGTACGCGAGATTGTGCTCGTGCCGGAGCCAGCTGACCTTCTCCTCGAAGCAGAAGAGGGAGGGGCCTTCGTCAACGGTGCGCAACCAGTCGGAGATCTCACGACCGGTGCATTGGGGGATGCGGGCGAGCATGTTGCGGTGGGTCTCCTCGGAGAGGACGTGGGACATCGGCGCCTCCGGACGCAAAGGGGATGTAAGCCGGTCCTTCACGCCACGGTGCCTGAGGGTTGGGTTGTTGGCAACAGTCCGGTTGCGACGCGTAGTCTCGCGGCGTGCTGGATACCTCGCCTTTGACGCTCGCAGTGGATCACTTTGCCGACCGGTTGCGGGCAGCGCCGCAGAGTCGGTTGCAAAGAGGGGCCGCGACGGAGGCACTGGCGTTGGCCAGGGAGTTGGCACGGCGGGCGCAGCTTCTGGAATCACCGGCGGAGGATCCCCGGGTGATGCCTGACGCGGGGATGTTCGCCGCGGCGGACCAGGTGACGGTGGCCGCGCACGATCTGGCGCTGGTGCTGCGCGGCGAGGGCGAGTTGGCCTCGGCGCTCGCTCTGGTCGCGGAGGCTCAGCAGCGGGCCGGGGTGTAGGCGGCACGGCAGCGGTTTCGGCGTCGGCCGGGAGTTCGGCGTCTGCCGGAAGGATGGCGTGTGAGTCAGCGCCTCACAGCGAGGCTATGACCCTGTCCGCCAGGACGTACACCGTCTCCTCGCCGCATTCGAAGGTCAGGGCGTAGGCGCCCGAGATGCCCGAACCGCCGAGGAGAACCGGGGCCGCGCCCGAGCGCAGGGCCGCGGAGAGGCGTTCGGCGGTCTCGCGGTGGCCCGGGGTCATGCAGAGGGTCGTGCCGTCGGTGAAGACGTAGACGTCGAGGGTGCCCAGGGGGCCGGGGCGGACGTCGGCCAGCGCGGTGCGCGAGTCGGCGAGGTCCTCCAGACAGGCCACCGTGCGCTCGTGGTCGTTCACGATGGGCGACTGGGCCGGTACGAAGTCGGGGTGCGAGGGGTGCCGGCGACGGGCGGCGGCCAGTTCGGCGGACTCTCCGGCGAACTCGTCGGTGTCCGTGCCGGCCTCGGTCACCGGCTCCAGGGACTCCAGGCCCGCGAAGTCGGCCGGGCGCGGCATGAACAGCTCACTGTCGGGGAGACCGAGCAGGGAGGGCGCGTCAGAGGTGTCACGGGCCTCCTGGGCGGCCCAGAAGGCACGCGCCTCGGCGAGCTCCCGCTCCCGCTCCTCGGCGAGTGCCTCGGCCACGGCAGCGCGTATCCGGTCGGTGTCACCGGCGGTGCGCGCCTGCGGTACGAGACCGTGCGCTCCTACGGCGAGACTCTGGGCGGCCAGTTCGGCGTGCAGGGCCGCGATCTGGCGACGCAGTCCCAGCAGGGTGCGCAGAACGGCGACGCCCACGGCCGTGGTGATGGTGGCTGTGGCGACCAGCAGAGCAAGAGGCGTAGCGCTCACTGACGTACTCCCGGTTCAAAGTCGACCCCCGACTTCCTACATCAGCTTGAAGGATGGACTAACCACCTGTCAGTGCGTAACGTCACGAAACGGACAGGACTTTGGGCCCGGGGTTTGGTGTCGAACCTGCCGTGACCTGCGCAGATATCCCGCCAGAGCGAGATAGGTCACATCCTGAGGGAGATTGGATCACAAATCGGCCCAGAACCCCGGTGGTTACGGGGTTCCGGGCCGCGTTCTCACTCAGTGCGTCCGGCCGATCACCGAAACGATTCCGCCAGTTGGGGATCGCGGGGTCTCGGGCTCTCGGGGGCCCCGTTCTAGCTCAGGCGCTCGATGACCATCGCCATGCCCTGGCCGCCGCCGACGCACATCGTCTCCAGGCCGAACTGCTTGTCGTGGAACTGGAGGGAGTTGATGAGCGTGCCGGTGATCCGGGCGCCCGTCATGCCGAAGGGGTGGCCGACGGCGATGGCGCCGCCGTTCACGTTCACCTTCTCCAGCGGGATGCCGAGGTCGCGGTAGGAGGGGATCACCTGGGCGGCGAACGCCTCGTTGATCTCGGCCAGGTCGATGTCGTCGACGGTGAGGCCGGCCCGGCGCAGGGCCTGGCGGCTCGCCTCGACCGGGCCGAGGCCCATGATCTCGGGGGAGAGGCCGGAGACACCGGTCGACACGATGCGGGCCAGCGGGGTCAGACCCAGCTCGGCGGCCTTCGTGTCACTCATGATCACGACGGCCGCGGCGCCGTCGTTCAGCGGGCAGCAGTTGCCGGCCGTGACCAGTCCGTCGGGACGGAACACCGGCTTGAGCCCCTGGGTGCCCTCCAGCGTCACGCCCGCACGCGGACCGTCGTCCTTGCTGACGACCGTGCCGTCGGGCAGGGTCACCGGGGTGATCTCGCGCTCCCAGAAGCCGTTCTTGATGGCTTCCTCGGCGAGGTTCTGCGAACGGACGCCGAACTCGTCCATGTCCTGACGGGTCACGCCCTTCACGCGGGCGAGGTTCTCGGCGGTCTGGCCCATCGAGATGTAGGCGTCCGGCACGAGGCCGTCCTCGCGCGGGTCGTGCCAGGAGGTGCCCTCCTGCTCGGCGACGGCGGCGGTACGCGCCTCGGCCTCGGCGAAGATCGGGTTGCGCGTGTCGGGCAACGAGTCCGAGTTGCCCTTCGTGAACCGGGAGACCATCTCGACACCGGCCGAGATGAAGACGTCGCCCTCGCCCGCCTTGATGGCGTGCAGTGCCATCCGGGACGTCTGGAGGGACGAGGAACAGTAACGGGTGACCGTGCAGCCAGGCAGGTGGTCCATGCCCATCTGTACGGCGACGATCCGCCCGAGGTTGTTGCCCTGCTCGCCACCGGGCAGACCGCAGCCGAGCATCAGGTCCTCGATGTCCCGCGGGTCCAGCTCGGGGACCTTGGCCAGCGCGGCCTGGATGATCGTGGCGGTGAGGTCGTCGGCGCGCAGCTCCTTGAGGGAGCCCTTGAAGGCGCGCCCGATGGGGGAGCGGGCGGTCGAGACGATGACGGCTTCCGGCATGACGGCTCCATTGGCGTGCGAGGGGGCGTTTTTACTTCTTGCAAGCGGACCTGCTTGGGAAGTTACCTGTACGTATGGCCCCGGTCACGGGTATCGCGGTGTGACTCGGGCCGCACTTGTCTAAGCGCTTGCTCACACGTGCGGCCCGTTCTCCCGCCCAGTCTTCGGCCCGGTCTCCGGCCCGCCCCGGTCAGCCGCCTGACACCGCTCCCGGAGTGGTCGGCGAGGGTGCCGGGTCCGTCGCCGGTACGCGCCTGCGGCGCCTGCGCTTGAGGAGTGCCCAGGGGCCTCTGGGGCCCGTCGGCATCGCCGCCGCGACCTCCGTGCCCGGCTCCGACGCGGCCTCCGCCGCCGCCCGCGCCACCGGCAGGAAGCCCTCGCGGCGGGAGACGTCCGGGCGCTCCTCGTCCGCCGGCCACAGGCCCAGCGCCGCGCACACCGTCGGGAGTACCGCCATCGCCGCCGTCGCGTAGCCCTCCGCCGACGGGTGGTAGTTGTCCGGGCCGAACAGTTCGCGCGGATTGGCCTCGAACTCGGGGCCGAGCAGGTCGCCCAGCGACACCGTGCGGCCTCCTTGCTCCACGACCCCGATCGTCTGTGCCGCCGCCAGTTGCCGGGACGCCCTCCGGGCCAGCCAGCGCAACGGCTGCTGCACGTGTTCGACGGTGCCCAGGTCGGGACAGGTGCCCACGACCACCTCCGCACCCGCCGTACGCAGCCTGCGTACCGCCGAGGAGAGATGGCGGACGGAGCGGGTGGGGGGCATCCGGTGCGTGACGTCGTTCGCGCCGACCATGATCACGCAGATGTCGGGGACCGGGTCGGACGCCGAGACGACCAGCCCCACCTGGCGGTCCAGGTCGTCGGACTGGGCGCCGGGCAACGCCACGTTGCGCAGTTCCACCGGGCGTTCCGCGACCGCCGACAGCCCGGACGCGAGCAGTGCGCCCGGAGTCAGCCGGGCCCGGTGGACGCCCTGGCCGGCCGCCGTGGAGTCGCCCAGCAGGACGAGTCTGAGTGGAGGTTCACCCGGGGTGGAGTATCCGCGTCCGTACAGGCCGTCCGCGCTCGGCGGGTGCGGACCGCGTCCGTTGCCCACCTGGCGCTTCGCCAGCCGTACCTCGGCCAGCACCAGTCCCACGGCCGCCACGCTCATCAGGCCGATCCCGCCACCGCCGTACGCGGCCCCGGCCGCGATCCGCCGGGCCACCCTTGCCCTGGACATGCTCGTCATGCGTCGCCGCCACCTCCTCGTAGCCGTACACCCACTCCTTGCCCCGTACCGACCGTCCGCCAATCGTGACGTGAGGTGAATGCCGGGGCGGAGCCTTAGGCTGGCGTGACCAATGACGACCACTTTTATGTGCGGCAACCGGAGACAACGGTGCGATTCCACGACTCGATGATCAGCCTCGTCGGCAACACCCCGCTGCTGAGGCTCAACAGTGTGACCGCGGGCATTCAGGCGACCGTCCTCGCGAAGGTCGAGTACTTCAACCCCGGCGGCTCCGTGAAGGACCGCATCGCCCTTCGCATGATCGAGGCGGCCGAGCAGAGCGGGGAACTCAGGCCCGGCGGCACGATCGTCGAGCCGACCAGCGGAAACACCGGGGTCGGGCTGGCCATCGTGGCCCAGCAGAAGGGCTACAAGTGCATCTTCGTCTGCCCTGACAAGGTCTCCACCGACAAGATCAACGTGATGCGTGCCTACGGCGCCGACGTGGTGGTCTGCCCGACCGCCGTCGACCCCGAGCACCCGGACTCGTACTACAACGTGTCCGACCGGCTGGTGCGGGAGACGCCGGGCGCCTGGAAGCCCGACCAGTACTCCAACCCCAACAACCCCCTCTCGCACTATCACTCCACCGGCCCCGAGCTGTGGGAGCAGACCGAGGGGCGGATCACCCACTTCGTGGCAGGCGTCGGCACCGGCGGGACCATCTCCGGGACCGGGCGCTACCTGAAGGACGCCAGCGACGGGCGGGTCCAGGTCGTCGGGGCCGACCCGGAGGGGTCCGTGTACTCCGGGGGGTCCGGGCGGCCGTACCTGGTGGAGGGGGTGGGCGAGGACTTCTGGCCCACCGCCTACGACCGGACCGTCGCCGACGAGATCGTCGCCGTGTCCGACAAGGACTCCTTCCAGATGACCCGGCGGCTCGCCAAGGAGGAGGGCCTCCTGGTGGGCGGCTCCTGCGGGATGGCCGTCGTCGCCGCGCTGCGGGTCGCCGAGCGCCTCGGGCCCGACGACGTGGTCGTCGTCCTGCTGCCCGACAGCGGGCGCGGGTACCTCAGCAAGATCTTCAACGACGAGTGGATCGGCCAACATGGGTTCAGCGAAGAGGCGGCGACAGAACCGACCGCAGGAGACGTGCTGAAGCAGAAGGAGGGAGGCGCCATCCCGAACTTCGTACACATGCACCCCACCGAGACCGTTGGGGCCGCAGTCGAGGTACTGAGGGAGTTCGGGGTGTCGCAGATGCCGGTGGTGGCCAAGGGTGCGGGGCATCCGGACGTGATGGCTCCCGAGGTTATCGGGTCCGTTGACGAACGAGTGCTCTTGCATGCGCTCTTCGCCGATCGAGCCGGGTCGGAAGACCCGATCGAGAAGCACATGACCCCGCCCCTGCCGGTCATCGGATCGGGTGAACCGGTGGCACGGATGATGTCCGTGCTGGAAGGGCGGGACGCGGCGGTGGTCTTGGTGGACGGCAAGCCCACTGGAGTGATCACCCGCCAAGACCTGTTGGCCTTCCTTTCCGGCTCCACTGACTGACAGCACGTCCCTGCGGGACAAGACCTGCGGGCAGGAGAACCATGGCTAAGAAGATGGAGACCTACCCGACCGTGGACGAGTAGGTTTCCACGCAGCTCGAAACGCTGCTCCCGTCCATGGACCGGGACACCTGGGCAGAACTCTGGACCGTTTTGCACCCGGACTCCGGGCCGCGGCCCGAAGCCGCCTGACTCCTCCCTCAGCAAGCCGCCCCCGAGCCCTCTGGCCGGGGGCGGCTTGCTGTCTGCGGCGCGGAGCGCCCGGGAGGGGGGGGCCGGACTCGCGCACAGGGGGCCTGCAGCGTTCAGGCGCACAGTGGCCCCGATGGATTCGAGGGAGAGGCTGGGGCTTTCCGGCGCACTGCAAACGAGGCAGTAAAAGGCTGGCGGGCCGCTTCCGTGGCGTCTGGATCCTTCAAATTCTTAAACTCGTACACGTATCGAGGGTGACCCCCGGTGGGTCCTGTGTGAGTGATCCAATAAATTACTCCGGGTGCTTATGTGATTGAAGGAATGAATATCTCTGTCCTCTACCTGTTTCATTTATTCATGCGCGTGGGATCGGACCTGCTGAGAACCCGACTCGCGATGGATGACCTTGATCAGGTCGGCGTCGAACGGGGCCCGCTTCGAGCGCCCCTCCGGAATGGGCAGGATGATTGCCGCGTCCATGATGCGGCCGATGGCCAGGCGCTTCTGGGTTAGGTCCATTCCGGCCCACTTCGACCGGTCCCAACCCGAGAAGGTGTTCTTCGCGACCTCCATCGCTGCGTGCTCCCTGCGGTCTTCTTCCAGGGCTTCTATCTGCTCTTCAAGCTGCGGCGTCAGCCGGTACAACTGATCATCCGACACGACTCCCTCCATCCACTTTGATTCGAGGGAGTCTTTCTTCGTTTTCAGGGCGGCCAGTCGCTCTTCACCCTCCCACGGAGTTTTTTCGACCTCCGCGTGTTTGAACTCTGCTTCCAAGGCCCGGATCATAATTTCTTCGAGGAATTCGTCGACCTTCTGCAAGCTGCGGGCGGTCTTCCCGCAGTCCAGTGAGACGCAGGTATACGTGCAGTTATCCGGGTTGCTGCGTGTCGGCCGACGCATGCCTCCCATCTTGGCGTTGCAGATTCCCTTTCCGTCCTTTCGGGGGGCACCACACCGCAGGAAGCCGCTGAAGAGGTACTTGCGTGCACGGGACTCGGGGGTACCAGGAACTTTGCCTCCGCCGTTGGTCAGGCGCATGCCTCGCTGCGATCCGCGCCGCTTTGACAGGTCGCGGATCGCTTCCCACTCTTCAACCGTGGCGATCGTCTCCCACTTGCCCATGACCGGCTCACCCGTCCTGGCGTTCTTGACGATCTCTCCCTTCATCTGGCGCATGCCGCAAATCACGGGATTGACGAGGAGTTGGCGGACCGTTTCCCCGGACCAGGGCTTCCCGGACGCGCCGACCGAGCCCAGTTCGTTGAGGTCTCGGGCGATCGTCTTCCAGGCCCGGCCTTCGAGAGCCCAGTCGATCATCTTGCGAACGTAGGGGGCCTCGTCGGGGCTGAGGACCATGTTCGTGGGCCGGCCCTCCCTGGGGTCCTGGGCGAGCCAGCCGAAGCGGCGTCGGCCGCCGGGAGTGGTGCCGTCCTGAGCACGCCTGCGCATGTTGCGCAAGATGCGTTCCCTCGTCTTGGAGACTTCGCCCTCGGAGACGCCCGAGTTGACCAGCCCGACGATGTTGCCCTCAACGCTGTGTATGTCGAAAACCTTGCCCCGCTCGACGAAGACGCCGTCCGGTTCGGAGATCACGGCGCGGCGAAAGCGGATGTAGTCCTCGGGCAGTCGCCAGACTCGCTCGTACTCGGTGGCGACGATGGCCCGGACGGGGAAGCCCTCGGGGACCTTCCGATGGAGTATGGCCCGGGTCATCTCGCGGAAGCTGGGACGGAGGATGTCCGGATCAGCCGCAGTGATGTCGTTGTCCTCGTAGAAGCGGACGATGGCGATGCCGTGTTCTGCCGCTACCTCGTCGTTGCCCTCGTGCTGGTGCCGGATACCGACACCCTTCTCTCTCGTCTTGGCCGTCCTGCTGGACCTGGCTGCCTGGTCGCCGCTGATCCGGGCGTAGTCGATGCCAGGCGTCCGGTCCCCTAGCCATTGCTCGAAGGTCTGCCCCTCGGACAGAGCCTTGACCAGGTCAGGGTTCAGGTAGCTGCGCGAGGTGCCAGGCAAGGCGTAGTCCTCTACTTAGGTGCTTCGAGCGATGCTTCGAGGGTCGTGACAATGATATGCATGTTTGCCGATTGATTCAGGCAAGTAGATGGCCGACTACGGCTTCCTGGGACACCGGGCCCTCCGCCCGCGTCGCCGACGTCCTCGACTACAACGAGCACGGCCACATCCCCTCCCTCGTCCATATGCACCCGGACGAGACCGTCGGCCAGGCCATCGAGGTGCTGCGTGAGTACGGCGTCTCGCAGATGCCGATCGTGAAGCCCGGCGCCGGTCACCCGGACGTCATGGCGGCGGAGGTCGTCGGGTCGGTCGTCGAACGCGAGCTGCTCGACGCGCTGTTCACCCAGCGGGCCTCCCTCGACGACCCGCTGGAGAAGCACATGTCGGCGCCGCTGCCGCAGGTCGGCTCCGGTGAACCGGTCGGTGACCTGATGTCCGTACTGGGCGCCCACGACGCGGCGATCGTGCTGATCGAGGGCAAGCCGACCGGTGTAGTCAGCCGGCAGGACCTCCTGGCCTTCCTGGCCAAGGGCGGCAACCAGTAGCGAACGTCCGGTGAACGGGACGTGTCGGAACGGAACTTGCGGTCTCCGCCGCGGAGTCCCGTTCCGATTGCTTTCCGGCCGAGACTTCGTGGAAGTGGTACGAGGGCGTCACGTCCGCGCAGCACACGCTTAACACGGGTCCGGCACATTGGTGGATGTCGGCAAGGGCGGGAGCGGCTCCCCGCCCAGGCCGGCACCCAAACGGCGTCACGGACTTCCGGAGCGGCTCCCGGACCTCCACCGACGCCCAGGACGCGCAAGCCCGGCCCTGACCCGGCCCGCGTCCCTCGCGGACAAGACCGAGGGCCTGGACCAGCGCGAGCAGCTGCTCAAGCTCCGGGCGGAGACGCGGCTGGCCGGCGAGAAGTACATGGCCTCGCTGCGTGACTCGAAGCTGCTGGTGCCCGGCTTCAACGACGAGGAACGGACGCAGGAGCTCGGCGTCATGCACCACGTCTACATGCACATGATGATGCAGTCGTGTCTCAAGCCGCTCTCGCGCGGAGTGAATGCCAACTCGATCATCCAGGCCGTCGGCATGGTGATGACGATGCGGATGCTCGCCCCGGACTTCAAGAAGGAGATGGACAGCTACCTTCAGCCCCTCAAGGACAAGATCCAGGAACGCATCGACACCCGGACCCGCGGCATGATCGCCTCTGCCGAGAGCGGCATCGCGCACCGGCAAAGGATCTTCAAGGACGTGCCGAGCGACGCCCGGCGCGAGCGCCTCATCGGCAGCACCGATCCGCGTGACCACCTGACGAAAAAGTGGCGCAAGCGCTTCGACGCCATGCAGCACCGTGAGCGCGGCCACCGGGAGATGTTCACCCCGGA
>NZ_AEJB01000143.1 GCF_000331005.1 Streptomyces turgidiscabies Car8
TTCGGCGCGGGCTTGGGACCCGGCGTCGGACGTGAGCCCTGGGGGGCCGGCGTGACCGGAGTGACCGGTGCGCTCGGCGCGGCGGGCGCCGCGGGGGCCTCGGCCGCAGCGGGCTTGGGAGCCGGCGGCCGCGGGGCAGCCGGACGGGCCGACTGCGCCGGGGAGGGCGCGCCGGGCTTGGGAGCAGCCTTGCGCGGGGCGCCGGGCTTGGCGCTGCTCCCGCCCTGGAAGGCGTCTGTCAACTTGCGTACTACCGGCGCCTCGATCGTCGAGGATGCCGATCGGACGAATTCACCGAGTTCCTGGAGCTTGGCCATGACGGCCTTGCTCTCCACCCCGAACTCCTTGGCGAGTTCGTATACCCGGACCTTAGCCACTTCGCTCCTTTTAGGTCCGGGTTGCGGCCGGACCGTCGCTACTTCATGGGCGTACTCATCGCGTGCTCATCGAGTGCTCATCGCAATCTCGACCTACTTCCAACTCGCGGGGGTACCAGAGCCGCACGGGGTTCCGCGCGACGCGTCCTACGGTGTTGCCTCTTCGACGTACCGGCGCAACGCCACCACGTCGAGAGTTCCCTGGGCACGCAGTGCCCGTGGGAACGCCCGGCGGCGGACCGCCAGGTCGAGGCAGATCAGGGCGGGGTGCACGTACGCACCCCGGCCGGGCAGCGTACCGCGATGATCGGGGACGCATTCACCCTCGACCGCCACGATGCGCAGCAGATCCTTCTTGGCCGCTCGCTCCCGACACCCCACACAGGTGCGTTCAGGGCATACGCGGGCACGCGTCCGGCCAGACACTCCTAAGTCTACCTCCCCGAAACGACCTCACCCCTTTGGGGCAACAATCGAACGGTTGTTGTCGTGATCCAAGCCACCTGCGGCTTGGATCTATTCCCCTAGCGGTCGCGGGGCTGCTCAGCGGGCCGCTCGGACGGCTGCTCGGTGTCCGGGCGGATGTCGATCCGCCAGCCGGTCAGCCGGGCCGCGAGCCGGGCGTTCTGGCCCTCCTTGCCGATCGCCAGCGACAGCTGGTAGTCGGGGACCGTCACGCGCGCGGAGCGGGCGGCGAGGTCGACGACCTCGACCTTGTTGACCCGCGCCGGGGACAGCGCGTTCGCCACCATGTCGGCCGGGTCGTCCGACCAGTCGACGATGTCGATCTTCTCGCCGTTCAGCTCGGCCATGACACTGCGCACCCGGGCACCCATGGGGCCGATGCAGGCCCCCTTGGCGTTCAGGCCACTGCGCGTGGACCGGACGGCGATCTTCGTACGGTGGCCGGCCTCGCGTGCGATGGCCGAGATCTCCACCGAACCGTCGGCGATCTCCGGGACCTCCAGCGCGAAGAGCTTCTTCACCAGGTTGGGGTGCGTGCGCGAGAGGGTGACGGACGGACCGCGCACGCCCTTCGCCACGCGCACGACGTACGACCGCAGCCGCAGCCCGTGCGTGTAGTTCTCCCCGGGGACCTGTTCCTGCACCGGCAGGATGGCCTCCAGCTTGCCGATGTCCACCAGCACGTTCTTCGGGTCGCGGCCCTGCTGCACGACACCGGTGACGATGTCGCCCTCGCGGCCCGCGTACTCGCCGAGCGTCGCGTCGTCCTCGGCGTCCCGCAGGCGCTGCAGGATGACCTGCTTGGCGGTGGTGGCGGCGATCCGGCCGAAGTCCGACGGAGTGTCGTCGAACTCGCGCGCCTCCTGCCCCTCCTCCAGCTCCTGGGGGTCCTCCTTCGCCCACACGGTCACATGACCGGTCTCCCGGTCGAGCTTCACGCGCGCGTGGCGGCGGCTTCCGTCGGTGCGGTGGTAGGCGATGAGGAGGGCCGACTCGATCGCCTCGACCAGCAGGTCGAAGGAGATCTCCTTCTCCCGCACCAAGCCCCGCAGGGCACTCATGTCGATGTCCACGGCTACGCCTCCTCTTCTTCCGTCATGTCCTGCTTGTCCTGCTTGTCTTTACGGTTGAACTCGACCTGGACGCGGGCCTTTTCGATGTCGCCGAAGGCGAGCCTGCGGGCGGTGGCCTTCCGGCCCTTCACGCCCGGCACTTCGAGATCCATGCCCTCGTCGTCCACGGTCAGGATCCTGGCGACCAGTTCCCCGCCCTCGGTGAGCTGGAAGCGCACCAGGCGTTCGACGGCGCGTACGTAGTGCCGGTGCTCGGTGAGTTCACGCTCGGCGCCGGGGGTACCGACCTCCAGGGTGTACTCCCCCGCGCCCATCGCGTCGGTCTCGTCGAGCTTCGCCGAGAGCGCGCGGCTCACATCGGCGATCGCGTCCAGATCGGCGCCGTCGTCGGAATCGACGACGACCCGCAGCACTCTCTTGCGCCCGATTGACTCCACTGCGATCTCTTCGAGATCGAGACCCTGCGAGCTGACGAGCGGCTCCAGGAGCTCTCGAAGCCTCTCGCTCTGGGTGGTGCTCATCCGGGTGACTCCTCGGCCGCGTGTGCTGTTGTGGGTAGGTCGCGTGTCAGGTCAAAGGGTATCCGGTCCCAGGGGGTGTTGCCGTCCACCGGGACGCCGCCCGTCGCCCGGCTGCGCCGGTGGCGGCTGCCGGGCCGGGGCGCGGGTACGGTGATCACGGGCGTGCCGCCCTTCCGTTGTTTTCCGTGGTCTCCCGTTCGTACGAGCCCTCCGAGGACGTCTGCCGTGCCGTTCCCCCCGCCGTCGCGCATCCCGCTGGGAACCTCTCCGGGTCCGCGCCGAAGGACCCTGCTCGCCTCGGCCGCGGGCGCCGCTCTCCTCGTGGGCTGCACCGCCGAGCCCGACTCGACGGTCACAAGCTCCGGCAGCCCGTCGGTCGCCGAGCGCACGCGCGCGCGTGCGGCCCACGACAGCACAGGCCTCGTACAGCAGTACGACACGGCGATCGCCGCGTTCCCGGTGCTGGCGGAGCGGCTGTCGGAGCTGCGGGCGGAGGTCCAACGGCACGCGAAGGCGTTCGGGGGCGGCGAACCGACACCTACGCCGACCCCCACACCCACACCGACGTCCACATCGACTTCCACGTCGGCAGCCGCGCCACCTTCGGCTCCCGCGGTGCCGGTCAGTGAGCGGGACGCTCTCGCCGGGCTCGTCGCCGCCGAACGGGCCCTCGTGGACCGGCGTACGAAGGCGCTGCTCGACGTGCCGGGTGAGCTGGCGCGGGTGCTGGCCTCGGTGGCGGCGGCCGGGGCCGCGCATGTGTATCTGCTGACGGAGGGCATGAAGTGAGCGGGGCGAAGGCGAAGCAAGCGGAGAAGGACCCCGGCGAGGTGACCGCGCTCCAGGCCGCGCTGGCCGCCGAGCACGCGGCGGTGTACGGGTACGGCGTCGTCGGCGGGCTGATCGGTGAGGCCCGTCGGACCGAGGCGATGGCCGCGTACGACGCCCATCGGGCCCGGCGTGACGAACTGGCGCGCACGGTGCGGGCCCTCGGGAGCAAGCCGGTGGCGGCGGCGGCCGGATACGCCCTGCCGTTCCCCGTGCAGGACTCGGACGCCGCCGTCCGTCTCGCGGCCGAGTTGGAGGAGCGGGTCGCCGGGGTGTACTCCGACCTGGTCCGGGCAGCCGGGGGCGAGCGGCGCCGGACGGGCGCCGACGCGCTGCGGGAGGCCGCGGTGCGGGCGGTGCGCTGGCGGGGCGGGAGCGTACCCTTCCCTGGGCTCGCCGAGCGGGCCGGCTCCGCGTCGGCATCGGCCACGGCGTCGGTGACACCCTCGGCGTAGCCCGAACCGCATACCGCGTACCGCGCACCGGAAGGAACGACTCGCGCATGGCTTTCGAACCGCCGCCCCGTCTGGTGAGGGCGCTCGGCGAGACGGTACCGGACGCTGACGACTGGCTGACGCGGCTGCCCTTGGCTGCTCAACAGGCCCTGGATCTACGCGTGTTGACCATGGAGCGGGTGCAGGTTCCGGGCGGGCGGAGCAGTCTGGTGATGCTGGTGCGGCGGGCTGACGACGTGCCCGCCGTCCTGAAGCTCGCACCGCGCCGGGCCCGGCCGGAGAGTGAGCGGGCGGCGCTGGCGCACTGGGGCGGGGCGGGCGCGGTGCAGTTGCTGGAGCCGTCCGCCGATGCCGTCGGCTCCAGCGGCGAGGGTGTGCTGTTGCTGGAGCGGCTCCATCCGGATGTGTCGGTGCGGTCGCTGCCCGAGGCGAAGGCCCTGCTGGAGGCGGCGGGGACGCTGCGGCGGCTGTGGGTGGAGCCGCCCGCCGGGTCGGACGCGGTGTTCGAGACGGTGGCCGCTCGTACCGGGCGCCAGGCGGAGGCGATGGAGGCTAGTGCCGGCGCCGACGCGCAGGTGGCATCGCTGGTTGAGACGGCGCTCGCCGCACGTACGGAGCTGCTGGTCGCGCCGCCGGAGGAGCGGTTGCTGCACGGGACGTTCCGGCAGAGCAAGGTGCTGGCCGCGGAGCGGGCGCCATGGCTGGCGGTGGGGCCGGATCCGGTGGTCGGTGAGTGCGCGTTCGATTTGGCGCGGCTGGTCCGGGACCGGGTGGAGGATCTGATCGCGTCGCCGTCGGGAGCGGCGATCACTCGGCGTCGGGTGAAGCGGCTTGCGGAGTCGCTGGATGTGGATCAGGAGCGGCTGCGGGGGTGGACGCTGTTCCGGGCGGTGGAGTCGGGGGTTCGGGCACGTCGTGTGGGGCGTGTGCGGGATGCGGAGTTGTTGTTGGAGTTCGCCGGGTGGCTTTGAGGTTGCCGTTCACTGTCGCCTGCGGGCTGGTGAGGGCTTGTCGCGCCCACGCGGCGGAGCCGCACATGTCACAGCCCCGCGCCCCTGGGTGTGTCAGCCGCGAGTGAGCTTCAGGGCCAGGACGGGGCAGTCGGACGCCGCTCTGCGGGCTCGTTTCACGGTGCCGGCCGGGATGGGGGTGCCGTCGAGGATCGGGTAGCCCCATTCGTCCAAGGTGATGTGTTCCGGGAGTAGTTCGGCGCACAGGCCGTGGGCCTGGCAGGCCGTCCAGTCGATGTCGATGGTCATGTCAGCTGCTCTCGTCGGGGACGGGCAGGAGCGGGGTCCGGTCCGTGGCTGTGCAGTAGCCGGTCGCGTGGGCGTCGAGTTCGGTGGCGAAGGTGGTCAGGGCCGAGCGGACCAGGCGGACCGTGCCGTCGGGGTGGTGGCAGGCGCCGCGTCCCTCGACCAGGCCTGCCCAGCGGGCCACGTCCGCTCGGACCGTGCCCTGGGGGCCGGGAGCGGCCAGGGTCCGGAACGCGGCGGCGATCCGGGGCAGTCCGTTCCGGCAGGGGCCGCACTGACCGGCCGACTGAAGGGCCAAGTACCGCAGGACGCGGCCGGTTTCGGCGAGGCCGCAGTGGTCGGCGGACAGTACGGCGAGCACGCCCGCGCCCAAGTGGACGTTGCTCAGCGGGAGTCGGGCCGCCTCGGGGGCCGGGATCCAGGTGCCGTGGTAACCGCCGACGAGGACCGCTCCGGTGGGGCCCAGCGGCAGCAGCCTGCCGATCGGCATCCCGAACGGGGCCTCGACGACCCGCCCTTCACGCCCGGGCACATGCACCGTGCACAGCGCGCTGCCCGGTTCCGAGGGCGTTCCGGCGGCCCGGAACCAGTCGGCGCCGTAGCGGGCGATCAGCGCGAGGTGGGCCAGCGTCTCGACGTTCTGGACAAGGGTCGGGGCCCGGCGCACCCCGCGCTCCCGCACCGGCGGGCGCTGGTACTGCGGGAGGGCGGCGCCACCGGAGACGTACGAGGCGAGGGCGGAGGACTGGCCGGACAGGAACCGTCGGGGAACGCGGACGACCTTGACGGGCAGCGGGTCGCGGCGGCGCTCGGTGAGGGCCGCCGCCAGATGGCTCGCGCCCGCCTCCACCGCGAGGTAAGCCTCTCCGGCGCTGACCGCCTCCGCCGCCAACTGCAGTCCGTCCAGGACGAGATGGGGCGAGAGGTGCAGCAGAGTCTTGTCCTTGCGGCTCGCGGGCTCCCCCTCGGCACCGTTGGCGACGACCACCGGGGCACGGCCGGTCCGGCCTCCGGCGTCGGCCACGGAGACGAGCTTGCGGTAGGTGGCGAAGGCGGCTCCGCCGCGGCCGGTGAGTCCCGACTCGCCGACGGCTCGCAGGAGTTGGGCCGGATCGCCGTAGGAGACGGGGCCGTACCGCTGCTCGTGCGTGGTGGAGTCGGCCGGGGCGCCGCCGGGGGCCAGGAGGCGGGGCGGCATGAGGACGTCGGCGTACGTGGTGGTCATGAGCGGGCCCCTTCGAGCGGGCGTTCCGGTGTGTGGAGCAGGGCGGCCGGGGTCCGGCGGGAGGCTCGTACGGCGTGGGCCGTACGGATGCCGAAGGCAGCGAGGACCGCGGCGACGCAGGCCACGGTCAGCCAGGTCATCCAGTCGGCGCCGGTGTCTGTGCCGATGCCGATGCCGTGGACGAGGGCGATCGGCCAGGAGGCGTACGCGAGTTGGTGCACGGCACGCCAGGTGCGGTGGCCGAGTCGGGCGCGCAGCAGGCTGGTGACCAGCACCGCGAGCATCAGGTCGAGGGCGACCGTGCCGAGGCCGAGCCAGAGGGGCTGGTAGTCGGAGACGAACGGGACGAGGGCGTCGAGGGGGGTGATGTCGACGTAGCCGTCGATCACCGCGGCGGCTATGTGGAGGCCGAGGAAGGCGGTGGCGGAGAGGGAGAGCGTGCGGTGAAGGGTGACGGTGCCGAACCTGGGCAGGCCGGGGAGTCTGGTCCGGAGTCTCACGGCGATGCCGAGCAGGACGACGACGGTGAAGAGGACCAGGCATACGGCGCCTGTCGCCCGGTTGGCGTACCAGAGGGTTTCGGAGGTCATGCGGCTGCCTCCGGGTCCGCGGGGGTGCGGGTGGTGCAGGGAAGTGCCGAAGTCCCTTCCACGAAAGGCGAACCGGGCCAGCCCGGCGTCGTCACGACCGTTCCGTCTCTCGCCACGAGCCTCGCCGGGAGGCCGAGGCCTGTCAGCCAGCGTTCCGCGCCCGCGCCCTTGACCAGGGCCGCTGTGGTCGCCGCGTTGGCGTCGGCGCAGGTGGCCGCCGCCACGGAGACCGTACGCCAGGGGGTGCGGGCGGGGAGCCCCGTGTTCGGGTCGATGATGTGGTGGAGGGTGTGCTCGCCCCGGCGCCACTGGCGGGCGGCCGTGCCGGAGGTGGCGAGTCCGCCGCTGTGGAGGCCGATCGTGGCGTACGGGCCCTCTGCGGGCGGCTCTTCCGCCGGCCCTGTGACGTCCTGGACGCGGATACGCCAGCCGCCTGTCCTAGGCGGGCCCGCGACCGCCGTGTCACCGCCGAGGCTCACCAGGACTCCGCACCCGGCGGCCAGGGCGAGCGTTCGCGCGGCCCGGTCGGCGGCCCAGGCCTTGGCGGTGGCGCCAAGGTCGAGGCGGATACCGGCCGGGACGGTGACGGTTCCGGTGTCGCGGTCCAGATGGATCCGGCGCCAGCCGGGGACGCGCCGCACGGTGAGCCGTACCGGACGCTCGTCCTCCTGGACGAGGGTGAAGTCGCGGTCGTAGCCGAGGGCGTCCATCGCCGAGCCGACCGTCGGGTCCACGGCTCCGGCAGTCGCCTCGGCCGCGCGCAGGGCCACTGCCAGGGCCTCGGCGAGCAGTGGACTCACCCGGGTCGGGCGGCCGTCGGTGCCGTCCAGGGCGGAGAGTTCGGAGTCGTCTCGGAAGCGGCTGCAGGTGGCGTCGACCTCGGCCAAGTGACGGGCGAGGAGGAGGTTGCAGGAGTCCAGCAGGGCCGGGTCGGTGGTGACGAGCCGGACGCTGGTGCCGAGGGCCCGCCAGTCGGCGACGGCCGTGGGGCGGACGGCGGTGGCCATCACGACGCCCCCGAGGTGGAGTCGGCGGAGCCCGAGGAGGACGTCAGGTCGTCCGAGGAGGACTGGAGGCCGCTGGACGTGGAATCCGAGGAGTCCGTGGAATCCGAAGACGTCGAGGACGAGTTGTCCGACGTGGACGACGTGGACGATGTGTCCGTGGTGGTGTCGGTGCTGGTGTCCGTGCTGCTGCTCGAACTGGATGTCGAGTCCGAAGTGGAGCTCGCGCTCGCGCTCGCGTCCGACTCCATCGTGCCGACGAGGGCGAACACTCCGGCTGCCGCCGCCAGCGAGACCGCCGCCGCAACGGCCGCCGTACGCCGCATCCCTCTGCGTACCGCCGCGGCGGCTCCCCGCACCCGCTCCCTGACCGTCATGGCCGTTCCCCTCCGTAGGACGTGACTCTGTGTCACGCCCTACGTTCGGGGACCTGCCTGAGAGAAGTCTGTGAGGCGTCCATACGCCTCCCGAGAACTCTCTGAGAGGCGGCTTTAAATCATGGCCGCCGTCACGCGGTGGCGGTCAGGCGGGCGATCGCTTCCTCGACCGTCAGTTCCTCGCGCTCGCCCGTCCGGCGGTCCTTCAGTTCGAGGACGCCCTCGGCGGAACGACGGCCCGCCACCAGGATCTTCGGTACGCCGATCAGCTCGGCGTCCGTGAACTTGACGCCCGGGGAGACGCCGGCGCGGTCGTCGACCAGGACGCGGGCGCCGGCCGCGGCCAGCTTGTCGGAGACGTCGAGGGCCAGTTCGGTCTGGAGGGCCTTGCCGGCGGCGACGACGTGGACGTCGGCCGGGGCGATCTCCTTGGGCCAGCACAGGCCCTGCTCGTCGGCGTGCTGCTCGGCGAGGGCCGCGACCGCGCGGGAGACGCCGATGCCGTACGAGCCCATGGTCACGCGTACCGGCTTGCCCTGCTGGCCGAGGACGTCGAGGCCGAGGGCGTCGGCGTACTTGCGGCCGAGCTGGAAGATGTGGCCGATCTCGATGGCGCGGTCCAGCTTGAGGCCGGTGCCGCAGGCCGGGCAGGGGTCGCCTTCCTGGACGACCACGGAGTCGATGTACTCGTCGACCTCGAAGTCACGGCCGACGACGACGTTCTTCGCGTGCACGCCCGCCTGGTTGGCGCCGGTGATCCAGGCGGTGCCGGGGGCGACGCGCGGGTCGGCGAGGTAGCGGACCTTCTCCAGGCCCTGCGGGCCGACGTAGCCGCGTACGAGGTCGTCGCGGCCGGTGAAGTCCTCGGCGGTGACGAGTTCGACGGCGGCGGGCGCGAAGTGCGCCTCGACCTTGCCCAGGTCGACCTCACGGTCACCGGGGACACCGATCGCGACGATCTCGCCGTCCACCTTGATCAGGAGGTTCTTGAGCGTGGCCGACGCCGCCACGTCCAGGTACGCGGCGAGCGTCTCGATGGTCGGGGTCTCGGGGGTGGGGATCTCCTCCAGGGCGGGTACGGCCGACCCGTCCACCGGCTGGAGCGCGTACGTGATCGCCTCGGTGTTGGCGGCGTAGTCGCAGTTGGGGCAGTCGGCGAAGGTGTCCTCGCCGGCGGCGGCCGGGGCGAGGAACTCCTCGGACTTGGAGCCTCCCATGGCGCCCGCGGTGGCGGCGCAGATGCGGTAGTCGAGGCCGAGACGCGCGAAGATCTTCTGGTACGCCTCGCGGTGCAGGGCGTACGACTTGGCCAGGCCCTCGTCCTCGGTGTCGAAGGAGTAGGAGTCCTTCATCAGGAACTCGCGGCCACGCAGGATGCCGGCACGCGGGCGGGCCTCGTCGCGGTACTTGTTCTGGATCTGGTAGAGGATCACGGGCAGGTCCTTGTAGGACGTGCACTGGTCCTTGACCAGGAGGGTGAAGATCTCCTCGTGGGTCGGGCCGAGGAGATAGTCGCCGCCCTTGCGGTCGCCCAGGCGGAACAGCTCGGGGCCGTACTCGTCCCAGCGGCCGGTCGCCTCGTACGGCTCCCTCGGCAGCAGGGCGGGGAGCGTGACCTCCTGGGCGCCGATGGCGTCCATCTCCTCGCGGACGACCCGCTCCACGTTGGCCAGGACCTTCTTGCCGAGCGGCAGCCAGGACCACAGACCGGCGGCGGTACGACGCACGTAACCGGCCCTGACCAGCAGCTTGTGGCTGAGCACCTCGGCGTCGGCCGGGTCGTCACGCAGTGTCTTGAACATCAAACGGGACATGCGCTGGACCTGGGCCTGGGCCATGATTCTCGACTCCTGCTGCGTAAGGGTGATGGCAGGAGGTTAGCCGGGGGGTGCGGGGCGGTGGAAATCGGTTCGCCCGTGGGGGCACGGTCTAGCGTCGGCGCAGCGGCAGTGGGGCGCCCATCACGGCGTACGGCTTCGGGGCACTGGGGAAGAGGACCTGGCGGGCCAGGTCCTCGTAGCCGAGGGAGTGGTAGAGGCCGCGGGCCGGGCTGTCGGTGTCGATCGCGGAGAGGATCGAGCGGGGTTCGGCGGCGCCGTCGGTGATGGTGGTGATGAGGGCGCGGCCGACACCGATGTTCTGGAACGTCGGGTGGACGTGCAGTTCGGTGATCACGAACGAGTCGTCGAGCCAGGCGTCGTGGCCCTGTCTGCGCAGATAAGGCTCGACGACGGTGGACCACCAGTGCGTACGGTCGTTCGGCATGCCGTACACGAATCCGGCGAGCCGTCCCTCGGGAGTGGTCGCGCCGAGCGCGCGGGCGCCCGGGTAGCTCAGATGCCGCAGGACGATCTGCCTGCGTACGGCGACCTCGTCGGCGCCGAGTCCGAACGCCACTGCCTGGACGGCGAGCGCCTCGTCGACCCGGGCGGCGAGGTCGAGGGGGCCGACGACCACCTCGTGGGGGCGGGGGTGACGGTGGCCCTGACCGGGAAAGCGCGGCATGCCCGGAGACTACAGGGGGTGCGGAGGCTGATTGATGGGAGCGGGGCGGATGTGGCCGAGCCTCGTCCCCCAGGACCGCCCGGCCGACGGCGGGCGTTTCAGAACAGGACGCTCATGAACGCCCCGACCTCCTGGAAGCCCACCCGCAGATAGGTCCGGCGGGCGGGGGTGTTGAAGTCGTTCACGTACAGGCTGACCACGGGGGCCACGTCCGCGAGGGCGTAGCGCAGTACGGCGGCCATGCCGGGGCCGGCGAGGCCGTGGCCCCGGTATTCGGGGGCCACCCACACGCCCTGGATCTGGCAGGCCTGCGAGGTCGCGGCGCCGATCTCGGCCTTGAAGGCGACCCTGCCGTGCTCGTCGAGGCGGGCGAAGGAGCGGCCGGAGCCGACCAGTTCGGCGACCCGGGCCTGGTAGAGGAGTCCGCCGTCGCCCGCGAGTGGCGAGATTCCGACCTCCTCGGTGAACATCGCCACGCACGCCGGCATGATCGTCTCCATCTCGTCCTTGCGGATACGGCGGACGTACGGATCCGGGGCGACGAGAGAGGGGTCGGGCAGCCGGTCGGTGACCATGAGGGGCTGATGGCGGCGGACCTCACGGGCGGGGCCCCAGCTCGGTTCGAGAAGCCGCCACAGCTGGGTGGTGGCCTCGGCGGGGCCGACGATGGAGGAGCAGCGGCGGCCCGCTCGCCTGGCCCGGTCGGCGAAGGCGCGTACGGCGCGGGGGGTGGCGCAGATGGGGACCAGGTTGGCGCCCGCGTAGCAGAGGCTGGTGAGCATGCCGTCCTCGTACCAGCCCCACATCTCGCCGCCGAGGCGCCAGGGGTCGAGGCCGGCCACCTGGACCCGGGACGTCACGAAGGCGTTGGCGACCGGCTCGCGGCCGAGGACGGCGAGCGCGGCGTCCAGGTCGCCCGGGTCGAGCACCCGGGAGGTGGTCTGCGTCAACACGTACGGGGCCTCACCAATGCGGTCTGCTAGATCTCCGCACTGTACCTGCGGAAGCTTGGCGGCGTCGTCCCCTGTGGTTGATGCCGCTTGCTTGTGAGTGACCGTCGGCTTGGCTTGCCGTTGCTGGGGGCTGCGCCCCCAGACCCCCGCTTCGGCCCTGAAGGGGCCTCGTCCTCAAACGCCGGACGGGCTGGAAATGCCGGTCGGCGCTGACAAGCAGTCCCCTCAGCCCGCCACGGACACCGAAGGCTCGCCGGAAGTGATGCCGTCCCGCTCCATCTGTTCGGCGATCTTCAGCGCCTCCTCGATCAGGGTCTCGACGATCTTCGACTCGGGGACCGTCTTGATGACCTCGCCCTTCACGAAGATCTGGCCCTTGCCGTTGCCGGAGGCGACGCCGAGGTCGGCCTCGCGGGCCTCGCCGGGGCCGTTCACCACGCAGCCCATGACCGCGACGCGCAGCGGGACCTCCATGCCCTCCAGGCCGGCGGTGACCTCTTCGGCCAGCTTGTAGACGTCGACCTGGGCGCGCCCGCACGACGGGCACGAGACGATCTCCAGGCCGCGCTGGCGGAGGTTGAGGGACTCCAGGATCTGGTTGCCGACCTTGATCTCCTCGACCGGCGGCGCCGACAGGGAGACGCGGATCGTGTCGCCGATGCCCTCGCTGAGCAGCGCGCCGAAGGCGACGGCCGACTTGATGGTGCCCTGGAACGCGGGGCCCGCCTCGGTCACGCCGAGGTGGAGGGGGTAGTCGCAGGCGGCGGCCAACTGGCGGTAGGCGTTGACCATGATCACCGGGTCGTTGTGCTTGACGGAGATCTTGATGTCCCGGAAGTCGTGCTCCTCGAAGAGCGACGCCTCCCACAGCGCCGACTCGACGAGCGCCTCGGGCGTCGCCCTGCCGTACTTCTGGAGGAGCCGGCGGTCCAGCGAACCGGCGTTGACGCCGATGCGGATCGGGGTGCCGTGGTCCTTGGCGGCGCGCGCGATCTCCTTGACCTGGTCGTCGAACTGCTTGATGTTGCCGGGGTTCACCCGGACCGCCGCGCAGCCGGCCTCGATCGCGGCGAACACGTACTTCGGCTGGAAGTGGATGTCGGCGATCACCGGGATCTGCGACTTGCGCGCGATGGTCGCCAGCGCGTCCGCGTCGTCCTGCGTGGGGCACGCCACCCGCACGATCTGGCAGCCGGACGCCGTCAGCTCGGCGATCTGCTGGAGCGTGGCCCCGATGTCCGACGTACGCGTCGTCGTCATCGACTGCACCGACACCGGGGCGTCTCCGCCCACGGCCACCGAACCGACCTGGATCTGCCGGCTCTTCCGGCGTTCGGCGAGTTTGGTCGGAACGGTCGGCATGCCGAGAGAAATCGCAGTCATCTGCTGTGCAACCCCAAGTTGTGGTTCAAGGTCCGGTCCCGGGAACAGCGGGCTCCAGGCTTCGAGATTACGGCACGCGCCCAGACGAGAGCACTCCCCCAGCTCGAATGCACTCGCCGGGGGGACCCCCATCGCACCTAAACCCACTCATTGGAGAACGGCTCGGCTACGTGTCTCCGGCGTACAAGAGGTTGGCGATCCGGTCGCCGGGACGCAGTCGGGCGTGCTCGAACCCGTTGCCCTGGAGCCGGCTCATGCCCAGCAATTCCTGCCGGGTGTAGACGGAAAGTTTGGGCTCGGTGGTGGTGCCGCCGGACTTG
>NZ_AEJB01000144.1 GCF_000331005.1 Streptomyces turgidiscabies Car8
CTCAACTCGCTTACTGGTCAGTAATCTCAGCGCCCGTGACGAGTCGAAGCAGTTCCTCCGAGTCCACGGGCGTTCGGGTCAACTCCCTCGCCCCACGCCGTCGTACGGTCGTCAAGGCCGCCGCGGCCACCGTCGTACTGGCCGGTCCGCTGGCCGCCGCGCTGCCCGCGAGCGCGGCTGCCGAGGCCCCCGCCTTCCTGCACGGGATCGCCTCCGGCGATCCGCTGCCCGACGGCGTCCTGCTGTGGACACGTGTGACGCCCACCGCCGAGGCGATACCCGGCTCCGGGCTCGGCCCGGACACCGAGGTGAGCTGGACCGTCGCCCTCGACAAGGCGTTCACGAACATCGTCTCCAAGGGCTCCACCACCGCCACGGCCGCCGCCGACCACACGGTCAAGGCGGACATCCGGGGCCTCGCGCCCGCCACGGACTACTGGTTCCGCTTCTCGTCCGGCGGCACGGACTCCCCCGCCGCCCGCACCCGCACGGCGCCCGCCGCGGACGCCGCCGTGACGGGGCTGCGCTTCGGCGTGGTCTCCTGCGCCAACTGGGAGGCCGGCTACTTCTCCTCGTACCGCCACCTCGCGGCCCGCGGCGACCTGGACGGCTGGCTGCACCTCGGCGACTACATCTACGAGTACGGCACCGGCGGATACGGCACCCGCGGCACCGTCGTACGCCCGCACTCCCCCGCGCACGAGATCCTCACGCTCGCCGACTACCGCGTACGGCACGGGCGTTACAAGACGGACGCCGATCTGCAGGCCCTGCACGCGGCAGCCCCCGTCATCGCGATCTGGGACGACCACGAGTTCGCCAACGACGCCTGGTCGGGCGGCGCCGAGAACCACACCGAGGGCGCCGAGGGCACCTGGTCGGCCCGGCAGGCCGCCGCGAAGCAGGCCTACTTCGAGTGGATGCCGGTCCGCCCGGCGATCGCGGGCACCACCTACCGTCGCCTGCGCTTCGGGAAGCTCGCCGACCTCTCGCTCCTCGACCTGCGGTCGTTCCGCTCGCAGCAGGTCGCCACGGGCAGCGGCTCGGTCGACGACCCGGAGCGTACGATCACGGGCCGAGCCCAACTGGACTGGCTGAAGGCCGGGTTGAAGGCCTCCGACACCACCTGGCGGCTGGTCGGGAACTCGGTGATGATCTCGCCGTTCGTCATCGGCTCCCTCACCGCCGACCTGCTGAAGCCGCTCGCCGAGCTGCTCGGCCTGCCCAAGGACGGCCTCGGCCTCATCACCGACCAGTGGGACGGCTACACGGACGACCGCCGTGAACTCCTCGCCCACCTCCGCTCCAACGCGATCCGCAACACCGTCTTCCTGACCGGCGACATCCACATGGCGTGGGCCAACGAGGTACCCGTGGACGCCGGCACCTACCCGCTGTCGCCTTCGGCCGCCACGGAGTTCGTGGTCACGTCGGTCACCTCCGACAACCTCGACGACCTCGTCAAGGTGCCCGAGGGCACCGTCACCGCGCTCGCCGCGCCGATCATCAGAGCGGCGAACCGGCACGTCCAATGGGTCGACACCGACCGCCACGGCTACGGCGTCCTGGACATCACCGCCGGCCGCGCGCAGATGGACTACTACGTGCTGTCCGACCGGACGAAGCAGAACGCGACGTCGACCTGGTGGCGCTCGTACCGCACGCTCAGCGGCACCCAGAAGCTTGAACGGACGTACGACCCGGTGTAACCCCCCGACCGGCCGGTCACCGCCGTCCCTACAGACTGCCGTCCCTACAGACTGTCGAGGAAGCCGAGCGCCACCCGCCAGGTGGCCTCGGCCGCCTCCTCGTCGAAGTCCGGCAGATCGGGGTCGGTGTAGAGGTGACCGGCCCCGGCATACCGGTAGACCTCCACGTCGGCGCCCGCCTTGCCCATCTGGAGATACCAGGAGCCGAGCCAGTCGTCGGTCTCGAACGCGTCCGGCTCGGCCACGTGCAGCTGGACGGGCAGCTCGTCGACCGACGCCGTCTCGGCGATGTCCGACGTGCCGTGCAGCAGCAACAGGCCGCGCGCCTTGTCGTCGCCGAGCGCGAGTGTCTGGGCGGTCGCGGCACCGAACGAGAACCCCGCGTACACCAGGCCACGTCCGGAATAGGGGGCCGCGGCCAGGATCGCCCGCCGGAGCAGCTCGTCCTTGCCTATGGCGTCCTTGAAGGCCATGCCTTCCTCGACGGTCCCGAAGGTGTGCCCGTCGAAGAGGTCGGGGGTCCACACCTCGTGTCCGGCCGCCCGCAGCCGGTCCGCCGCGGCGCGCACGGCGGGGCGAAGCCCGTAGGTCGAGTGAAAGAGCATGACGTTCATGAGGACATCGTGCCAGGCACCACTGACGACCGACTCACGGCCGACGGGCGCGCGGACAGGGTGTGCACGGGCAGGGTGTGCACGGACCACCGGCCCCATGTGTGCCAGCCCACCCGGGGTCGGATGTTCAGGACCACCCTTCTCCGGTTACGTTCTCCCGCATGGAGAACGTACTGCGCCCGCTGATCGTCCTCGGTGGCTCGGTCGTGCTCACGCTGCTGATCGGCTGGGCCACGGACCGCTTGCTGCGCAAGGCTGACGAACGGCAGACCGAGACTCCGCTGTGGGGACTGCTGCGCCGGGGCCGTGTGCCCTACCAGCTCGTCCTGTGCACGGCGCTGCTCAGAGGGTCCTACGACCAGGCCGACCTGCTCCACGGGCACGAGATCGCCGTCGGCCGGGCCCTGACGCTGGTCCTGATCGGTTCGGCGGCCTGGCTGATCGTCCGCATCACGGCGGCGATCGTGGACACCTCGTACACCCGATACGCCCGCGTCCACCGCGACCCGGCCCGGGTCCGCCGGGTCCGCACCCAGGTGTCGTTGATCACACGGGTGGTCGCGGCGGTCGTGGGCGTCGTCGCCGTCGCGGCGATGCTGCTGACGTTCCCGGCGATGCGCGCGGCCGGCGCCTCACTGCTGGCCTCGGCCGGTGTGCTGGGCATCGTCGCCGGTGTGGCGGCCCAGTCGACGCTGAGCAACATGTTCGCGGGGTTCCAGATCGCCTTCGGCGACATGGTGCGCATGGGCGACACCGTCGTGGTGGACGGCGAATGGGGCACGGTCGACGAGATCACGCTGACGTTCCTGAGCGTGCGCACCTGGGACGAGCGCCGCATCACCATGCCGGTGTCCTACTTCACCTCGAAGCCCTTCGAGAACTGGTCGCGGGGCGGCGCCCAGATGACCGGCATCGTCTTCTGGCACCTCGACCACAGCGCGCCCATGGAGGCGATGCGCGAGAAGCTCCGCGACCTCCTGCGGGAGTGCCCCGCCTGGGACGGCCGCGCCTGCGACCTGTCCGTCACGGACGCCACGCCGAGCACCATGGAGGTACGCGCCCTGGTGACGGCGAAGGACGCGGACGACGTCTGGAAGGTCCGGGTGCACGTCCGCGAGGGCATGATCCGCTGGCTGGCCGACCAGCACCCGTACGCCCTCCCCCGGGTCAACACGGCGGACGCGTCCCTGCCCCCGGGCACGGAGACGGCCCGCCGCTTCCAGGACGGAGCCCCCCGAAGGGCCCACGACACACCCAGGACGGCAAGCCGAGCGTAATTACGTCCCCGCACGGAATAGCCGCCGACGAAGCGCACCCCCCACAGGCGAGGCCCACCTTGTAACGGACTCCCAACGGGCGGTGCGCGGGTGGGAGAAAAAACTCAAAAAGAGCGCCGCATCGCAAGATGCGCAATACCGGCCTCGTAGAACTCGTCCCCGTACCCCGCATACCCGAGCCGCTCGTAGAACCCCGCCGCGGAGGCCTGCGCATGCAGATCCACCGCAGCGAGCCCCAGCCCCCGAGCCGCCTCCTCGACCCCCCGTACGAGCGCGGCCCCGACCCCCAGCCCCCGGGCTTCCTTCCGCACCGCGAGCCGCCCGAGCGACCCGACGGACGGATCGCCCCCGGTCCGGCCGACGGCGGCCTCCCCGTACAGCAACCGCCCCGTTCCGAGCGCCAACCCGTCCTCCCGGACGGCCAGCACATGCAGCGCGCCCGCGTCGAACTCGTCGTTCTCCAGATCCTCGGGCACCTGCTGCTCCACGACGAAGACCTCCTTGCGCACCGCGAAGCAGGCCTCGCGGTCGGCAGGGTCCTCGACGACGCGCACCACGTACGCCGGCGGGGTCATGCGTACGTCTCCGCCCGCACCCGCTCCAGGGCGTCGGCCAGGTCGTCCGGGTAGCCGCTCTCGAACTCGACCCACGTCCCGTCCCCGGGGTGCTCGAAGCCGAGGCGTACGGCGTGCAGCCACTGGCGGGTCAGGCCGAGCCGCTTGGCGAGCGTCGGGTCCGCCCCGTACGTCAGGTCGCCGACGCAGGGGTGCCGGTGGGCGGCCATGTGGACGCGGATCTGATGGGTGCGGCCGGTCTCCAGCTTCACATCGAGCAGGGAGGCCGCGCGGAACGCCTCGATGAGGTCGTAGTGCGTGACGGAGGGCTTGCCCTCGGCGGTGACCGCCCACTTGTAGTCGTGGGTGGGGTGCCGCCCGATGGGCGCGTCGATCGTGCCGCTCATCGGGTCGGGGTGGCCCTGGACGAGCGTGTGGTAGCGCTTGTCGACCGTGCGCTCCTTGAACTGGCGCTTGAGCGACGTGTACGCGCGCTCCGACTTGGCGACCGCCATCAGGCCGGACGTGCCGACGTCGAGCCGGTGCACGATGCCCTGGCGCTCGGCGGCACCGGAGGTCGAGATGCGGTATCCGGCGGCGGCGAGCCCGCCGATGACGGTCGTGCCGGTCCAGCCGGGCGACGGGTGCGCGGCCACGCCGACCGGCTTGACGATCACGACGATGTCGTCGTCGTCGTGCACGATCACCATGCCCTCGACCGGCTCGGCCACGACCTGCACGGGGGTGGGCGCCGGCGGCATCTCGACCTCGAGCCAGGCGCCACCGTGCACCCGCTCCGACTTGCCGACCACCGAGCCGTCGACCGTGACCTTCCCCGCCGCGGCCAGCTCGGCGGCCTTCGTACGGGAGAAGCCGAACATCCTGGAGATGGCGGCGTCGACGCGCTCGCCCTCCAGGCCGTCCGGCACGGGCAGGTTGCGGATCTCGGGAATGGTGCTCACCCGTCGAGTATGCCGGACGGGCCCGGTGCCCCCGACCGGGCCTGTGGACAAACCTCCCTCGGGCCCCTCAGTCCTTGTGGACGGTGCCGTCCGGGTCGAGCCCCTTGAAGGACAGCAGGACGATCAGGATGCCGCCGCAGACGATCGCCGAGTCGGCCAGGTTGAAGACCGCGAAGTGCTTGGGCGCGATGAAGTCGACGACCGCGCCCTTGAAGACGCTCGGGGAGCGGAAGATCCGGTCGGTCAGATTGCCCAGCGCGCCGCCGAGCAGCAGCCCGAGCGCGATCGCCCAGGGCAGGCTGTAGAGCTTGCGGGCCAGCCGGGCGATCACGACGATCACGGACGCCGCGATGACCGTGAAGATCACGGTGAAGGCCTCACCCATGCCGAAGGCGGCACCCGCGTTGCGGATCGCCTCGAACTTCAGCCAGTCCCCGATGATCTCGATCGGCGCGTGGTGCTCCAGCTTGGCGACCACGATCATCTTGCTGACCAGGTCCAGCGCGTACGCCAGCGAGGCGACGGTGAACAGCACGAGGATCCGGCGCCGGCCCCGGGGCCGCTCCTCCGGTGTCTCCGGCTCGGCTCCCGCCGCGTCTGGGATGTCCGGCGTACCGATGATGCGCTCCGCCTCTGCCACGTGAGTCCCTCAACCTAGGTTCCTGACTGAGGACGAGAGTACGACACGCCTCCTGGCGCACGGCAGCGCAGGAGGTGCACGGCGCGGATCCGCCGGTGGTCAGTAGCGCCGCTCCTGCTTCTGCTTGCACTCGACGCAGAGCGTCGCGCGCGGGAAGGCCTGCATCCGTGCCTTGCCGATCGGGTTGCCGCAGTTCTCGCACAGGCCGTACGTGCCCGTGTCCAGCCGCTCCAGGGCCCGCTCGTCCTGGAGGAGCCTCTCGCGCGCGCTGGCCGCCAGCGCCATCTCGTGCTCGCGCGTGATGTTCTTGGTGCCGGTGTCGGCCTGGTCGTCACCCGCGCCGTCCCCGGAGTCCCGCATCAGACCCACGAGCGACTGCTCGGACGACGTGATCTCGGCACGCAGCCGCAGCACCTCGGACTGCAGCTCGGCGCGCGCCTCCGAGACCTCCTCCGGGGTCCATGGGTCCTCACCGGCGCGTACGGCGAG
Organism: Streptomyces turgidiscabies Car8; assembly: GCF_000331005.1. GTDB lineage: Bacteria > Actinomycetota > Actinomycetes > Streptomycetales > Streptomycetaceae > Streptomyces > Streptomyces turgidiscabies. Next base: position 6,246 of record NZ_AEJB01000144.1, read on the forward strand.
CTCGCCCGGCTCCGCCGCCGCGACGATCCGCGCCTTGGGCACCGCGCCGGCCTTCTTCGCCGCCGTGGCCGTGCCAGAAGTCTTCTTCGCAACCACCGTCGTGGCTCCCGTCGTCTTCGCGGCCTCGGCCGCACCCGCCTTGTTGGCCGTGCTCTTCCTGGCCGTGGTCTTTGGGGACGTGCGTCTACCTGCACTGCTGTGAGCCGCGGTGCTTTCGGGAGCGGCGGCCTTCTTTTCGGCCTTCTCTGCCTTTACGACCTTCTCGGCCTTTTCGGCAGCTGTTTTCGCGACGGCCCTTTTGGCCACCGTCTTCTTCGCCGCGCCCTTCTTGAGGGCGGTCTTCTTCGCGTCCGTGCCCTTGCCACCGCCGGAGGCCCCCGCAGCCGTGGATCCCGTGGATCTGCCGGACGCCGACTGCTGTACGGCGGTCTTTTTCGCCACCATGGCCGCGGCCCCTTCACATATTGTGATCTTGCTCGCGAATCGTGCTGGGACGATAAATCGACTTGAGACCCGCGGCAACGGGGCACACCACCCGATTCGCCCACCCCGCCGCTCCCGCGGGGCGAGCCTGCAAGCGTTGTGCCCAGCTCTCCGCCGGGTAATCCGCTCAGCCGCGCGTCCCGGAATCCGGACACCCGACCCTGGCCATTCGGGTGGCTCGGAAAACCGGTCGGCCGCTGTCCGTGGGGCGCCGTACACTGGCGGAGCGAGAAGCGTGGATGGGGACGAGTAGCGGCGTACGCAGCCCAGAGCGACCCGGGGACGGTGGAAGCCCGGGGGCGAGCGCGACGCGAAGATCACCCCGGAGCCGCCGGAAGAAAGCCGCAGCGAGGCGAGCAGGACAGCCAAGGCCAGTAGACCCGGTTTCGCGACCCCAATGAGGGGGCTCATCGGTGAGCACGACGCACCGGGGAGCCAAGGAGGGTGGTACCGCGGGAGTACGCCGTACAAGGCGTCCGGAGAATTCCGGCTCTCGTCCCTCCGACGGAAGGCAGAAAGTCCGCCGGAGGAAGCTCGCTGATGACAACGCCGACGTACCGCCAAGTGCCCGCCCAGGTCGACCTGCCCGCCCTTGAGCACGCCGTGCTCGACTTCTGGCGCGAGCAGAAGATCTTCGCCAAGAGCCTCGAGCAGTCCGAGGGGCGCCCCGAGTGGGTGTTCTACGAGGGCCCGCCCACCGCCAACGGCATGCCGGGCGCCCACCACATCGAGGCCCGCGTCTTCAAGGACGTGTTCCCGCGCTTCCGCACCATGCGCGGCTACCACGTGGCCCGCAAGGCCGGCTGGGACTGCCACGGCCTCCCGGTCGAGCTGGCGGTCGAGAAGGAGCTCGGCTTCTCCGGCAAGCAGGACATCGAGGCGTACGGCATCGCCGAGTTCAACGCCAAGTGCCGCGAGTCGGTGACCCGGCACACGGACGCGTTCGAGGCGCTCACGACCCGCATGGGGTACTGGACCGACCTGCACGACCCCTACCGCACGATGGACCCCGAGTACATCGAGTCGGTCTGGTGGTCGCTGAAGACGATCTTCGACAAGGGCCTGCTGACCCAGGACCACCGCGTCGCCCCCTGGTGCCCGCGCTGCGGCACGGGACTGTCGGACCACGAGCTGGCCCAGGGCTACGAGACGGTCGTCGACCCGTCCGTGTACGTCCGTTTCCCGCTCACCTCCGGTCCACTGGCCGGCGAGGCCGCCCTCGTCGTCTGGACGACGACGCCCTGGACGCTGGTCTCCAACACCGCGGTCGCCGCTCACCCCGACGTCACCTACGTGGTGGCGACGAACGGTGAGGAGAAGCTCGTCGTCGCCGAGCCGCTGCTCACCAAGGCGCTCGGCGAGGAGTGGCAGTCCACCGGGCAGACCTTCACCGGCGCCGAGATGGAGCGCTGGTCCTATCAACGTCCGTTCGAGCTGGTCGAGTTCCCGGCCGACGTGCCCACCCACTACGTGGTCAACGCGGACTACGTGACGACCGAGGACGGCACGGGTCTGGTCCACCAGTCCCCCGCCTTCGGTGAGGAAGACCTCAAGGTGTGCCGCGCGTACGGCCTGCCGGTCGTGAACCCGGTCCGCCCGGACGGCACCTTCGAGGAGGACGTCCCCCTCGTAGGCGGTGTCTTCTTCAAGAAGGCGGACGAAAAGCTCACCGAGGACCTCCACGCGCGCGGGCTCCTTTTCAAGCACATCCCGTACGAGCACAGCTACCCGCACTGCTGGCGCTGCCACACCGCGCTCCTCTACTACGCCCAGCCCTCCTGGTACATCCGCACGACGGCCGTGAAGGACCGTCTCCTCCAGGAGAACGAGAAGACCAACTGGTTCCCGGACACGGTCAAGAACGGCCGGTACGGCGACTGGCTGAACAACAACATCGACTGGGCCCTCTCCCGCAACCGCTACTGGGGCACCCCGCTCCCGATCTGGCGCTGCGAGGCGGACCACCTCACGGTCGCCGGCTCCCGCGCGGAGCTGACCGAGCTCACGGGCACCGACCAGTCGGCCCTGGACCCGCACCGCCCGTTCATCGACGCGGTCACCTTCGCCTGTCCCCAGGACGGCTGCGGACAGACGGCCACACGCGTGCCGGAGGTCATCGACGCCTGGTACGACTCGGGCTCGATGCCGTTCGCGCAGTGGGGCTACCCGTACAAGAACAAGGAACTGTTCGAGTCCCGCTACCCGGCGCAGTTCATCAGCGAGGCCATCGACCAGACCCGCGGCTGGTTCTACACGCTGATGGCGGTCGGCACCCTGGTCTTCGACAAGTCGTCCTACGAGAACGTGGTCTGCCTCGGCCACATCCTCGCCGAGGACGGCCGCAAGATGTCCAAGCACCTGGGCAACACCCTGGACCCGATCCCGCTGATGGACCGGCACGGCGCGGACGCGGTGCGCTGGTTCATGGCGGCCGGCGGTTCCCCGTGGGCGGCCCGCCGGGTGGGCCACGGCACCATCCAGGAGGTCGTCCGCAAGACGCTCCTCACGTACTGGAACACGGTCGCCTTCCAGGCCCTGTACGCGCGTACGTCCAACTGGGCGCCCAGCGAGGCCGATCCGGCCCCCGCGGACCGTCCGGTCCTGGACCGCTGGCTCCTGTCCGAGCTGCACGCCCTCACCGACCAGGTGACCCAGGCTCTGGAGGCGTACGACACCCAGCGCGCCGGCAAGCTCCTGTCGGCGTTCGTCGACGACCTGTCCAACTGGTACGTCCGCCGGTCCCGGCGCCGCTTCTGGCAGGGCGACAAGGCCGCGCTGCGCACCCTGCACGAGGTCGTCGAGACGGTCACGAAGCTGATGGCTCCGCTGACCCCGTTCATCACCGAGCGGGTCTGGCAGGACCTGGTGGTACCGGTGACCCCCGGCGCCCCCGAATCCGTCCATCTGACCACCTGGCCCGAGGCGGACCTGTCCGCGATCGACCCGGAGCTGTCGAAGCAGATGGTGCTCGTACGGCGGCTGGTCGAGCTCGGCCGTGCCACGCGCGCGGAGTCGGGTGTGAAGACGCGCCAGCCGCTGTCCCGCGCGCTGGTCGCCGCGGCCGGCTTCGACACCCTCGACCGCGAGCTGCACGCGCAGATCACGGAGGAGCTCAACGTCAGCTCCCTCGCGTCCCTTTCCGAGGTGGGCGGCTCGCTGGTCGACACCACCGCCAAGGCCAACTTCCGCGCCCTGGGCAAGCGGTTCGGCAAGCGCGTCCAGGATGTCGCGAAGGCCGTCGCGAACGCCGACGCGGCCGAGCTGTCCCTCGCCCTGCGCGCGGGCACGGCGTCGGTGGAGGTCGACGGCGAGACGGTCACGCTGGCGCCGGACGAGGTCATCATCACGGAGACCCCGCGCGAGGGCTGGTCGGTGGCGTCCGACTCTGGCGCGACGGTCGCCCTCGACCTGGAGATCACGGACGAGCTGCGTCAGGCGGGCCTCGCCCGTGACGCGATCCGGCTGATCCAGGAGGCCCGCAAGAACAGCGGCCTCGACGTGGCCGACCGCATCGCGCTGCGCTGGACCTCCACGGACCCGGCGGTCACCGCGGCCCTGGCCGAGCACTCCGGCCTGATCTCCGACGAGGTCCTGGCCACCGACTTCGGCCAGGGTGATGCGGACAGCGCCTACGGGGACCCGTTCACCGACGAGGGCCTGTCCCTGACGTTCCGCCTGCGCAAGGCGTAACGGCGACCAGCACAGCACGGCCGAAGG
>NZ_AEJB01000145.1 GCF_000331005.1 Streptomyces turgidiscabies Car8
CGGGCAGCAGGTCGCTCACGGCGGCCCGCAGCAGGCTCTTCTCCCGGCCGTCGAACGTCTTCATCGCCCAGGGGATGTTGTACGCGTACTGCACCAGCCGGGGGTCGCAGAACGGCACCCGCACCTCCAGCCCGGAGATCATGCTGAGCCGGTCGTTGCGCTCCAGGAGCCGGGGCAGCCAGTGGGTCAGGTGCAGATGGCAGATCTCGCGGGCCCGCCGTTCCTCTGCGCCCTCCCCGGCCAGCCGGGGGATACCGGCCATGGCCTGGGCGTACCGCTCCGAGTAGTACGTGCCCATGTCGAGCCGGTCCTTGAACGCGGCGGACAGCAGCCCCTGCCCCAGGCCCTCGCGGGTCCCCGGATGCCACTGCTCGAAGGCGACCCAGGGGAACTGCTCCTCGTCGGCCAGGTCAGGTATGTGCACCCAGCTGTAGCCGCCGAAGATCTCGTCGGCGCTCTCTCCGGTGAGCGCGACCTTGCAGTACCGCCGGACCCCCGCGAACGCCTGGTACGTCGAGGTGTCCATGTCCCCGAAGGGGGCGGGCACGTCCTGGGCGCGCAGGACCGCACGGCGCGCCACCGGGTCGATCAGGTCGGCGGTGCTGAGCTCGATCTCCAGGTGGTCGGCGCCCACGTGGTCGGCGACAGCTCGCGCGTACGGCGCATCGGGGGCGCTGCGCACCAGGTCGGGCTGGAAGTTGTCGCTGTAGCCGCTGTAGGTGACGGTGGCGGTACGGACCCTGCCGCCGCCCTCCCGGGCCAGGGCGCGGGCCGCGAGTGCGGCGACGGCGCTGGAGTCCAGGCCGCCGGAGAGCAGCACGCTCAGCGGCACGTCCGCGACCAGTTCGCGGGAGACGCTGCTCTCCAGCAGTTCGCGCACGGTGCGCACGGTGTCGTCGAGGCCGTCCTCGTGCGGGCGGGCCTCCAGCTGCCAGTAGCGGCGCAGCCGGACGGTGCCGTCCGGGCCGCAGGTCAGGGTGTGGCCGGGCGGCAGGTCCTGGACGTCGCGGTAGACGCTCTCGCCGGGGGCGCGGGCCATCGAGAACAGCACCCGCAGTCCGTCGAGGTCGACGACCGGGCGTACGGCGGGGTGCGCCAGCAGGGTCTTGGGCTCGGAGCCGAAGGCCAGACCGTCGCCCGTCCGCGCGTAGTAGAGCGGCTTGATGCCGAACCGGTCGCGGGCCAGCATCAGGGTGCGGCGGCGCGGGTCCCAGACGGCGAACGCGAACATGCCCTCCAGGTGCTCCACGCACCGCTCGCCCCACTCCAGGTAGGCGTGGAGCACCACCTCGGTGTCGCTGCGGGTGACGAACCGGTGGCCGAGCCCGGTCAGTTCGGTGCGCAGTTCGCGGAAGTTGTAGACCTCCCCGTTGTAGGAGAGGACCGCGGACGGTTCCTCTCCCGCCGGGGACGCGCCGATGTCCGTGCGTCCGTCGGGCCCGGCGGTCATGGGCTGGCGGCCGCCGTCCACGTCGATGACCGCCAGTCGGGTGTGGATCAGCGTGGCCCGGCGGTCCGCCCAGACGCCCGAGTCGTCGGGGCCCCGGCAGACCATGGTCCGCGCCATGCCGGCCGCGAGTCCGGGCTCCTGCCCGGCCGGTCCGCCCTCGCGGCCGGCCCAGCCTGCGATGCCGCACATTGGGGGTTCTCCTTCCGTGGCAGGTCGGTGCCTGGGCTCCAAGATCTGCCCCGGCGCTCGAATCCCCGTGGAGCGGCGCTGGACCGGCCGGGCGGGGCGGATCGGGGCCGGTCAGGCGGGGGCGGAGCTGCGGCGGAAGGCCGGGACGAGGATCGCGCCGACCGTGAGGTGCAGCAGGACGAGGGTGGCCCTGTTGCCGCCGCTCAGGCCCGCGCCGAACAGCGGTGCGAAGAGGGAGACGACGAGCACCAGGACCGCGGCGACGGTCCAGACGGTCCGCGAGCGGGCGGCCGCGAACTTCTCCAGCAGGGCGAGCAGGCCCCAGCCGAGCAGGGAGACGACGGCGGTGCCGATCAGTACGGCGGGGAGGGCGAGCGCGGTCGTGGTGGTGGAACCGGGGCCGTCCGGCACGCGCAGGTCGATGTCGAGGACGGAGTGGGCGACGAGCCAGATCAGGGCGCCGGCGACCACGGTGGCCAGGACCGCGAGGGCGCGGAGACGCAGCGGGCTCCGGGTGGTGGTGGCTGTGGCGGTGGACTTGGCGGACATGTCTGACTCCTCAGGGCTTCGGGGTGGTGCCGGGCGACTTCGGGATCCAGGTCATTGCTTCACGCATATACATGACCTTCGCACATAACTGTCCCACATCCAGGAATGTCAGGTCCAGTCATATGCAGGGAGCGAGTAACCTCGGAGGGATGAGTGGCAAAGACGACCTGCGGACGGACACCAACCCGGCCGGCGCCCCGGATGCGGGGAACGCGGCGCTCGTGGAGGACGGCGTACTCAACGCCGTGGAGCTGGCGATGATCCGGATCCGGCGGCGCCAGTCGCGGCGCAGTCTGGCCCGGCCCGCGCTCCGGGGGATGACGGAACCCCTGGACCTGAACACCCTCTCCGTCATCGACGCGGTGGACGAGGGCCGGAGCGAGAGCGAGCGGGACGTCACCGTCGGGTTCGTCGCGGACCGGCTCGCCATCGACCCCTCACGAGCCAGCCGGATCGTCGCCGACGCGGTCCGCTCCGGCTTCGTACGCCGCGTCGCCTCCCAGGAGGACGGCCGCCGCAGCTGCCTGGCTCTCACCAGGTCCGGCCGCGAGGCGGTGTCCGCGGCCCACCGCACCCGCCAGGACTTCTACGCCCGTGCCCTGAAGGACTGGGACCCGGAGGAACAGCTGCAGTTCTCCCGCCTCCTCACCAGGTTCGTCGACTCCCTGAACGACACGCCCCGCGACTGACCGACGGACGACACCGTCCCGGGCGGGGGGCGTGTACACCCAGCGCAAGCCCGGGATCGACGGCGGCAAGACCGCGATCCTGGAGCCGGAGGAGCTGGACGACAAGTACTTCATGCTGCGCGTCCG
>NZ_AEJB01000146.1 GCF_000331005.1 Streptomyces turgidiscabies Car8
ACCCTGATCAAGGGCGCCAACGGCATCGGCACGGTCCGTAAGACCACCCTCCCGGGCGGCCTGCGCATCGTCACCGAAACCCTGCCGTCGGTCCGCTCCGCGACCTTCGGCATCTGGGCCCACGTAGGCTCCCGCGACGAGACGCCCGCCCTGAACGGCGCCACGCACTACCTGGAGCACCTGCTCTTCAAGGGCACCACCCGCAGGTCGGCGCTGGACATCTCCTCCGCGATCGACGCGGTCGGCGGCGAGATGAACGCGTTCACGGCGAAGGAGTACACGTGCTACTACGCACGCGTGCTCGACACCGACCTCCCGCTCGCCATCGACGTCGTCTGCGACATGCTCACGGACTCCCTGATCCTCGAAGAGGACGTCAACGTCGAGCGCGGTGCCATCCTCGAAGAGATCGCGATGACGGAGGACGACCCGGGCGACTGCGTGCACGACCTGTTCGCGCACACCATGCTCGGCGACACCCCCCTCGGCCGCCCGGTCCTCGGCACGGTCGACACGGTCAACGCCCTCACCGCGGACCGCATCCGCCGCTTCTACAAGAAGCACTACGACCCGACCCACCTCGTCGTCGCGGCGGCCGGCAACATCGACCACAACAAGGTCGTACGCCAGGTCCGCGCGGCCTTCGAGAAGGCGGGCGCCCTCGGGCGGCTCGACGCCACCCCCATCGCCCCGCGCGACGGCCGCCGCAGCCTCCGTACGACCGGCCGCGTCGAACTCCTCGGCCGCAAGACCGAGCAGGCCCATGTCGTCCTCGGCATGCCGGGCCTGGCCCGTACGGACGAACGCCGCTGGGCACTGGGCGTGCTCAACACCGCTCTCGGCGGCGGAATGTCGTCCCGCCTCTTCCAGGAGGTCCGAGAGAAGCGCGGGCTCGCGTACAGCGTGTACTCGTACACCTCCGGGTTCGCCGACTGCGGCCTCTTCGGTGTGTACGCGGGCTGTCGGCCCTCCCAGGTCCACGACGTGCTGAAGATCTGCCGCGACGAACTCGACCACGTCGCCGAGCACGGCCTCTCCGACGAGGAGATCGGGCGCGCCATCGGCCAGCTGCGCGGCTCGACGGTCCTAGGCCTGGAGGACACGGGCGCGCTGATGAACCGTATCGGCAAGAGCGAACTGTGCTGGGGCGACCAGATGTCCGTCGACGACATGCTGGCCCGGATCGCCGAGGTCACCCCGGACATGGTCCGTGAGGTCGCCCACGAGATCCTGGGACAGCGCCCGTCGCTGGCCGTCATCGGCCCGCTCAAGGACAAGCAGGCCGCGCGCCTGCACGAGGCCGTCGCCTGACAGCCGTATCCGCTCCACACCCGCTGTACGTCCGGTAAGGAAGCAAGAAGATGAGCAAGCTGCGCGTGGCGGTCCTCGGCGCCAACGGCCGTATCGGGGCCGAGGCGGTACGGGCGGTCGAGGCCGCCGAGGACATGGAACTGGTCGCGGCCCTCGGCCGGGGCGACAAGCTGGAGACGCTCGCCGACACCGGAGCCCAGGTCGCGGTCGAACTGACCACCCCCGCCTCGGTGATGGGCAACCTCGACTTCTGCGTGCGCCACGGCATCCACGCGGTGGTCGGCACCACCGGCTGGACCGACGAACGCCTCGCGCAGCTCACCGGCTGGCTGGCCCAGTTCCCGGAGACGGGCGTGCTCATCGCGCCCAACTTCTCCATCGGGGCCGTCCTGACCATGAAGTTCGCGCAGATCGCGGCGCCCTACTTCGAGTCGGTCGAGGTCATCGAGCTGCACCACCCGAACAAGGTGGACGCGCCCAGCGGCACCGCCGCGCGTACGGCGCAGCTGATCGCCGAGGCCCGGGCGAAGGCGGGCTCGGCTCCGGCGCCGGACGCCACGGTGACGGCGCTGGACGGCGCCCGGGGCGCGGACGTCGACGGGGTCCCCGTGCACTCCGTGCGCCTGCGCGGTCTCCTGGCCCACCAGGAGGTCCTGCTGGGCGGCGAGGGCGAGACGCTGACCGTCCGCCACGACTCACTCCACCACAGCAGCTTCATGCCGGGCATCCTGCTCGGCGCGCGCCGCGTCGTGGACACCCCGGGCCTCACCTTCGGCCTGGAACACTTCCTCGACCTCGGCTGAGGGACGTCATGCGCGCCAAACTCACCTACGCCCTCACGGCCGTCGTCCTGGTCTTCTACTTCGTCCTGGTCGGCAGCCGCGGGATCATGCTCATCCAGACCGGCACGCTCCTGACCGTCACCTTCGGCGTGGCGGTCCTGATCCTGCCCGGGATCGGCGTGTGGTTCCTCTGGAAGAACACGCAGTTCGTCCGCGACGCCAACCGTCTCGCGACCGAACTCGAGGCCGAAGGCGGCCTGCCCGTCGACGAGTTGCGGCGTACGCCGAGCGGCCGGGTCGACCGCGACTCGGCCGACGAGGTCTTCGCCAGGCGCAAGGCCGAGACGGAGTCGGCCCCCGACGACTGGCGCAACTGGTTCCGTCTCGCCGTCGCCTACCACGACGCCCGCGACACACCGCGCGCCCGCAAGGCGATGCAACGCGCGATCGCCCTCCACGCCGGCAGGTCCCCGGCCCAGACCGTCTGACTTCCGGTCTGCGCTCCGGAGCCTAACCCCGGCCGAACTCCGCGGCCCACGCCTCGACGCTGTCCGCAGCCCGGTCGAACGCCTCCGTGCGGCCCAGGAAGTCGGCGCTGTGCGTGGCCAGCAGCGGGGCCAGGTCGTCAGCGGCCCGGTCCCGCCGTACGAGGAGCAGCGCCTGCCCCTGCACGGTGCGCGGCAGACCGAGCCAGCGCACCGGCTGCTGCACCGTCCGCACGGCGACGACCTTCTCCCAGCGCGTCGTCCGCGTACCGAAGAATCCCACCCGCCGCAGCCCGTACGCGCTCACCCACACGCCTGTGCGCAGCAACCGCAGTGCCACGGTGATGACGGCCAGCGCGACGCCGAGGCACACCGCGCCCCCGGGCAGTTCGCCGGTGGCCGCGATGATGACCGCCGCGAACAGCACGTACGAGGCGAGCAGCAGCAGGAGTGCCGCCGCCCCTACCCGCCACGGGCCGGGCCGGTAGGGGCGCCGCCAGCGGTCACGGTCGTCGAACGGCAGCGCGTGACCGGCCATTGCCTCGTCGGAGGCGTGGTCGGCCGTCAGGAAGGGCAGGGGCACGGCTGGTCCTCACTCAGTTCCATGCGCGGGCTGTGCCCGGTGAGGTTATACAGCCGGCTGCCCCGTCACCAGCCTTGGGGGCCCGGGGAGGGCGGGGCCACGCCATTCGGCCGCAGCCGGGCGCCCTCAACGACTGTCGGCCGCCTCGGACTGCGGGGTGTGCCCGGTGGACCGGTCGACCGACAGCGCCGGCATCCCGAGGACCAGGGAGCCCACGAGCCCGGCGACGATGGTGAGTCCCAGGAGCCAACGCCCGGCTATGTCAGCGGCGGACGCACGCTCACGGGGCGGGGGAGCGACATTGCTACGGAACTTGTCGGCTTCGGCGATGAAGGCGAACGGTACGGGCTCGCGCCGACGGAACATGGTGCGGCTTCTCCTTGAGATGTCGAATGAGGTGTCGAATGAATCTCCACTGTCTGTACAGACGAGCGAGTGTCTCAATCGGTGCCCGGTTTCACCGACTTAACTCGCTGACGATGGTGATCGTCCCGTTTGGCGGGTCGTAGAGTGGCGTCGCCAAGTGACGAGATGGGAAGGACTCTCCAGACCGTGAGCCCCACCCCCGACGACGAGTTCAAGATCGACCTGCGCGGCGAGGTGACCGTCGAACTGGTCAAACACAGCGCGGCCGACTCCGACGTACTGTTCGCGGCCCGTGTGTCGACCGTCGGGGAGCAGTCCCTGGACGAGTTGGGCAAGGACCCGGAGCGCTCGACGGGGTTGATCAACTACCTCATGCGCGACCGGCACGGCAGCCCGTTCGAGCACAACTCCATGACGTTCTTCATCAGCGCCCCGATCTTCGTCTTCCGTGAGTTCATGCGGCACCGCGTGGGGTGGTCGTACAACGAGGAATCCGGCCGGTACAGGGAGCTGCAGCCCGTGTTCTACGTGCCGGACACGTCGCGAAAGCTCGTCCAGAAGGGGCGCCCGGGCAAGTACCTGTTCGTCGAGGGCACCTCCGAGCAGCATGAACTCGTGGGCCACGCCATGGAGGACTCGTATCGTCAGGCGTACCGGACCTACCAGAAGCTGCTGGCCGAGGGCGTCGCCCGCGAGGTCGCCCGCGCGGTGCTCCCGGTCGGCCTGTACTCGTCCATGTACGCCACCTGCAACGCGCGCTCACTGATGCACTTCCTCGGCCTGCGCACCCAGCACGAGCTGGCGAAGGTGCCGTCGTTCCCGCAGCGGGAGATCGAGATGGTCGGCGAGAAGATGGAGGAGGAGTGGGCGAAGCTCATGCCGCTGACCCACGCCGCCTTCAACGCGAACGGCAGGGTCGCACCCTAAGGCAGACGCACGCACGTCGCACCACCAGGCACAGATGTGCGGATCAGCCTCGCGAAGTGTCCGTATTGCGGTATTTCGAGAGGTTCATCTAGCCTGATCAAACGGACCCGGCACTGCTTGAACCCCCGAGCAGGCAGTGCCGGGCTCCTTCTTTGTCATGACTTTTCCCGCACCCCTAGGGCAGACCGCGCCCTGCGCACCGAGTAGCGTGGTACCCATGGCTCCGACCTCCACTCCGCAGACCCCCTTCGGGAGGGTCCTCACCGCCATGGTCACGCCGTTCACGGCGGACGGCGCGCTCGACCTCGACGGCGCACAGCGGCTCGCCACCCACCTGGTGGACGCAGGCAACGACGGCCTGGTCATCAACGGCACCACCGGCGAGTCCCCGACCACCAGCGACGCGGAGAAATCGGACCTCGTACGAGCCGTACTGGAGGCCGTCGGCGAGCGGGCCCACATCATCGCGGGCGTCGGCACGAACGACACCCACCACAGCATCGAACTGGCCCGCGCCGCGGAGAAGACCGGCGCGCACGGCCTCCTGACGGTGACGCCGTACTACAACAAGCCCCCGCAGGAGGGCCTGTACCGGCACTTCACGGCCATCGCCGACGCCACCGAACTACCGGTCATGCTCTACGACATCCCCGGCCGCAGCGGCGTCCCGATCAGCACCGAGACGATCGTCCGGCTCGCCGAGCACCCCCGGATCGTCGCCAACAAGGACGCCAAGGGAGACCTCGGCCGAGCGAGCTGGGCCATCGCGCGCTCGGGCCTCGCCTGGTACTCGGGCGACGACATGCTGAACCTGCCCCTCCTGTCCGTGGGCGCGGTCGGCTTCGTGTCGGTCGTCGGCCACGTCGTCACACCGGAGCTGCGCACCCTGGTGGAGGCGTACGCCGCCGGCGAGGTCCAGAAGGCCACCGAGATCCACCAGAAGCTGCTCCCGGTCTTCACGGGCATGTTCCGTACCCAGGGCGTCATGACCACCAAGGCGGCGCTCGCCCTCCAGGGTCTGCCCGCCGGACCACTGCGCGCACCCATGGTCGAGCTGTCGGCCGACGAGGTCGCCCAGCTCAAGATCGATCTTGCCGCCGGCGGGGTAGAGCTCTGACACCAGACTTCACAACTGAATACGCGGGACATCCGTGTCCGCAGTCCACATCCAACAACTGCTTTTGCACGAACGTCATGCGCGCCACGTGCCTTGCCGGTACGTGGCGTGCGTGGTGAGGAGAGTCTTTTGAGTCATCCGCATCCTGAACTCGGCGCCCCGCCGAAGCTCCCGGAGGGCGGCCTGCGGGTCACCCCGCTGGGCGGCCTCGGTGAGATCGGCCGCAACATGACCGTCTTCGAGTACGGCGGTCGCCTGCTGATCGTCGACTGTGGCGTGCTCTTCCCCGAGGAGGAGCAGCCCGGAATCGACCTGATCCTGCCGGACTTCACGTCCATCAGGGACCGCCTCGACGACATCGAGGGCATCGTCCTCACGCACGGCCACGAGGACCACATCGGTGCCGTCCCCTACCTCCTGCGGGAGAAGCCGGACATCCCGCTGATCGGCTCCAAGCTGACCCTCGCGTTCATCGAGGCGAAGCTCCAGGAGCACCGCATCCGCCCTTACACCCTTGAGGTGACGGAGGGGAACCGTGAGCGCATCGGCCCCTTCGAGTGCGAGTTCATCGCGGTCAACCACTCCATTCCGGACGCCCTCGCGGTCGCCATCCGCACCCCTGCGGGCATGGTGGTCCACACCGGCGACTTCAAGATGGACCAGCTCCCGCTGGACGGCCGCCTCACCGACCTGCACGCCTTCGCGCGGCTGAGCGAAGAGGGCATCGACCTTCTTCTCTCCGACTCGACCAACGCCGAGGTCCCGGGTTTCGTTCCGCCCGAGCGGGACATCTCGAACGTGCTGCGCCAGGTCTTCGCGGGCGCCGGCAAGCGAGTCATCGTGGCGAGCTTCGCCAGCCACATCCACCGCATCCAGCAGATCCTGGACGCGGCCCACGAATACGGCCGCAGGGTCGCCTTCGTGGGGCGCTCGATGGTCCGCAACATGGGCATCGCCCGGGACCTGGGCTATCTGAAGGTCCCACCGGGCCTCGTCGTGGACGTCAAGACCCTGGACGACCTCCCGGACCACCAGGTCGTACTGGTCTGCACGGGCTCCCAGGGCGAACCGATGGCCGCGCTGTCCCGCATGGCCAACAGGGACCACCAGATCCGCATCGTCCAGGGCGACACGGTGATCCTGGCCTCGTCCCTGATCCCCGGCAACGAGAACGCGGTGTACCGCGTGATCAACGGCCTGACCCGGTGGGGTGCGCACGTCGTCCACAAGGGCAACGCCAAGGTGCACGTCTCCGGCCACGCCTCGGCCGGCGAGCTCCTGTACTTCTACAACATCTGCAAGCCGCGCAACCTGATGCCGGTCCACGGCGAATGGCGCCACCTCCGGGCCAACGCCGAGCTGGGCGCGATGACGGGCGTCCCGCACGACCGGATCGTCATCGCCGAGGACGGCGTGGTCGTCGACCTGATCGAGGGCAAGGCGAAGATCTCCGGCAAGGTCCAGGCGGGGTATGTGTACGTCGACGGCCTCTCGGTCGGCGATGTGGGCGAACCGGCTCTGAAGGACCGCAGGATCCTCGGCGACGAAGGCATCATCTCGGTCTTCGTGGTGATGGACTCGTCGACAGGCAAGATCACAGGGGGTCCGCACATCCAGGCCCGCGGTTCGGGCATCGAGGACTCCGCCTTCACCGACGTCGTCCCGAGGATCGCCGAGGTCCTTGAGCGGTCGGCACAGGACGGGGTCGTGGAGCCCCACCAGATGCAGCAACTCATCCGCCGCACCCTGGGCAAATGGGTCTCGGACACGTACCGCCGGCGCCCGATGATCCTCCCGGTCGTCGTGGAGGTCTGACGGCCACGGAGGGGCGCCTGACCTGCCCCTCGTACACGTGAACCCGGAGCGCCACTTCTCCCAGGTCGGTGCCGAGGCGATCGGAGCGGAGGACCCGGCGCTGGACGCCGAGCTGATCATCCTGGCGGACCAGGCGTACCGCACGCTGGGCCTCCGGAACTTCCGCATCCTGCTGAACAGCCTGGGCGACAAGGAGTGCCGTCCGATCTACCGGGCGGCACTGCAGGACTTCCTCCGGGGCCTCGACCTGGACGAGGAGACGCTGCGCCGGGCCGACATCAACCCGCTGCGGGTGCTGGACGACAAGCGGGACGACGTCCAGAAGCAGCTGGTGGGGGCACCGCTCCTGCGGGACTACCTCTGTGACGCGT
>NZ_AEJB01000147.1 GCF_000331005.1 Streptomyces turgidiscabies Car8
CGAGGATGGGACGGGTAGGGGCGGCGGGGGCGACTCACTCTGGCCACGCGAGCCCCCACGGGCACGGACACGGGCCCGGATACGGACACGGGCCCGGCGCCGATAAGCGCCGGACCCGTGAACGTCGTACGGAAGATGATGCCGACGCGTGTCAGAGCGTCGACGCCGCCGAGGCGATGGCCGAGGCGAACGTCGAGACCTCGCTGTAGACGCCGGGGGCGTTGCGCTGGGCGCACCCGTCACCCCAGCTGACGATCCCGACCTGGACGAACGCACCGGCGTTGTCCTTGCGGAACATCGGCCCACCGGAGTCACCCTGGCAGGTGTCGACCCCGCCCGCCGCGAACCCGGCGCAGATCTCCTCGCCGGCGACGAGCCCGCTGTAGAGGCCGCCGTACGCCTTGCAGGTGGCGTCACTGATGAACGGCACCGTGGCCTTGAGCATGTACCGCTGCTGAGCACCGCCCTCACGGGCCGCACCCCACCCGGCGACGGTGAAGTCCCCGGTGTTGTACTGCGTGGTAGTGGCGATCTTCAGCGTCGGCAGGTTGATCGGCTGGGCGAGCTTGATCAGCGCCCAGTCCTTGCCGGTGCCGTTGTAGCCGGGGGCCTGGAGGACCCGGGTGGACCTGACCTGGACCCGGCCGGAGGTGGACTGGAGGTCCACGACACCGGCGGTGGCCGTGATGCTCGTGTTGGCGCCGGAGCCGTTCACACAGTGCGCGGCGGTGAGCACGATCTGCTGCGTGTAGAGCGCGCCGCCACAGCCCATGGAGAGCCGGACCATGAAGGGGAACTCGCCCTGCGCGGCACGGGTCCCGCCGACGACGGGAGCGGGGGCGGCCTGGGCGGACGAGAGGGGCTGAAGGCTGATGATCGCGAGTGCGGCGGCGCCGGCGGCAGCGGCTCTCTTGAACGCGGTGACGAACTTCTTCAACGTGATGCCTTCCGTGGGGGGTTGGACATACGCAGAAATGTCACGCTCATGCCAAGTGAACAGAAAGAACTCGTGCTTTTGCTGGCATGAGCTGGTCAAAATCTGTTGAAGGATTATGGGAACGCTGTGAGCGCACCCACAAGGGGCGAAAACCGGCCGCCTCTATCAGGCCAGCCGGTTCGCCCGGACCGAACGCGCCGGAGTCACGCGGACGCGTCGGGCAGCCGCAGCCACTCGGCCCAGGACAGATCCCGCCCGATGAACCGAGGCTTGACGAAGGGCCAGTCGTCGGCGATCCAGCGCGGTACGAGAGCGTCGAGGTCCTGCTCGACCGCACTCCCCACGGCACTGTCCACGACCCACCAGGAGATCTCGGCGTCGGCGCCGGCCTTCTCGGGCGGATCGATGTAGACGCACCCGAGTTCGACGGTCTCGTCCGCGTTGAGCAGCACGTAGTTGAACGACTCGTGGGCGTCCGCCTCGGCGGCGTGCCGCTCCAGATCGGCGAGATTGGCCTCGTACGTGATGGTCGCGGCCGGCCATCCCCAGGCCTCCCCGAAGATGCTCCACAGCCGCTCGCGCGAACCCATGACGGTCGGGTAGTCGATGGCGGCGTCGGTTCCGCGAATCGGCCGCAGGTGGTACCCGCCGGGTACGTCGACGTGCAGCGGGTGGGCGAAGTCGCGGGGGAGCCAGGTCATGGACGGAGGCTAGCTCCTGGCCGGTCACCTCGCACCGGGTTATCCCGGCGGAACGGGCCACCGACGGCCGTACCGCTCCCCGGCGGCGTGCCACCAGGCGGGCGGCGAGGATCCGTCAGGGGGTGAGGGCGCCTGCGCGGGATGAAGCCCGAGCTTGTGCAGTGCGTCCGCTGCCACGTGCACGGTGAACCATCCGTGCCAGTGCCCATCTGCTCCCGGCCCGCACGCGAGGTCGAACCGCACGTCGTCCGGCCCGAACGGCATCCAGTCGATACCGCGCTCTCGCAGTCAACCCCGCACAGCGGCAAGGGGATTGGGCTGCCCGCGGGTGTTCTCGTAGGAGGTGATGACGACCCACTCGATGTCGTCCATACCGACTACGCCCGATCCAGGAACGCGGCCCAGGTACCGGGGGCGACGGTGAGGACCGGGCCGGAGGGGTTCTTGGAGTCCCGGATGTGGATGGCGGAGGTGTGGGCGGCGACTTCGAGGCAGTTGCCGCCTTCGCTACCGCTGTAGCTCGACTTCCGCCAGGCGTAGGCGACTTCGAGGCAGTCGCCGCCCTGGCTGCCGCTGTAGCTGGACTTGAACCACGCCATGTCGTCCGAGCGATTCTGCTGCTGTGCTGCGGTGGTCATGACTCTCCTAGCAGTCCATTCAAGAGGCGCACGCTCTCGTCGGGAGAGAGGGCCTGTGACCGCAGCATTCCATATTGCAGGTGATAGTCACTGACCTCACCGGGATCCTCCACGAGGAAGCTGGCACGCTGCACCTCCAGGTACACCAGGCGCTCGTGGTCAGGGGTTTCGAGGAGCACCATGGGGCCGTCGAGACAGGCGTGCGGGGCGCGGTTCATGGGCATGACCTGGACGCTCATGTGGACGGGCTCGCACGCTTCGAGGATCTTGCGGATCTGCCCACGCATCGTTTCCCGGCCGCCGACTTCCCGCCGCAGGATGCTCTCCTCCAGGACGAAGTGCCCGACCGGGGGCCGCTCCCGCTGCCAGACCAACTGCCGTTCCATACGGGCGGTCACCCACTGCTCGGCCGTCTCGTCCCCGAGCGCCGGATAGCGGTAGTCGAAGACGGCGCGGCAGTACTCCGGGGTCTGGAGCAGGCCAGGAACCGCCAGACTCTGGTACGAGAGAACGCTGAGCGCCTCCTGTTCGTGCTCGACCAGTCCCTGCGCGAACTGCACGACCCGCTCCCGCACCGGCACCTTGGCGGCCATGACGGCCAACACCCCACCCGTGTCCAGCAGTTGATCGAACTGCTCGGCCCGGTCCGGTTGCAGCGCCAGGCGCCCCTGCTCGATGGAGCGCACGGTGTCCACGTGGATGTTCGCGCGCTCGGCCAACTGCTCCTGCGTCAGCCCCGCCCGCCTTCGGAAGTGGGCAACCCCCGCCCCGATCGCCTGCCAAGAACTACCCCGCTTGGGCCTCTTCGCCGAATGCATGCGTGTCCCTTTCCCCCGTCGCCACCCGGACTCCTCGTAGTGGAGTCGTAGTAATCGGAACTACGACCTCACGTACTGCCCCACATTAGTCACTCCCTGTGACAGTGGCCTCATGAAGGCACAACCCCAACTCCTCCACACCCGCGAGGCGTTCTACCGCCGCGACCGCAGGTCGGTACGCCTGGCCCGCGACTTCACCCGCGAGGCCCTCGCCGACTGGGGCGCACCCGAGCGCACCGACGACGTGCTGCTCTGCGTGAGCGAACTGGCGACGAACGCCCTCCTGCACGGCGTACCCCCGGGCCGGGGCTTCCTCCTCCAACTGGCGCTGGCCACCGACCGCGTACTGCGCGTCGAGGTCCACGACAGCGGTCCGGGCGAGATCCGCACGCCGAACCCCGGCCCGGAGGCCGAGGAGGGGCGGGGGCTGCTCATCGTGGCGGGGCTGGCCGACAGATGGGGGGCGGGGGAGCGGTGCCCCGGTAAGTCGGTGTGGTGCGAGTTCGGAATGCCGTAGCCAGAAGCTCAAGTGTTGCTCTGAAACGACCCGGGGGAGGGTTGTGGGCTGTCGCGACGGGTGACACTGCCGCCAAGCGAGGTGTCCACAGGGGGGTGGGTCCGTTATGCGGATGGTGTTCCGGCGGTCGGTGGTGGCGGGGGAGAGGCACGGTGCTCTGGACGCGTACGACGTCGCGTTCCTGGCGGGCGGGGCCTCGCGGGTGGCGGACAGCGCGATAGTCGCGCTGTCCGAGCGCGGGCTGCTCGCGGTGCGCGGCTCACGGTTGTGCGCCGTGGACGGGGAGCGGCCCGAGCATCCGGTCGAGCAGGTGGTGATCGCGTCCTGCCCCCGCAGCAGAGGCATCGTCGCCATACGTGCCGCCCTCCAAGGCTCCCCGGAGGTCGAGAAGATCGGTCGCCGACTGGCTGCGTGGGGCCTGTTGACGGGCTCGCGGCGCCGGGTGACCCGGGCGGGCAGGCGGCGGCTGCAGGAGGCCGAACGGGACGGGAACCTGCCGGCGTACGTTTTTCGGGGTCCCGCTGCCCTACCCGCAGGGTCCGTCCGACGCGGAGTCCTCGGCGCGCAGCCGATTCCTTCCGGTCTCGGCCGGACCCTGATCCGCATGGGTAAGGCACTGGACCACGACCACGACCACTACTCCGACTCCGGCTGGGATCACGGTGCCGGCTCCGACTCGGGGCCCGGCTCCGGCTCGGATTCGGGTGCCGACTCGTCCGGCGGGTTCAGCTGCGGCGGAGGGGGCGGCAACTACTGAGGCCCCGGCACCGGTTCCAGATCACTCGGGTCTGTCGGCGTGGAGCCGAGGACACCCGGACAGTTCTGGCACGTGGGCTGCCGGAAGGAGCGCTGCGATCCTCTAGGACAGTTTCTGGCCTATCGCGCTCCTACGATGCCCCTGTGCCCTCCACCCCCACCGACGAGACGGCCCACCCCGACAGCACCCTCGACGGCGTACCCGTCAAGCCCTTCCCCGACGCACCCGCCCTCGATGCCTGGCTCACCGCTCACCCGGCGCCGCAGCCCTCCGCGCTCTGGGTGAAGGTCGCCAGGAAGGGCTCGGGACTGGCCTCCGTCACCGCCGCCGAGGTCAATGACGTGGCCCTCTGCCATGGGTGGATCACCGGTCATCGCAAGGGCCTCGACGCCTCCCACTACCTCCAGAAGATCACCCCGCGCCGACCGGGCAGCCAGTGGTCGATGGTCAACGTGCGGAGGGTGCCCGAGCTGGCGGCGGCCGGACTGATGCGGCCCGGTGGCTTCGCGGAGGTCGACGCGGCCAAGGCGGACGGCCGGTGGGAGGCGGCGTACGAGTCGCAGCGCAACGCCTCCGTCCCGGACGACCTCGTCGCCGCGCTGGAGCGCGACCCCCGTGCCAAAGCGGCCTTCGAGGCGCTCGGCAGGACGGATCGCTACCAGGTCGTTCTGCCGCTGCTCAAGGCCCGTACCCCCGGCAGCCGGGCTGCTCGTCTTGCCGCAGCCGTCGCCGGACTGGTGGACGGAGCGACAGGTTCCGGAGACACGTCCGCCCGCCCGGTCCGGGACTGACTGTCCTGACCAGGCGGGCGGTTCGTTTCCGCTCCGTACGTTCCTCGGATGCCGACGGCGAAGTCGAAGCCGAAACCGATGTCGCGGCAACCTGAGCGGCATCCGGAGCGGTGCGCGTCGCGTCACGCGTTCCTGATGGCCGAGATGTCGAAGTTGAGCTTGATCTTGTCGGACACGAGCACCCCGCCCGTCTCCAGCGCCGCGTTCCACTTCAGGCCCCAGTCCGAGCGCAGGATCTCCGCCTTGCCCTCGAAGCCCACGCGCTCGTTGCCGAACGGGTCCTTCGCCGCGCCGTTGAACTCCATGTCGATGGAGATCGGCCTGCTGGTGCCGAGGATCTCCAGGTCACCGGTGATGCGGTAGTCGTCGCCGCCCAGGGACTCCGCCTTGGTGGAGCGGAACGTCATCGTCGGGAACTCGTCCGTGCGGAAGAAGTCCGCGCTCTTCAGGTGACCGTCACGGTCGGCCGAGCCCGTGTCGATGCTGTCCATCTTGATGTCGAGGGACGCCGTCGAGTTGGCCGGGTCGGTGCCGTCGAGGTGCAGGGTGCCCTCGAACTCCTGGAAGCTGCCCTTCACGTTCGTCACCATGGCGTGCCGGGCGGTGAAGCCGATCGTCGTGTGGGACGGGTCGATCGTGTACTCGCCGGTCAGCGCGGCGAGCGCGGGGGCCTCCGCGGTCGCCACGGACGAGGTGGCGGCGTCGCTGTCAGCGGTGTTCTTGCGGCCGAAGATGCTCATGGCATGACTCCTTGGAGACGGATTGTTGAAGCTTGAACAGTTCAACGAGGGCAACCATAGTCCCATTCTGTTCAATGTTCAACCTTATTGGGAGAGTAGTCGTCCCGTTACTCCGTGTGTTGTAATCTCGCCCGGGGTGACAGGGGTCTCGTCAGGGCGCATTTGTGTGACCCCTACAACCCGCATGCCCCCTGAGCAGTCGGGTCGGCTGCATGTCGGCGCGGTTCTGTTCAGGGGTACCAGGAAAACTCGCCGGAGACTGTACGGAGTCGACGGGCCGGTTTTCTTGCTCGGCTTCGTATGGTCGCTACATGACCGTTTTGGATGAGGCGCAGGGTGAGTTCGCGGGCGAGCCGACAGGGGAGCCGACGGACGCACGCGGGCGAGTGGCCGAGCTGCACGAGATCCGTGCGCAGGCCCTGGCCGGCCCCAGCGAGAAGGCCACCGAGGCGCAGCACGCCAAGGGCAAGCTGACCGCCCGGGAGCGCATCGAACTGCTCCTCGACCCGGACTCCTTCAACGAGGTCGAGCAGCTGCGCCGGCACCGGGCCACCGGGTTCGGCCTGGAGGCGAAGCGGCCGTTCACGGACGGTGTGATCACCGGCTGGGGCACGGTGGAGGGCCGTACGGTCTTCGTGTACGCCCATGACTTCCGCATCTTCGGAGGCGCGCTGGGCGAGGCCCACGCCACGAAGATCCACAAGATCATGGACATGGCCATCGCGGCCGGGGCCCCGCTGGTGTCGCTCAACGACGGCGCCGGCGCCCGTATCCAGGAGGGTGTCTCGGCGCTCGCCGGATACGGCGGCATCTTCCAGCGCAACACCAAGGCCTCCGGTGTCATCCCGCAGATCAGCGTGATGCTCGGCCCGTGCGCCGGCGGAGCCGCCTACTCGCCCGCTCTCACCGACTTCGTGTTCATGGTCCGCGAGACCTCGCAGATGTTCATCACGGGCCCGGACGTTGTCAAGGCGGTCACCGGCGAGGAGATCACCCAGAACGGCCTCGGCGGCGCCGACGTGCACGCCGAGACCAGCGGCGTGGCGCACTTCGCGTACGACGACGAGGAGACCTGCATCGCCGAGGTCCGCTACCTCCTCGCGATGCTCCCGCAGAACAACCGCGAGAACCCGCCGCGCGTCGAGTCCGAGGACCCGGCCGACCGGCGGAGCGACGTTCTGCTCGACCTCGTCCCGGCCGACGGCAACCGGCCGTACGACATGACCAAGGTCATCGAGGAGATCGTCGACGACGGCGACTACCTTGAGATTCACGAGCGTTGGGCCCGCAACATCATCTGCGCGCTCGGCCGGCTGGACGGCCAGGTCGTGGGCATCGTCGCCAACCAGCCGCAGAGCCTCGCAGGCGTCCTGGACATCGAGGCATCCGAAAAAGCTGCGCGCTTTGTCCAGATGTGTGACGCTTTTAACATCCCGATCGTCACGCTGCTGGATGTCCCCGGCTTCCTGCCGGGCGTCGACCAGGAGCACGGCGGAATCATCCGGCACGGCGCGAAGCTGCTGTACGCCTACTGCAACGCGACCGTTCCGAGGATCTCGCTGATCCTGCGCAAGGCGTACGGAGGCGCGTACATCGTCATGGACAGCCAGTCCATCGGCGCCGACCTCACCTATGCCTGGCCGACGAACGAGATCGCCGTGATGGGCGCGGAAGGTGCCGCCAACGTCATCTTCCGCCGTCAGATCGCGGACGCCGAAGACTCCGAGGCGATGAGGGCTCGGATGGTCAAGGAGTACAAGTCCGAGCTGATGCATCCCTACTACGCCGCCGAGCGCGGTCTGGTCGACGACGTCATCGACCCGGCCGAGACGCGTTCGGTGCTCATCAGGTCACTCGCGATGCTGCACACCAAGCACGCCGACCTGCCCTCGCGAAAGCACGGCAACCCCCCTCAGTGATCCCGCTCGGTAACCCAGCGGATCCTTCGCGGTCCATCCGCGGAAACCTCTCTCACGGAGACTGTGACCTATGAACACCTCTGACATTCGCGTCGAGAAGGGCCATGCCGAGCCCGAGGAGGTCGCCGCCATCACGGCGATCCTGCTGGCCCGTGCGGCAGCGGCACCGGCAGCGGCCCCGACCCGCCGCGGACGCCCGAAGGCCGGCTGGCGCCGCCTGGAGCGCGAGGGTGGCTTCCGCGCGCCGCACAGCTGGCACTGAGCCTGAGTTGTGAGAGGGCCCCCTTCCGCGGTGCGGGAGGGGGCCCTCTCGTATGCGCGTCGGCTGCGGGCGGGTGGGGGCTGGCCGCGCAGTTCCCCGCGCCCCTGAAGACGAGGCTGCTTTTAGGGGCGCGGGGAACTGCGCGACAAGCCACTGGGCTGCCGCGGACGGCATGAAACCGTCCGTGGCAGCCCAGCGGCCGAAAAATCCGTCTGCCTACCGCAGCCGCGCCATCAGCGCATGCTCCACAAGGGTGATCAGCGCGGACTTGGCATCGGCACGGTGCCGAGCGTCCGTGGTGATGATCGGGGTGTCGGGCCCGATCTGCAGCGCCTCCCGCACCTCGTCCGGGTTGTACGGCTGACTGCCGTCGAACCCGTTCAGCGCGATCACGAAGGGAAGACCCGAGTTCTCGAAGTAGTCGACCGCCGGGAAGCAGTCGGCGAGACGCCTCGTGTCGACCAGGACGATCGCGCCGATCGCGCCACGCACCAGGTCGTCCCACATGAACCAGAAGCGGTCCTGGCCGGGCGTACCGAAGAGGTACAGGATCAGGTCCTGGTCCAGGGTGATGCGGCCGAAGTCCATGGCGACGGTCGTCGTCGTCTTGTCCCCGGTGTGCGTCAGGTCGTCGATGCCCGCGGATGCGGACGTCATCACGGCCTCGGTACGCAGCGGATTGATCTCCGAGACGGCCCCGACGAACGTGGTCTTGCCCACGCCGAAGCCGCCCGCCACCACGATTTTCGCGGACGTGGTGGAGCGGGAAGGCCCTCCGCTAGAGCTTGCGAAGTCCACTGAGCACCCTTTCGAGCAAAGTCACGTCTGGCTGGCCGCCGGCGCTCTCGTCGCCGCCGGGCTGATGAATGGCGACCAGGCCTGCCTCCGCCAAGTCGGCGACGAGGATCCTGGCCACACCGAGAGGGATGGTCAGCAACGCCGAGATTTCGGCCACCGACTTGATCTCTCGGCAGAGGTTGCAGATTCGCTGATGCTCGGGCAACTGGCCCTGCATCTGATGCGGCTGCGCAGTGGTGTGCACCAGCGCCTCGATGGCGAGCTGGTAACGCGGGCGCGTCCGGCCGCCGGTCATGGCGTAGG
Source organism: Streptomyces turgidiscabies Car8 (assembly GCF_000331005.1). Classification (GTDB taxonomy): domain Bacteria; phylum Actinomycetota; class Actinomycetes; order Streptomycetales; family Streptomycetaceae; genus Streptomyces; species Streptomyces turgidiscabies. The sequence continues at coordinate 9,182 of NZ_AEJB01000147.1, forward strand.
GACGCACCAGGGGATTACTCGCGCCCCCGGCGGGCGACGACTCCGGAGAACGGCGCTGCGGCTGCACGGGCTGGATACGCGGCGCCGCAGGCTGGTCGTACGGCGACGGACCGGGACCCTGGGGGTTCTGGGGTGCGTACGGCTGCTGCCGACGGTGACTCGGTGCGGAGGGGAAGTTGTACCGGTTCTGGTCGCCCTGGCCCTGACCCTGGCCAGGACCGTACGACCAATTACCCGAGGGTGAACCGCCTGGGGGTGTTGCCACTTTCTTCTCCTCCTCCGACTGTGCCGGGCACCGCATCACTGTGGAGCCGCGTCCGAAACCTACCGCCCCGAGACGCCAAAACGCACCGTCTGACTGTTAGTTGAGAAGGCTCCCTTGGAGCTCCGCACGCAGATCGGGTGTCAGGACCGTGCCGGCACGGTCGACCAGAAGCGCCATCTCGTACCCAATGAGACCGATGTCGGCCTCCGGATGTGCAAGCACCGCGAGGGAGGACCCGTCGGAAACGGACATGATGAACAGGAATCCCCGCTCCATCTCCACAACCGTCTGGTTCACACTGCCGCCCTCGAAGATGCGCGAGGCACCCGCGGTGAGAGAGGTCAGACCGGAGGCGACAGCGGCGAGCTGGTCCGCACGGTCTCGCGGAAAGCCTTCGGACATCGCCAGAAGGAGTCCGTCGGCGGAGACCACCACCGTGTGCGACACCCCGGGGGTGTTGTCCACGAAATTGGTGATCAACCAGTTCAGGTTCTGCGCCGCCTGGCTCATCGGACTCACACTAACGCTCCTGGTTGTAGGTGCTGTCAGGCCCACCGTGGTGATTCCTGGTGGCCTGGCCGTTCGTCTCACTACCTGCGGTGCGTCCCCGCTGGACACCCCGGCGCAGGTTGCTCAACCTGCCCCGGATGTCCTCGGGGGCGCGGGACACCGAGGGACCGCCCTGGAGAGTCGCTTCCGCGGCACCCTCGATCAGGTTGGCCTTCGGTACCCGGCGCGGCAGACCGGAGGAGGTCACCCCGCCCGCCTTGGGCTTGCGGAGCTGTGCGGCCTGCTGCCAGCGCTCGTCGTTGGCCGAACGCCAGTCGTCGGGACCCTTGCCGTTCCCGTTCCCGTTCGCGTTGCCGTTGTGCTCCGCGGGGGCCGGGGCCGGGGCTGGTGTCTCCTGGTCCACGTGCTGCCGCGATGTGCCGTTGCTGGTGCCGCTCGTGGTGGATCCACGGCGGGGGAGCCCGGCATCGGTCAGCGCGTGGGCGGCGGAGGGCGCCGGTCCCGGACGCTCGAAGCCTACGTGGTTCCGCTCACTCACGTCAGCGGCCTGCGTGGATTCCGTCTCCGGAGCGTACTCGGAGCGGTGCCCGTTCTGGTAACCGTCCGGCTGCGGCCAGTCATCCTGGTAACGCCGCTCCTCGAAGGCCGAGAAGCTCTCCGGGGCCGCGGCATGGGCCGGGGCGGGCTCTTCCTGGGCGGGCTCCGTGTACGCGGGCTCCGGGTAGCCGCCGTTGCCGTTCGGTGAGGGGTAGCCGCCGTTCGTCGACGGGTAGTCGCTGCCGGTCGCCGGGAAGTCGTCCGTCTGAGGGAAACCGTTGTTCCCGTTGAAGTACGGCTCCTCGTACGACGGCTGCTGCCGCTCCTCGTACGCGGTCTGCTGGTCGTAGCTCGCGAAGGGCTCGTTCTGGACCGGGGCCTGGCCGTTCGGCGCGCTGAAGTCGTCGCCGTACGCGGGGGCCTCGATGGCCTCCCGCTGGCCCGTCTCGGGGTGTGCCTGCGCCTCAAGCTGCGCGCGGCGCTCCTCACGCATCAGGGAGCGGCCCACCGGGTCCAGCTCGCGGATGTCGTCCGGGACCTCGGTGTAGCGGCTGTCGTCGAAGCCGAGCTCGGCCGCCGTACGCATCGGCTGCATCTGGGCGGACTGGAAGTTCTCGCCCACGTACTGCTGCGGCTGCTGTTGCTGCTGCAGCTGCTCGGGGATGATCTGCGAGACGGTGAACTCGTCGCGCTGCATCTGCTGCTCGCCACCGCCACCGTGGGTGATGGCGTCCGGGAGCATGACCAGCGACGTCGTACCGGCCTGCTCGCCCGAGGGGCGGAGCTGGACACGGATGCCGTGCCGGTCGGACAGCCGGCCGACCACGAACAGGCCCATGCGCTGGGAGATCGCGGCGTCCACCGTCGGCGGGTTGGCCAGCTTGTGGTTGATGTCCGCGAAGTCCTCGGCGGTGAGGCCGATGCCCTTGTCGTGGATCTCGACCATGATGCGGCCGTCGGGCAGCCGGGTCGCCGTCACCCGGACCTTCGTCTGCGGGGACGAGAACGTCGTCGCGTTCTCCAGCAGCTCGGCCAGCAGGTGCACGAGGTCGGTGACCGCGCGGCCGTGGATCTCGGCCTCCGGTACGCCCGACAGCTCGACGCGCTCGTACTGCTCCACCTCGGAGGAGGCGGCGCGCAGGACGTCGACCAGCGGGACCGGCTGGTCCCAGCGGCGGCCCGGCTCCTCGCCGGCGAGGACGAGGAGGTTCTCGCCGTTACGGCGCATACGGGTCGCGAGGTGGTCCAGGCGGAAGAGGTTCTCCAGCTGGTCCGGGTCGGCCTCGTTGTTCTCCAGGTCCGTGATCAGGGTCAGCTGGCCCTCGATCAGTGACTGGTTGCGGCGCGACAGGTTGGTGAAGATCGCGTTGATGTTGCCCCGGAGCAGAGCCTGCTCGGCGGCCAGTCGGACCGCCTCGCGGTGGACCTGGTCGAAGGCGCGGGCGACCTCGCCGATCTCGTCCGTGGTGTTGATGGGGATCGCGGCGACCCGGGTGTCGACGCGACCGGGGTCGGTGCGCGAGAGCTGGTCGACCAGCATCGGCAGACGCTGCTCGGCGATACCGAAGGCCGCGTTGCGCAGCTGGCGCATCGCGCGGCTCATCTGGCGGGCCACCATGCCGGCCAGGATGAACGCGGCGAGCAGGGCGACCAGGACGGCGGCACCCACGATGATGGCGTCGCGCTTGGCGTCGTCCGAGATGGTGGACGCCTCGTTCACGGCCGTCTTGGAGAGGTCGGACTCCAGCTTGAGGTACGCGTTGTACTTCAGCGTGTTGACCGCCCACCAGTTCTGGGGCGTGATGCCGTTCGCCGCGAGCCCCGCTCGCGCACTGGGGTCGGTCGAGCTGAGCGAGGCCAGTTGCGTGATCATCTGGCTGGGGTCGGACGGCGGCGGGACATAGGTCTCGCCCTTGGACGCGGCGCTCTGGGCGGCCTGCTCGGCCATCGCCTTGCCGTCGGCCGTGACCTTCGCCGAGGCGTCCTGAAGCTTCTTGGCGTCCGCCTCGGTACCGCCCGCGATGTACTCCGCGATGGCGATCCGCTCCAGGTACGCGTACGAGGAGAGGGCGATGCGCTGGCTCTGGAAGCTGCTCTCACCGGGGCCGGGCTTGATCAGCACGTGCATGCCGATGGCACGCTCCAGCGACACGGAGGCCTTGGTGAGCGAGATGGCGTAGACGGTCCGGCCGTAGCTGGTGATGTTGCCGGTGCCCAGGCCCAGCTCGTTGGAGAACTCCATCAGGGTGTGCGTGATGGCGGTGTAGCTCTCCTCGGACTGCACACCGGTGAGCTTGGAGGTGTAGGCGGCCGCGCGGACCGCCGCCAGCTGCGGCTCGACCTCGCGGAACAGCTTCAGCCGGCGTTCGACGCTCGGCTTGTCCGGGATGTTCTGCGCGGCGGCGTCGAAGGCGTCGGCGGCCTTGTCGGTCGCCGCGCGCGCCTTGACGACCGTCGCGTCGTCCTCGCCCTTGCCCTGGAGCAGGGGCGCCGCGGTGATGTCGCGCTCCTGGAAGAGGGCGTCGCCGTAGATCAGGGCGGCCTGCACGAGGCGGGCGGTCTGCTCCGCGTCCTCGGCCTCCTGCCAGGTGTCGATCGAACTCTTCACCTGGAAGCCGCCCATGATGAGGCCGACGACCACGGGTATGAGCAGGATCGCGTTCAGCCTGGTCGGCACGCGCCAGTTGCGCGGCGAGAAGCGGCTGCCGCTCGGAGCGGGTGGCGCCATGGGCTCCGAGCCGGGCACGGCGGCGGACGCCGCTGCGCGCGGCGGCGGGGTGAAGTTGCCCCGGGCCGACGGCTCGGGACCGTTCTTGCTTCGCCTCACTCGACCAACAACCTCTCGGCGGAAGGCACCAACGTTGTGCCGCAGTCTCTCAGAGCCGGTAAGCCAAAGACCCTCTACGGGAGTACGTCTTTGACTATTAGGCAGTTCAGGCATTCCAGCACGTCAGCCTTCGCTCTTCCAAACACCGGAATGCGAAGATCCATAGCGATGTAAGCCCCAGATAAAACGGTCATAAAGAACGAGCCCCGCCAAAAGGCGGGGCCAAGGTGAGCACAGCGAGACCACGTGACCGCGACGCGTGGCCATACCACCAGATATCTCTGTCGAAACGTTATGAACGCCGGGGCCGACCGTGTCAAAGGACACAGTCGGCTCCGGTGTATCTACGACAACTGCCGTAGAGCATCGTTGACTTGGTTACCGAAGGCGGGCCATGAGCGCATGCTCGACCAGCGTGATCAGCGCACTCTTCGCATCCGAGCGGTGGCGGGCGTCCGTCGTGATGATCGGGGCGTCCGGGCCGATCTGGAGCGCCTCGCGCACCTCTTCGGGGTTGTACGGCTGGTGCCCGTCGAAGCCGTTGAGGGCGATGACGAAGGGCAGGCCGCTGTTCTCGAAGTAGTCGACCGCGGGGAAACAGTCCGCGAGCCGGCGGGTGTCGACCAGGACCACGGCACCGATCGCGCCGCGCACCAGGTCGTCCCACATGAACCAGAAACGGTCCTGACCCGGCGTACCGAAGAGGTACAGGATCAGGTCCTGGTCCAGGGTGATACGGCCGAAGTCCATGGCCACCGTGGTGGTGGTCTTGTCCCCGGTGTGGGTGAGGTCGTCGATACCCGCGGAGGCCGACGTCATGACGGCCTCGGTACGCAGCGGGTTGATCTCCGAGACGGCGCCCACGAACGTGGTCTTGCCGACGCCGAAGCCACCCGCGACCACGATCTTCGCGGAGGTGGTCGCCCGGCCCCCGTCAGAGCTTGCGAAGTCCACTGAGCACCCTTTCGAGCAGTGTCACCGCTGGTGCACCGCCGTTGTTCTCGTCGCCGCCCGGCTGGTGGATGGCGACCAGTCCGGCCTCGGCGAGGTCCGCGACGAGGATGCGGGCCACACCGAGGGGCATGGCCAGGAGCGCCGACACCTCTGCCACCGACTTGACCTCACGGCACAGGTGGCAGATGCGCTGGTGCTCGGGCAGCAGTCCCATCAGCTGGGCCGGATCGGCCGTCGTGCTGATCAGCGCCTCGATGGCGAGCTGGTAGCGCGGCCGGGTCCGGCCGCCGGTCATGGCGTACGGCCTTACCAGCGGCTGGTCGCCCTCATCCTCGTACGTGTGAGCGTACGGATCATGAGAGGCGGTGGGCGGGGTCATGAATCCTCCGGGCGGGACAGCGTCGGTCAGTCGTGCCGTCTGACAGGGCCGGTGGGGGAGATGTGGCGGCCGGACGGTGTTTTGGTGAGACGGGTGGATCCGGAGCGGTCAGTGGAGCAGACTGCCCTGTAGTTCGGCACGCAGGTCGGGGGTGAGCACTGCGCCCGCCCGGTCGACCAGGAGCGCCATCTCGTAGCCGACAAGGCCGATGTCGCAGTCCGGGTGGGACAGGACCGCCAACGACGATCCGTCCGAGACGGACATGAGGAAGAGGAAGCCCCGCTCCATCTCGACGACCGTCTGAGCCACCGTGCCGCCCTCGAAGATGCGCGAGGCACCCGCGGTGAGCGACGTGAGCCCGGAGGCGACGGCGGCGAGCTGGTCGGCGCGGTCCCGTGGGAAGCCCTCCGACATGGCCAGAAGGAGGCCGTCGGCGGACACGACGACTGTGTGGGACACACCTGGGGTGTTGTCCACGAAGTTGGTTATCAACCAGTTGAGGTTCTGTGCCGCCTGGCTCATCTGGCTCAACTAACGCTCCTGCTGGTGAGTGGGGCTGGGGAAGCTGCCGGTCTGGTCGGAGCCGTTACCGGCCTGCCGACCCTGGGCGATGCCCCTACGGAGATTGGTCAGCCGGCCGCGCACGTCATCGGGCGCACGCGAGACCGCCGGACCGCTTTGGTGCTGTTGCTGCTGAGCCGTACCCGGTACGAGGTTCGCACGCGGGACCCGGCGCGGAAGGCCGGAAGTCGTGACGCCACCGGCGGCCGGCTGGCGGACACCGGCGGCCTGTCGGACCAGCTCGTCGTTCGGCGAGCTGCGCCAGGAGCTGGTGGCTGTGGCCGGCGCGGTCGCCGGACGCGGGGGAGCCGGCACGGAGGACGGCTGCGAGAGCGCCGAACCGTTGGTGCCGTTGCCGTTGCTGGTGCCGTTGGCCTGCGGCCGGCCGCCCTGAGGCTGCCCCTGCTGACCCTGCCCGTGGAACCAGTTGGTCTCCAGGGTGTCGTACAGGGGCGTCCGTCCGTCACCGGGACCGCTGGCCGGCGGCAGTGCCTCCTGCTGCGGCGGGACCGGCGGGCGGGAGCCGCCGAAGTCGGCGGGACCACGCCCGGCGCCCGGCTGCGGGCGCTCGAACTGGCCGGTCGACGAGGCGTCCTGCTGACGGCGAGGCACCGGGCCCCGGCCGTCGAAGCCGGAGGGCGCGGGGAACTGGCCGGTCGAGCCGGAGTCGTACCCGGTCGGCGCGGGGAACTGGCCCGTGGACCCGCTGTCGTAGGACGACGGCGTGAACTGCCCGTTGCTCTGCGGGTTCTGGGTGCCCTGCTGTCCGGCGGGCGGGGTGCCGAAGACGTCCGAGCGGACGTACGAGCCGTTGCTCTGCTGGCCGTTGGTGTCACCGGAGCCGTTGTAGCCGGGCAGCGGGAACTGGCCGGTGTCCGAAGGGCCGCCGGGACGCGGGGCGTTGTAGTCGGGGCGCGCGAACTCGGAGGTGGCGGCCGGGTTCTGGAGGCTGTCCAGGCGCGGAACCGCGGGCATCTCCGACGTCGAGGCCGGGCCGTGCCGGTCGTCGATGCGTGGCATCCGTGAGGTGGAGTCCGGCTCCTCGTGACCGCGCGGGGTGTCCAGCGAGGCACGCGGCACCGGGGGCTGCGCGTTCTCGTCGCTCCAGCTCGGACGCGCCGGCGCGTTGCCGCCGGGCAGCTCCGGACGCGCACCGCCACGCGGCGGGAGCTGCGGACGGCGCCCGCCGCCCTGTCCCTCCGCGCGCTGCGGGGGTACGGGGCCACGCGAGCCGCCGAACGCGTCCTGCTGTCCGGTGCTGTTGCCGAAGGCGTCCTGGCCCTGACGCGCGCCGGAGCCGTCACCGAAGCCGCCCGCGGCCTGGAGGC
>NZ_AEJB01000148.1 GCF_000331005.1 Streptomyces turgidiscabies Car8
GCAGCCGCCGCCGCCCTGGCCACCGCCGCCACCGGGGCCGCCGGACGGCATGCCCGAGGGGGCGCCGGACGGGGCCGCACCGGTCGGCATGCCCGATGGAGCCCCCGAGGCGCCGCTGGTCGGCGCACCTGACGGGGCACCGCTGGGCATGCCCGAGGGGGCACCGGACGGACGCTGGCAACTCTGCCCGGAGGTACCGGAGTTGCCGCTGGTCGAGGTCGACGAGTCACCCGAACCACAGGCGGTGAGCACCAGCGGGGACAGCGCCAGCAGGGCCACGGCGGGGACGAGACGCACACGCTTCATGAGAAACAACTCCAGGAAAGATGAGGGAGTTTCGAGGCGGGCATCGAATCAACGACACCTGGTGCTTCCTTGAGTACGCCCTGTTCTCTGCCTGTGCGTCAGGTAAAGCACGTCTACAGAGACCCGCCTGACCTGGCCTTTCTCGCCGTACAGCAAACTACCCACTGGTACAGGTCCGTGACAGAACCCGCCGTACCGCGGCCCCTATGCGAGCCGTACGCTCGCCAACTGCCGCGACTGGGCGACGAGTCGGTCGGCGCTGTCCCAGACCTCGGCGTCCTCCTCCAGGAAGCCGCCGGCCAGGTTGCGGGTCGTTATCGAGACCCGAAGCGGGCCCGGCGCCGGGCGGCAGCGCACGTGCACGGTGAGTTCGACCGTCGGGACCCAGCCGGACAGGCCGATCTCGAACGCGGTCGGCGGCAGCGCGTCGACGGCGAGGAGCAGCGCGAGCGGGTCGGTGTCGCGGCCGTCGGCGAGCCCGAACCAGGACCGCATCTCCCCCTTGCCGGAGGGCGCGCCGAGCGCCCAGCCGAGCGTGGCCGGGTCGAGCTTCAGCAGCAGCCGGTCTGCGATGGCGGAGCCGCCGGGGACCGGCGCGGGCGCGTCCTGGGGGCCGAAGCACTGGTCCATGGGCGGCATCGCGGGCGGCGCGGCGGTCGTCCGGACGTCGTCGGGCAGGGCACCCAGGTCGCCGTAGGAGGCGAGCACCCGGATCCGTTCGACCTCCTGGCCCTCGTCGTCGTACTGGAAGAGCGAGGCCGTGCCCGTCGACAGCGAGCGTCCGGTGCGGACGACCTCGGTACGGATGACGGCCGGGCCCGGGCGGGACGCGGTGAGGTAGTGCGCGGAGACGCTGAAGGGGTCGCTGTGCGGGAGGGCGTCCGCGAGGGCGCGGCCCAGCACCGCCAGCAGATAGCCGCCGTTGACGGCGTTGATGACGGTCCAGCCGGCGGAGAGTTCGGTGTCGTAGACACCGGACGCGCGCCGGGTGACGGCGGTGTCGCGGTCGAACTCGCTGTCGCCGATGGTGGCCCGCACGGACTGGGCGGAAGCTGCTTCTGGCATGCGTGAACGATACAGCAGAGCAATACTAAGCGGTAGCTTTGTACCGCGAGACCGGAATCGCACACTTGGTAAGTGCCCGGATTGTCTTGGGTAAGGGTTTCTCCGCAGCCGTGACCTGCCGGCCCCGATCGGCCTCCTCACAGACATGAGCCTCACCGGTACGCCGTTCCTCCTCACGACGATCGCGCTCGCCGCCGTCGCCGTACTGCTGCCCCTCGCCCTCTGGTCCCGGGTGCGCGGGCCCGTCCTCGTGCGGGGCGCCGCCCGGCTGCTGATGGTGCTGTTCGCCCAGGGCACCGCGGTCACCCTGGTCTTCCTGCTGGTGAACAACTCCAACAACCTGTACGACAACTGGGGCGACCTCCTCGGCACGGGCGACCATGTCCAGGCCGCCGCCGACCTCGGCCCCGACGGCACCGGCGGCATCTCGCTGCGCAAGCTGCCGAAGGTGAAGCAGACGTTCCGCGAGGCCAACGGGCCGGGCATGCACGCGGCCGGCGGCGTCGACGTCACCGACCTCAGGGGCCAGGTCTCGGGCGTCGACGCCGAGGTCTACGTCTGGCTGCCCCCGCAGTACCACGAGGCCGCCTACAAGCACCGCCTGTTCCCGGTCGTCGAGCTGCTGCCCGGCTATCCGGGCTCGGCGAAGTCCTGGTTCGGTTCACTGCACGCGCCCGAGCAGTTGCTGCCGCTGATGAAGAGCGGCCAGATCACGCCCTTCATCCTGGTGTCGCCGCGCACGACGCTCATCGCCGACGCCGACACGGGCTGCGCCAACATCGCGGGCCGGGTCAACGCGGACACCTGGCTCAGTGTCGACGTACCGAAGATGGTCACGGACAACTTCCGCGCCGAGAGCGGGCCGGGCGGCTGGGCCGTCGCCGGGTACTCGGCCGGAGCGCACTGCGCGGCGAAGCTCGCCGTCGCGCACCCCGACCGCTACCGGGCCGCGGTGTCCATGTCCGGCTACAACGACCCGGCCGGGGAACCCCTCTCGCTGGCCGCCGAGACCCCGCAGCTGAGGGCCGCGAACAACCCGTACCTGATCCTCAAGCACGACCGGGTCCCGCCCGCTGTCGCGCTCTACGTCTCCGGCGAGTCCGGCGACGGCTACGAGGCCGGGCGGGCTCTGCAGAAGGTGGCGAAGCCGCCGACGGCGGTGGACGTGGTGTTCCTGCCGCGCAGCGCCGGCGGCCACAACATGGCGCTGTGGCGGCCCCAGATCACCACGGTGTTCCGCTGGCTGACCCAGCAGTTCGACGCGGGCGGCCAGAAGGCGGGCGGCGGCCGGGCCGGCACCACCGGCTCTACCGCGCGGACTCCTCGTCATGGGCCGTCGACCGCCGGTGCCACGCGCGCGGCGCTCGCCAGTGGTACCGCATCGCGAGCAGCCGCAGTACGAAGGCCGTGACGACCGCGAGCCCGCTGGTGAACGGGTTGAGAACGTCGTAGCGGATACAGAGGACCACCAGCGCGGAGCCGACGATCGCCGGGACCGCGTACAGGTCACGGTCCCAGCGCAGCAGGGAGGGAACCTCGTTGGCGAGGACGTCACGCAGCACTCCGCCGCCCACGGCGGTCGCGAGACCGAGGGCGGCGGAGGCGGTGAGGCCGAGGCCGTGGTCGTACGCCTTGACCGTGCCCGTGACGCAGAACAGGCCGAGCCCCGCCGCGTCGAACACGTTCACCCCCGCCTGGATGCGCTCCACCTCCGGGTGGAGGAAGAAGACCAGCAGGGCGGCGAGCAGCGGCGTCAGGAAGTACCCGAGATCCGTGAACGCCGCCGGCGGCACCGCCCCGATGACCAGATCCCGGAGCAGCCCTCCGCCCAGCGCGGTGACCTCGGCGAGGACGGCGATCCCGAAGACGTCGAAGTTCTTGCGGACGGCGAGCAGGGCGCCGGAGATCGCGAAGACGAAAATGCCGACGAGGTCGAGGGTGTGCTGGACGGAGGGGCTGAAGAGCTGGTGAATCACCCCCGTATTGTGACCGCGGGCTTACCGGATGGGACTACAGGGCGGGCTTGCCGGTCGTGAACAGCCAGGTCCGGAACAGATCGTCGAGTTGCTTGCCGCTGATCTTCTCCGCGAGCCGGACGAAGTCGTCCGTGTCCGCGTTCCCGTACCGGTGGAGTCTGGTCCAGGTGGGCAGGAGCTTGAAGAAGGCGGCGTCGCCGATGCGTTCGCGGAGCATCTGCAGGGTCATCGCGCCGCGCTGGTAGACCGCCGAGGCGAACATGGTGTCGCGCTGCGGGTCGCCGACGACGATCTGCCAGAAGGCGCTGTCGGCGGGACGGGAGTTGTACCCGGCCAGGAAGGAGTCGTGCGCCGAGCGGGTGCCCTTGTACTCGGCCCACAGCCACTGGGAGTAGGTCGCGAAGCCCTCGTTGAGCCAGATGTCCTTCCAGTGGTCCACCGACACGGAGTCGCCGAACCACTGGTGGGCAAGCTCGTGCACGATGGTCGTCTCGTTGCGCACGGCCGAGTACACCGGCTTGGTCTGCGTCTCCAGGGAGAAGCCGGCCTCCGGCATGTCGTCGACGATCGCCCCGGTCTCCTCGAACGGGTAGGGCCCGAAGACCTTCGACCAGTAGTCGGTGGCCTCCGCCGTCACCGCGTACACATCGACGTTGTTGCTGCCCGCCAGCACCGGGTCGATGGCCACGTAGATCGGCGTCCCGCCGGGCGTGACGCCCGTCTTCACGTCGAACTTCCCGATGGTCGCGGTGGCGAGGTAGGTCGCCATCTGCTTCTTCTCGCGCCAGTGGGTGTACGTCGAGCCGCCCTTGTCGTACGTCGACACCAGCCGGCCGTTGGAGACACCCGTCAGCCCCTTCGGCGCCTTGATCCGGATGTCGAAGGACGCCTTGTCGGAGGGGTGGTCGCTGGACGGGAACCAGGTGGAGGCGGCGTTGGGTTCACAGGCGACGAAGACACCGTCGGCGGTCTTCATCCACCCGTAGCTGGAGCCGAAGACGATGGGCCCGCCCAGCGGTTCGGGCACACCGCCGTAGGTGACGGCGACCTCGAACTCCCGTCCCTTGGACAGGGAGCCGCGGGGCGTGACGCGTATCTCGTCGCCCGTGCGCGTGAACCGGGCCCGTCTGCCGTCCACTTCGACCCGTGTGACCTCCAGCTGCTGGAGGTCCAGATCGAAGGACGAGAGGTTCTGGGTGGCGCGGGCGGTGATGGTGGTCAGCCCGTCGAGACGGTCGGTGTCCGGGTTGTACGCGATGTCGAGGGCGTAGTGCCGGGCGTCGAAGCCGCCGTTGCCGAGCTGTGGGAAGTAGGAGTCACCGATGCCGTCGGCCCCCGGGGCCGGGTGGGAGGAGGCGGCGATCACAAGGAAAGAGGCCGCCGCGGTGGCGACGGCCCCTAAACGTGCCGAACGGGAGAGTGCCATGAGTCGTCCCTTTCGAGCGTGTACCGGTCGGATAAGACGGACACGGACGACTCTGCGCTCTCCCGTTCGGGCATGTGCATGACTTTGCCAACTCGTCATGCCCTACTTGTCCGTTGACTCCTGAGGAGCGGTGGGCTCGTCGTTCGTCTTCGGGTCGGCCTTCGCGGCCAGTGTCACCAGTTCCACCGCTTCCCGGGCCGCCGACAGGAGCTGGGTGTCCTGCGGGGCCTGGTCCTCGGCGTTCTCCGGGTGGTGACAGGCGACCTGCTGGCCGGGCTTCAGCTCCAGGAGCGGCGGCTCGGTCGTCCTGCAGATCTCCGTCGCCTTCCAGCACCGGGTGTGGAAACGGCAGCCGCTGGGCGGTGCGATCGGCGACGGCACATCGCCCTTGAGCAGGATGCGCTCGCTCTTGGCGCCCCGGCGCTTGGGATCGGGAACCGGCACCGCCGACATCAGGGCCTTGGTGTACGGGTGCATCGGCGCCTGGTACAGGGAGTTCCGGTCGGCGAGTTCGACGATCTTGCCGAGGTACATCACCGCGATCCGGTCCGAGACATGGCGTACGACGGACAGGTCGTGCGCGATGATCACGTAGGTCAGGCCGAGTTCCTTCTGGAGGTCGTCCATCAGGTTGACGACCTGCGCCTGGATCGACACGTCCAGCGCGGAGACCGGCTCGTCCGCCACGACCAGCTTCGGCTTCAGGGCGAGCGCGCGGGCGATGCCGATGCGCTGGCGCTGGCCGCCGGAGAACTCGTGCGGGTAGCGGTTGAAGTGCTCCGGGCTCAGGCCGACCAGCTCCAGGAGGCGCTGGACCTCCTTCTTCACCCCGCCCTCGGGCTCCACGCCCTGGAGCCGGAAGGGCGCCGAGACGATCGAGCCGATGGTGTGACGGGGGTTCAGGGAGCCGTACGGGTCCTGGAAGATCATCTGGATGTCCCGCCGCAGCGGACGCATCCCGGCCGCGTTCAGCCGCGTGATGTCCTGGCCCTCGAAGTGGATCGAGCCGCCGGTCGGTTCCTGGAGCCGGGTGACGACCCGGCCCATGGTCGACTTGCCGCAGCCCGACTCACCGACGACGCCGAGGGTCTCGCCCTTGCGCACCTCGAAGGAGATGCCGTCGACGGCCTTCACCGCGGCGACCTGACGCTGCAGGATCCCCTTCTTGATGGGGAAGTGCTTGACCAGGCCCTCGACCCTGAGCAGTACCTCGCGCTCGTCGGAGGAGGCCGCCGCCTCGGGTTTCTTCGTCTCGCTCACAGCTTCGGCGCAATCTCTTCGGTCCAGATCCGCGTACGGTCCTCCGGCGAGAGGTGGCAGGCGGAGAAGTGCCCGCCGGCGACCTGCTGGAGTTCCGGGCGGACGGTACGGGTGACATCGCCCTTGGGAATGTCCGCGTACGGGCAGCGCGGGTGGAAGGCGCAGCCCGAGGGGACGTTGATGAGGCTCGGCGGCTGTCCCTTGACGGGGATGAGCCGGTCGGAGGTCTCACGGTCGATGCGCGGCATGGAACCGAGCAGCCCCCAGGTGTACGGGTGCTGCGGCTGCGCGAAGATCTCGTCGACCGGCCCGCGCTCCACGCACCGGCCGCCGTACATCACCAGGACCTCGTCGGCGATCTCGGCGACCACGCCGAGGTCGTGGGTGATCAGGACCACCGCGGAGCCGAACTCCTTCTGCAGGTCCCGGATCAGGTCGAGGATCTGCGCCTGGACGGTCACGTCGAGGGCGGTCGTCGGCTCGTCCGCGATGAGCAGTTCGGGGTTGTTGACCAGCGCCATCGCGATCATCGCGCGCTGGCGCATACCGCCGGAGAACTCGTGCGGGTAGCTGTCGACGCGCTTGCCGGGCTCGGGGATGCCGACCCGGTCGAGCATCTCGATCGCCCGGGTGCGGGCGACCTTCTTGCTGACGTCGTGGTGGACGCGGTACGCCTCCACGATCTGGTTGCCGATCTTGTAGTACGGGTGCATCGCGGACAGCGGATCCTGGAAGATCATCGCCATGTCGCGGCCCCGCAGCTTGCGGACCTCGTCCGGGTCCGCGCCGACCAGTTCCTTGCCGTCGAGCCAGATCTCGCCGGACATCCGCACGTTCTTGCCGCGGGCGCCGAGCCGGTGCAGGCCCATGATGGCGAGCGAGGTGACGGACTTGCCGGAGCCGGACTCGCCCACGATGGAGAGGGTCTTGCCCTTCTCCAACTGGAAGCTGAGTCCGTCGACGGACTTGACCACACCGTCGTCGGTCGGGAAGTGGACCTTGAGGTCGCGGACTTCGAGGAAGGCGCTGGGCGCGTGCGAGGGCGAGGGCTCGCCCACCGCAGCGCTGTTCGCAGGCAAAGGAGTCAGTTCGGTCACGAGAGCCTCACCCGCGGGTCGGCGGCCGCGTAGAGCAGGTCCACCAGAAGATTTGCGACAACGACGAAGAGGGCGGCGAGCAGGGTCACGCCGAGGATCGGGGGCAGGTCGTTGTCCTTGATGCCCTGCACCGCGTACTCACCGACGCCGTGCAGCGAGAACACCGTCTCGGTGATCAGCGCACCGCCGAGCAGCAGACCCAGGTCCATGCCGAACACGGTGATGATCGGGGTCAGCGCGGCCCGCAGACCGTGCCGGACGACGACGTTGCGCTCCCGCAGACCCTTGGCGCGGGCCGTGCGGATGAAGTCCTCGTTCATCGTCTCCAGCATCCCCGAGCGGGTGAGCCGCGCGTAGATGGCGGAGTAGAGAAGGGCGAGCGAACACCACGCCGGGAACAGGGTGTTGGCCCACTGTGCCGGGTTCTCGGTGAACGGTACATAGGTTCTGCCGAAGATCGGCCACTGGTAGGTGAAGAGCAGCAGTGCCAGGTTGCCGGTGAAGAACATGGGCAGCGAGACACCGGCGAGGGCGACGCCCATGAAGGACCGGTCGAAGAACGATCCAGGCTTCAGGGCGGAGATGACACCGATCGTCACACCGGACACCAGCCACATCACGGCAGCGCCGGCGGCGAGCGAGATCGTCACCGGAAGGCGGGAGGTGAGCTGCGGCCAGACCTCGACATGGGTCTTGAAGGAGTAGCCGAAGCACGGCGCGTTGCAGTGTGCCGTGGTGGGCCCCAGGTCAAAGGTGGCGCCGGACACGATCCCCTTGATGAAGTGCCAGTACTGGAGATAAAGGGGGTCGTCCAGACCGAGGTTGCTCTTGACCGCAGCGATGTCCGCCGCCGACGGGCTCTTCCCGATGTACTGCTGGGCCAGCTGGTCGGCGGTCTGGCCGGCGAGCCGTGGCAGCAGGAAGAAGATGGCGAAGGTCACCGCGGTGACGACCAGCAGCAGGATCACTGCCGCGAACGTCCGACGGAGGATGTACGAGATCACGGG
>NZ_AEJB01000149.1 GCF_000331005.1 Streptomyces turgidiscabies Car8
GCGCCCTGCCACTCACGGGTCCTGAACGGTGTCCGAACAGGTCCTTGAGTGCCGGGTGTTCAGGCAGACGGGAAGGTGATCTTCCAGCCGTTGATCTTGCCGGTGTCCTGGGCGGCCTTGTCCTGAACCCGCAACTGCCAGGTCCCGTTGGCGACCTCGGAGGAGGCGTTGACCGTGTACGGCTCGTTCACGTTGTCCGCCGAGTCCGAGGAGCTGAACGGCTTCAGGTTGTAGACCGAGCCGTCCGGCGCCACCAGGTCGACCACGAGGTCGCCGCGCCAGGTGTGCGTGATGTTCGGCGTGACCACCAGGTTGGTGGGCGCGTTGCCGGTGATGCCGGTGACCGCGAGCGACGAGGTCACGGCGGCGCCGTTGTCCGGAATCGATACGACGGTCGAGGACTCGAAGGAGGTGCCGGTGCCGCCGCCACCGCCGCCCGGACGCGTACCGACGTTGATCCCGGCCCACGCGTTCTGCACGGCCGTGTACTCGGCGCTCGTCGTCCCGTACAGCTCACCGGTGGCCGCGAGGGTGCCGGTGCGGGCCCCCGCGTAGTTGGTGTTCGTCGTGAACTTCGTGCTGAGCGCGCGGAACCAGATCTTCTCCGCCTTGTCCCGGCCGATGCCGGTCACCGGCAGCCCGTCCGAGGTGGCCGAGTTGTAGCTGACGCCGTTGATGGTCTTGGCGCCGCTGCCCTCGCTCAGCAGGTAGAAGAAGTGGTTCGCCGGGCCGGACGAGTAGTGGACGTCGACCGAACCGACACCCGAGTACCAGCTGTCCTTGGACGCGCCGTCCTTGCTCGGCTTGTCCATGTAACGCAACGGCGTGCCGTCGCCGTTGATGTTGATCTCCTCGCCGATGAGGTAGTCACCGACGTCGGAGGCGTTGTTGGCGTAGAACTCGACCGCGGTGCCGAAGATGTCCGAGGTGGCCTCGTTGAGGCCGCCGGACTCACCCGAGTAGAGCAGGCCCGCCGTGTTGGCGGTGACGCCGTGGGTCATCTCGTGGCCGGCCACGTCGATCGAGGTCAGCGGGTTGGCGTTGCCCGACCCGTCGCCGTACGTCATGCAGAAGCAGCTGTCGGACCAGAACGCGTTGACGTACGCGTTGCCGTAGTGGACGCGCGAGTACGCGCCCACGCCGTCGCCCTTGATACCGGTGCGGCCCTGGACGTTCTTGTAGTAGTCCCAGGTGAGCGCCGCGCCGTAGTGGGCGTCGGCGCCGGCCGACTCCAGGTTGGACGCGAGACCGTTGCCCCAGACGTCGTCCGGGCCCGAGAAGAGGGTGCCGGTGCCGGAGGAGCCGCGGTTCAGGTTGTACGTCTTGTGGCCGCCGCGCGCGCCGTCGGTCAGGTTGTACGTCGAACCCGACTGCGTGGTGGTGAGGTCGACCGCGCCGCTGTACACCGTGTTGCCGGTGCCGGTCTCGATGCCCTGGTACTCGAAGAGCTTCTTGCCGGTGGCAGCGTCGGTGATGACGTGCAGCTCGTTCGGGGTGCCGTCGTGCTGGAGGCCGCCGACGACCGTCTCGAACGCGAGCACCGGGGTGCCGGAGGCGGCCCAGATGACCTTCCTCGGCTCCTTGCTCAGCTTCGGGCTCTTCGCCTCGGCCTTCGCCGCGGTCAGCGCCTGCTGCTCCGCCTTCGCGACCGGCAGCGAGGCCGTCGTCGACGCCACCTTGATGGTGGCCCGCGTCGCCTTCACGACACCCTTCGTGGCACCCGACTTGGCGGTGTCGACCACCAGGTCGCCGCCGAGGACGGGAAGTCCCTCGTACGTGCGCTCGTACCGCGTGTGCACGGTGCCGTTGCCGTCCTTGACGACGTCACGGACGACGAGCTTCTCCTTGGCGCCCAGGCCGAGTTCCCTGGCCGTCTCCACCTTGGTGGAGTTGGCCTCGGCCAGTAGTGCGGCGCGCTGCGCGGGGGACAGCTTGACGGACTCCGCGCCCGGTATGACCTTGCCCGCGGCCGACGGTGCCTTCTCCGGGGCTGCGGTGGCGGCACCGGACTGAACTGCCGCTGCCAGTAGGGCGGTTACCGCGACAAGGGCGCCGGTGGCGACCCGCCGCTGAGTGGAGGTGTGGGGGGTGCGTCTGTGGGACAGGCGTCTCAACACTGACTCCTTCTGCGTGGCCGCTGGTCCAACGGCCAGGGGGGACCGAACGGTGGTCGTCCGTCCGGGGCAGATCAGGTGCGTGCGGATGCGCGGCGAAGCTCACAGCGGAGTGACTGTGGAGCCGCTGTGAAGGTGCCGTGGGAAGAGTGGCAGGCGCGCCCACACGCTGTCAGGACCGCGTCAACAAGTTGGCTGGAAAAGGTTCGTTGACCGGTTGGTCATGTTCGCTATACGGGCTATTCATTCTTTTGCATCGAACCGATCTTTTCTGTTGAAGTCGGTTGCTGCTCCCCGTGCCACGACCGCCACAGCGCCGCGTACGCCCCGCCCGCCGTCACCAGCCCCTCGTGCGTGCCGAGTTCGGTGATCAGCCCGTCTTCCATCACGGCCACCCGGTCCGCGTCGTGCGCGGTGTGCAGCCGGTGCGCGATGGCGATCACCGTCCGCCCCTCCAGTACGGCGGCCAGCGCGCGCTCCGTGTGACGGGCGGTCGTCGGATCGAGCAACGCCGTCGCCTCGTCCAGGATCAGGGTGTGCGGGTCGGCCAACACCACACGGGCCAGGGCCAGTTGCTGGGCCCGTGACCCGTCGGTCGACTCCCCGTCGGGGCCCAGCGCGGTGTCCAGCCCGGCAGGCAGCTCCCGCACCCAGTCGGCGGCCCCTACAGCCGCCAGCGCCGCCCACAACTCGGCGTCCGTGGCCGCCGGTTCGGCGATCAGCAGGTTCTCCCGGACCGTGCCCAGGAAGACATGGTGCTCCTGCGTGACCAGCACGACCTGGCGCCGCAGCTCCTCGGGCCCGAGCGAGGAGACCGGTACGCCACCCACGGTCACCGTGCCCGAACGCGGTTCGTCGACCCCGGCGAGCAGTCGGCACAGTGTCGTCTTGCCCGCACCCGACGGTCCCACCACCGCGAGCCGTTCACCCGGCCGCACCGTCAGATCGACCCCGCGCAGCACCTCGCCCCCACGGTCGTACGCGTACCGCACCCCGGTCACATCGATCCGGTCCCCCACCGGTACCGGCGACGTCTCCGACCCGCCCTTCGGAGCCCGCCCGAGCCCCTCCACGCGCGCGAACGAGGCTCCGCTGGACTGCAGTTGCTCCATCCAGGTCAGCACCTCGTCGAGCGGTGCCTCCAACTGCCGCAGATACAGGGCAGCCGCCACGACCGCGCCGAGGCTGATCGTCCCCTGCCCGTGCAACGCGCCGCCCACCACCAGCACGACGACCACCGGGAGGACGTACGACACCTCCACGGGCGGGAAGAACACCGTCCGCAGATACAGCGTGTGCAGGCGTCTGCTGCGGGAGTCGTCCAGCGCCTCCCGGCTCACCGCGACCCGTCGCTCGGCCAGCCCGAACGCCTCGACCGTGCGCGCCCCCGAGGCGGTAGCGGAGAGAATTTCGGCCACTTCGGAGTTCGCGGCACCCTCGGCGAGGTACGCGGTGCGCGCCCGGCGCAGATACCAGCGCAGGGCGAACCAGATACCGGTCTGCGCGAGCACCGCCGACAGGCCGAGCAGCGGGTCCAGCGCGAACACCGCGCCGACGATGAACAGACACTGCACCGAGGCGATGAGCAGCTCAGGGCCCGCGTCGCGCAAGGTCGTGCCGACCGTGCTGACGTCGGCCGTCCCCCGGGCCGTCAGGTCACCGGTCCCGGCCCGCTCCACCACCGACGCGGGCAACGCGAGAGCCCGGTCCACGAACTCCTCCCGCACCCGCGCGAGCGTCCGCTCCCCGAACCGGTACCCGACGTACCGCGCCCAGCGCGCCAGCAGCAACTGGGCCACCGCGCACACCACGATGACCAGCCCGAGCCGGTCCACCGCCGAGACCCCGGCGCCCGCCCGCACCTCGTCGATGATCCGCCCGAGCAGCCACGGCGCGACGAGCCCGGCACCGGCGGCAGCCGAGTTCAGCAGCAGCACGGCGGCGAAGGCCCGCGCGTCGGCACGGATCAGCCGGACGGCGGCCCGGCGGACGTCGGCCGCGGTGGCGACGGGCAGTTGGGACGCACTCACCGTACGGACTCCTCGATGCTTTCCAGGCCGTCTTCGCCCGTCAGGTCCGCCGGGCTCCCCTGCTCGTCCGCGTCGCGCGCCACCAGGGCCCGGTAACCCGGTTCCCGTGCGAGCAGCCGCTGGTGGCTGCCGACGGCCGCCGTCTTGCCGTCGACCAGGTAGTACACGGTGTCCGCCCGGTCCAGCACCAGCGGCGAGGTGGACGCCACGACGGTCGTACGGTCCGTGCGCTCGCCGCGCTCGGCGCGCAGCCGGTCCGCGACGGCGGCCTCGGTGTGCGCGTCCAGCGCCGACGTCGGCTCGACGGCGAGCAGTACCTCGGGATCGGCGAGCAGCGCCCGCACCAGCCGTACGCGCTGCCGCTGCCCGCCGGACAGGTTGCGGCCCTGGGCGTCGATCGCCGAGTCCAGCCCCTCCGGCAGCCCGAGAACGATGTCCTCGGCGACAGCCGCGCGCACCGCACGCGCGATGGCCTCCTCGCCGAACTCTCCACGCCCGGAGACCAGTTCGCGCAGGGTCCCGGCGAACAGGTCGGCCTCGTTGTCGGCGACCAGGATGCGGGCGCGCACCTGGGCGAGGGCGATCTCGTCGAGCCGTACGCCACCCCAGGTCGCCTCCGACGGCGCGAACCGGCCGAGCCGGTCGACGACGCCGACGGCATCGGCGGGCCGCGCACCGGCGAGCGCCGTCAGCCGCCCCGGCACGACGGTCACACCGGAGTCGGGGTCGTGGAGCGTGGCCGGGGACACGGGCGCGTCCAGCCCCCGGCCACCCGCACCGCCGCCGCCCTCGTCGTCGGGGTCGAGCGCCAGGAACCGTACGACCCGCCGGGCGGCCACCAGAGCGCGGCTGATCTGGAAACCGCACTCGATGAAGAACGCCACCGGCACGATCAGCACGGCCACATAGCCGTACACCGACACCAACTCGCCCACACTGATGGATCCTTGGGCGGCCAGTCGGGCCGCGAGCCAGGTCACCAGCGCGAGGAACAGCGTCGGCAGGCCGACCCCGAGCGCCTGGATCCAGCTGCTCACCGACCCGACCCGGTACCCCTGTTCCTGGAGGCGGCGCGAGTCACGGCGGAAGGCGTCCGCGAACAACCCTTTGCCGCCGAGCCCGTTGAGGACGCGCAGTCCGCCCGAGAGGTCCCCGATCCGGGCGGTCAGGACACCCTGACGTTCCCGGTACGACGACTCCACTCCCTGCAGCCGGCCGAGCAACGGCCCGATGAGGACGGCGACCACGGGCACGCCGAGCAGGATCACGGCGGCGAGCGTCGGTGACACAGACAGGAGCAGTCCGGCGACCACGCTGTAGGAGACGATCGCGCCGACGCCCGGTCCGACGAAGGTCAGCGACTGGGCGATCGTCGACACGTCACCGACGCCGATCGTGACGACCTCCCCGGCCCCGACCTGCCTCGGCAGCGCGGCCCCCAGTCGCACGGCCTGCCCGATCACGACCTTCACCGTACGGAAGTTGGCGTCCATCCGGACCCGGGTCATCGTGCGGTGCCGCATGATGCTCAGCCAGGCGCTGAACGTCCCGGCGGCGAGAATCGCACCCGCCCAGCCGGCCAGCACGGCCTGGTCGCCCGGTTCGAGACCGTCGTCGACGGCCCGGGACAGCAGATACGGCGACAGCGCCATCAGCGTCGTCCAGATGCTGCCGAGCAGCGCCCCCATCGCACACCGCCGCCACTGCTGCCGCACCAGCCACACCAGATAACGGGCGGGACCACGGGAGTCGGGCGTGCCGGGATCCTCGTACGCGTCGATCATCGTTCTCTCGTCCCCCGCTCCGTGCTGTGATTCCGGTTCACGAACTCACGCCAGGCTGTCCCGCCAGGCCCGGTGCAGATCCGCGAACCGGCCCGTCCCGGCGATGAGTTCGGCAGGGGCGCCGTCCTCGACGATCCGCCCGTGCTCCATCACCAGGACGCGGTCGGCGATCTCGACGGTCGACAGCCGGTGCGCGATCACGACGGCCGTACGTCCCTTCAGGACCGTCGACATCGCGCGCTGCACGGCCCGTTCACCCGGGATGTCGAGCGAGCTGGTCGCCTCGTCGAGGATCAGCACCGCCGGATCGGCGAGCAACGCCCGCGCGAACGCGACGAGTTGGCGCTGCCCAGCGGAGATACGGCCACCTCGTTTGCGTACGTCCGTGTCGTAGCCGTCGGGCAGCGCGGTGATGAAGTCGTGGGCGCCGATCGCCTTCGCCGCACGCTCGATCTCCTCGCGCTCGGCGTCCGGGCGGCCGATGGCGATGTTGTCGGCGACGCTGCCGGAGAACAGGAAGGCCTCGTGCGTCACCATCACGACCCCGCGCCGCAGGTCGGTGGCCGACAGGTCGGGCAGATAGACGTGGTTGAGGAGGACATGCCCCTCGGTGGGGTCGTAGAAGCGGGCGAGCAGCTTGGCCAGGGTGGACTTGCCGGCGCCGGTCGAACCGACGACCGCGACGGTCTGCCCGGCGGGGAGGGTGAGGTCGAAGCGGGGCAGGACCTCGCCGCCGGTGCGGTAGGCGAACCGGACCCCGTCGAAGACGACCTCGCGCCCCGGGTGCTCGGACTCACGTACCGGCAGGGGCTGAGGAACCGAGGGTTCGGGGACGGAGGGTGTCTGGGCGAGGAGGCCGGAGATCTTCTCCAGGGAGGCGGTGGCCGACTGGTAGGAGTTGAGGAACATACCGAGCCGGTCGATGGGGTCGTACAGCCGCCGCAGGTACAGCACGGCGGCGGCCAGTACACCCAGCTCCAGCGAGCCGCTCGCGACCCGGTGGGCGCCCCACAACACCATCGCCGCGACAGCGGAGTTGGCCACGACACGGGAGCCGACGACGTAACGCGCCATCTCCAGGATCGCGTCGCCGTTCTTGCGCTCGTGGTGCCGGTTGAGGGCCTCGAACTCCGTGTCGTTGGCCGCCTCGCGGCGGAACGCGCGCACCGGACGGATGCCGTTCATCGTCTCGACGAACTTGACGATGACGGCGGCGATAGCGGTGGACCGCAGCGCGTACACCCGGCCGGCCCGGCGCTGGTAGAGCCGGACGAGGAGGTAGAGGGGCACGAAGGAGGCGATGGCGAGTGCGCCGAGGCTCAGATCCAGCCAGAGCAGGACGGCCGAGATGTAGGCGAAGGACAGGGCGATGGTGACGAGTTCCTGCAGCCCGTCGTTCAGCAGCTCGCGCAGCGACTCGACGTCCGCCGTGGAACGGGAGATGAGCCGGCCCGAGGTGTAGCGCTCGTGGAAGTCGAGGCTGAGCGCCTGCGCGTGCCGGAAGATACGCCCGCGCAGATCGAGCAGCGCGTCCTGACTGACCCGGGCGGCGGCGGAGATGAACCAGTACTGCAGCCCGCCCGACGCCAGCGCGCAGAGCAGATAGCCGACGCCGACGGCGACGAGCGGCCCGTTGTCGTGGTCCCGGAAGGCCGGCACACCCCGATCGATGGCGTACGCGACGAGCAGCGGGCCCGCCTGGACCGCCGCCTGCTGCAGCAGCAGAAGCACGGCGGTGAGCGCGACGCGGCCCCTCATCGGGGAGAGGAGAGAGCGGAGCAGGGTCGCGGTGGCGCCCTTGGGGGTGGGCAGGTCGTCCTGGTCGAAGGGGTCGCCGGGGCCGGGGGTAGGCGAGGGGGGATCGGCGAGGGTGCCCTCGGCGGCCGGCCCGGCGGCCGGAGAGGGGGGCTGTTCGTCGTCGGGGGTCGGCGCGGTGGTCGTGGGCGCCGTCATCGGGCGGCCTCCTCGAAGCTGTCGGTGGTGCCGTGGGGGGAGTCGCCGCGGTCGGTCTCCTCGTCCGCGCCGGCCATCAGCCAGGCGTACTCGGCGTTCGTCCGCAGGAGTTCGTGATGCGTGCCCACAGCGGCGATCCGCCCGCCGGAGAGGAGGGCGACGCGGTCGGCGAGCAGCACCGTGGACGGGCGGTGCGCCACGATCAGGGCCGTGGTGTCGGCGAGGACCCGGCGCAGCGCCGCCTCGACGGCGGCCTCCGTGTGCACGTCCAGCGCGGACAGCGGGTCGTCGAGGACGAGGAACCGGGGTC
This sequence comes from Streptomyces turgidiscabies Car8, assembly GCF_000331005.1. Lineage (GTDB taxonomy): Bacteria > Actinomycetota > Actinomycetes > Streptomycetales > Streptomycetaceae > Streptomyces > Streptomyces turgidiscabies. The sequence continues at coordinate 8,192 of NZ_AEJB01000149.1, forward strand.
TGCCCACGACCGCCCGGGCCAGCGCGAGCCGTTGCCGCTGGCCACCGGAGAGGCTGAGGCCCTGCTCACCGACCTGGGTGTCCGAGCCCTGCGGCAGCGCGTGCACGAAGTCGGCCTGCGCCACGGAGAGCGCGTGCCGCAGCTCCGCCTCGCCCGCCGAGTCCCCGGCGCCCATGAGGACGTTCTCGCCGACGCTCGCCGAGAAGAGCGTCGGCTCCTCGAAGGCGACGGCGACCAGGGCGCGCAGCTCGTCCCTGGGCAGGGCGGAGATGTCGTGGCCGTCGAGGGTGATGCGCCCCGACGTCACCTCGTGCAGCCGGGGGACGAGCGCCGTGAGCGTCGTCTTCCCGCTGCCGGTCGTACCGACGAGGGCCAGGGACTCGCCGGACCGGATGTGGAGGTCGACGCGGTCGAGGACGGGAGGTGAACCGGCTGGGGCGTCGGGATAGCGGAACGAGACGTCGTGAAAGCGCAGCCCACGGTCGCCGTACGGGAGACCGGAGGCATCGGGGGTATCGGGGGCAGCGGGAACATCGGTGGAGGGTGACCCGGCGCCTTGGAGGGCGGCCTTCTTCTCCCCTTCCGGATCCTCGTCCATCACCTCGAAGTACCGCTCCGTGGCGGTGGCCGCGTCCTGGCTCATCGCGAGGAGGAAGCCGATGGAGTCGACGGGCCAGCGCAGGGCCAGGGCCGTGGACAGGAAGGCGACCAGCGTGCCGGCCGACAGATCACCGTCGGCGACCTGCACGGTCCCCAGCACGAGCGCCGCCCCGATCGCCAGCTCCGGCAGCGTGACGATCGCCGCCCAGATCGCCGACAGCAGCCGCGCCTTGTGCAGCTCGGTCCCGCGCAGCGTCCCCGACAGCTCGCGGAACGCCCGCGCCTGACTGCGGTGCCGCCCGAACCCCTTGATGATCCGGATGCCGAGCACGCTCTCCTCGACGACCGTCGTCAGGTCGCCCACCTGGTCCTGCGCACGCCGGGCCACCAGGTGGTAGCGCCGCTCGAAGACGATGCACACGACCAGGACGGGGATGGCGGGCCCCAGGATCACCAGCCCGAGCGACCAGTCCTGGACCAGCATGATGATCACACCGACCAGGATCGTCACCGCGTTGACGAACAGGAACGTCAGCGGGAAGGCGAGGAACATCCGCAGCAGCTGCAGGTCCGACGTCGCCCGGGACAGCAGCTGACCGGACGGCCACCGGTCGTGGAAGGCGACCGGCAGCCGCTGGAGCCGCCGGTACAGCGCCGCCCGCATCGCCGCCTCGACCCCGGCCAGCGGTCTGGCCACCAGCCACCGCCGCAGCCCGAACAGCAGCGCCTCCCCGACCCCGAGCAGCAGCAGCCACAGCGCCCCGAACCACACGCCACGGGAGTCACGGTCGGCGATCGGCCCGTCCACCAGCCACTTCAGGACGAGTGGGATCACCAGCCCCATGCAGGAGGCCAGTACGGCGACGAGGGCGGCGACGAACAGACGGGCGCGCACCGGCCGCACAAAGGGCCACAGACGCAGCAGAGTGCGTACGGCGGAGCGGCCGGCCTGGGCCTCGGGGTCCTTTGCGGTTGCACGTGTCGTGGACATCATGCCGAGCCTACAAACCACCACTGACAGTGCCTACCGAGTTTTGGCCCGGATCGGGTCGGGCGCAGGTCCTACGACCTGCGTGTTCGAGCAGTCGCACGTGCGGCCGTACGGGCACTCGTGCACGTGGTCGTACGTGCGTATCAACCGATCGGTTGATGCCGTTCCGAGCGCGTCGGCCGATGTGCCGCCCCCGCCCGGACCGCGACGCTGAGCGCATGTCCGTCATCGAAGTGCACGACCTGCGCAAGACCTACGGCGGCCGTCCCGTCGTGGACGGCGTCTCCTTCGCCGTCGAGGAGGGCGAGATCTTCGGCATCCTCGGCCCGAACGGCGCCGGCAAGACCACCACCGTCGAATGCGTCGAAGGCCTACGGGTGCCCGACGGCGGCCGGATCCGGGTCAGCGGCCTCGACCCGGTCACCGACCGCCGGGCCACCAGCCTGGTCCTCGGCGCCCAGCTCCAGGAGAGCGAACTGCAGGCCAAACTGACCGTCCGTGAGGCCCTGGAGCTCTACGCGGCCTTCTATCCACGCCCGGCCGGCTGGCGCCCCCTCGCCGAGCGCCTCGGCCTGACCGACCGGCTCGACACCAGGTTCGGCAAGCTCTCCGGTGGCCAGAAACAGCGCCTGTTCATCGCGCTCGCCCTCGTCGGCGGTCCCCGGGTCGTGGTCCTGGACGAGCTGACCACGGGCCTCGACCCCCGCGCCCGCCGGGACACCTGGCAGCTCATCGAGGACGTACGGGCGAGCGGGGTGACCGTCCTCCTGGTCACGCACTTCATGGAGGAGGCGCAGCGGCTGTGCGACCGGATCGCCGTGATCGACAAGGGGCGGATCGCCGCCCTGGACACCCCGGCCGGCCTGATCCGCCGCTCGGCGGGCGCCACGGTGATCAGCTTCACGCCGTCCGCTCCCCTTGCCGAGGACGATCTGAACGCCCTCCCGGCGCTCGCGTCCGTCGACTACCGGGACGGCCGCGTCACCCTCTCCGGCACCGACGAGACCGTCAACGCCGTCATCACCCTCCTCGCCCGCAGCCATGTCACCGCCCACCAACTCCGTGTCACCGACGCCACGTTGGACGACGCGTTCCTGGACCTCACCAAGGAGGAAGCGGCATGAGCGCCACGAACGCCATGAACATGAACACGCCCGTCGCCGACACCGCCGTACTGAACACCGCGGTGCTGAAGGCCGAGATCCGACTGATGAGCCGCGAGCCCGGCGCCCTCTTCTGGATCCTGCTGTTCCCGACGCTCCTCCTGGTGATCCTCGGCTCGATACCCTCCTTCGGCGACGCGCAGGCCGAACTGGGCGGCCTGCGGACGATCGACGTGTACGTGCCGGTGACCGTGCTTCTCGGGCTGCTCGTCGGCGGGCTCCAGTCCATGCCGCAGACCCTCACCGGCTACCGCGAGCGCGGCATCCTGCGCCGGATGTCCACCACCCCGGTCCGCCCGGCCGCCCTCCTCCTCGCGCAGATGCTGGTGTACGGCGCGACAGCCCTGGCGTCGTCGCTGCTCGCCCTCGGTGTCGGCCGGTTCGCCTTCGACGTACGACTGCCACGGCAGCCCTTCGGCTACGCCCTGGCCCTCCTCCTGACCGTCCTGGCCGCACTCGCGCTCGGCGCGGTGATCTCCGCGCTGTCCCGGACGACGAAGGTCGCGGGCGCGATCGGCTCGGCCGCCTTCTTCCCGTCGATGTTCTGCGCCGGAGTGTGGGCGCCGGTGCAGACCATGCCGGACGTGCTGGCCAGGATCGTCGGCTGGACCCCGTTCGGCGCGGCGGCCGAGGCGCTCAACCGGGCGGCGGCGGGGGACTGGCCCGGCTGGGACCACCTGGGCGTGCTGGTGGCCTGGACGGTGCTGCTGACGGCGGGCGCCGCACGCTGGTTCCGATGGGAGTAGGGGACGGTCGACGGTCCGTGCGGACTTCCGTGCAGACTGGGGGCATGACCGCGGCGGACACACAGCTCGACCGGCGCATGGAGCAACTGCACATCTGGGGGCCGTACGGGCTGCTCGGCGTCAGCGCGGTCCTCGCGGCCGTCTCCGCCGAGCTGATCGACGGCCCCGCCCGATGGCAGGCCGCCGGGGTCCTCGTCGGCGCCGCGCTCGCCCTCCAGCTCTGGTGGCACGGCACCCGCCCCCGTCGGGCCGACCATGGCCGGACCCCGTCCCGGGCGGGGACCGCGTACTACGTCGTCCGCTGGGCCATCGCCTTCCTGCTCACCTGGATCAACCCGTTCTTCGCGTTCTACGCCGCCACCGGCTACATGGACGCCGACGAGCTGATCCCGGGCCTGTGGCGGCGACTCGGGCTCTTCGCCAGCGCGGTGACCGTGGCCGCCGCCCAGGCCGGCGGGCTGCCGTTCGAGAGCGGGGGCCAGTGGGCCGCGTTCGCCGGGCTGCTGGCCGTCAACTTCGGTCTGCAGGCGCTGGTCGCCCACGCCACCGAGCAGGAGGAGCAGCGCTCCCGCGACCGGGCCGCCACCATCACCGAACTCGAACGCACCAACACGGCGTTGCAGCAGGCGCTCGACGAAAACGCCTCCCTGCACTCCCAACTCCTCCTCCAGGCAAGGGAAGCGGGCGTCGCGGACGAACGCCGACGGCTGGCCGCTGAGATCCATGACACCATCGCCCAGGGCCTGACCGGGATCATCGCCCAGCTCCAGGTGGTGACGAACACCCCGGACCGCACCCTGGCGCGCGAACACACGGACCGCGCGATGAAGTTGGCCCGCCACAGCCTCGGCGAGGCCCGCCGCTCCGTGCAGAACCTCGCCCCCGTGGCCCTGGAGAGCGACGACCTGCCGGAAGCCCTGAAGAAGACGGTCGCGGACTGGGCCGAACGGACGGGCGTACGCGCCGAGTTCACGGTCACCGGCCCGGCACGACAACTCCACGCGGAGCTCGCGGCGACCCTTCTGCGCATCGCCCAGGAAGCCCTGTCGAACACGTCCCGCCACGCCCGCGCGTCACGGGCCGGCGTCACCCTGACCTTCCTCGGCGACGAGGTGATCCTCGACATCCGCGACGACGGCGAGGGCTTCGACCCGCTCGCGGTCCGCTCACGCACCGGCACCGGCGGCTTCGGTCTCGACGGCATGCGCGCCCGCGCCGAACGCGTCGCGGGCGCGCTCACCCTGGAGTCCGAGCCGGGCCACGGCACGGCCGTCTCGGCACACGTACCGTTGGTCCCCCATGACCACTGACGCACCCATCACCCTCCTGATCGTCGACGACCACCCCGTCGTACGGGACGGTCTGCGCGGCATGTTCGAGTCGGCGCCGGACTTCACGGTCCTCGGCGAGGCCTCGAACGGCGTCGAGGCCCTGGAACTGGCCGCCACCCTCGACCCCGACGTCGTCCTGATGGACCTGCGGATGCCGGGCGGCGGCGGAGTCGACGCCATCGCCGAACTGACCCGCCGCCGCTCCCGGGCGAAGATCCTCGTCCTGACGACGTACGACACCGACTCCGACACCCTCCCCGCGATCGAGGCGGGCGCGACGGGCTATCTCCTGAAAGACGCGCCGAGGGACGAACTCTTCACGGCGGTACGGGCGGCCGCCCAGGGCCGCACGGTCCTCTCCCCGGCGGTGGCCTCCCGTCTGGTCTCGGCGGTCCGCACCCCCGGCAACGAGCCCCTCTCGGCCCGGGAACGCGAGGTCCTGGCCCTGGTCGCCAAGGGCACGTCGAACCGGGAGATCGCCCGCGTCCTGTTCATCAGTGAGGCCACGGTGAAGACCCATCTCACCCACCTGTACGGCAAGTTGGGCGTCAAGGACCGAGCGGCGGCGGTGGCGACTGCGTACCAGCGGGGCATCCTGGGCTGACCCGGCCCGGCGGATACGGCCTGATCCCTCATCCCTCACCCCTCGTCTCTAATCACGTTGAGGGTCCCGTGGCGCCGCCCTAAGGTCAGGCGCATGTCTTTGCGTCTCCGAATGCGTCAAGCCCTGCCGGAAGCGATGCGCGCCCGCGACAAAGTCGCGGTCAGTGCCCTGCGCGCGACACTCGGCGCGCTGGACAACGCCGAAGCGGTGCCCGTGGGCGAAGCCGAACTGCGCGGCGTGGCGCTTGAGTTGTCGCCGGTGGGCGCCGGCGCCACCGAAGCGGCGCGGCGCGAACTGAGCGAGGACGCCGCGATGGACGTCGTACGCGCCGAGGCCGCCGAACGACTGGACGCGGCAGCGCAGTTGACCGCGCCCGCGCACGCCGACCGGGCCGCGCGACTCCGGGCGGAGGCCGCCGTACTGCTCCGCTTCCTCGACGGCGATGACGGCGATGACGACGGCGAGAACAACAACGACAACGACGTGCGCTCGCACGGGATGGGTGAACGATGAGTCTCACGCTGGACGGACCGGTCCTGGAGGGCTCACTCGTGCGCCTGGAGCCACTGGACCACCGGCACGCGCCGGACCTGGCCGCCGCGGCGGAGGAGGACCGTGACTCGTACCGGTTCACCTGGGTGCCGAGGGTGGCCGACGTCGGCGAGTACATCGACGCCCAGCTCGCCCGCGCCGCCGCGGGCCAACTGGCTCCGTACGCGCAGGTGGACCGGGCGTCGGGACGCGCGGTCGGGGCCACGGCCTACTGGGATCCGCGGCGGTGGCTGGACGGCGACGCCCTGTGCGCGATCGAGATCGGCTTCACCTGGCTCGCGGCCTCCGCCCAGGGCACCGGGCTCAACACCGAGGCCAAGTACCTGCTGTTCCGGCACGCGTTCGAGAACTGGGACGTGGCCCGCGTCGACCTGAAGACGGACGCCCGCAACGGCCGTTCACGGGCCGCGATCGAGAAAACGGGCGCGCGCTTCGAGGGCGTGCTGCGGAACTGGTCCCGCTCATGGGCACCGGGCGAGGAAGGCCGGCTCCGTGACTCCGCGATCTTCTCGATCACCGCGGAGGAGTGGCCGGTCTGCCGGACGGGACTCGAACAGCGCATCGCGCGCGTTCGCGAACACGGCGGCCCGAGTCCAGTGAATTCGCCGGTGCAGCGATGTCCGAACTGAAGCGGCTGGACGCCGGCCATGCGCCGGCGGTCCTGGCCTTCGAGCTGGCCAATCGCGCCTACTTCGCCGCCTCGGTCTCCGACCGCGGCGACGCCTACTTCGCCCGGTTCGCCGACCGGTACGACGCCTTGCTGGCCGAGCAGGAGGCCGGCGTCTGTGCTTTCTACCTGCTCGTCGCCGAGGACGGCTCGGTACTCGGCAGGTTCAACCTGTACGACTTGGAGAACGGCACCGCCGGACTCGGCTACCGGGTCGCGCAGCACGTCACAGGCCGTGGCGTGGCGACCGCGACCGTCCGGGAACTGTGCCGGCTGGCGGCCGCGCGGCACGGCCTGCGCACCCTGAGGGCGGCCGCCGCCCACGACAACGCCGCGTCGCAGAAGGTGCTGACCAACGCCGGATTCGCCCCGGTAGGCCCAGCCGACCCGTCCGACCTCGGCGGCAAGCAAGGCACCTGGTACCAACGGGACCTGACACCTCAGCCGTAGCCCCCGCCCCTCACCCCACCACGCGCAGCAACAGCACAGCCCGCCCAGGCACCCCGATCTCCTCCCCGGCCCGGTATTCGACCCCCGGTGCCTCGCCCTGCTCCTCCCGGGACGTGTCGACGACGACCTCGTAGCGGTCGGCCCAGGGTGCCCCCGGGAGCACGAAGCTCGTCGGGCGGTCGCCCGCGTGGAGCACGGCCAGGAAGCTGTCGTCGACGATCGGGGCACCCCGGGCGTCCCGGCCCGGGATGTCGCGACCCGAGAGGTACATGCCCAGGGTCGACGCCGGTGCGTACCAGTCCCCTTCCGTCATCTCCGCGCCCCGAGCCGTGAACCAGGCCAGGTCCCGGAGGCCGTCCGTCGAACGGGCCCGGCCGGAGAAGAACGCCCTGCGGCGCAGCACGGGATGCCGGTGCCGCAACTCGATGAGGCGCGCGGTGAGTTCGGTCAGGGCGCGCCAGCCCGGGTCCTGCAGCAGGCTCCAGTCCACCCAGCTGATCTCGTTGTCCTGGCAGTACGCGTTGTTGTTGCCGCCCTGGGTACGCCCCAGTTCGTCACCCGCGACCAGCATCGGAACGCCCGTCGACAGCAGCAGAGTTGTCAGCAGGTTGCGCAGTTGGCGGCGGCGCAGTGCCTGCACCCGCTCGTCGTCCGTCTCGCCCTCCGCACCGCAGTTCCAGGCGCGGTTGTCGTCCGTGCCGTCCCGGTTGCCCTCCCCGTTGGCCTCGTTGTGTTTGCGCTCGTACGACACCATGTCCCGGAGGGTGAAACCGTCGTGCGCCGTGACGAAGTTGACCGAGGCGTACGGGCGCCGGCCGCCCCACGCGTACAGGTCGCTCGACCCCGACAGGCGGTAGCCCAGGTCCCGTACGTCCGGCAGCGCGCCCCGCCAGAAGTCCCGTACCGCGTTGCGATAGCGGTCGTTCCACTCCGTCCACAGGGGTGGGAACGCGCCGACCTGATAGCCGCCCGAACCGACGTCCCACGGCTCCGCGATCAGCTTCACCCGCCTCAGCACCGGGTCCTGGGCGATCACCGCCAGGAAGGGGGAAAGCATGTCGACGTCGTGCATCGACCGGGCCAGGGCCGCCGCCAGGTCGAAGCGGAAGCCGTCCACCCCCATCTCCGTCACCCAGTAGCGCAACGAGTCGGTGATCAGGCGCAGTACGTGCGGCTGGACCACGTGGAGGGTGTTTCCGCAGCCCGTGTAGTCCGCGTACCGGCGCGCGTCGTTCTGCAGCCGGTAGTAACCCCGGTTGTCCATGCCGCGCAGCGACAGCGTCGGGCCGTGTTCGTCCGCCTCCGCCGTGTGGTTGTAGACCACGTCGAGGATGACCTCGATGCCCGCCGCGTGCAGTGCGCGCACCATGCGCTTGAACTCGCCGACCTGCTGGCCCGCCGTGCCCGTGGCCGCGTAGCCCGCGTGCGGGGCGAAGTAGCCGATCGAGTTGTAGCCCCAGTAGTTCTTCATGCCCCGGCGCAGAAGATGGTCCTCGTGCGCGAACTGGTGCACCGGCAGCAGCTCCACCGCCGTCACGCCCAGCTTGGTCAGATGTTCGATCGCCGCCGGATGCGCCAGGCCGGCGTAGGTGCCCCGCAACTCCTCCGGGATGCCCGGGTGCAGTTTCGTGAACCCCTTGACGTGGACCTCGTAGATCACCGAGTCCGCCCACGGTGTCTTCGGGCGGCGGTCGTCCGCCCACTCGTCGTCGGGGGCGTCGTCGTGGACGACCACTCCCTTCGGGACGAAGGGCGCCGAGTCCCGGTCGTCGCGCACGGTGTCCGCGACGTGCTGCTGGGGCCAGTCGCGGACATGCCCGTACACCTCGGGGGGCAGGTCGAAATCACCGTCCACCGCACGGGCGTACGGGTCCAGGAGCAGCTTCGCCGGGTTCCAGCGGGCGCCGGTCCACGGGTCCCAGCGGCCGTGCACGCGGTAGCCGTACCGCTGGCCCGGCATGACCCCGGGCACGAAACCGTGCCAGATCTCGTGCGTCAGTTCGGTGAGGGAGACGCGGGTCTCCACCTCACCACCGCCCCCGTCACCGTCCCCGACCTCGCCGAACAGGCACAGCTCCACCGCCTCCGCCCCACCCGCCCACAGCGCGAAGTTGGTGCCCGACACCCCGTCCGGGCCGGTGCGAAAACGTGCGCCCAGTGGCATGGGCGTCCCCGGCCACACGGGTACGGAGGGCAGCGCGGCGCGTGGCACGCCGTTCGGCGCGGGTTCGGTGGTGGCGTCGGTGGTGACGTCGGTGTCTGGCAACACGGCTTCGGGGCGCCTCTCCTCGACGGCGCGCTCGTTCGCGACCGCCTTCTGCTCGGCTGCGCTGGACACCTCTCCGCCTCCCGCGACTCGTGGAACGGGTGAAACCGGTGGAACGAGTGAAACTGAGCCAGCACAACGAGAACAAGTGTGCGGCGTCCCGGCCGCAGAGCCCTGTCGCGTCGCTCTTCGCGTCGTTTCTCCCCCCTGTTCTGCCCAGAGCGCGGCTCGCACTCACGTTTCCCCAGGGCGGGCCGCGTCGTTGGGGTCTCCGTGAGGCACGTAACTGGGCGCGCTCGGCGCGCGAGGGCCGGGCTGGCCGCCGTACTGACATGGGCAGGACTGCTGGCCGGAGCAGCCGGCTGCACTTCCGAGGGGGTGGGAGGGGTGGACTCGGTGTTCGGGAAACCCCGGGCGCCGTTGGACGTGATCCGCGTCTCGCCGGACGACGGCAGCCGCTCCGTACGCCCCGACAACCCCCTTCTCGTACGGGTGCCCAGCGGGCGCCTGGAGTCGGTGAAGGTCGTCAGGGCCCAGGACGCGCAGGAGTCGGAGGTGGCCGGACGGATCTCCGAGGACGGGCTGTCCTGGCGGCCCGACGACGCGCGGCTCGCGCTGGCCGCCAGATACACGGTCGACGCCGTGGCGCTCGACGCCCACGGCCGCCGCTCGGCCCGGCACACGACCTTCACCACGTACGTGCCCGACGAGCGGTTCATCGGATACGTCGTCCCGGAGAACCGCGCCACCGTCGGCACCGGAATGATCGTGTCGCTGGAGTTCAACCGGGGGATCCGCAACCGCGCGGCCGTCGAACGCGCGATCCACGTCACCGCCGAACCCGCCGTCGAGATCCGCCCGCACTGGTTCGGCGACGACCGCATCGACTTCCGGCCCGAGGAGTACTGGGCGCCCGGCACCGAGGTCACCGTCGACCTGGCGCTGCGGGACGTCGAGGGGGCGCCGGAGGTGTACGGGATCCAGCACAAGACGTTCACGTTCACCGTCGGCCGCAGTCAGGTCTCGCTCGTCGACGCCGCCGCGCACACCATGGAGGTCCGGCGCGACGGCGCACTGCTCGCCACGGTGCCGATCACGGCGGGGGCGCCGAAGTCCACGACGTACAACGGCAAAATGGTGGTCACCGAGATGCTGGAGCTGACCCGGATGAACGGTGCCACGGTCGGCTTCAAGAAGAAGGACGGCAGGGGCGAGTACGACATCCCGGACGTGCCGCACGCGATGCGGCTGACCACCTCCGGGACCTTCCTGCACGGCAACTACTGGGCGCCGGACGCCTTCGGCAACACCAACGTCAGTCACGGCTGTGTCGGGCTGAAGGACGTGAAGGGCGGCAGTTCGGACAGTCCGGCGGGCTGGTTCTTCGACCGGAGCCTCGTCGGCGACGTCGTCGAGGTCGTCCACAGCAAGGACAAGAACGTCGCTCCCGACAACGGGCTCGGCGGCTGGAACATGGACTGGAAGGAGTGGAAGGCGGGCACCGCCGTGAAATAGCCGGGAGTCACGGGAGTTGAGGTACGGGGCGGTCACCGGGGAGCTGTGACGGTCACTGGAGCGACGTGAACGGTCGGGTCCGACAATCTGATGATGTTGGGACGAAACAGTGACCTTCTGGGGCCGCCAGGGGGTGTGACCTTGTGCTTAATATGCGCCCGGGTGCGTGGGACGCGCCGGGGAAGCGGGCCTGGACCAGGCCACGGGGAGGGGAGATCAGCTTGAACGCGCGACCGATATCGGGGGCTTCGGCTGCGGCACGACGAGGCGGGGCACGGGGAAGCGGGATGCGGGGGAGCAGGGGGCCACTGGCGCTGCTCGCCGGTGTCGTGCTCGTCGCCGTCACCGCGTGCGGCGGGGGCGGCGGCTCGGACGCGGGGTCCGACGACGCCAAGCCCAAGGGCAAGGACTCCACCACCGCAGCGACCCAGCAGTCGCAGGCGGTCGTCACCATCGCGCCCAAGGACGGCGCGAAGTCCGTGGACACCAGCGGCGCGCTCACCGTCAGCGCCGCGAAGGGCAAGCTGACCGAGGTCAAGGTCGAGGACTCCAAGGGCAACGCGGTCGCGGGCGCGCTGACCGCCGGCGACACCAAGTGGGCGCCCGCGACGCATCTCGCCGCGTCGACCACGTACAAGGTGCACGCGGTGGCGAAGGACACCGAGGGCCGTACGGCGGCGGAGGAGTCCTCCTTCACCACCCTGACCCCGAAGAACACGTTCGTCGGTACGTTCACGCCCGAGGACGGTACGAAGGTCGGCGTGGGCATGCCGTTCTCGGTCCGCTTCACGCGGGGCATCACACACCCCGAGGACGTCGAGAAGGCCATCACCGTCAAGACCGAGCCGGCCGTCGACGTCGAGGGCCACTGGTTCGGCAACGACCGCCTCGACTTCCGCCCGGAGAAGTACTGGGCGCCGGGCACGAAGGTCACCGTCACCCTCGCCCTCGACGGCGTCGAAGGGCGCCCCGGCGTCTACGGCAAGCAGGCCAAGCAGGTCTCCTTCACCATCGGCCGCAGCCAGGTCTCCACGGTCGACGTCAAGACCAAGAAGATGGTCGTACGACGGGACGGCAAGGTCATCAAGACCATCCCCGTCACCACCGGCAAGCCCGGCTACGACACCTGGAACGGCCAGATGGTCATCACCGAGCGCCTCGAAGTGACCCGGATGAACGGCGAGACGGTCGGCTACGGCGGCGAGTACGACATCAAGGACGTCCCGCACGCCCAGCGCCTGACCGACTCCGGCACCTTCATCCACGGCAACTACTGGGGCGGCGGCGCCTTCGGCAACTACAACGCCAGCCACGGCTGCATCGGCTTGCGGGACGTGCGCGGCGGCTACGACAGCGGGGTGTCGGCGGCCTGGTTCTTCAACCGGTCGATGATCGGCGACGTGGTGATCGTGAAGAACTCCAACGACCGGATCGTGAGCCCGGACAACGGCCTCAACGCCTGGAACATGTCCTGGGAGAAGTGGAAGGCGTAGTCCCGGTCAGGTTGTCGTGGGCCCGGTGTGACTGACAGCACCGGGCCCGTAGCCGTTAGCCCCCGTTAACCTGCCTTCATGACCGTGAATCTCGAAGTCGCCGAAGGTGTGGGCACGATCCGGCTGGACCGGCCGCCCATGAACGCGCTGGACGTCGCCACCCAGGACCGCCTCAAGGAGCTCGCGGAGGAGGCCACCCGTCGGGACGACGTGCGGGCGGTCGTCGTGTACGGCGGGGAGAAAGTGTTCGCGGCCGGCGCGGACATCAAGGAGATGCAGGCCATGGACCACGCGGCGATGGTCGCCCGGTCCAGGGCTCTGCAGGACTCCTTCAGCGCCGTCGCCCGCATCCCCAAGCCCGTCGTCGCCGCCGTGACCGGCTACGCGCTCGGCGGCGGCTGCGAGTTGGCGCTCTGCGCGGACTACCGCATCGCCGGCGACAATGCGAAACTCGGTCAGCCGGAGATCCTACTGGGAGTGATCCCCGGCGCGGGCGGTACGCAGCGGCTCTCCCGGCTGATCGGCCCCTCCAGGGCCAAGGACCTGATCTTCACCGGACGGATGGTCAAGGCGGACGAGGCGCTGTCACTCGGTCTGGTGGACCGCGTGGTACCGGCCGCCGACGTGTACACCGAGGCGCACGCCTGGGCGGCGAAGCTCGCGCAGGGACCTGCTATCGCACTGCGCGCGGCGAAGGAGTCGATCGACGCGGGTCTGGAGACGGACCTGGAGACGGGGCTCGCGATCGAACGGAACTGGTTCGCGGGCCTGTTCGCGACGGAGGACCGGGAGATCGGGATGCGGAGCTTCGTGGAGGAGGGCCCCGGCAAGGCGAAGTTCCTCTGACTTCCGCCTTCCGCCGATTTCCGTCAGGGCACTCGCGGTTGACGCGATGTCTTGTACGGGTCCCTCGAAGGAGCGGTTTATGGGAGCCTTAAGCCAGCCTTAAGCCTGTGATGACGAGGGGGCCTGTCGCTTGCCCGAAAGTGAGCTTCCGCCGCAGGTCAAAGGGGCTGTGGAAGCCACCGAATTGCCAGCGACATATGCCGGACGGTCTATTCGGAATGACGCGTTCCGGGGGGCGTATTCCTCCGGAACGGCCCCCGAGGGCGGCGTGGGCGGCCATGATGGGGGCATGGCGGGGCTGGAGGGCATGGAACAGCCGCGGGGACACGGCCGTGCGACCGCGGCGCGGTGGTCGCCTGCGGTCGAGGACGAACGAGCACTCAAGGCGCTCGAGTTGTTCGGAAACCCGACGGAAGCAGAGGTTCCGCTGCCGTCCCGCCCCGAATCCGCCGCCACCGCCCGCCGCCTCGCCCAGGTCATCGTGCTCCGCCAGTGGGGGCTGAGCCCCAAGATGACGGAGGACGCGGTCCTGCTCGTCTCCGAACTGGTCGGCAACGCGGTCCGTCACACCGGCGCGCGGGTGTTCGGCCTGCGGATGCACCGGCGCCGCGGATGGATCCGCGTCGAGGTCCGGGACCCCTCACGCGGGCTGCCGTGTCTGATGCCGGTTCAGGAGATGGACATCAGCGGGCGAGGACTGATGCTGGTGGACAAGCTCTCCGACCGCTGGGGCGTCGACCTGCTGCCGCGCGGCAAGACCACATGGTTCGAGATGCGGGTCGCCGACCGGTAGGGCGTGCGGCCGGGGTCTGGGGGGTCCGGGGTCCGGGGTTTGGGCAGCGGGGTTCGGCATCGCCGGCGGCGTGGGCGGGCCGCCGATCGGGCTAATCGGCCGTTTTTCGGGCCAACCCCCCTTAAATGGTGCGGGTGACCACGACCGACCGCCGGGCAGTGCTGCGCGCGGGCGCCGGGATCGTCGCCTCGGGGGTGCTGACCACCGGGTGCGCGACCGGTGCCGCCACCGGCGGTGCCGCCGCTCACCCCGCAGCCCTCCCGTCCCGTAACCCGGCGACCAGACCCCCCGCCGCCGCCCCCGCCCCGCTCCTCAGCTACCCCGCCCAGATCCCCCACGGACCCCGCGACCGCCCCCGAGTAGCCCTCACCTTCCATGGCAACGGTGACCCCGCCACCGCCCACGCCCTGCTCACCGCCGCCGAGAAACACGGCTCCCGGATCACCGTGCTCGCTGTCGGGACCTGGCTCGACGCGCACCCCGACCTCGCTCGCCGCGTCCTCGACGGCGGCCACGAACTCGGCAACCACACCCTGCGGCACCTCGACATCAACGGCATGCCGGAGGCGGACGCCGAGGCCGAGATCAGGGGGTGCGCCGAGCGGCTGGAGAGGCTCACCGGGTCCATCGGCACCTGGTTCAGGCCCTCGCGCGCGTCCCGCGCCTCCCCGCTCGTCGAACGGCTCGCCCGCCGGGCCGGCTACCCGCACGTCCTGTCCTACGACGTCGACCCCCTCGACTTCACCTCGCCGGGCGCCCTCGCCGTCGTACGCAACGTCATGGCCGGCGTCCGCGCCGGATCGATCGTGAGCCTGCACTTCGGATACGCGGACACCGTCGCCGCGTTCCCCGGCCTCCTCCACGAACTCGACCGTCGCGGCCTGCGCGCGGTGACCACCACGGAGTTGCTGACCTGATGCCCCCCACCGCCATCGCCCGCGCCCTCGTCACAGGGGCCGCACTCACCCTCCTCGCCGGACTCGCCGGCTGCGGCACCGAGTCCCCGGACCGGCCTCACCGGGCCGTCGGCACGGTCAAGCCCGCCCGGCCCGCCGTACCCGCGGTGCCCCTTGTCCAGGGGCTGCCCGGGATGCCGCCCGTCCTCGACCCGCGTGACGTCTACGCCGCCGACCGGCCGAACAGACTCTCCCCGGTCGTCCGGGACTTCCCGTCCCGCGTCTACGTGCCCAACACCGAGTCCGACACCGTCTCCGTCATCGACCCGAAGACGTACGAGGTCGTCGAGACGATCCACGTCGGTCGCCAGCCCCAACACGTCGTGCCCTCCTGGGACTTGAAGACCCTCTGGGTCAACAACAACCGCGGGCACACCCTCACGCCCATCGACCCGAGGACCGGGGAGGCGGGCGAACCGGTCGACGTCCACGACCCCTACAACCTCTACTTCACGCCGAACGGCAAGTACGCCGTCGTCATGGCCTCCCTCGACCGCGAGCTGGTCTTCCGCGACCCGCACACGATGAAGGTCGCCAAGACCGTGCCCGTCAGCTGCTACGGCGTCAACCACGCCGACTTCTCCCTGGACGGCCGGTACTTCATCGTGTCCTGCGAGTTCAGCGGCGAACTGCTGAAGGTCGACACGGCGAAGATGAAGGTCGTCGGACAGCAGAAGCTGCCGTTCGAGGGCGCGATGCCACAGGACGTCAAGATCTCGCCGGACGGCAAACGGTTCTACGTCGCCGACATGATGGCCGACGGCATGTGGGTCCTGGACGGCGACAGGTTCACCCGGCCCACCCTCCTGCCCACCGGCAAGGGCACCCACGGGCTGTACGTCAGCCGCGACTCCCGCGAGATGTACGTGTCCAACCGGGGCGAGGGCACCGTCTCCGTCTTCGACTTCGACAAGGGCGAGGTCACGAGGAAGTGGCAGCTGCCCGACGGCGGCAGCCCCGACATGGGCGGCGTCTCCGCCGACGGCAAGGTCCTCTGGCTGTCCGGCCGTTACAACTCCGAGGTCTACGCCATCGACACCCGGACCGGGAAGCAGCTCGCCCGTATCAGGGTGGGCAGGGGCCCGCACGGACTCGCCGTCTACCCGCAGCCTGGCCGCTATTCACTCGGCCACACCGGCATCTTCCGCTGATCCCGGCCCAGTTGGCCCGTCGGCGTCACCCCGTGTGACACGCCGCCGATCGAGTGACGGTCCCCGGCCCGCCGCCGCAGACCCGACATGGTGCATCCATGATCACACCTCGCCTGCGGCGGCGGACCGCTGCCGTCACCCTCTCCCTGGCCGCCGTCTTCGCGACCTCGGCCGCCACCCTCCCCGCGGCCGCCCCGGAGGCCTTCACCCGGGCCGCCGCCCCGAGCTGCCCCCAGTTCGACGACCCGGTCAAGGCCGCCGTGGACCGCCGCGTAGACGTCGACCGCATCACGCCCGACCCGGTCTGGCGCAAGACCTGCGGCACCCTCTACCGCAGCGACGGCCGCGGCCCCGAGATCGTCTTCGCGGAGGGCCTCAGGCCCAGGGACGTCGTCAACGGCCAGTACGACATCGAGAAGTACGTCCTGGTCAACCAGCCCTCCCCGTACGTCTCCACGACGTACGACCACGACCTGTACAAGACATGGTGGAAGTCGGGCTACAACTACTACATCGACGCCCCGGGCGGCGTGGACGTCAACAAGACCATCGGCGACACCCACAAGTGGGCCGACCAGGTCGAGGTCGCCTTCCCCGGCGGCATCGAGCGGAAGTACATCATCGGCGTCTGCCCGGTGAACAAGACCACCAAGGTCGAGATCATGAGCGGCTGCGAGAGCAACCCGCACTTCGAGGCGTGGCACTGAGCCGCTCCGCTGGGTTGGCGTGGGTAGGCGGTTCGTTTTGCCGCGGGCCGGTGGAGGTTGGTCGCGCCCCGCGGCGAAGCCGCTGACCGATACAGCCCCGCGCCCCTTACGGGGCGCTGCTCAGTGGGCGAGCAGCAGTGCCTCTCCGCCCACCGGCACGAAGCCCGCCGCCTGGAACGCCCGTACGCTGCGGGCGTTTCCCGGGGCCAGTTGGGCCCAGACCGGCTCGCCGTCGCTCAGGTGCCGCGCCGAGGACGCCAGAGCGCGGCCCAGCCCCCGGTGGCGTACCGCCTCCGTCACCTCCACCGCCGCCTCCAGTCGGCCCGCGACGCCGCGACCGAGGATGAGAACCCCGCCGTCGGCCGCCCACACGTGGACGTCGTCGCGGTGTTTGTGGGCCCGGGCGATCCGGTGGTGCCCGGGGTCGTCGATCTCCGTCAGCGTCAGAGGCGGGTTCCCCTGGAGCGGGGTGGCGACCGCCAGCAGGTCGATCGTCTCGTTCGAGCGGCCTGTGCGGTCCATGAGGGCGGTCAGGAAGCGTAGGTTCATCGGTGCGGAGAGCGCGTCGCTGTCGACGCCGGCCAGGGTCCGGCGTACCCAGTCCGGGTCCTCGTCGGTGAAGACGACCGCGTGCGCGGTGAAGGCGAGGACCCCGGCGTCGCGGTGGGCCGCCTGGGGCACGATGGTCGTACGGCCGTCGGGGAGCGGGAAGACACCCCGCGCCACGGAGTCGAGGATGTCCTTCAGCGTTTCTCCCACGGTGCCCCTCCCGGCCGCTTGAGTCTCCACCCACTGGAAGGCCCAGACTCGCGAACATGATCGACGACGGCACCGGATTTCTCACCATCGGCGAGCTGGCCAGGGCCACCGGACTGACGGTACGCACCATCCGTTACTGGTCGGACGAGGGGGCTCTGCCGCCCGTGACCAGGTCGTCCGGCGGTTACCGGCTGTACGACGCCGGCTCCGTGGCCCGCCTCGAACTGATCCGCACCCTGCGCGAGCTGGGCCTCGGCCTGGACCACGTACGCGCGGTGCTGGCCGGGGAGACGACGGTCGCGGAGGTGGCCGCCACGCATGTGGCGGCACTGGACGCACAGATCCGGACGCTGCGGGTGACCCGTGCGGTGCTGTCTTCCGTCGCGAGACGCGGTTCGACCGCGGAGGAGATGACGCTGATGAACAAGTTGGCGCGGCTGTCGGCCGCCGAACGCAAGCGGATCATGGAGGAGTTCGTGGAGGAACTGTTCCACGGGCTCGACTCCGTCGACCCGGCGATCCGGGACCGGATGCGCTCCACCGCGGTGGACCTCCCGGAGGACCCGACCCCGGAGCAGGTGGACGCCTGGGTGGAACTGGCGGAGCTGATCCAGGACCCCGAGTTCCGGGCGCAGATGCGGCAGGTGATCGAGTTCAACGCGCGGGACCAGGGCCGTGGCGCCGCCGCCGGGCGGTCCACATGGTTCCCCATGCGTCTGGTCCAGCTCGCGGCCGAGGCCCGTGCGCGGGGAATCGCCCCCGAGGCGCCGGAGGCGGAGGCGATCCTGCGGGAGGTGTTGGGGGACGGCGACCCGTCCGCCGTGCTCGAACGCATGGAGTCGGTTTCCAACGACCGGCTCGCCCGGTACCGGGAGTTGCTGTCCACGGTGAAGGGCGCGGGACCCGCGAGCGCACACCGTGCGGAGTTCGCGTGGGTGGTCGCGGCGCTGCGCGCCCGTTTGGCCAGCTAATCTGACCCCGTCAGCAGTACGTACATGAAGGGGCGGGTCCCGGTGGCGGACATCGAGGAAGCACGCAAGCAGTTCGAGCGTATCGACACGAACGGTGACGGGTTCATCACGGCCGCCGAGTTCAAGACCGCCCTGGCGCAGGCGGGTGACTGGAACGTCACCGAGTCCGTGGCCGAGGTCATCATCGCCTCCCGCGACCTCGACGGCGACAAGCTCCTGTCGTTCGACGAGTTCTGGACGTACCTGAACAAGTAGTGCGAAGCGGTAAAAAGCAGTACATGCGTGGGGCGCTCGCCGGTCATCGGTGGGCGCCCCTCACGTTTCCCCGAGTGCGCGGGCGACGAACGTGTCCAGGACGCCCGTGCCGACCTCGACCTCGCGGGTGCGGCCCTGCCAGTTGTGGACCGTGTGGGCGCGGGCGGCGGCGCGCAGGGACCGGACCTCGGAGCGGCTGCCGCCGCCCTCGTGGACGGCCATCGCGGCCAGTGCGGCCCGTGCCCAGTCGCCCGCGCAGGCCAGCCACGGTGACGCCGCCGAGCGGAAGGCCGCCGGGACCGTCTCGCGGGCCCCGGCCAGATCCGTCAGCCGGGTGCGCAGGGCCTTTTCGGCGGTCGCGCCGCCCCGCCAGTACGCCGCCGTCAGCGCCGCCAGTCCGGGCGCCTGCACGGCGTTGACGCGGGAGACGCGGTTGACGTCGGCGAAGGCGCGCAGGGCCGTGAGGGCGCGGGTGTCGCCGGCGGCCAGGGTGGCGAGGCCCGCGTCGAGGGCGGCCTCGGGGCGGTACTTCTCGGGGTTCCAGGTGTAGGCCGCCAGGGAGAACAGGGCCGGGGCGGACGCGGCGGCCTGGTTCATCGGGTTGGCGGTGAGGCCGGCGACCGCGCCCGGCAGCGTGCGGTCGCGGCCCTCGTAGGGGCCCAGGAGGAGATGGCCCGGCGTGTAGTCGTTGACCGGGTAGTTGTCCCAGACCAGCACCGGGTGGGCGTAGGTGCTGCGGGCCTCGCGGGCCTGGGCCGTGCGCAGCGTGGGAGAGACGACCTGGGCGCCGGTCCACATCACGGTGACCGCCGGGTCGAGGCGGGCGGCGAGGGTCCGCTTGTACGCGCTGGACCGGGCCCCCGTGTACTCCGTGGGCACGGTGATCAGTGGCGCCGCCCCTCGGTGCGTACCGACGAACTCACGCTGGACCCGGTTCAGGAGATCGGCCTGCGCGCGGGCGACGGCGGCCTTGCCGGTGCCGTACGCCGACTGGTCGCGGGAGCAGTTCCAGCGGCTGATGTCGATGTCGTCGAGGGGCACGGCGAACGCCCGCACCCCGATGTCCCACAGCTGCCGGAACTTGCGGGTGAGCGCGGCGGTGTCGGTGGGGGAGGAGTAACAGACGGTGGGGCCGGGGGAGACGGCGTGGACGAAGGTGATGTGGTCGGCGGTCGCCCGCTGGACCAGGGTGCGAAGCACGGCCAGCCGGGCGGCGGGGTACGGGTCGCGCCAGCGGGCACGCAGATAGGGGTCGTCCTTGGGCGTGTAGATGTACGTGTTCAGCTTCCAGCGGGCCGCGAAGTCCAGCTGCTCCAGGCGTTGTCGCTGGGTCCAGGGGGTTCCGTAGAAGCCCTCGACGATGCCCCGGGTGGCGGTGGCGGGCCAGTCGCGGATGTGTACGGCGGGCAGTTCGGCGCGGGGCGCGGAGGAGCCGACGGGACGCACCAGCTGGGCCAGTGTCTGGGCCGCGTGGAAGGCGCCGTCCGGGTCGGCGCCGACGAGCACGATGCGGGGGCGTCCCTTGTCGTCGGGGCCGGCGGCGAGGACGTAGCCGGACGGTGGAAGTGTCCTCGATGGCTCAAATCCGAGGGTACGTAAGGTTGTTGACGCCTCGTCAGAGGTTTGGCCCGCGCTGGAGGCGATGGTGAGCAGCAGTTCGTTCCGCTGTGCGCGGTCGCCGTAGCGGACCTGGTGGACGCCCGCCTCGCGGAGGGTCCGGGCGACCGTGTCGAGGGTGGCGGCGTCCGTCCCGGAGTCGGAGTGCAGCGCCACCGTCCCGCCGATCCGCACCGTGCCCCGGCCGGGACGCACGCTTCGCGGGGTGGGCCACAACGCTGGTACCCGCGCCGGGAGTTGGGCCGCACTGTCGTCGTCCGGGGTTGGTGGGGCGGAGGTTGACGGCCGGTTGTTCCCGGTGGCGTCCTCCGGGGCGGCAGGGGTCTGTGGGCCGTCGGTGAGGACGGTCGCCAGGAGCAGGCCGAGCAGGGCCAGCGCGGCGCCGAGCAACAGCGCCGGAGGGGTGGGCCATTGACGCACAGAGTCCCCCTCGGTGTCCCGACCGCTCTCTCGTCCGTCCGTGCCGACCCTCCCCCTACCCCGTCCGGGAGACGGTTATGACGGATCGTCCGATACCGCCCGATGGACGCGAGAACCGGGCAAGCGCCCTCTTACCTGTTTGTGTGTCGTCATGTCGGAAAAGATGCCGATGTGTCAAATCAGCCACACTGTGCGCCAGTTGGCGTAGACACTGTTGATGAATGGCCCTTGCATGGAAGGGCC
>NZ_AEJB01000150.1 GCF_000331005.1 Streptomyces turgidiscabies Car8
CCCCGCAGAGGCCGGATCGGGGAAGACGGCACTGGTGGAGCGCCTCCTGGCGGGTGACGTCCCGTGGAAGAGCCGCACCTGCGGGGTGACTGCGCGGACAGCACCGCAGCCCCGGGGCCGTCCCGCCTCGCGGTGGCCGCCACGGGCCGAGTTGCGGGGACTCGCTCTGCCGCACCGCGACCGGGACTTCGAGTGCGTCACCCACGTCACCGGCCAGGCGCTCCATCTGTACGGCCCCGTAGCCGGCGAATGAGGACGCGCTCCTCGAACTGACCCGCCTCTACAGCAGCTCCACCGTCACCGCGGACCTCATGGACGGCCGTCATGAGCTGCTGGACTTCGCGGGGCGCTCGTTCCCCGCCTGGCACCACCACGTGATCAGGGCCTCGGCGGCGTACACCTACATGCGCCTCGCCCATACCTGGCATCCGACGGAGCCTCAGTTCGCCGGGCGGCGCAGCGCGTCAGCGCCGTACCGCCGCCGGATCCTCCGCCACCGGAGCCGTCGCGCTGCCGAGGAGCCGCAGAGCCGCCTCCGACGGCGAGCCGGGCTCGGCCGTGTAGGCGATGAGGCGCTGGCCGGAAGCGCCGGGGATGACGAGGTTCTCGAAGCTGAGGTCCATCGCTCCGACCATCGGATGGCGCAGGTGCTTCACCCCGGAAGTACAGGTACGTACCGGGTGCCGGGCCCAGCGGGATGCGAACTCGTCGCAGTTCATGGTGAGTTGGCGCAGCGCGAGACCGAGATCACTCGAGATCGCTCCGGTCACGTTGCTGGCGTACTACGGGGGCGGGTTCCACCATCCGCATCTGCGGGGCGCGACCGTCCACGACTGGCCCTTGAACGTGTTCGCACCCGAGCAGGCGGAAGCTGAGGTACCCACGCTGGGGGCCACGGCCACCGGCGATACCTGCACAACCTGGTCTTCCAGCGCGACTGCCGGATCGTGCCCGCCGTCGCGCGGGCGGGGGAGATGAGAAGGGGCTCCGCCCATGGCACCGTCCGCGGCGCTGCGTCTGTCGGTGAAATGGCGTTACAGGAGCACAAACCAGGTGTCGCAGCGCGGACTTGCCGGAAGCGCGGAACTCGGTTGCCGCCGCACGGCAGCCGCGCCGAGACCCCCACGTGCGAGGACACCTGTTGAGGCAGCCTCCGCGTTCGGCGGCCCTCCGCGCGTAGAGGCGGCGTTGTTCCCGCCGCCCGGGCCCTCGTCATCCGCTCCAGCGATCACGAACCAGGGCCCAGGTCATCGACCGGGACCTTTTTGCCGCGCGCCAAACCGTGAGCACCAAACGTTGCACGGCCTCACCGGTGAAGGGCTCACCCCGGTGCAGGGGGCGCGTCAGCGATCACGGCCCGCGCATGCGTACGTCCCTCGGACTTTCGGCCGAGGGCGCCCGGCGACCGCCTTCGTTTGTGGCCGTTCGGCCGAGGCGGGGTGGCCGGGTGGGGAAGCAGAGTCTTGTCATGCGTACCGCACACAAGGCCGCCCTCGTAGCGGTCGGACTGATCGTCAGCCTGTGCATTCCCACTGCCCAGGCGACAGCGACCGAAGCCGACCGCGCGCCGGCCGCCGCCCTCGACCGTTACTACGACCAGCGCCCTGCCTGGCACCGCTGCGGCACCGCCGCGGAGTACCCCGCCGACCTACGGTGCGCGACCCTCGAAGTGCCGCTCGACTACACGCGGCCCGCCGGACCCACCCTGCGCATGGAGATCTCCCGGCTGCGCACCAGCGTGCCCGGCAAGCGGCATGGTGTGCTGCTGTCCAACCCGGGAGGGCCAGGGGCCGGAGGACTGGGGAATCCCTTGGCGTACAAGGAGATCATGCCCAAGAGCGTCCGGGACCGGTACGACCTCGTGGGCTTCGATCCGCGCGGCACGGGCGCCAGCAGCCCCCTGAACTGCGGCCTCACCACGACCGAGTTGGACTGGCCTCGTGCCTACCGGCCGGCGTCCTTCGACCGGAACACCGCCTCCGCCCGCGGCTTCGCGGCGAAGTGCGTCGCCCGGGACCGCGCCCGCCTGCCGTACCTCACGACCCGTAACACCGCACGGGACATGGACGTCATACGCGCCGTCCTGGGTGAGAAGCGGATCTCGTACATGGGCCTGTCCTACGGCACCTACCTCGGCGCCGTCTACACCCAGATGTTCCCGGCCCGCAGAGACCGCGTCGTCCTCGACAGTTCAGTGGACCCGAACCGTTTCGGCCGGGGCACGTACCAGGCCATGGCCGAGGGCGTCGAGCCCGCGTTCCGGGACTGGACCCGTCTGGTCGCCGGCCGGGACCATACGTACCACCTCGGTGACACTCCCGCGGAGGTCCGCGCCGCGTTCTTCCGGCTGCTCGCCCGTGCCGACAGCACGCCGCTCAAGTACAACGGCAGCGACCTCGACTTCGAGGACCGGGCCGTCACCGGCGCCGACATCCGCGAGTCGCTGCGGCCGATGTTCTTCTACGACCCCTATCAGGCCGCGCGCGACGTCGTCAGCCTCCGCAAGGCCCGGGCCACCCGCCCGGATCCGCAGCCGTCCGACGATGCCGCGGACCCCTTCGACGCCAACTTCCAGGCGCTGCACTGGGCGGTCGTCTGCGCCGACAACTCCGTCTCATGGCCCCGCGACCCGGCCCGCTACCGGCACGACGCCATACGCGACGGCGCTCGCCTCCCCCTCTACGGGGACTTCACCTCCGACATCACGCCCTGCGCCTTCTGGCCGCGCGGCGCCGAACCGGCCACACGAGTCGACAACACGGGAGGCGCTCTCATCCTGCAGAACCAGTGGGACTCCCAGACACCGGCGGCAAGCGGCCAGGCCATGCACCGCGCCCTGCGCGGCTCACGCCTCGTCCAGGTCCGGGGCGGACGGGATCACGGCGTGTACGGCATCCCCGCCACCCCCGCCTGCGCCACCAACGCGGTCAACACCTACCTGGTCACAGGCCGCCTGCCCAGCCACGACGTCACCTGCCGTGCCTAGCCGGCGCCAACCACTGTTCGACTGATCCCCCTAGCCGGAGGGGACGCGGCCTGCGGCACAGCCTTAGCGGCGCATGGGGGGGGGACACCTGCCGGGCCGCGCCGTTCGGCGCACCGACCCGCCGTACGCCTGCGACCCTGACCCTGCCTGGTTCGGGCATCGCTCGCCCGGCGACGCACAAGTGAACATCAGTATCGCCGTCAGCGCCTCGCGTTAATCTGCGCATATCAGATCAATTGCCCCATCACGGGAGGTTTCCATGAGCTCGCGTCTCAACCCCTACCTCAGCTTCGGCGGTGACGCCCGGCAGGCGATGGAGTTCTACAAGGAGGTCTTCGGCGGCACGCTGAAGCTCAACACCTTCGGCGAGTTCGGCCAGCAGAACGCCCCGAACGCAGACCAGATCATGCACGCCATGCTGGAGACCCCGAGCGGCTTCACCCTGATGGGCGCCGACACCCCGCCCGGCATGGAGCACACCCCGGGCACCAACTTCTCGGTGAGCCTGAGCGGCGACGACGAAGGGGAGTTGCGCGGCTACTGGGAGAAGCTGTCCGTCGGCGGCTCGGTGTCCGTGCCGCTGGACAAGCAGATGTGGGGCGACGTGTTCGGCATGTGCACGGACCGGTTCGGCATCCCCTGGATGGTCGACATCATCCCGCCGCAGAGCTGACCGCTGAGCCGCACCAGCCACGTTGGGCTCCGCCGATCACCGGCGGAGCCGATCGTGGTCTTCCATGTCGCACCGCCCGGGATCAGACCCGGCGAGCGGTGGTCATCAGTGGTTCCGAAGGTAGGCGAAGGCCCGCACACCCCAACGGCAGCCGCCGCCCCCAGAGCCATACTTGACCATGCGGGGACCATCCCGCGATGACTCGATACCCGATACGGGGGAGGCGGTAATCCGGTGAGCAGTGACAGCCCGGGAGTGGGGAAGGCCGAGGTACGGCTCAAGTGGGATCCGAGTCCCTGGGATCAGCCACCTCGTCATCTCGACATCATCGCCACCACCTACTCGGCGGACGCCCCCTACGGGCGGCCGGTGTACGTCGTCCACTTCGACAGCCGCTCACCGGACGGCACCATCAACATGAGTCGGCACAGCCAGACCGGCCAGGGGTTCGGCTATGTCGAGGTGATGACGCTGGAGCTTGAGCGCCTCGCGTCCTCCTTCGCGCGGGTGGTCGTGGGCGTGGCCATCCACCAGAACAGCGGCCCCATGACCTTCGGTGACATGTCGAATGCCGGAGTGCTGGTCGTCGAGGGGTACAAGGAACTGCTGAAGGACGACTTCGCGCAGGTCGCCGGATCCACCGCCACGACCGTCGCCGAGTTCGTCCGCGACACCTCCGGAGCGTGGGGGTTCCACGAGATGGTCCGAGGGTTCGACAGCGATCCCGTGGTATTCACCGCGGAGATGGGCAGCGCCGCACAGCACTGACCGACGGCTGACCGACGGCTGACCGAGGACTGACCGACGGCAGCGCGGCAGACGTACGGCGCATGGGTGCGGTCGAGCGGCGCAGGGTGACGGGCGGCGATCGTCATAGGCCGGGTACTCGGCGGCTTGCGGTGTGCGAGTCGCGCCGACAGGGCGCCGTCCGCCGTCAGTGAGGCGGGGTGGGCGGGAGGGTGTCGGGGGTGACGCGCTCGGCCTTGGCTGCTTCGGCGAGGGCCTCGGCAGCGGCTTCCGCCGCCTGGGCCGTGTCGTTGGCGGCCTGGGCGACCATGTCGTCCGAGGGTTTCTCGCGGGTGGCCGGCGACTGGGGCAGCACCTCGGTGAAGGCGCGGGACATGCCCTGGAGCGCGGAGGTGATCTCACTGGGGATCACCCAGAAGTTGTTGCCGGAGCCCTGCGCGAGCTGGGGCAGCGTCTGGAGGTACTGGTAGGCGAGCAGTTTGGGGTCGGGGTCGTTGCGGTGTACGGCCTGGAACACCTCGTCGATGGCCCGGGACTGGCCCTCTGCCTGGAGGATCGCAGCGGTACGGTTGCCCTCCGCGCGCAGGACGGCGGCCTGTTTGTCGCCTTCGGCGGTGAGGATCTGCGACTGGCGCTGCCCCTCGGCCCCGAGAATCGCGGCCCGCTTGTCCCGCTCGGCTCGCATCTGCTTCTGCATCGCGTCCTTGATGGACTGCGGCGGGTCGATGGCCTTGATCTCCACCCGGTTGACCCTCAGCCCCCACTTTCCGGTGGCCTCGTCCAGCACGCCGCGCAGCTGGCTGTTGATGGTGTCCCGTGAGGTGAGGGTCTTTTCCAGGTCCATTGAACCCACGACATTGCGCAGGGTGGTGACGGTGAGCTGCTCGACCGCCTGGAGGAAATTCGCGATCTCGTAGAAAGCCGCGCGCGGGTCGGTCACCTGGAAATAGAGCACGGTATCGATCTCGACGACCAGATTGTCCTCGGTGATGACCGGTTGCGGTTTGAAGGAAACGACCTGTTCCCGTAGATCGATCACCGGATGAACGCGGTCGATAAAAGGGATGACGAGGCTGAGGCCGGGATCCAGAGTCCGGTGGTAGCGGCCGAGCCGCTCGACGTTGCGAGCGCGCGCCTGGGGCACGATACGGACCGCCCGCACCACGGTGAAAACCGCGATCAGCGCGACGATCAGGCCGGTGATGAGGAACGCTGAGGTTTCCATGGCTTCAGTCCCGGGGGTAGACGATCGCGGTGGCGCCGCTTATCTCCATGACGTCGACTGTCTTTCCAGGTGGAATCACCAGCGTCTCGTCGTACGCGCGGGCCGTCCACTCCTCACCGTCGATACGGACCCTGCCGCCCAGGCCCGTCACCTCCGAGACGACGAAGGCGGTCTTGCCGACCAGCGCGTCCACCCCGAATCGCGCCACCTGGGGCCGGATCACGTGGCGCAGCGCGACGGGGCGCACGAACAGCACGGTGACTGTGGCGACGATGGCGAACACCAGGAACTGCAAGGGCGGCGGCAGCCCGACCGCGGCGGACCCCGCCGTGACCAGCGCGGCCGCACTCAGCAGTCCGAGCGCAGCGGTGAGGGTGAAGATCTCCGCCACAGCCAGCACGGCTGCGACGACCAACCAGATCAGCCATGGATCCATAGCGTGCCTCTTCTGACCGGTGTGGGCGCGAAGGGCCTGTCTCCCACCATTGGACCCCGTCAGGGGCAGCCGCGATACCCCTGAGTAAAGAAACCCTGCCGCCCGTCGGCCTCGGCCGCCTACAGGCCCCGGCGGGAAGGGCCGGGCGGGCCGCGTGTCAGACGTGGCCACCGCACCACCCGGAGACTTCAACCCGTTCCGGGAGCAGCGCGGTGGCCACCAGTGACGCTGAAGGACAGCTCAGAGGCTGTCCGGTGGTTACAGCCCGACCGGGTTGAGGAAAGTGGCCGGGTGGGTGGCGCCGTCCTGCTTGAGGATCTGGCCGCCGAAGGGCCACGTCAGGGTGAAGTGCTCCGTCTCGTTCGGCGGGGTGACCAGGAACTTCGCCGGAACGAACTTCTCCGCCTGCGGCGTGGACTTGGCCACCGGGAGCAGGGTGATGCTGAAGTCCACCGTGTCGCCCTGCTCCAGGGTCAGCTTCGGAGGCGTCTTCGAGGAGCGCGCCAGTGACCAGGTGCCGTCCGTCGTCTGGGCGCCGATCATGTCGACACCGGCGAAGCCGGACAGGGTGCAGGTGCGGTTGCTCTTGTTGGTGAACCAGACGTACGCCTCGGTCTGCTTCTCGGTCTGCCCCATCTCCGGCTTCGCGTCATCCCCCACGGCGAAGCCGGCCGACAGGTCTGCGGTGTGGCAGCGGGTCGGTGCGGCCTTGGCGGTGGCGGCCGAGGCCGGGATGGCGGCAGCGGCAGTACCGGCGACGACGATCGCCGCAAGGGCCATGGCGGTCAGGTTCTTCTTCATGAAGTTTCTGGTTCTCCTCGAATACGAATCGGCGCACGAGGTCAATGCGCGCCTGCACACCCGAAGATGTGCAATACCCGGGGACGGTTCCGGTGTGCCGGAAAACATGCTCCGAGTAATCCGACATACCCCCATGAATGATTGAGGCCAATGCCCGTTCAGCCATCGAAGTTGCCCTGAAGGGCAGAATCCAAAAACCCTGCCGCAGCGCCCCTCAGGTCGTCATCAGTGCCGCCAGAGCGCGGTCCATCGCGGCGTTGAACTCTTCCGGCGTCAGCGGCAGCCGGGACTTGACGTCCCGGCTCCACTGGTCGGCGAGGACCTCGGCGGAGTTCGCCTCGACACCGTCGAGTGCCGCGTCGGCCAGGTCCGACGGTGCGATCTTGTCCACGGGCCAGCCCGCCGCCATGTCGGTGTCGGCCAGGCCGAGGTGTACCGCTGTCACGAGCGTGCCCTGCTCGGCGAGCTCCAGGCGGACGCCGGTGGTCATGGCCCAGGCGGCGGCCTTGGTCAGGTGGTAGGCATTGGCGCCCGCGCCCCCGAACCACGACATGGCGGAGAGGACGTTGACGATCGAGCCCCCGCCGTTCCTGGCGAGCGTCGGCGCGAACTCCCGGATCATTCCCAGGTGGCCGAACATGTTGGTCTCCAGCTCGTGCCGCACCGCGTCCAGCGAACCGGTCACCAGGTCGGTCCCCGTATTGATTCCCGCGTTGTTGATGAGCAGCGAGACGTCCGGGGCGGCCTCGGCGGCGGCCCTCACGGATGCGGGATCGGTGATGTCGAGGGGCAGTACCTCGACCCCGGGCAGGTCCACGGTCTCCGGTCGGCGGGCGGTCGCGTAGACCTTGCGGGCGCCCCGTTCGAGCAGGCGCTGGGCGAAGGCGCGGCCCAGGCCACGGTTGGCACCGGTGACAAGGGCGACGGAGTTGTTGATGTCCATGACCGGTACGCTAAAACCTGACGCTAACGTCAGAGGCAAGTGCTGGTCGTCAGGGCCAGGGGTGAGGGGAATCACCGTGACTGTCACAGTGGGCGCGGGCGAGCGGTTGATCCGCATCGGCGAGGTGGCACGAGGTGCCGGCGTCTCGGTGCGCGCCGTGCGCTACTACGAGCAGCAGGGGCTGCTCATCGCGGAGCGCAGCCCGTCCGGCCAACGCCTGTACCGGCAGGACGCGGTCCCCCTGATCCGCTTCTTCCAGCAGATGTTCGCCGCCGGCCTCACCAGCCGCAGGATCACCGAACTCCTTCCGTGCTGGGAGGCCGGGCACACCGACGCCGGGCAACGAACCATGCTGCGCGCCGAGCGCGAGCGCATCCAGGCCAAGATCGACGACCTGCAGGCCGCCCTGGACCACCTCGACGAGGTCATCGCGGTCACGGACACACACCCGTAGACACGGTCGGCCGGACGCCTCGTCCTCTGCCGGTCGGCTCACGAGTTGATCGAGTCGCGTGGCGGGTGCTCAGCGCCTCGTCTCGTACCTGGTCAGGGTCACTCCGCCGGGAAACGTCCGCGTCTCCACCAGTTTCAGGTTCACAAAGCTGTCCAGCACGCTGAAGAACGGCGTGCCGCCGCCCACCAGGACCGGCGCGGTGGCCAGTACGTACTCGTCGATCAGCCCGGCCCGCATGGCCGCCCCCGCGAGCGTCGCGCCGCCGATGTCCATCGGGCCGCCGTCCTGGGCCTTGAGCCGGGTGATCTCGGCGACCGCGTCGCCGGTGACCAGGCGGGTGTTCCAGTCGACCTTGTCGACCGTCGAGGAGAACACCACCTTCGCCATGTCCCGCCAGCGGCGCGCGAACCCGATCTCCGCCGAGGTGGCGCCCGGCTGCTGGTCACCGGTCGGCCAGTGGGAACTCATCGTCTGCCACAGCCTGCCCCCGTACAGCGTCAGGTCGGTCGCCTGCAACTGGTCGGACCAGAACTGGAACAGCTCGTCGCTCGGCACGCCCCAGCCGATGTCGTCGCCGGGCGCGGCGATGTAGCCGTCCAGGGACACGTTCATGCCGTAGATCAGTTTCCGCATGGCGCCAGCCTTCCGTGAGTCGGTCTCACCCGTACAGACCGGCGCGACGCGGGAAACTCATCGGTGCGCGATCCGAACCCGTACGTAGTCCTCGTACTCGGTGGCTCAGCCGCAGGCTCGTCGTTCCGCCGGGGAGACGGCATCGCGTGAACTGCTGGTCCGGGGTTCAGGATCCGGTGCGGTAGCGGGTGAGCATGAGGGCGACGGCTTCGTCCACGATGGCGGCGTCGGTGGGGTCGGGCGGGACGAAGTCGGTCCGTACGAGTTGGGGCCACAGGAGCTGGCTGCAGATCATGCCGAGGAACTGTTCGGCGGCTGTGGATGCCGATTGCGGCTGCCCGTCGGCCGAGCGGAAGTCGAGTGTGCCGGCCTGCGCTTCGGCGCCCAGGTAGTCGCGGAGCCGGTCGAAGAAGGGTCCGCGGTCGATGGCGAAGCCGGTGCCGACGATGTCGGCGAGTTCCGGCATCTGGGGAAGCTCGGTGATGATGAGGCGGCACAGCGCCGCCGTACCGGGCCGCGCGACCAGGCAGGCGTAGTCGCGGCCGATGTGGTCCAGCCCGTACCGGGGGTCACCGGGCGGGGGCGGTTCGGCGTACTCCACGTCCAGTTGCCACTGTTCGGAGGTGACGGCCGCGAACAGGGCGGCCTTGGACGGGTACCTCTTGAAGAGGGTGCCGGTGGAGACGCCGGCCTCCTTGGCGATCTGGGCCAGGGAGGCCTTGTCGTATCCCCGGGCGAGGAAGAGGTCGCGGGCGGCGCGGATGATGCGCGCGCGGTTCTCCGCCTTGATCTGCGCGTGATACCCGGCCTTGGCCTGCGCGTCGGACCCGGCCCGGCACGTGTCGCCACCGGTCTCCGTTCGGTCACGGTCCGCCACCGACATACCCACGCCCCTCGCCCGTCTCCCAGCCGCATCCCCGCTGTCAGAGGACGGTCTGGCCGCCGTCCAGGATAAGGTCCTGGCCCACCGCGAAGGCGGAGACGTCGGAGGCCAGGTACACGACGGCTTCCGCGACCTCCTCGGGCATGCCCATGCGGCCCAGCGGGATACCGGAGCTGATCCCCTGCAGGACCGCCGTCTGTACCGCGGGGTCCTCGATGCCGAGCTTGGAGTAGAGCGGGGTGTCCACGGGGCCGGGGCTGACGGCGTTGAACCGGATGCCGTGCGAGGTGAGCAGGTCCGCGTTCCACGACCGCATCAGGGAGGAGACAGCGGCCTTCGTCGCGGCGTACGCGTTCGACTGCCCGTAGCCGCCGTGCGCGCTGTTGGACGCGTTGAGGACGACCGAGGACGGGTTGGCCAGCACAGGCACCAGGGCCTGCGTGAGGAAGAAGACGCTCTTGACGTTGATGTCGAAGAGCCGGTCGTAGCTGTCCTCCGTGTGGTCCTCGAACGGCCGCCAGTCCGAGACGCCGGCGTTCAGGAAGGCCACGTCCAGCTCCCCGAAGTGCTCACGCACCTGCTTGGCCAGGGCGCGCTGCGCATCCAGATCGCGTGCGTCGGCCTGCACCACCGGCACCTTGTCCCCGAGGATCTCCCGCGCCCTGTCGATACTGGCCGGGGTCACGCCCGTGACCAGGACATCGGCCCCCTCCGCGATGAAACGCCGGGCGGTCTCCAGACCGATCCCACTCGTGCCACCGGTGATGAGGGCGCGCTTGCCCGCAAGACGATTCATGGTGATTGTTCCTTGCCGAGTCGTTAGGTAAGTCGATGAACTCACCACCTGAAGGTAACTCCCGCACACTCCGAAGGCAAGTCGATCCACTTACCATTTCATCGGACACTGGGACGGTCGCGTCGTGGCAGCTGCCCGGCGACCAGGTCGTAGGAGTCCTCGACCGCGTCGGTGACGAGTCGCTCGGTGATGCCGGGGCCCGGACCCAGCGAGATCCAGTGGCGTTTGTCGAGGTAGCGGCCCGGGGTGATCGAGGCGTGGCCGCGTTCTTGCGCACGGGCGTGTTCGGGCTCGCACTTGACCGTGATGATCTGTTCGTCCGGGTCCTCGGTGACGATCAGGAACACCTTGCCCGCGACCTTGTACACGTCGAGCCCGGGAGTGAAGGGGTATCCGTGGCTGACGTCGGGGAGGGCCAGGGCTGCCCGGCGGGCGGTGTCCTGGAGCCGGTCACCGGCCGCGCTCACCCGGCCGCCTGTGCGCCGGTGCCGTAGGTGTGCGGGTCGACGGGCCGCTCGGCCCTGGGCAGACGGGCGACGACGAGCCGGTAGGAGTCGGTGACGAGCTCCCTGATGAGCTCCCGGTCGACGCCTTCTCCGCTCTCCAGGGTGATCCAGTGCTTCTTGTTCATGTGGTAGCCGGGGGTGATGTGGCTGTACTGCTCCCGCAGGGCGTGGGCCTCACCGGGGTCCGCCTTGAGGATCACGACGGGCCGCCCCGGGACTTCGGTCATCAGCATGAACACCTTGCCGCGTACCTTGAAG
This sequence comes from Streptomyces turgidiscabies Car8, assembly GCF_000331005.1. Lineage (GTDB taxonomy): Bacteria > Actinomycetota > Actinomycetes > Streptomycetales > Streptomycetaceae > Streptomyces > Streptomyces turgidiscabies. Next base: position 11,342 of record NZ_AEJB01000150.1, read on the forward strand.
ACCTCCCAGTCCGGGCCGAAGGGGTGCTCCAGCCGGCTTCCGGGGAGTTCCTCCGCGCAGTCGGCGGCGGTCTTGTGCAGGGCCGATCCGTTCATGGGTGTGAGCCTTCCCAGGTGGTGACGGACTGGTGGGGACGGACTGGGCGCCGAAGAGCGCGAAGGACGCCGAGGACGCGCCGCGCGGGCACGGTGGCACGTCCCATCCTTCCGTCGAGGCCGACGAGAAGGGCCGTAGGCTGCGGACACATGATGGTCGACAGACGACACTCCGGGCGGGGCTCCAGGCCCAGCGGGCAGGCCGGATCCGCCACGGTTCCGCTGTACGGTTTCCAGCCCCCGGTCGGAACTCCGTACGGCCTCGAGGTGAGTACCGTCGAGGACTTCTTCGCCCAGCACGACGACTGGCCGTGGAACCCGCCCCGTCCGGGCCGCGCCACCTTCCACTACCTCATCGCCGTCACCGAGGGCGAGCTGCGGCACGACGTCGACCACGTCACGCGGACCGTCGCCCCCGGCCAGTGGCTGTGGGTGCGTCCCGGGCACGTGCTGTGCTGGCATCCGCCCGGCGCGGCCCGCGGCCCGTTCATCCTGTTCGAACCGGACGTGCTGCGCCCGGACCTCGCCCGCCTACTGGCCCCGCTCACCGCGCACGAGGCCCCTGCCGTGCTCAGCCCACACCCCGACGACACCGCCTGGCTCCAGCAGACCGCACTCCAACTCCTGGACGAACACCGCGCACTGGGGCGCCGCCCCCTCGACATCCACCACGCCCTGCGGCGCAGCCTGCTCGAATCACTGCTGCTGCGCCTGGCCAACTCCCCGGGCATCACCCCCACCGGCACAGCCACGACCACGACCGGCAGCGGCACCGGCACCGGCCGCGCCGACAGGTACGGGCGCTTCCTGGACGCCCTGGAGCTGAACTTCCGCGAACTCCACCAAGCCGCGGACTACGCCGAGTTGCTCGGCTGCTCGGTCCGCACCCTCAGCCGCGCCGCCCGGGACGCCACCGGCAAGGGGGTACGTGAACTCATCGACGAGCGGCGCCTGTTGGAAGCCCGGCGCCTGCTGGGAGCCGCCCGGTGGGACGCCCGGACCGTGGCCGTCCACCTCGGCTTCACCGACACCGCGAACTTCGGCCGCTTCTTCCGCGACCGCACCGGTCTCACCCCGGCCGCTTTCGCCGCCCGCGCAACGAGGACCGACGCGTGACGGAAACGAGGCTGAGGCCCCGCGCCCGTCGGAGGCGATGACCCCCGTCGCGATCTGCGGGAACGGCTGATGGGAGCTCTGGTGAGGTGTCGGTGTTCGAGAGCTGCGGTATTCGCCCGCAGGGCGAGTGCCAAGTCGGCACCCACCTTGCTCCAGTGAACAGCCCACCCTCTCCACGGAGCCTGGAGCCTGCTTACGGGCAGATGCGGGCGCCGTTGGAAGAATGTTCGAGCAGGGCTGCCGCCGGTCCGGGGGACGTCAGCGCGCTCGAGGGAAGAGCTGCTCGACAGCGGTCACCACTGCGGCGCGGCGGGCGGCGGCGGTGGGGTCCACGGCGTGTGCGGCGGCGGCCTCGCTGAGTTCGGGTTGCGACGCCCAGGTCATGGCGATCTGGTTGACCAGGGCGAGGACGTCGGCCGGGTCCCAGGCGGGGTCGAGCTGTCCGGCCTGTTGCACCTGACGGAGCTGGTCGATCTTGCGGGCGAGCACTGCCTGGGCGGGATCGTCGGCAACGGCTGCGGTGCCCGGCAGTTCGAGGCGGCCCCAGGCGATCAGGCGGTAGTGGTCGGGACGGGCGACGAAGTAGTCGAACAGGCGGCCCGCGTAGCCAGGGAGGTCGCGCGGGTCCATCTGGGTGGCGTCGGCGATGACGACGTACTCCCGTGCGGCGACGTCGGCATAGAGCGCGTCCTTGCTGCGGAAGTAGGCGTAGACGCGTTCTTTGCTGGTTCTGGCGAGCTTGGCGATGCGGTCCACGCGTGCGCCGGCGATGCCATGGCGGGCGAACTCCTCCATGGCAGCGGTAAGGACGCGCTCGCGCGTGTCGCCGGCGGCGGCTGCGGGCGCCGCGGTCCGACCGGAGTCGCGGGACGGGGGCATGACCCCAGAATAGAGCACCGAACCGTTTGGTTTGGCGGCGCGAGCAATCGGACGTACAGTCAAACAGAACAGTTCGGTTTGACTGTACGGGTGAAGCCGGCGAACCACTCAGGGAGTGAACTCATGCAGCACCGCAATCTGGGCTCTCAGGGTCTGCGCGTCTCGGCGCTCGGCCTGGGCACCATGGGCATGTCCATGGCCTACGGCGCCTCGAACGACGACGAGGGCATCGCGACCATCCGCCGCGCCCACGAACTCGGGATCGACTTCTTCGACACCGCCGAGCTGTACGGCGCCGGTACCGGCAGCAACGAGATCCTCCTGGGCAAGGCGGTCAAGGACTTCCGCGACGAGGTGGTCCTCGCCACCAAGTTCGGCTTCGACATGACCGCCCCGGCGATCAGCCCCGCCTTCGACAGCCGCCCGGAAAACATCCGCAAGGTCGCCGAGAACAGCCTGCGCCACCTGCGGAGCGACCACATCGACCTCTTCTACCAGCACATCTCCGACCCCGACGTGCCGGTCGAGGAGGTCGCCGGCGTGGTCGGAGACCTGATCACCGAAGGCAAGGTGAAGTACTTCGGCCTGAGCAACGTCGGCCCCCAGTACATCCGCCGCGCCCACGCCGTCACCCCGGTATCCGTACTCCAGTACGAGTACTCGCTCTTCGAGCGGGAGGTCGAGGAGAAGATCCTTCCCGTGCTGCGGAAACTCGGCATCGGCCTGGTGCCCTACTCCCCGCTCGGCCGCGGCTTCCTCACCGGCCAGGTCAAGCCCGCGAGCGAGTACGCCGCGGACGACATGCGCAGCTGGGACGAGCGCTGGCAGGGCGAGAACTACACGTACAACCTGCACGCCACCGAACAGCTCAGGGATCTGGCCGGCACCAGGGGCGTCACCACCGCCCAACTCGCACTGGCCTGGCTGCTCGCCCAGGGCGAGGACGTCGCGCCCATTCCCGGCACCCGCAGCACCAAGCGCCTTGAGGAGAACGCCGGCGCCGCCGACGTCCAGCTCTCCGCCGCCGATCTGGCCCGCATCACGGAAATCCTGCCCCACGGCTCGGCAGGCAGCCGCCTCCCGGCCGCGGTCCTGTCCAGCTTCACCACAGACTGACCGCACCGGCACAGGGGACGAACAGGCCGGGGCGGATCTCCTCCACCGACGCCCCGGCTGCTCCTGCCGCTCAGTTCTTCTCGCACACCGCGAGAACGTTCCCGTGGGCGGCTGGTCCTGGCTCAGCCGGAGCCCGGGTGGCGTCGCTGGGCACGCAGCCGGGCCCAGTGCTCCAGGCGGCGGCCGACCTCGGCCTCATGGCCGTGCTCGGTGGGCCGGTAGTAGGTCTCTCGGTCCATGTCCTCGGGGAAGTACTCGGCGCCGGAGAAGCCGTCGGGGGCGTCCGGGTCGTACTGGTAGCCCTTGCCGTAGCCGAGGTTCTTCATCAGCCGGGTGGGCGCGTTGAGGATGTGCGGCGGCGGTATGAGGGAGCCGGTACGGCGGGCGCTTTTGCCCGCGGCGCCGAAACCGCGGTAGACGGCGACGGACTTCGGGGCGGTGGCCAGGTAGACGACGGCCTGGGCGAGGGCGAGTTCCCCCTCGGGCGAGCCGAGCCGCTCGTACACGTCCCACGCGGCAAGGGCCTGCTGGACGGCGCTCGGGTCGGCCATGCCGACGTCCTCGCCTGCGAAGCGGACCAGCCGGCGGGCGATGAACAGCGGGTCCTCGCCGCCCTCCAGCATCCGCGCCAGCCAGTACAGGGCGGCGTCCGGGTCGCAGCCGCGCATCGCCTTGTGCAACGCGGAGATCAGGTTGTAGTGGCCCTCCTAGGCCTTGTCGTACAGCGGGGCCCGCTGCTGCACCTGCCGGGCCAGCCCGGCCACGTCCAGCGGGCCGGCGCCGGTGGGCAGGGACTGGAGCTGTTCGGCCATGTTGAGCAGGTACCGGCCGTCCCCGTCGGCCAGGGCGAGCAGGGCCTGGCGGGCCTCGCCTGTCAGCGGCAGCCGGCGCCCGGTCAGCTCCTCGGCGCGGGTCGCGAGGGTCTGCAGAGCCTGCTCGTCGAGGCGTTTGAGGACGAAGACCTGGCCGCGCGAGAGCAGCGCGCCGTTCAGTTCGAAGCTCGGGTTCTCGGTGGTCGCGCCGACCAGGACGACCGTGCCGTCCTCCACGTACGGCAGGAAGCTGTCCTGCTGGGCGCGGTTGAAGCGGTGGATCTCGTCGACGAACAGGAGCGTCCTGCGCCCCCGGGCTCGGCGCTGCTCGGCGTCGCGGAACACCCGGCGCAGGTCGGCGACCCCGGAGAAGGTCGCCGACAGCGGGGCGAAGACCAGACCGGCGGCATCGGCGAGGAGCCGGGCGATGGTGGTCTTCCCGCAGCCGGGCGGCCCCCACAGGACCATCGACACCAGATGCTGCCGCTCGACCATCCGCCCGATCGGCGCCTCATCGCCCAGCAGGTGCTCCTGGCCGACCACCTGGCCGAGGGTGCGCGGGCGCAGCCGGTCGGCGAGAGGCCGTGCGAGGTCGTCGACGGCCGGCCTGGTGGTGTCGCTCGCACCGGTGCTGTCGGGGCCGGGATCGTCGTCGAACAGGGCGAGCGCGGGTTCGCTGTGGGCCATGGGGCTGGGCTTTCGCGTAGGTGACGGTGGTCGGAACGGGCGGGCGGTCAGGTGCGGGCGGGCCGCCTGCTGCGGGGCGAGCCGAGTCGAGTGCCGGGTCACTAGGAGTCGGTGACCCGGTCCTCGACCAGGGCAGCGGTGACACTCCGGCCGCCGCCCACCGAGATCCGGTGCGTCTTGTCGAGATGGCGCTCGGCGGTGATCGGGGGGACTCCTCCGGGAGCCGCCACCCGTGGACGACTTCCACCTCGACGTTGGGATCACGCCACGGAGCCTCCACCGCTCACTTGTCGAGAGCCCGCCGGATGAACTCCTCACGGGTCGCGTTGGAAGCACGCGACACAGCCGCGTCACCCACCGACATGTCGGACCCGTGGAAGCCCCCGCCCCACATGTGGAGATCGACGCTCACGCCCGCCTCGGAGAGGCGTCCGGCGTAGCTCAGGATCTCGTCGCGGAACCCCTCCGCCGAGCCGGTGTCGATGTAGGTGCGCGGCAGCCGACTGAGGTCCTCGGCGCGGGCCGGCGCGGCGTACTGCGACACGTCCGGGCCGCCGCGCCGCTCGCCCAGCACGGAGGTCCACGCGTACAGGTTGCTGTAGCGGTCCCATACGCCTTCACGGTCCACCATGCGACTGCTGTGCGTCCCGAAGCGGTCGTCGAGCATGGGGCAGATCAGGATCTGGTGGCTGAGCGTGGGAAAGGCGCGGTCGCGGGCGAGCAGCGCGGTCCCCGCCGCGAGGCCGCCACCGCCACTGACTCCGGCGATCAGGAGCCGCTCGGGGTCGATACCGAGCTCGGCCGCGTTCTTCGCCGTCCACACCAGCCCCGCGTAGCAGTCCTCGACCGGCGCGGGATCGGGGTGATCCGGCGCCAGTCGGTACTCGACCGACACGACGACCGCACTCCCGTCGATCACATGGGGAAGGAGATGACTCACGTGGTCCCGGCGTCCCCCCATGATCATCCCGCCACCGTGGAGGCTGAGGATGCCTCCCTTGGGGCCTCGGTCCTCGACGGGGCTGAGGATCAGCAGAGTGATGTCCGGCGCGCCTTCCGGCCCCGGTACCTGACGCTCCTCCACCCGCACTCTGCCGCCCGCCGTCAGAGCATCCGAATCCAACGCGGGGGAACCCGCGGCGATCTGCTGTCGGATCTCCTGCAGGGTCTCGTCCGTCAGGGCTGGAAAGACAGCGCCCCGCGCCTCCTCGACGGGCGCGAGCTGCGGGTCCAACGGGGGCCGGACGGTCGTGGCGCCGAAAACGTCTGCTGCTGTCTGGTCCGTCATCTGTTCTCTCTTCCGGAAACAACGGGCACCGCCGAAGCTCACCGTCAGGCTGAGGCACCCACTGCGCACGATGTGGGTGATGGGGGTGATGGGGGTGATGCGGGTGATGTGCGCGATGACCTTGTCGCGTCCCGCGATCAGGTCTCAGTCGTCCAGGACGACGACGTGCTTGCCCGGCGTGGCGCCGGACTCGAGGTCGGCCTGGGCATCCCGGACCTGTTCCAGGCCGTGGTAGGCCTTCGCGACCGGGACGTTGAGACGTCCGGCGGCGATGGCCTGGAGCTGGTGGGCGAAGACGTCGGCGGGGAGGTCGGTGGCATCACCGTCGTAGGACGTCAGCCGCACCCCGCCCGGGATCATGAACGGGCTGAAGTCGGGGATCGTCCACTGGCCCGCCAGGGCGCCGATGAAGCAGACCGTGCCGTGGCGGCGGACGGTGCGCAGGGTGTCGGGGAGGACCGAGCAGCCGACCAGTTCCAGGGCGGCGTCGACGCCGTCCGGGATCAGCTCGCGCACCTGGTCGGCGAGGGTGCCGTTGTCGACGAGGGGGTGGTCGACGCCCGCGGCCCGCAGTTCCCCTGACCTCGACTCGCTGCGGGTGGTGGACAGCACGGTCGCTCCGAGGTCCTTCGCGATCGTGGCCGCGCTCAGCCCGACCGTGGAGGTGCCGCCGCGGATCAGCAGCGTCTGCCCGACCTTGAGGTCCAGGCCGCGGGTCAGGGACCCGTAAGCGGTCTGGAACATCTGCGGCAGCGCGCCGACGACATCCCACGGCAGGCTGGTCTCGAACGGGATGACCTGTGCCGCGGGGACGGTCACGTACTGGGCGTACGCGCCGTCGTAGCTGCGGCCCATGCCGCCCATCATCGTGGCCACCTGCTGTCCCGGCCGCAGACCGCTGTTCTCGTCGGCGTCATCGACCAGGCCGACGCCCTCGATGCCGGGGATGCGCGGATAGGTGACCTCCGCGTCGGACTCGCCCTTGCGGGTGGTGACCTCGGACTCGTTGACGCCGAACGCCTTGACCTTGATCCGCACCCAGCCGGGCTTGCGGACGGGCACCGGCACGTCCTGGATCTCCAGTGCGTCGAGGCCGCCGGGCCGGGTGACGACGACGGCCCTCATCGTCGCCGGTGCGGCGTCGCCGGCTGCTGTCGGTTGGCTCATGTCGAGTACCTCACTCCCTGTTGTCCCTGCGCTGTTCCGGATCGCCCGTCGGCCGTCAGGGACGGTCGATGCCCTCCCACAGGTCGAGGACCTGCTGGTAGTGGGCGGTGGCCTCGAAGGGAGAGTTGCCGACGGTTTCCGAAGTGGGCTTGTCCGTGACCGCGGGCCACAGACGGGAGTGCTCGCCGGTGGCGAAGTCGAGCACGATGTCGCGGATACGGGTGTCCCGCTCGGCCTGCTCGGGGCTGCGGCCCGGCTGTTCCTGGCCGACCAGGGCGTACATCTCGGTGCCGTGCACTGCGGGCGCGCCCTCGGCGGGCCCGATCAGGAGGAGGTGGGCGTTGCCGCCGGCGGCGGCGTGGGCCAGTGCGCCGCGGGCGGCGGGGATCGCGAAGAGGTAGTCCGCCATGACCGCGGCGCGGACCTCGGCCGGGGTACGGCCGCCCTGGTCGTAGGCGTCGACGATCTTCTGCGCGCGGGAGCGGGAGATGCGCCACCCCGCGACCTCGTCGACGACGCGGTCGACGGTGCCCGGGTCGAACCGGTCGAGGTCGTTCGCCACCCACCAGCCCATGTCGTCGCTGGCCATGCTCAGCAGGATGTCGACGTCGCGGTGCGCGCCCGAGGCCAGTACGTCCATGGGGTGGGCGTGCACCACCGCGCCGGGCTGCCCTAGGTCCAGGACGACGCCGGTGGCCTTGTTGTCCACCCCGCCGCGGACTCCGAGGTCCGTCGGGAGGACCTTGCGCAGGGCGTCCCGCAGCGAGAGCGGGTCGAGGTCCAGCAGCTTCTCCGGGTTGTCCGCGACGCCGAGTTCGGTGACGAACAAGTGGGCGAGTTCCTCGGCCCACCAGGCCGGGATGGAGCGGGCGGGCCCGCCGGAGAACCCGGCCAGGCGCCGGTACAGGCCGTCGGCGGAAGAAGCGCCGAGCAGTCCGAGGGACGAGTAGGCGCCGCCGCTGTGGCCGTAGACGGTGACGTTGTCGGGGTCGCCGCCGAAGTGGGCGATGTTCCGCTGGACCCAGGTGAGCGCGGCGATGATGTCCTGGAGGAAGAGGTTGCTGGCCTCGGCGAGCTTCCCGCCGTACTGCGAGAGCGAGAGCGGGCCCAGCGCGCCGAGCCGGTAGTTGACGGACACGCCCACCACACGCCCCGTCGCGGCGAGACCGGCGGCGTTCGAGGTGATCTGGGTGTTCGCGCCGTACTCGAATCCGCCGCCGTGGATGTACACGGCCACCGGAAGCGTCTTCCCGGCCGGCTGCTCGGGAGCCCACACGTTCAGGTTCAGGCAGTCCTCGCCCATCCCGCTGTCCGCTTCGAGCCAGTCGCCGCTGTCGGGCTGGATGGAGACGACGCCCTTACGGTCGTAGGGGCGGTCCGGATCGAAGTCCGCGACCACGGGACGGCGGTACCGCTCGGCGGTGGCGTACGGAATTCCCCACCAGGACCGCACCCCTGGTGCGGTCGGAGCCTTGGGCGCGATCTCGGTCATGGCGTGAGATTCCTTCCGGTGCGGTTCGAATGTCGGGCGCGGCGGGTCGCGGCTGATCGCTCGCGGTGACGCTCCCCAGCATTCCCTCGGCTCCGGCAGATCGCCCGGCGGACAGCGGTCATCTGATGGTCAGCAGGTGACACTTGTCTGCGCCCCACCACTCGACGTCGTCGGAGCGCAGGGAGGTCACCGCGACCTGACGCTGACGTTGACGCCGCGCAGGCAGCTGCCAGGTCAGCTCGCGTGAGGTCGCGTGAGATCGCGTGTGAAGGGCTGGCTTCCCTGGCCGGTCGGTCAGGGGCAGTCGTACGTGAAGTGGGTGGTCACCGTGCGCCGGGTGGGTGAGAGGAGGCGCAGTTCGGCCTGTGCCGTGTAGTGGCCCTTGCCCTGGAAGGTCCACAGCAGGTGCAGGCTTGCGTGTTTCTGGCCCCGGACCATCTCCTCGCGCAGGACGCCCGAGGCGGTGCCGTCGCTTCGGGTCCAGCGGTAGGAGAGGGTGCCCGGTCGGCCGTTCGTGGTGACGAGGGCGGCGATGTCAGCCGTGGCGTCGCAGCCCAGCACCGTCGGCCGGGCCACGACCTCCACCGAGCGTGCCGCGATGGACGGTCCCAGGCGCTGCCAGGCGAGGAACGCGATGACGATGATCAGGACGAGCGCGGGCAGCGCGTGTCTTCGCAGGCGTCTGCGCGGGGGTCCGGAGGGCGGCGGCACGACGGGCGGCGTGCTGTGGGTACGGTTCGCGACGGCCGCCGTCACCCCCGGGCCGAATCGCAGCACGGTCCCTTCGACACGGTCGGGCAGCGTCGGAGGTGCGGGTGGTGTGGGTGATGTCGGCGGCTTCTCCGTCGCATCCGTCGCATCCGTCTCGTCCGTCGCGTCCGTCGGGTCCGTAGGGGGTGGGCCGATGCGAACGGTCTCAGGCTCGGGCCTCTGGATCCAGTGGCTGGCCAGCACCGTGGCGCTGTACTCGTCGTCGTCCGCATGAAGCAACCGGGTGGGCACGGCGTCCGCCAGGTCGAGCACCCTGGTGGACTCGGCGTCGTCCGTGTCGTTCGTGGCGTCCGTGGCGTTCGTGGCGTCCGTACGCAGCACCCGGGTGGGCTCGTCGGTCTCGGGGTTACGACCGGAGGCGCGGTCGTTGTTCTGAGGGGTCATCCGACGCTGCATCCCCTGGTCAGAAGCTGCTGCGAGGCGCCACCGTCGGCGGAGGCCGGGGTGGTCGTGGCCTGCACCGTCCAGTAGCAGCCGTCGCCCTGGAAGGTGTGGTCGACGGTGAATGTGTACTGCGTGGCGCCGCTGCGTGCGAACGTTTGGGACGGGCCGTCCGGGCTGGTGCCGAGCCGTAGGCCGGTGTCGCCCGTGGCCCACGAGACGGTGACGGAGATCGGGCCGGTGCCGTCCGTGGTGATGTCGATCGTGGCCGAGGCGGTCGTCGGACCCGTCTGCCGGAAGCCCGACACGGCGACGTCCTTGACGGCGGGCGCTGCCGGGGATGTGGGGGCAGCGGTCGTCGGTGTCGCCTCGGTGGCCGACGCGGTGGGTGTCGCAGCGGGAGTCGTGGTCGCCGGGGGCGGAGTCGTGGTGCCGGGCTCGCCGGGAGCGGGGGTCGCCGAGGGTGAAGAGCTGGGTGACGCGGCGGACGGCGACGCCGAGGGCGAGGAGCCCGGCGACGTGGTGGACGTCGGGGACGAGTCGGCCGACGCGGTCGGAGTGGTGAGTCCTCCGGACTCCACGCCGGGCCGGGCACTGGTGGTGGCCAGAGCCTGCGCCGCCTGCTGGGAATCCCCTCCCGCGGTGTTCGGGACGCCGTACGACAGGACGAGGGCCAGGAGTACGGCCGCGCCGGCCACCAGCATCCCCGGGCGGCCCGGCCGCCACGACCGCGCCCGGCCGAGGCCGGGATCGCTGCCCAGGACGGTGCGTGCGGTGTCCGTGGTGGTACGCGCAGTACTGCGGGCCGAGGGCAGCAGCAGCGGCAGCAGGGCGACCAGCGCGGCGAGCCGCCCCCGGCCGCGTTCCTCCCAGTCGGGCCCGTACGCGGCGCCCGCGACCGCCTCCAGTTCGAGGACGAACTCCTCGGCCTGGCTGGGCCGTTGGCCCGGTTCCTTGGCGAGACCGCGCCGGATCAGCTCCCGCACCGCCTCGGGGGCCTCATCGGCGGGGACGGGCGCGTCGACGTGCTGCAGGGCGAGTTCGGCGAGGTTGTCGCCGGGGTACGGCTTGTGGCCCGTAAGGCACTCGAAGAACGTGGCCGTGGCCGCGTACACGTCGGCGGCGGGCGAGGCGGGGGCGCCGGTCCACTGCTCCGGGGCCATGTAGGCGGGGGTTCCGGCCACGCCGACGCTGGTGCCGGCGTCCACGGCGATCCCGAAGTCGACCAGCTTGGACGATCCGTCCGGTACGACCAGGACGTTCGCCGGTTTGTAGTCGCGGTGGACGACGCCGACGCGGTGCGCGTCGGCCAGGCCGAGCAACGACCCCTTGAGGAGCACGAGGGCGGACTCGGGGTCGAGCGTGCCCCGGCTGGTCAGCAGGGTCCGCAACGAGATGCCGTCCACCAGCTCCATCACGATGGCGGCGCCGTCCGGGCTCTCGACGTACTCGTACAAGCCGGTGACGTACGCACTCTCAAGCCCGCCGAGCAGCCGCGCCTCCGCCCTGAAGTCGCGTACGAAGCCGGGCCGCGTGCGCAGCGAGTCGCTGAGGTACTTCACCGCGACCGGAACGCCGGTCGCCTCGTGCACGGCGAGCACGACCCGCCCACTCGCCCCCGCCCCGAGCTCCAGCGACCCGGTGTATCCCGGTACTTCCCAAGTGCTCGTTCCAGAGCTCATTCCAGCCCCCCAAGGCCCACGTGCCGCACGTGCTGCCGGACGCCCACCCGCCCCGGACCACAGAGCATGCACCCAGAGACACGTTTTCGGCCACTGCGGTTGCAGTGGGCACCCGGAATCGAGGAGTGCCCGGTGGTTCGGCCGAAGGCGACAGGGAACTCGGCGGGAGATCCTTTCCGGCATCGAGGAGCGGCATGAGCGACTACCAGGACGGTCCCGACCGCCGCCACCGTCGACCGGACGGCGTAGACGACACGACCGTCGAGGCCCTCGGGGCGCTGTCGAAGGCGCTGGAGACCACCGAGCGGGCCCGGGGCCATCTCTACGGCTTCCATCAGCTGACCGGCGGGGCCGATCTGGAGCTCGACCGGGCGGTACGGCTGCTGCGCGAGGCCGGGCACCACGGCTGGGCCGAGAAGGTCGAGGCCGAGATCCTTGGCCGCAACGTCATCCCCGGGCACTGGACGTTCCAGATCGTCGAGGCCTACGACGACACCTACTACCGGCCGTTCCAGGAGCTGGAACGCAGCCTGCTGAGCGAACTCGCCCAGGGCCGGCGCCATCTGTACGAGGCGGAGATGAAGGAGAACCGCCGTACCGCCGGTCACCGCGACCACACGGCGCGCCCACCGGCCGCCGACGAGTGAACGACGCCGCGCCCGGACACCCCGCGAACCACCGCGTCGGCGGCTCACGAACCCCCAATCCCCCAGCTCATCCCCGACAACCCCGACGACACCGCAGAAGGGACCGGAATCATGGCCAGAAAGCCGCACCCGGACAGAACCGGGGACGGAAACCGGAAAGGACAACTGAGAAAGGGCGACAAGGTGGCCTGGGAGAGCCACGGATCCACCGCCGAGGGCAAGGTCGAGCGCAGGATCACCGAGCGTACGAAGGCCGCCGGCCGCGAGGTGGACGCCTCGCCCGAAGACCCGCAGTACCAGGTCCGCAGCGCCAAGTCGGGCAAGGCCGCCGTGCACAAGCCGTCCGCCCTGCGCCGACGGTGACCCCCCACGGCTTCCACATCTCCGTAGGACGGCGACCATGCAGACGTTCCTCGTGGATCCCGATTTCCGGCGCTCCGCGCTGCTCCTGGACCGCCGCCGTCTGGGCAAGCAGCGGGTCGAGGCCCTGCAGGTCCTGCGGGGACTGACCGTGCCGGGATACGGCTGGCGCAGGCATCCCGCCGTGCGTATGTGGAGCGGATACGAGGAGGCACTCGTCCGGTACGGCCTGGAGGTCTGCCGGGTGTGGTGTGAACTGGGGCACCGGGACAGCTGTGCCGCCTCGCTGGTCGCCGGTCTCGCCGTGCACCGTCCGGGCGCCGCCCCCGTACGTGAGCAGCCCGCCCTCGCGGCGGCCGGGGAACTGCCGCCCTGGCTCGGCGACGAGGCCTTCCACCGCAGCCACCGGTCCGCCCTCGTCCGCAAGGACCCGGCCACGTACGCACACCACTTCCCCGACGTCCCGGACGACCTGCCCTACGTGTGGCCACACTCCGACCGGGAACACACCGAGGAGACCCTCCACCCGTGACGTGCCGGTGGGGGCACGGCCCCCGTGAGCGGGCTGAATCTGACCGCAGCTGAACGTCTTGCGGGCACGAGGCCCTGCCGCTCAGCCGTTCCGGAGAAATTGCCGACAATCCTGGAGGCCGGGAGCGTTAACCTCGAACTCGTGAGCGAAGACGGTCGGCGCACAGCGAACTTCCGGGTCAACCTCGTGCCGGCGGTCCTGGCTCTGGGGAACCCTCCGTGGCAGCGGGACGTGTGGCTCGACCCATCGTCCTTCGAGAACCTGGACCACATCTTCCACACGCTCTTCGACGACTTCTGCGATGCCGACCATCCCGAGCGTTACCTCGGCATCAGCTTGAGAACCGAGGAAGAGGTCTCTCTCATGCGGCAACTGGGCGTCGCGCTCAACGCCTCGACGGCTGAGGCCCCCGACGACACCGACGCGGAGTACCTGCGGGCATCCGCGTGGCCCGAGGTCGTGGCCGTCGCGGGACGTCTCGCACAGGTCATGGTCGCGAACGACCTGAGCGAACTTGTCACCCTGTGGGAGGCGAAGCACACCGACGAGTGACCGCATGAGACATCGTCTCCGAGTACGAGCAGTCGTTCAGGGCGTTCGACAGGACGACCGCGCCGGAGGCGGAGCGGCGCGCGCGGCTCGGCGGACCTGTCGCCGAGCAGTGCTGGAGTGGTCCGGCGTCCCGACCGTCACCGTGCAGGCGGGCGTCCTGGGCCGCTGAACGCCCCTCCGGCTGCGACGCCGGTCATCTACCCGAAGACAACGGGCAGTTCAGACCTTTTCGCTGCTCACACGCGGGTGCTCGACGGTGAGCAGGTCGATGTCCTCGACGTCGGAGGTCAGGATCGTCACCCGGCCCGGACGGCGCAGGGCGGTCGCGCACAGCATGGCGTCGATGGCGTACTTGTGGCCGTGCAGCCCCGCGGTTCGCAGTAGTGCGGCAGCGGATTGCGCGACAGCCTGGGTCACCGGCTCGACGTGCAGGCGAGACAGGGTCCACTTCAATGCGGCGTCGTTGATCCTCGGGTGGATCACCTCGACGAGCACCGCAGCCGAGGTGACCACGGGCAGGTCCGCCTCGCGAGCCGCCGTCAGCCACTCGTGGATCTCCCGGTCGCGCTGTACGGACTTCGCCAGGCCTTCGCTGTCCAGGACGAGGGCGCCACTCACGCGGCTGCCCCGGCGTCGGGCGCACTCTTGGTGAGCCGGGCGCGTTTGGCCGCCACGGCCTCCGGGTCGGCCGGACCGTGGACCTTGTCGAAGTCGGCGATCAGCTCGTCCAGGTTGTCCCGTTCGATCTGGCGCTGAGCGGCTTTCTCAAGGTACGCGGAGAGGCCCCGTTTACCGACCCGTTCACGGATCGCGTGGAGGGTGCCGGCGCTCAGGGTGACGGAGATGCCGCTGGTCGGTCCGTCACCAGGGGTGAGGCCCACGCCGTGATCGGTCATGATTCCAGTATGCCATTGAAAATGCCATACGAGGAGAGAGTGTGGGCGGAGG
>NZ_AEJB01000151.1 GCF_000331005.1 Streptomyces turgidiscabies Car8
CGGCCCCTTCGGATCTCAGATCAAGGACATCTGTTCACCTTCACCTGGCCGCTTGGGCGGCACGTATTCGGCTGGCGCGTCGGGCGCATTGCGCTCGGTCCGCAGCCACCAGGCGAACTGGTAGTTACGGCAGGTCCGGTAACGGACCGACTTCCGGCGCGGCTCACTCTCGGGGATGTTGTGCTCGCCCCATCCGGTGATGGGGCGAGCGTTGTCCAGGTGCACATACAGGCCCGGCACCAGGGCAGGGCCGTCCCACTGTTCTCCGGGGGCATCCTCGAAGGCGAGGTGCGCGTTGTCGCTCCACTTCCACGGGTTGGGCAGCGCGCACAGGTACCAAGCCAGGGGTGGGTTGTGTTCGGGGAGTTCGATCGTCTGGTGCCGGCGGCTGATGTCGAGCCGAGGGCGGTCGGGCTGGCCGAAGCTGCGCAGGCAGTGTTGGTCGAGGGCTACGTGCCGCACGCCTGCCAGCCACATGATGTGGTATCGAGTTCGTGATTCAATTTGGATCTGTATTCGCTGTGACATCCGCTCCCCATTTACCCGTTAATTGGCAAGAGATTCATTTCTCCCTACTACCAATTTTATCAAATTTCCCACCAATTCCAGATGCCTGTCGTGTCGGAAGTCGTTAGGGTAAGGCATGTTGAATTCCGCTTCGAATGCCTTCTCGTATTCCTCTTTGGGGAGCGCGATGGGGCGGCGGCAGGTGGCCTTGATGTTGGAGCCGCTGAGGTCGGTGACCCGCACGTCTTCGAAGTAGCGGCGGAGCAGCGGCTCCAGGGTGTCGGGGGTGTGAAAGCGGAGCTTCTGCCACTTCCCCTTGACGAAGTTCATCTCGACGTTGTCCTCGTCGAGGAAGCTCATCTTGGTAGTGGCGGTCTGGGAGGTGACCCGTTTGGCCTGCTCGTCTCGGAGTTCGCGGGCGAGGTTGCGTGTGCCCAGGCACACGACTCCGTCCGCCGAGCAGAGGGCGTTGACGGTGGTCATCACCCAGTGCTGGTAGTCGAGGGTGGTGGTGGCGTTGATGACGGAGTCGAGGACCACCACGTCGTACAGGCCGTTGGTCTGGATGTCCTTGTCGATGTCGCGGATCATGCCGACGCCGGCGCGGATGTCGACGGCGTACGAGCCGTCCCGGCAGCGGTAGGGCTCGTAGTCGTGGATGTTGAAGCCCTTGGCGCGCAGGTGCTTGGCGTAGTCGCCGTACCCGGCGCCGAAGTCCACGACCCGGTGGGTGGGCTTGAGCCAGGGCATGACCAGCTGATCCCAGGTCTCGGAGCCGTAGGCGAGTTTTCCGGCCTTGGCCTTCGAGGAGAACTTGCGGAGTCTCTTGGGCTGCACGATGTGCTGGTTCCACACCGGGGCCTTCCCCTCGATGGCGGTCCAGTCGTAGACGCCGTACTCGCCGGTGAGGTCGGCGTGGAGCTGGGCGGCGTCGGCGGACGTGACGGTCCAGGCGAGGAGGTCGAAGCGGTTGATGGCGGCGACGACGGCGTATTCGGCGTTGAGGACGATGCGGCCCTGGTCGTCGATGACGACGCTCCCCCAGGGGCCGTGGCCGGCGGTCATGTGCCCGATGGCGTTGACGAAGGAGAGGTTCTTCCGTTCCGTGACCCGGACAGACTGCCATGGAATCCACGACCAGGCGCCGATGACGCCGGGCTCGGCGTAGACGATGCTGGCCTCGGTCTCGACCCGGTTGTGCAGCAGGTTGAACTGGATCTCGTCCTGCAACCTGACCTTCGTGCCCAGCATGACCGCGGGCGTGTGCGTCAGACCGATGGCTTGGAGGCCCTTGGTTCTCTGGTGGCCTGCGACCAGCGTGCCGTCGGCATTGAGGATGACGGGCTTCACGACACCGTGTCGGCGTAGCGACGCCTGGAGCCTGACGAACGCCTCCTCGCTGAGGCGGCGCGGGTTGTAGTCGGCGGGGCGAAGCCGGTCGAGCGGGTACGCCTCGTAGAACGTCGTGGTGGGCGCGCTACTCATGCCGCCTCGCCCTCCTCGTGGGCCTGCTGCAAGACGTGCCAGCCGAAGCCGAGGTCGCTGTTGGTGTCGTCCACGAACTTCGTGTAGATGGCGTTCAGGACTTCAACCTCTTCAGAGGTGATCCGGACCCGCTTGGACTCCCACTGGAGGTAGCCCCACTGGAGGTAATCGACGGTGGCTGCGGCACCGGTGCCCGCGCCGTCGGAGGTGAGTTCCAGCGTCTCGGGAAGGGAGGTGTCGTCGAGAAGCCGGTCCACACTCTCGCGGTCGTAGCCAGTACCGGCCAGGTCCGGGATCTCGGAGAGGATCTCGGCTAGGAGCACGCTGTCGTATCCAGCGAGGTCGTTGGTCCGGTTGTCGACGATGACGATGCGGGCCGCTGCGTCGTCATCGACGTCGACCCAGGTGACGGCGATCTGGTCCCAGCCGAGCTGCTGAGCCGCCGCGTAGGTGTGGTTGCCCGCCAGGATCTCGTTGTGGCGGCCTGTGTGCGTGCCCTTGTTGACGACGATCGCGCGGTACTGGCCGTTGACGGTCAGCGATTCGGCGATCGAGGGGAGGTCACCGTTGCGGGGGTTCCGGTAGTACGGAGTGAGGTCCGCGGTCGGGACTGCGAGCGGCAGGAGCAGTTCGGGGATGTTGGCGGGCGTCGGGGTCACTGGGCGTCCCTTGTGTAGGCCGTTCCCCGCGCCCTACAGCTAGTTCAGACTAGACGATCACGCTGGTCCGCAGCGGTCGCCGGAGCGAGGGTTCAGCGGGTGCGTCAGTCGCCGACCGCGCGCCCATCGCTGAATGTGATGAAGGGCGGCGGCCACCAGCCCACAGCCGGGGAAGGCCAAAAGGCTGGCGAGAAAGACTCCGCCGTCGCCGAGCTGCACAACGACCCACGCGACAACGGCGGTGGCCGCCATGAGCAGGACGGCCACCGCGTCGACGGCGAGGCGAAGGAAGGCTCGCATCACCGGTTGTTGCAGCGGCAGATACCGGATGGCAGGCACCACGAATCGCAGGATCGGCACCACACCGCACCGGGTACGGGGGGCGTCCGGCGCTCCGGCTCTGCGGGCGGTGCGTGCTTGGTGGTCATGCTCCATGTCGCTTTCGTCGTCGGGGAGTTGTGGCTGCTTCGAGTTCCGTGAGGTGCCGGTCCGCGTCTGGATCGGGGTCTCCTGGTACTTCGAGGCCCGGGTCGCGTTCAGCGAGGGCCCTGATCGGCGTCCCGTCCCGCTCGACGAGGAGACGTTCGTACAGCTCGCGATCTTCTGGGTGCCCGGCGAAGTCCTCTGTGTTCATGGCGCTCCTGAGTGCACGGGGACCCGCCCCCGGCGTGAGGCGGGGGCGGGTCCGGTCGTGATCGTGGATCTTGGCGGCGCTCCGGTGG
>NZ_AEJB01000152.1 GCF_000331005.1 Streptomyces turgidiscabies Car8
GGCGAGGCCCGTGATGCCCTCGTCGTGCAGTTCGAAGCAGCCGACCTCGTCGGTCGTGCCGTAGCGGTTCTTGACGCCCCGGACGAGACGGAGGCGGGCGTGCCGGTCGCCCTCGAAGGACAGCACCAAGTCCACCAGACCGCCCTCTCGTGGTTCGTGCTCACGCCTGTTCGGGAACTCGTCCAGGCGTCGTGATCCGCGGCGAGGAATACAGGAACTGGTCCTTGCCCAGGGGTTGTTCCTCGACCCTGCCGCGCCACAGGAGTACGCCGTGGCGTCGCTCCCAGAAGTACACGTACACGCCCTTGACGATCCGCTCTCCCATGTAGAAAAGCCCCCAACCGGCGCCCCAGGGGCTCCAGAGCAGGCCCAAAACCAGGGATGACAGCGCGATGAAGACAACGAAGCCTCAGGCGAAGCTGCGGCGCATGGACTCACGCGGGGCGGGGATCGCCTCGGGTTCCGCCAGGGGGACCGCATTCTCGAAATCGCGCTTCTCGCCACCCAGCCATTGCGACCGGGTCAAAACCGCCACCAGGCCGAAGAACGCGCTGATGCCGGATAAGCCCAAAAGAAAGAGCGGCATGTCGCTTTCGGCCTGCGGCAGCCCACGTATGCCGAAGACCACAGGCGCGGTGATCACTATGGCGACCCCCGCCTCGACGATCACCGCAAATTGATGATGAACGTAACGCACCACGGCTTCCCCCTTCGCATGCGCCTGCCGGGGGCGCGTGCAGGACTCACTATGTCCATCGTGCGCCCCCTCGGGAACCCCCCCCGGACTCCTTGGCCCGACACCGATACGCGCCGCCGGGACGCGCCCGCACTGGCCCTACTTGCCGCGCAGCAACACCCAACCTGAGGAGCGGACCGTCAGGAGTACATCAGCGGGCACTCCCGTCTGAGCGAGTGCTGTGCCGCGCGCAGGTACAGGGCGACATAGAAGGCCGCGTCCAGATCCTCACTCCACGGCCCCGGCCGGGTCGCCGACAGCTTCTCCGCCTCGCCGTCCAGGAACCACATCGTCAGATCCAGGTTGTCGCACATCTCCGGGACCTCGGGCGGCAGTGCGACCGCCGTCGCCAGTTTCCGGGCGATCGCCAGGACCTGAGGGGCGCCCGCGATCACGGTGTCGTCGGAGTACGAGGACTCCACCGGCAACTCGATCTCCTCGTCCAGGGACACCGGCACCAGGACCGTCCAGTCGCAGAGTGTGTCCGTCTCCGCGCCCGAGAGGTGCGCCCCGCACAGTGTGAGGAAGCTCTTCATGGACGGGACCAGCTTCTCCTCGAAGGACTGGCCCGAACCGCGCACAAAACCCTTCACTCTCGGGTACGGAGTCGTACGGAGGCAGGCCGCGCCGTGCCAGTTCCGCGTTCAGGCCCGCCGCGATCTCCGCCCTCCCCTCCTCGCCCTCACCGAACCACTCCTCCGCACCGACATCGACCAGGTATACGCCCATGACCGCAACGTACTGCGCACCACTGACAACGCCGGTGCGCAGTACGGACGTACGAACGCACGACGAGGGTTACGCGCGGAACGGGCCCGTCACCTCGTACGTGATCCCGCCCGAGGAGCTGCCGCTCGTGCCGCGCTGGCTGGAGAAGTACAGGCGGCTGCCGGTCGGCGAGAACGCCGGGCCGGTGATCTCCGAGCCCGACTGGCCGTCGATCCGCAGGAACGGGGCGACCACGTCGTCCGGGGTGATCAGGCAGATCTCCATGTTGCCGCCGTCCTCCGCGACGAACAGGTCGCCCGACGACGTGCCGGTGATGTTGTCGACGCCGGTCAGCGGGGCCGTGCCCGAGGTGACGAGGGAGTCGTCGTACGCCAACTCGTAGGTGTTCGTGAGGAGGTTGAGCTGCCAGACCCGGTTGTCGCCCTTGGTGGTGAACCAGACCTTGTCGTCCGCGTAGTAGCAACCCTCGCCGCCGTTGAAGGACTTGGAGCCGGAGACCTGGGTGCGGGTGGTCGTCGGGGAGCCGTCCGGGTAGGGGATCGTGGTCCAGGTGTAGGAGCCCGAGGCCGCCGTGCCCGCGACCAGGACCTGGAGGGTGCCGGACGACAGGTCGCCCCAAGTCGTGGGAACGAAGCGGTAGAAGCGGCCGTTCGTCTCGTCCTCCGTCAGATAGACGACCTTGCGGACCGGGTCCGCTGCCGCCGCCTCGTGCTTGAAACGGCCCATCGCGGGACGCTGCACCGCCGCGTTCACGCCCCACGGGTCGGTCTCGTAGACGTACCCCAGCGACACCTCCTCGCAGGACAGCCAGGTGTTCCACGGAGTGCGTCCGCCCGCGCAGTTCTGCCGTGTGCCCGACAGGACGCGGTACGCGGACGTGATGGCACCGGTGGCGGCGAACCTCACCGCGCTCGCGCCGCCCGACGGGTTGATCTCCGAGTTGGAGACATAGATCCAGCCCGTGCCGTCGGCGTAACAGGCCCCGCCGTCAGGGGCGTTGTGCCAGGTGTACGACGTTCCGGTGACCGTCTGGCCCGAGCGGGCGACGACCCGGCTGGTGAAGCCGGCGGGGAGTCTGATGCCGTTGGCGTCGGCCGCGGCGAGGGCTCCGTACGGGCCCGCGCCCGGCTGGGCGGGGGCCGCGTGGGCGGCGCCGCGCCACAGGGTGCCGCCGAATACGGCCGCCGAGCCGCTGACGACGGCGGCGCGCAGGAGGGTGCGGCGTGCCAGGTGTGTGTTCACTCGTGCGTCCACTCTCGCTCCAAAGGGGGGTGGCGTGACGTGCGGTGACGTCAGGGACCCTAGGGCGGCAGAGTGGAATTGTCATGTACGCGCTGCGACTCCCCGGTGGCTGTTCGCGGTGGCCGGAATCCTCCGGTGCCTGATCGTGGATCTTTCCAACTCCGCTTTGGACGCGACGAGTTCACCTACGTCGGTGCGCAAATGATCAGCACCGAGCACGCAGGAGGCTCCGCCGTGTCGCACGACGACCCCGCCCCCTCGGTCGGTACCGGCGCCCGGGCGCGGGCGCACATCGACACCTCAAAGCCGCACTCGGCCCGCTTCTGGGACCGAGCCGGAACTTCTTCACGGCTGAGGTTCCTCCGGGCCGGTCACACGGGGCAGCCGGACGGTGAACACCGCTCCACCGGCGGGGGTACTGCCGACGGTGACGGTTCCGCCGTGTGCCTCGACGAACTGACGCACGATGGACAGGCCGAGACCGCTGCCCCCGGTGCGTCTGCTGCGGGACTTCTCGGCGCGCCAGAACCGTTCGAAGACATGGGGCAGGTCTTCGGGGGCGATACCGTCCCCGGTGTCGCGCACGGTCAGGACGGCCTCGTCCGCCGTATGCCAGGCGCTGAGGGTGACCGTGCCCTGCGCGGGAGTGTGCCGCAGCGCGTTGGAGACAAGGTTGCCCAGCACCTGCCGCATGCGCACCGGGTCGGCGTCGAGCCAGAGCCCGGGGCCGGCCTCCGCCCGCAGGTGGACGGCCGCCGCTTCTGCGCGGCTGCGATGGGCGGCGGCGACCTGGCCGATCAACTCCTCCGCGGCCAGCGGTTCCCGGTGCAGCCGCAGGGTGCCGGCGTCGCCCGCGGAGAGGTCGCGCAGGTCGTCGATGATGTGCTGCAGTTGCAGCGCCTCGTCGTGCAGGGCGGCGATGAG
The DNA here is from genome assembly GCF_000331005.1 of Streptomyces turgidiscabies Car8. Lineage (GTDB taxonomy): Bacteria > Actinomycetota > Actinomycetes > Streptomycetales > Streptomycetaceae > Streptomyces > Streptomyces turgidiscabies. Next base: position 3,632 of record NZ_AEJB01000152.1, read on the forward strand.
CCCTGGGTCGGGTTCGAGAAGTCCGTCGCGGGTGACCTCCAGCCAGCCGCGGATATTGGTCAGCGGGGTGCGCAGTTCATGGGCGATGTCGCTGACCATGGCCTTGCGCTGGGCCTCCAGCTGCTCCCGGCGCGCGGTCAGGTCGTTGAAGGCTGTGGCCAGGAAGCCCGTCTCGTCCTTGGTGGTGACGGCGACCCGTGCGTGGTGCTCGGGCGGCTGCCGGGCGGCGGCGGTCAGGGCGCGCAGGGGACGGACGAGACGGACGGCGACGAGGGCGGTCAGTGCGATCGTGACGACCAGGACGAGACCGGAGACTCCGACGATCTTGGTCTTGTTGTCGGGTGAGAGGTCGAGGCCGGTCCGCTGCTGGTCGCGGTCGCCGAGATAGAGGACCGCCGGTGGGGCGACGTAGGGGTCGAGCTGGGTACGGCGGGCGGTGTCGAGACAGTTCTGCGTCTGCTCGTCGCCGACCGTCCTGTCGGACATCCCGGGAACGACGTCGTCGCCGAACAGCGACCGCAAAGAGGGGTCCGCCCTGAGTGGTTCCTTGAAGTCACCCTGGACGCAGCCGGTCATCAGCTTCGCGAGCACCGCCAGCGCCGTGAGCTCGCTGGGCATCACCGGATTGACCGCCACAGCGACGCATTTCGCGACCACGGCCGCCGAAGTGCCGTCGGCGACGGTGGCCGTTCGACCGCTGGGCATCCGTCGGGTGTGGCCACCACCCCCGACCTGGGTCAGGCAGCGCACCCGCCGCAGCGCCGCCGAATTCACCTCACTGACCTCGCCGGAGGACAGCCGATAGGGCCCCACCGCCCGTGGGTCGATGCCGGAGAGCTGGGCGCCGGGCTCGGTGTAGGTGTCCGTACGCAGCGGGTCGACGGTGGCCGAGGCACGGGCGGGCAGCGCGGTGCCGGATGCGGCGGAGTCGGCGATGAGGCGTCCGCCCGCGGTGGTCAGGGCGATACGGCGGTCCAGGGTGCGCGACAGTGCCCGCACGGTGGGGCCGATGCCGTCCCAGTCGGCGTGGGCGGCGGCGTAGCCGCTGAGCCGGCGCAGGATGTCCGAGTCGTCGGAGAGCACCTGCCCGCGTTCTTCCTGGATGGCCCGGGTGGTGAGCTGCACCGCCAGCCAGGCGGTGGCGCCGACGGACAGTGCGGCTATCGCCACGGAGGTGAGCAGCAGCCGTACCAGCAGACTCCTGTGCCAGGGGATGCGGGAAACGGGCGTTGTGCCGTCCGGGCCGGTCATGCGGGACCCCTGCCGTCCGGGGAGCCGGGGTCTCCGGTGAGTTTGTAGCCGACCCCGAACACCGTCAGCAGCCGTGCGGGGGTGCGCGGGTCGGGCTCGATCTTCCTGCGCAGGTTGAGGATGTGCATGTCGATCGCACGCTCGGTGGACGCCCGGTCGTGACCGCGGGTGTGTTCCAGCAACTGACGGCGCGAGAAGACCCGTTCGGGCTCGGCGACCATGGCGTTCAGGATGGCGAACTCACCCGGGGTGCAGCCGATCTCCGCACCGTCGCAGGTGACCTCGTGCCGTACCGGGTCGACCGTGATACCCCCGGCACGCAGTACGGCGGATTCCTCGACCGGGCTCAGGGTGCGGCGCAGCACGATGCGAATCCGTGCCAGCAGCTCCCGGGGGCTGTACGGCTTCGTCATGTAGTCGTCCGCGCCGAGGTCGAGGCCGAGCAGCAGATCGTCCTCGGCGGAGCGCGCCGTGAGCATCAGCACCGGTATGTCCGCGTCCCGGCGCAGCACTCGACAGACGCCGAACCCGTCGAGACCCGGCAGCATGACATCGAGGATCACCAGGTCGGGCCGGCGGTTGCGGGCCTCGTCGAGAGCGGTCCGTCCGTCGGAGACGACAGCGGCCGTATGGCCTTCCCTGACGAGGAGCCTGCGGATCAACTCGGCCTGCATGCCGTCGTCTTCGGCGACCAGAATATATGCGCACACACAGGTGACCCTAGGTGTGGCGAGGCGTCGTCAGCACGGTGAACGGCCCCCGTGCGGTCCTTCCCACACCCTGACCACTTCCTGATATCCGCGCTCCACGCTGGCCCCATGCACAGCGAAGAAGCCACCCAACACACCGGCCCGCCCCGCCGCGTCGCGGCCCGGTCCGCCCTGGCGCTGCTGTCCGTCTCGGCGTGCCTGCTGGCCGGCTGCGCCACCGGGACCTCGGACGCGAAGAACCCAGCCGAGGACCCGGCGAAGACACCGGTGCAGGCAGGGCGGGCGGCGACAGGGGCCCGGCTGGACCTGCACGCCACCGACGGCCAGGAACATGTCCCGGTCACCACCGGCGGCCGGGTCACCGTCGAAGGGGGCACGATCGACGAGGCGTTCCTGTCCACCGCGGACGGCCGGGCGGTGACCGGCGAACGGTCCGCGGACAAGAGGAGCTGGGCTCCCTCGGGCGACCTGAAGCACGGGACGGCCTACCGGTTGACCGCCACGGCCACCGACGCCGACGGCCGTCGCACGACCCGCACCGTGGCGTTCACGACCCTTGCCGAGGCCGACCGGTTCACCGGCGCCTACACCCCGCAGAACGGCTCCACGGTGGGCGTGGGCATGCCGGTCTCGTTCACCTTCGACAAGCCGATCACCGACAAGAAGGCCGTGGAGTCCGCCGTAGAGGTCAGCTCCGACGGTGGACAGACCGTCGTGGGCCACTGGTTCGGCGGGCAGCGCCTCGACTTCCGACCGCAGGACTACTGGAAGCCCGACTCCACCGTCACCGTCAGGATCCGCCTCGCCGGAGTGAAGGGGGCCGCCGACGCGTACGGCGAGCAGGACAAGACCCTGCGGTTCAAGGTCGGGCGCAGTCAGGTGTCCACCGTGGACGCCGCCGCGCACACCATGAAGGTCGTCCGGGACGGCACCACCGTGCGCAGCATTCCGATCACCGCGGGCGCCGCCTCGTCGCCCACCTGGAACGGGCGGATGGTCATCTCCGAGAAGCTGATCTCGACGCGGATGAACGGCGCCACGGTCGGGTTCGCCGGACAGTACGACATTCCCGACGTCCCGCACGCCATGCGGCTGTCCACCTCGGGCACCTTCATCCACGGCAACTACTGGGGAGACGACTCCGTCTTCGGCCGGTCCAACATCAGCCACGGCTGTGTGGGGCTCAACGACACCAAAGGCGGCGGCGACTCCGGCCAGGACGCCGCCTGGTTCTACGACAGCTCCCTCCTCGGCGACGTGGTCGTGGTGAAGAACTCCGACGACAAGGTGATCGCCCCCGACAACGGGCTCAACGGCTGGAACATGCCGTGGAGCGAGTGGACGGCGGGTTCAGCGCGATGAGGCACCTGGTGAAACACCCGGTGAGGCACCCGGTGAGGCACCTCTTCCCAGCCGTGGGCTCCCGTCTGCCGGTTCCCGCCGCGGTCCTGGCACTGGCCCTCACCCTGGCCGGGTGCGGCGGCCCCGGCGCCGGGACGACGGACGGTGGTGTTTCCCCGGCGGACGCCGGTGCGCAGGACGTCCGGGCCGTCGCGCCCACCACGGCCGGCGCCGGATCCCAGCCGAGTGCGGCCGGCGAAAGGGGCGCGGACGCCCCGGCCCCGGCGACGAGCGCTTCCGCGCCGGCCGTACTGCCCGGCCTCGGCCCCCGGACGCTCGCCGGGATCCCCGACAACGCCCGACAAGTAGTCGTCGTCACCGGGAAGGACAAGAACTCCCCACAGTCGCAGGTGGTGCTGTACCAGCGCACAGACGACGACGGCTGGACCGCCGGGCAGCCCTGGGCCGCCCACAACGCGCTCCGGGGCTGGACCGCCGACCATCACGCGGGCGACCTGCACTCGCCCATCGGCGTGTTCACCCTCAGCGACGCGGGCGGACTGCTCGCCGACCCGGGCACGAAGCTGCCCTACGACCGGTCCGGCGCCTTCACCGTCGGCGGCACCGGATTCGAGGGCGAGCCGCTCGCCGGCTCCTTCGACTACGTGGTCGCGATCGACTACAACCGCGAGCCGGGCACCTCCCCGCTCGACTGGACCCGTCCGCTCGGCGCGGACCGCGGCGGCGGCATCTGGCTGCACGTCGACCACGGGGGACCCACCCACGGCTGCGTGAGCCTGTCGCAGCAGCACATGAAGGAACTGCTGCTCACGCTCGACCCGGCACTGCACCCGGTGATCGTGATGGGGGACCGCACGTCCCTCGAACGGTGACGACCGATACCACGAATCCGCAAATCCACGCATTCGCGCATCCACGCATCAGAGGGCGTCGAGTCCCATTGCGATGGAACGGACGCCGTACTCAACCGACTTGTCCGACGAGCAGTGGGCGTTGCTCGAGCCGCCGGTCACCGCGTGGAAGCAGGAGCGGGTGGCGCGGTCGGCGACCGGGGACCCGGGCTCGACCGCCGACAACACCCACGAGGTCGCGCAGCGCGCCGCCCCGGACGCCATGATCGCGTACGTCGACAACGACCCCGTCGTCCCGGCCCACGCGGACGCCCTGCCGGCCGGCGCCCCCGAGGGCCGGACCGGCGCACGGCCGGAGCGGCGTCCCGACCTCCGGGGCCCGGCCGGTCCTGCCACGGTCGTCGGCGCCTACTGCGGAGTGGGCCGCAAGCCCTGACACACGGCGCCGCAGGGCGTAGAACTGGCCGTGGCGGCTGATCCGGCGCAGGCCCGCATCCGGATGCGGGATCCGGGTCCTGTATCCGGGCACATGCCCGGATACGTCCGAGCCGCTCAACTCGTCGCCCACGGAGGTAACCCGAACATGCCGGGCTGGAACGCGCAGGACATCCCCGACCAGAGCGGCCGTATCGCCGTCGTCACCGGTGCCAACAGTGGTCTCGGGTACGTCACCGCGCGGGAGTTGGCGCGCAAGGGGGCGCGGGTGGTGCTCGCCTGCCGGAGCGAGGCGCGGGGGAACGAGGCGGTCGGGCGGTTGCTGGCCGAAGTGCCGGACGCCATCGCCGAGTTCTGGCCGCTGGACCTCGGAAACCTGGGCTCCGTAAGGGAGTTCGTGGACGAGCTGCCGTACGAGGGGATCGACCTCCTCGTCAACAACGCGGGCGTGATGGCGTTGCCGCACGGGACGACGGTGGACGGCTTCGAGACGCAGTTCGGGGTCAACCACCTCGGGCACTTCGCGCTCACCGGGCTGCTGTTCCCGAGGCTGCTCTGCACGCCCGGCGCCCGGATCGTGAACCTCTCCAGCGGGGCCCACGCTCTCGGCAACATCGACATCGACGACCTCAACAGCGAGCGTAACTACCGGCGTTGGACCGCGTACGGGCGTTCCAAGACGGCCAACCTGCTCTTCACGCACGAGCTGGCGCGCAGGCTGGCCGCCGTCGGCTCCGGTGTCGTGGCCGCCGCCGCGCACCCCGGATACGCCGCGACCAACCTGCAGACCGCCGCGCCGAAGATGCAGGGCCGCAAAGGCGCCGAGCGGTTCATGGAGATCGGCAACCGCTTCTTCGCCCAGTCCGCCGAGGCGGGCGCCCTGCCCACCCTGTACGCGGCCACCGCTCCCGACGTGCGGCCCGACGCGTTCATCGGCCCCAGGATCCTGGGCTGGCGCGGCGCGCCCGCCAAGTCGTGGCGGGCTTCCTGGACGCTCAACGACCAGGCGGGTGAACGGCTTTGGGCCGCCTCCGAGCGGCTCACCGGGGTGACGTACGAGGGCCTCAAGTCGAAAAAAAGGGCGGCGGGACGGCCGCGTTCAGGTCGTCGGTGTGGACGACCAGTTCGACGGTACGGGTGACCAGGTAGTCGGCGAGGGTCATGGCGCCCGTGCGGGTGGCTAGCCGACGATC
>NZ_AEJB01000153.1 GCF_000331005.1 Streptomyces turgidiscabies Car8
CTCCCCGCTGGTTACGACCAGCGCCCTGCACGACCACACCCTGGCCACCTGACGATCCGTCAGTTACCGTCCCCTCCACACCGCCGACGAAGGGGATCGGTCCCATGCCCGTCACCGTCGTACGTTTCAACCTGGTCGCCCCCGATGCCACCCCCGCCGAGCTCCGCGCCCGCTACCAGGCCGCGATCGAGATGGCCGCGTACGCCGACGCCCACGGCATCACCACCGTCCAGACCGAGGAGCACCACGGCGTCGCCAACAACTGGCTGCCCTCGCCGTTCGCCTTCGCGGGGGCCGTGTTCGGGGCCACGCGGCGGATCGCGGTGACGGTGTCGGCGGTGATCGGCCCGCTGCACGACCCCCTGAGGCTCGCGGAGGACATCGCCGTACTCGATCTGCTGAGCGGCGGACGGCTGGTCACGGTCGCCGGGATCGGGTACCGGCCCGAGGAGTACGCCTGTTTCGGCGCCGACTGGAAGCGGCGCGGCAAGCTCCAGGACGAGCTGCTGGAGACACTCCTGAAGGCCTGGACCGGGGAGGAGTTCACCTACCGGGGCCGTACGGTACGGGTCACTCCGCGCCCGTGCAGCGACCCGCATCCGCTTCTCCTGGTGGGCGGCTCGTCGAAGGCGGCGGCCAGGCGGGCGGCCCGTCTCGGGCTTCCCCTGTTCCCCAGCGCGCATCTGCCCGAGCTGGAGGCCTACTACAAGGAGCGGCTCGTCGAGTACGGCACCGAGGGCTGGACGATGATGCCGGCCGCCGAGACCCCGTTGCTGCACATCGCCGAGGACCCGGACCGGGCGTGGGCCGAGCACGGCCGGCACTTCCTGCACGAGGCCCGGACGTACGCCTCCTGGCAGTCCGGCGACATCCGGTCCGCCGTGAAGTCGGCGGCCACGACGGTCGAGGAGCTGCGTGCCGAGGGCGTGTACCGGATGCTGACGCCCGAGGAGTGTGTGGCACAGGGGCTGGACAACTACGTGCTGCATCCGCTGTCGGGCGGGATGCCGGTGGAGGAGGGGTGGCGGAGCCTGCGGCTGTTCGGCGAGCGGGTGCTGCCGGAGCTGGCGGGCTGACGCACCTGGCTGCCGAAAAGCCGCTCCCGGCTCGGGCAGAGGCCGAGCCGGGAGCGGCGGCTGATACGGGGAGAAGGGCAGCGGGGACTTGGCCCGTCTCCCCGAGTCGTGCGGGGGTGACGGGTCTAGCCCATCTCCTCCAGCGTCTTGCCCTTCGTCTCCTTGACGAACCGGAGCACGAACGGAATCGAGAGCACCGCGAAGACCGTGTAGATCACGTAGGTGGCGGAGAGGTTCCAGTCGGCCAGGGACGGGAAGCTCGCGGTGATGGCCCAGTTGGCGATCCACTGGGCGGCGGCGGCCACACCGAGGGCGGCGGCGCGGAGCCTGTTCGGGAACATCTCGCCGAGGAAGACCCAGACGACGACACCCCAGGACAGGGCGAAGAAGAGCACGAACACATGGGCGGCGACCAGGGCGACCCAGCCCTGCGTGGCGGGCAGCTTGCCGTCGACGAGATCGTAGGAGAAGGCCCAGGCCTCCAGGGCGAGCCCGATGACCATGCCGACGGAACCGATGAGCGCGAGCGGCCGGCGGCCGATCCGGTCGACGAAGATCATGGCGATCACGGTGCCGACGATGTTGATGATCGACGTGGTGAACGAGTAGAGGAACGAGTCCGTCGGGTCGACGCCGACCGACTGCCAGAGCGTCGAGGAGTAGTAGAACGCGACGTTGATACCGACGAACTGCTGGAAGACCGAGAGCCCGATACCGATCCAGACGATCGGCTTGAAGAAGAAGGTGCCGCCGAGCAGGTCCTTGAAGACCGACTGGTGCTCCCTCTTCATCGCCCGCTCGATCTCGGCGACCCGGCCGTCCAGATCGACACTGTCGCCCTCGACCTCACGCAGCACCTCACGGGCGCGCTCGTCCCGGCCGACGGAGATGAGGAAGCGAGGCGACTCGGGGATCGCGAAGGACAGCAGCCCGTAGAGCACCGCCGGTACGACCATCACACCGAGCATGACCTGCCAGGCCTCGACGCCCAGCAGCTCGCCGCGCTGGTCGCCGCCCGCCGCGTTCAGGATGCCCCAGTTGACCAGCTGCGAGACGGCGATGCCGACGACGATCGCGGCCTGCTGGAAGGAACCGAGCCGTCCCCGGTACGCGGCCGGAGCGACCTCGGCGATGTAGGCGGGGCCGATGACGGAGGCCATACCGATGGCGAAGCCGCCGACGATCCGCCAGAAGGCCAGGTCGTACAGCGCGAAGGGCAGCGCGGAGCCGACGGCGCTGATGGTGAAGAGCACCGCGGAGATCTGCATGCAGCGGATACGGCCGATGCGGTCGGCCATGCGTCCCGCGGTGGCGGCGCCGATGGCGCAGCCGATCAACGCGATGGCGATGACCTGCGCCAGGGCCGCGGAGCCGACGTCGTAACGGCTCCGGATCGCCTCGACGGCGCCGTTGATCACGGCACTGTCGTAGCCAAAGAGGAAACCGCCCATCGCGGCCGCCGCCGCGATGAAGATGACGTGTCCGAGATGCTCGGGATGAGCCGCTCCGGCTCCTGACTTGGGTTCCTGCTCAGTGCTGGTCACGTACAACTCCTCGGGCCACCGGCAACGCCGCCGGGTGGGGGACCCTCTCAGGTAGGTGGTACCTGAAGGTAAAAACGACGGTACCGAGACTATGTCTTCAAGTTTCGAAGTCGAAAGCCCGATTGCTGTGAGAAAGAAGGCACAAGCCGGGGCGTTATCTTCAAGTTTTGAAGGATAGAAGCAGGGGTTAGCGAAGCCGTTGTGAAATCACCTTCGACACGCCGTCGCCCTGCATGGAGACGCCGTACAGCGAGTCGGCGACCTCCATCGTGCGCTTCTGATGCGTGATCACGATCAGCTGCGAGGCCTCCTGGAGCTCCTGCATGATCCGGATCAGCCGCTGGAGGTTGGTGTCGTCGAGCGCCGCCTCGACCTCGTCCATCACATAGAAGGGGCTGGGACGCGCCTTGAAGATCGACACGAGCAGCGCGACCGCGGTCAGCGAGCGCTCGCCGCCCGACAGCAGGGACAGCCGCTTGACCTTCTTGCCCGGCGGCCGGGCCTCCACGTCCACGCCGGTGGTGAGCATGTTGTCGGGGTCGGTCAGGATCAGCCGCCCCTCGCCTCCGGGGAACAGCCGGCTGAAGACGCCCTCGAACTGCACCGCCGTGTCCCGGTACGCCTCGGTGAAGACCTGTTCGACACGCTCGTCGACCTCCTTCACGACTTGAAGCAGATCAGTGCGGGTCTTCTTCAGATCCTCGAGCTGCTCGCTGAGGAACTTGTGCCGTTCCTCCAGCGCCGCGAACTCCTCCAGCGCCAGCGGGTTGACCTTGCCCAGCTGCTGGTAGGCCCGTTCGGTCGCCTTGAGCCGCTTCTCCTGCTCGGCGCGGTGGAACTGCTTCGGCTGGTTGCGCGGATGCTCCGGATCCTCGGGCAGCTCCTCGCCCTCGGCGGGGGGCGAGGGCGGCACCAGTTGATGCGGGCCGTACTCGGCCACCAACCCCTCCGGTTCCACACCGAGTTCCTCCAGCGCCTTGGTCTCCAGCTGCTCGATCCGCAGCCGCTTCTCGGCGCCGAGTACCTCACCGCGGTGCATTGAATCCGTCAACTTGTCGAGTTCGGCCTTGAAGTCACGTCCGGCGGCGCGAGCAGCGGTCAGTTCCTGCTCACGCCGGGCCTTGGCGGCGTCGGCCGCGGTGCGTTCCTGATCGGCCCGGGCGAGTGAGACCTCGACGTGCGCGAGCAGTTGCCGGGCGCCGGAACCGACGGCTTCGGCGACGGCCGCCTCGTGCCGGAGCCTCGCCCTGCGCTGCTCGGCACGCGCGCGTGCCTCCCGTTCGGCACGTGCGGCCCGGTCGAGCGAGTCGGCCCGTCCGGCCAGCCCCTTGACCCGCTCCTCGTGTGTACGGACCTGGAGCCGCGCCTCCATCTCCGTCTGCCGCGCGTTGGCGCCATCGGCGGCGAGCCTGTCCCGGACTCCGGTGCCGGGCTCCTCCTCGACGGGCATCTCCTCGGCGACAGCGAGCCGTTCCGCCAGCTCCTCGGCATCCTGTACGGCCTTGTCGAGCGCTTCCTGCGCGCGCGCCGCGGCCGCGGTGGACCTCTCGGCCTCTCCGGCGGCGCCCCTGGCCTGTCCGGCGAGCCGCCCGAGCTGCTGGGCGACGGCCGACTTCTCCCGGTCGGCGGCCCGCCGCCGCTCCCCCAACTCCTCGACGAACGCGGCACACTCCTTGCGCCGCTCCCCCGCGAGCCGCTGGACCCCGGCCAACTCCTCGCACCGCACGGCCAGTTCACCGAGCTCGGCAGCGGCCTCGTCGACGGAGGCCTGCACTTCCAGGAGACTCGGCGCCCCGGCGGACCCACCGTGCGCGAAGTGGGCGCCCAGCAGGTCCCCTTCGGCGGTCACCGCGGTCAACTCCGGCCGCGAGTAGACCAGTTCCTCGGCGTCTTCGAGCGTCCCGACGACCACGATCCCGCGCAGCAACCTCCGTACGGCGGGCATGAGTTCGGCGGGACCCCGGACCAGGTCGGCGGCAAGGGGCGGCCCGTCCGAGGCGCGCCTCTCGGTCACCGTACGATCACCGGGCACCGAACCCTGCCCGTGGCCGGCACCGGCATCGCGGGCGTCGTCGGAGACGCTACCCACGGCCACGCCGGACTCGTCGCCGAGGGCGACCCCTCCGCCCGGGCCTCCGGGCCCTGAACCGGGCTCGCCCGAGCCATCGACACCGAGCACGCCCCCGCTCAGGGCACGCCCCTCGCTCACAGCACGATCGCCGGGCGCGGAACCCTGGCCGTCGACAGCCTCGGCATCGCGGACACCGCTGGAGCCGGTACCACCAGCCGCCCCGGCCTCGTCACCTCGGGCAGCCCCCGCGCCCGGCTCTCCAGACCCCGAGCCGGACTCGCCCGAGCCATCGGCACCCCGCACGCCCACGGCGCCTGAGTACGCGGACGCAGACGGCCACTGCCCCGCCCCGGCCGTTGCCTCCCCCGCCGTCCCCCGTCCATCACCAGCGAGAGCCTCCGGCCCATGCCCGGCCGACCGACCGCCGCCGAGCGAACCTCCGCTCGACGCACCGCCCGACCGCCCTACGGCATCCGCGGTGCTCGCCGAACCACGCGCTCCCGCGTCCGACACCTCCAGCGCGCCGCCCCGTCCCTGTCCCGCCTCCGACGAGCCGCCCGCAGCCCCCGAGTCGACGCCCGCCCCGACGCCGGACCACCCACCGACGTCCTCCCGGTCCACCGCGCCGGCGTCCCCTTCGGCCCGTAGCCCCGCCGAACCACCCGGCCACCGTAGCCCGGCCCCCGGCTCTGCGGGGGCCTCCGCCTGCTCCGGTGCTCCCGCCAGCAGCAGCGAAGCGCGTCCCCCGTCCTGCTTGCGCAGCAGGCGGATCGCGGCTGCCGCGGAGGCTGGGGTCGTCACCGCGACGGCGTTCGCGGCCGCGCCGAAGGCCGCGGCCACGGCGACCTCGTGGCCCGGGGTGACCGTCAGCAGCTCCGCCGCCGGGCCGAGCAGGCCGGTGAGCCGGTCCCGGGCGGCCAGCAGCGCGCCCGTGCCGTCCTTGCGGCGCAGGCCCAGGGCCAGGGCCTCGTGGCGGGCCTGGGTGGCGGCGCGCCGGCGTTCCGCCGCCGTGACCGCCTCGCGGGCCGCGGTGAGGGCCGCTTCCGCGTCGGCGAGGGCGGCCTTCGCGGTGTCGTGCCGCTCCGCCAGTTCCGCGTCCCCCGCGTCGAGGCCGTCGACCTCGGCCTGCAGCGTCTCGTACTCCTCCTGGGCCGCGACCGCCCGTTCCTGCGCCTCGTCGCGGGCGGCGGCGAGGCGGCCGATCTCGGCCTGGGCGCCGGCCGCGCGCGATCGTGCGGCGTTGACCTGGCCGTTCAGCCGGGCCAGGCCCTCGCGGCGGTCGGCGATCGCGCGGGCCACGTCCTTCAGGCGCCGTTCCTCGACCGCGAGTTCGCGCTCCAGCTCGGCCCGGTGCTCGACCGTGTCCTCCAACGCGTGTTCGGCCGCCTCCAGAGCCGCCTCCAGCTCGGCCTCCTGCTCACGGATACGCGCGGCCTCGCGCTCCATGTCCTCGGGCTCACGTCCGCGCCGCTCCTCGTCGGGGGCGGAGGTGGCACTCTTCACCCGCGCGTCGGCCAGGGAGACGGTGCCGCGCACCCGTTCGGCGAGCTGGGAGAGGTCGTACCAGGTCTGCTGAGCGCGCTGGAGGCGTGGCGTGAGCTGCCGTACCTCGTCCTCCAGGAGCGCCTCGCGCTGGAGGGCCTTCCTCAGCTCGGCCTCGGTCGCCTCCTTGCGTTCCCTGAGCGCTGCCTCGTCCGCGACCTCCGTCCGGAGCGCTCCCCGCAGCCGTACGAGATCGTCGGCGAGGAGCCGGAGGCGGGCGTCGCGCAGATCCGCCTGGATGACCGCGGCCCGGCGGGCGACCGCCGCCTGCCGCCCCAGCGGCTTCAACTGGCGCCGCAGTTCGTCGGTGAGGTCCTGGACGCGGGCGAGGTTGGCCTTCATCGCGTCCAGCTTGCGCAGCGCCTTCTCCTTGCGCTTGCGGTGCTTCAGCACGCCGGCCGCCTCCTCGATGAAGGCGCGGCGGCCCATCGGATCGGCGTGCAGTACGGAGTCCAACTGGCCCTGGCCGACGATGACGTGCATCTCGCGGCCGATACCGGAGTCGGACAGCAGGTCCTGGATGTCGAGCAGCCGGCAGGTGTCGCCGTTGATCTGGTACTCGCTGCCGCCGTTGCGGAACATGATCCGCGTGATGGTGACCTCGGCGTACTCGATGGGCAGCGCGCCGTCGGAGTTGTCGATGGTGAGAGAGACCTCGGCGCGGCCGAGCGGCGGGCGCCCGGTGGTGCCGGCGAAGATGACGTCCTCCATCTTGCCGCCGCGCAGTGACTTGGCGCCCTGCTCGCCCATGACCCAGCTGAGGGCGTCCACGACATTGGACTTGCCCGAGCCGTTCGGGCCCACGACACACGTGATGCCCGGCTCGAAGCGCAGTGTGGTCGCCGAGGCGAACGACTTGAACCCGCGGAGGGTCAGGGCCTTGAGGTGCACGCCGCTGGACTCTACCTTCCGCCGTTATGTCACACGATGAACCCCTGGATACCCCCCGGCGGTTTCACCGATGAACGTGCAGGGCACATCAGACGTTAAAGAGAGTGGAGAACCTGTGGAAGGACCACTCTTGACCATCGGGACAGCGCGCCGGGAAGCACGGGGGAATAAAGAAGGGACGCCGAAGCGTCCCTTGCAATACTCTGGCCAAACTCCGACAGCTCAGCGGTTGACACGGGCAGTTCAACCACGGGGTCGCCGTGTTGCGGTGCGCAGTGCTGATGCAGTGCGTGACGATGCAGTGATCAGGTGAGCGCGGGCTCCGCCTGGCGTGCGTCGATGCTCTCGAGAAGCGAGTCGTGAGAAGCGGCAGCCGTCAGCTCGTCGTTTTCCGCCTGGATGCGTCCGAGTTCGGATTCCAGGTCCTGTACGCGCTGCTGGAGCCGTCGCATCTCGGCGAGGAGTCGCGGGTCAGAGCCGCCGACGTAACCGAGAAGCGCCTTTGCCATGATGGATGGTCCTCCACACTGAGTGACCGACCGAAGCGGTGTGGGTCGTGAGGGAATCGCACCCGCGATGCTTGGCACTCTGGAGTTCTTGCTCAGGTTTTTACTGCCGTTCTTACATGCCAAACAGCTAAGGTGCGCGGGGCTTTCAGCGTCTCACCAAAAAGTTTGACGGTCAACACGATCACGCCCTGTATTGGCGGGCGGCCCGGAGCGCGCGGCCTCTCACGGGCGGCGCTGCGGCTCTGACGGGACCCGAGGGCGTGGCGGCAAGCGTTTTCCGCGGAGCCTGCCACGACCTGCGCTTCTTGGCAACCACCAGCCAGTTTCTGCTGTGGACAGGTGCGTGTGGCATGTCCACGGGTCGCGGCCTGGGCCCCTTTACAGAACCGCCTCAGCGGATGGCGAAGCCGTCGTAGATCCGGCGAGGTGTGTCCCAGATCTCGGTGACGCCGTCCACGCGGCCGGGCGTGTCGTCTCCGCGCAGCCAGTCGAGCAGTCCCTCGCAGCCCTGTCGAGTGCCCTCCGCGACCACTTGCACACGTCCGTCGTCCAGATTGAGAGCAAAACCACTCAGGCCGCCGATCTCCAGGGCCCTCGCCCGCGTGAACCAGCGGAAACCCACGCCCTGCACACGTCCGCGCACCCAGGCGACCAGTCGTACATCCTCGTTCATGGATGCACGCTAACGGGCCAATGTCTCTCTGAGCACTTCCTCCACTTGCGCCATGGGGTACCGTCCCCACCCAACGAATCTCATATGAAACTCACTCGTTCGAGTGAGTAACCCTGACCGCAAGGACGAGGAAGGCCACAACATGGGACGGCACCGACGCTCCGCCGCCGGCCGCGCCGCCACAGGTCGCGCCACGGGGGTCACGGAACCATACGATTCGGACACGGACGGTTACGGATCCGGCCACGGACCGTACGACGCCCCGGTCCCTCACACGCCTCACACCGCCTACAGCACGCTGTGGGAGGACGCGCCCACCACCGTGGGGATCGCTCCGTACCTGCACCCGGAGGCGCACTCCGACGCCTACGCGACGAGTGACGCCTACCTCTTCGCGCCGGACGACACCGGTGCCCACTCGGCGGCGACCGGCGGCCCCTTCGACGGGCCCGGCACCGGTGGTAACCGTCGACGCCGCAAGAAGCGGTCGTCCATGTCCGTCCGTACGGGCCTGCTGGGTGTGTCAGCCGCGGTCGCCCTGGGGACGGTCGCCGTCGCCACGGGCGTGCTGCCCGGTGGTGACAAGTACACGATCGGTGGTGGCAGCAGCGGCGACAAGGTGCAGGCCGCGGACACCCCGACGAACGCCGAGACCCAGCAGGGCGGTGCGTCCGGCAACGCCGACGAGGACCGCGACAGCGGTACGTCGACGAGCCGCGACGCGGACCGCGACACGACCTCGCCCTCCCCGTCCGTGTCCCCCTCCCAGTCGACCGCGCCCACGACCCCGAAGCCCAAGGCCCCGCCGAAGAAGTCCGCGGTCACTCCCAGCGAGGCACCGAAGACGACTCCGGCGCCCACTCCGACGAAGTCGGAAAAGGCGAGGCAGCAGTCCTCCGCCCCCGTCACGGTGTCCGCACAGGCCGCCGCCGAGGCGGAGGTGCTCCAGCTCGTCAACGAGGAGCGGGCGAAGGTGGGCTGCAGCGCGGTGTCCGCGAACAGTGCGCTGCGGGACCTGGCGGAGACGTTCAGCGAGGACATGGCCGCCCGGGACTTCTTCGACCACACCGACCCCGACGGCCTCTCGCCCTGGGACCGGGCGGACAAGGCCGGCATCACCAGCCTCGGCGGCGAGAACATCGCCCGGGGCCAGGCCGACGCCGCCGCGGTGATGGAGGCCTGGATGAACAGCCCCGGCCACAAGGCGAACATACTGAACTGCGACTTCAAGACGCTGGGCGTGGGTGTGCACTTCGGCTCGGGCGGCCCCTGGTGGACCCAGGACTTCGGGTACTGACCGGCGGCATCACCTGCTGACCTGAAGATCGCACCGAGCGCTTGCACTAACTAGTAGTTAGCGCAATCTTCAGGTCAGCGCTGCGCTCGCGTACCCTGGGGTCATGAGGAACACCACGGAGGAGACCCTCCCCTACGACGTGTTCGCCAAGGCCTGCCCGTCGCGCGGCACGCTGGAGCACGTCACGGGCCGCTGGGGCGCGCTCACCCTCGGCGCCCTGCAGGAGGGGTCGCTCCGATTCAACGAGCTGCGCCGCCGCGTCGACGGCGTGAGTGAGAAAATGCTGTCCCAGACCCTCCAGGGCCTGGAGCGTGACGGCCTGGTCCACCGCGAGGCCCAGCCGACGAACCCGCCCCGCGTGGACTACGAGCTGACCCCCCTGGGCCACGAGGTCGCCGAACGTCTGCTGGAGCTGATCCACTTCGTGGAGGGCCGCATGGACTCCGTACTGGCGGCACGCCAGAGGTACGACGAGACACGCGCCCCTCGCGCCTAGCGCCCGCGCTCGACTACGGCGAAAGGCGCGGCGCCCGCTGGCACTGCGGGCAGAAGTAGCTGGACCGGTTCATCCAGGGCCGGCGGCGCATCGGCGTCGCACAGCGTCTGCAGGGCAGCCTCTCACGTCCGTACGCGTCGAGTGAGCGGTCGAAGTACCCCGATTCGCCATTGACGTTGACGTACAGACTGTCGAAACTCGTGCCGCCCACGGCCAGCGCCGCGTTCATCACATCCCGTACGTGGCCCAGGAGTTCGGCCGTGCGCGGGCGGGTGAAGCCAACGGTCGGACGTTCGTAGTGGACCCGGGAGCGCCAAAGGGCCTCGTCCGCGTAGATGTTGCCCACGCCGCTGATCAACGACTGGTCGAGCAGGGCCCGTTTGATGGTCGTACGCTTCCGGCGCAGCGCCTGATGGAAGGCCTCGTCGTCGAACAGCGGGTCGAGGGGGTCACGCGCGATGTGGGCGATGACGTCGGGCAGCCCGTCGGGGGTGTTGTCGTGCAACGACAGTCCGCCGAAGGTGCGTTGGTCGACGAAGCGCAGCTCGGTCGCCAGGTCGTCGGCGAACCGGACGCGAATCCGCAGATGCTTCTCGTCGGCGGCGTCGTGCGGCTGCACCAGCAGCTGACCGCTCATCCCGAGATGCGCGAGCACCGACTGCCCGGTGTCCTCCAACGGCAGCCACAGATACTTCCCCCGCCGACTGGGTGTACCGATGCGATGCCCTTTGAGTCGATGCGCGAAGTCGTCCGGACCGGCGACATGCCGCCGCACGGCCCGAGGATGCAACACCTCGGCATCAGCGACGGTGCGGCGAGCCACCCAGCGCTCAAGCCCCCGCCGTACGACCTCGACTTCAGGCAACTCGGGCACGGAAACCCCCTGCTTTTAGGGGCGCGGGGAACTGCGCGACAAGCCACAACGAACCCGCGGCCGAAGAACAACCGAAAAAACACCAGCGCCGTCCCGCAGGGGACAGCACTGGTGCACGCAAACTAGGCAGACGTGGAGGAGGACGCCTCAGCGTCGTCCTCGACAGGCACAGACACCGCAGCCTCGGCTGCGACCTCGGCCACAGCCTCCGCGGCAGCGGCCTTCGCACGTTCGTCCGCATCCGCGCGGATGGAACGCCAGGCCGATTCCGCGGCCTGCTGCTCCGCCTCCTTCTTGCTGCGGCCGGTGCCGGTGCCGTACGAGACGCCTCCGACGCGGGCGGCAGCAGTGAAGGTCTTCTCGTGGTCCGGGCCGGTCTCCGTGACCAGGTACTCGGGTACACCGAGCCCTTCGGTCGCGGTGAGCTCCTGGAGACTGGTCTTCCAGTCCAGGCCGGCACCGAGGTTCGAGGACTTCTCGATCAGCGGGTCGAAGAGACGGTGGACGAGTTCGCCCGCCGCGTCGAGACCCTGGTCGAGATAGACAGCGCCGATCACCGCTTCGAGGGTGTCGGCGAGGATGGACGCCTTGTCCCGCCCGCCCGTGCCCTCTTCACCCCGGCCGAGCCGGATGAAGGAGCCGAGTTCGAGCCCGCGGCCCACCTCCGCGAGCGCACGAGAGTTGACCACCGCGGCCCGCAGCTTGGCCAACTGGCCTTCTGGGAGGTCGGGGTGGGTCCGGTACAGCGTGTCCGTGACCACCAGGCCGAGCACGGAGTCCCCGAGGAACTCCAGCCGCTCGTTGGTGGGCAGACCGCCGTTCTCGTACGCGTACGAACGGTGGGTCAACGCACGCACCAGAAGGGCGGACTCAAGCTGGTAGCCGAGCCGCCCTTCCAGAAGCGTGTGGGACGAGGCCGTGTCCGCCTTCTTCTTGGCGGACGAGTCCGCCTGGGCGTCAGACATGAAGCCTCTCACCGGCCGCTCAGACCTCGAGGACCTGGCGCTTGTTGTAAGTGCCGCAAGACGGGCACGCGATGTGCTGCAGCTTGGGCTCCTGGCAACGCTCGCACGCAACCAGGGTGGGGACCGCAGCCTTCCACTGCGACCGGCGGTGGCGCGTGTTGCTGCGCGACATCTTCCGCTTCGGAACAGCCACGGCTACTTCTCCTGCTTCTCGTCGACGCCCGCTTGCGCTTCGGCGCCGCTGATCTCGTCCTTCTCGCCGGGTTCGAGTGAACCTGCGAGTCCCTGCAGTGCCGCCCAACGGATGTCGACGGCATCGTGGTGGTGGTCCGGGTCGTCAGCCAGCCGGGCTCCGCACTCGGAGCACAGGCCGGGGCAGTCGTCCTGGCACACCGGCTGCATCGGCAGTGCGAGCACCACCGCATCACGCAGCACGGCTTCGAGGTCGAACAAGCCGTCCTCGATGAAGAGCGTGTCCTCGTCGTCCTCGGCGTCGTCGGCCGGCTCCGCCTTTACGCGGCCCCGGTCGTCGGCGTCAGGGTACGAGAACATCTCCTGGAAGTCCGCTGTGAGCTCCTGCTCGAGCGGCTCCAGACACCTTACGCACTCCCCCTTGGCCCGTGCACGGGCGGTGCCTGTGACAAGCACACCTTCCATGACGGACTCCAGACGGAGTTCGAGCCCCACCGGCGCGCCTTCCGGCACTCCGATGACTCCCGCGATCCCAAGATCCGCGGGAGCGTCGATCTCACGGGTAAGGCGCTGCAGCGCGCCAGGACGCCGCCCCAGCTCGTGTGTGTCGAACACAAGAGGGTTGCGGTGGTCGAGGCGGGCGTTCAGAGCCATTCCTGCTTTCGATCTTCGATGCTCAGCTGCTCGTCTTCCGGGCAGCGGTGATCGCAGAGGTACATGCGACCGAAGAGCCAGGATACTGGACCTTCCGCCCACGGCCCAATCCGGTCCCCGCGCGGGCACTTACTGCCCGCCGCGCCCCTGTTCGTAGGCGCGCAGCTGCTCGGCGCTGATCATGCCGGTGTCGAAGAGGCTGGTCTCGTCGAGAGCGTACGACTGCTGCTGTTCCTGCTGGACATACCCCTGCTGACCTTGCTGGCCCTGCGGGTCCTGAGCGGGGTCGTAGGCGGCCTGTGAGCCGTCGTACGCCTGGTAGGCGTAGGGGTCGGCCGTCTGGTAGCCGTACTGGTCCTGCTGCTGGGCGTACGCCTGCTGGTAGCCGCCGTAGGGGTCGGCGGGCTGCTGGTAGCCGTACTGGTCCTGCTGCTGGCCGTACTGCTGCTGGGCCGGGATCTCCGCCGCGCGGGGCTGTTCGCCGGGGGCGTCCGGGACCACGGCGAGGCCGGCCAGGAAGTCGGCGTCGCTGGTGTGCTGCCTGGAGGTGCCGTCGTCGTCCTGGCCGAGGGCACCGAGGTCGTCGCTGGCGATGCGGCCGTGCAGGGTCTGCCGGCCGCGGCCGACGGCCTCCAGGGTCTTGGCGAGGACGGCCTCGAAGGCGCCGAGCTTCACGTCGACGTACTTGTCGGCGTTGACACGCAGGGTCTCGGGGTCGTGGCTGCGCTCGGGGGCGTCCTCGTCCTCGTATCCCTGGTCGTCGAGGCCGGGGCCGGTGCCGAGCAGTTTCTCGCGGCCACGGCCGACGGAGCCGAGGGTCTTGGTGAGGACGACCTCGAAGTTGGCGAGCTTCGAGTCGACGTAGTCGTCGGCCTCGGCGCGGACGTCCTCGGCCTCCTTGCGGGCCTCCGTGAGGATGCGGTCGGCCTCGCTCTGGGAGCGGCGGGCGACCTCCGTGTCGGAGATCAGCGAGCCGCGCTCCTCGTGCGCGGTCCGGATGATCCGGTCGGCCTCCTGGCGGGCCTGGTCGACCAGCTGTTCCCGGTCGCCGATCAGCTCCTGCGCCTGCGCGAGGGAGCCGGGCAGGGCCGCGCGCACCTCTTCCAGCATCGCGAGCAGCTCGGCGCGGTTGACCACGCACGAGGCCGACATGGGCATCGACCGGGCACTGGAGACCGCGGAGACGATCTCGTCGAGCTTCTTCTGCACGTCCACCGTGTGCTCGCCACTCTCTACAGCTGTGATGAAGACGGACGGGTCGACTGTACGACTCCTGCCGACCCGCCCGACACCGAGTGACGGTATGTCAGTGCCTCGTCAGTCCTTCTTGAGGCGGCCGTCGAGGGCTTCCAGGACCAGTGGCGGCACGAGGTGGGAGACGTCCCCGCCCCAGGCGGCGACCTCCTTGACGAGCGAGGAGGACAGGAAGCTGTAGGTGGGATTGGTCGGTACGAAGAGCGTCTCGACGCCGGACAACCCGTTGTTCATCTGGGCCATCTGGAGTTCGTAGTCGAAGTCGCTGACCGCGCGCAGGCCCTTGACGATGGCCGGGATGTCGCGCTGCTTGCAGAAGTCGACGAGGAGGCCGTGGAAGGACTCGACCCGGACGTTTCCGAACTCGGCGGTGACCTGGCGGATCAGGTCGATCCGTTCGTCGACCTCGAAGAGGCCCTTCTTGGACTTGTTGATCATGACCGCGACATAGACCTCGTCGTACAGACGGGAGGCGCGGGAAATGATGTCGAGGTGTCCGTTGGTGATCGGGTCGAACGACCCGGGACAGACGGCGCGGCGCACTAGTGATCCCTCGCTCTCCGGTCCGGTCATCGTGCGTCATCGCACGTAGAGGCGGCGCGACCGTACCAAAACGTTCCCTCGCCGTAGCGACGGGACCGGAGCGCTTCGAAGCCGTCCGGCCAAGGGAACTGACCGCCTCTGGTGCTGCGCTCCACGGTGACGAGGGCTTCGGCCGCGAGCCAGCCCCCGGCCCGGAGTGTGAGCAGAATCTCCCGAAGATCGTCGTTCTCGACGGCGTACGGCGGGTCGATGAAGACGATGTCGTACGG
This sequence comes from Streptomyces turgidiscabies Car8, assembly GCF_000331005.1. Taxonomy (GTDB): domain Bacteria; phylum Actinomycetota; class Actinomycetes; order Streptomycetales; family Streptomycetaceae; genus Streptomyces; species Streptomyces turgidiscabies. Next base: position 14,851 of record NZ_AEJB01000153.1, read on the forward strand.
CTGTGTGGACGGCGTCTGAACAACCTGTTCCGCCTTGGCCGCCCTGACCTCGGCGCCGGGCAGCCCGAGCGCCTTCACGTTCTCGCGGACGATACGGGCGGCGCGGGCGTCGGCCTCCACGAGGAGGGTGTGCCCGGCACCGCGACTGAGCGCCTCCAGGCCCACGGCACCCGAGCCGGCGTACAGGTCGAGGACGCGTTCACCTTCCAGGGGGCCGCCGAGGAGGGCCTGCCAGGTGGAGAAGAGGCCCTCGCGGGCGCGGTCGGAGGTGGGGCGCGTGCCTGTTCCCGGCGGGACGGCTAGGCGGCGTCCGCCGGCTGTGCCGGCGATCACGCGGGTCATCTGGGGTCCTTGTCCGTTTCCGTGTGGTGATTGCGGATCCAGTTTCGCAGGCGGGGGTGGGGGGTGCGTGTGTTGTCGGCGACAGCGGGTGCGTGGGGGCTGGTCGCGCAGTTCCGCGCGCCCCTGGAGGGGCCCGGGGTGTATTGCCTCACCCCTTGTCCAGGTACTGCTCCCTCTCCTCGTCCAGTAGGGCGTCCAGGGCTGTGCGAAGGCCCGGTAGGTGGTTCAGCTCGGGGTCTGCGGCGACCACCGCCGACGCCTCCTCCCTCGCCTCCGCGATGGTCTCCTCGTCGTCGATGACGGTGAGCATCCGCAGGGAGGTGCGGGCGCCGGACTGTGCCTGGCCCAGGACGTCGCCCTCGCGGCGTTGTTCGAGGTCGATGCGGGACAGTTCGAAGCCGTCGAGGGTGGCGGCGACGGAGTTGAGGCGCTGGCGGGCGGGGCTCGCCTCGGGCATCTCGCTGACCAGGAGACAGAGGCCGGCGGCCGAGCCCCGGCCGACGCGGCCCCGGAGCTGGTGGAGCTGGGAGACGCCGAAGCGGTCTGCGTCCATGATCACCATCGCTGTCGCGTTGGGCACGTTGACACCGACCTCGATGACCGTGGTGGCCACGAGGACGTCCGTCTCCCCGGCGGCGAAGCGGCGCATCACGGCGTCCTTGTCGTCGGGGTGCATACGGCCGTGCAGGATCTCGACCTTCAGCCCCTGGAGCGGGCCCCGGGTGAGCTGCTCGGCCACCTCCACGACGGCGAGCGGCGGACGCTTCTCGGCCTCGTCCTCGGCGGACTTCTTCTTCCCGGCCTTCTTCGGGTCGGCGGGTTCGTCGGCGTCGTCGCCGATCCGTGGGCAGACCACATAGGCCTGATGGCCGTTGCCCACCTCCTCGCGCACGCGTTCCCAGGCGCGGGCCAGGAAGTGAGGCTTGTCGGCCGCCGGGACGACATGGCTGGCGATCGGGGAACGGCCGGCGGGGAGCTGGTCCAGGACCGACGTCTCCAGGTCGCCGAAGACGGTCATGGCGACCGTGCGCGGAATGGGCGTGGCGGTCATCACCAGGAGGTGCGGGGGCTGTTTGCCCTTGCCGCGCAGGGCGTCGCGCTGTTCGACGCCGAAGCGGTGCTGTTCGTCCACCACCACCAGGCCGAGGTCGTGGAACTGGACCTTGTCCTCGATCAGCGCGTGCGTGCCGATGACGAGCCCCGCTTCCCCGGTGACGAGGTCCAGCAACGCCTGGCGGCGGGCCGCGGTGCCCATGGAGCCGGTCAGGAGCACCACCTTGGTGGCCTTGTCGGCGCCGCCGAGCATCCCGCCCTGCGCCAACTCGCCCATCATCTCGGTGATCGACCGGTGGTGCTGCTGGGCGAGCACCTCGGTGGGCGCGAGCATCGCGGCCTGCCCGCCCGCGTCGACCACGGCGAGCATGGCCCGGAGGGCCACCATCGTGTTGTGGGTCACTGTGAAATTGTCTGTGACATAGGCGTGGCTACGGTGCGCAACGCTGATGCACTGGACGGGTTTGCGTCCCACGTGCTCCACCGCCCGAATTCCCCGTCGGAACGTGTTGCATTTCGGCCGGGGACTTACCCGATCGGCCTTTCGCCTCAGTCTGAACGGCGCGTACATGTCGGGCAGGGACACGAAGACGTTGAACGCCGCCCGCTCAGGCAGGATTCGCGCCCGGCCGCCAAGAGACCGGACCAGCCACGCGACATCCTCCGCGAGCCTCCGCGAGGCCGAACAGAACGAGATGCTGAGACCTCCCTTGTCGACTGTGCCGTCCGTGTCCATAAGCCCCTGGAGCACAGCGAGACGGTTTTTGATCGACGTGTTCTTGAACTCGTCGGGAACAAACTTGGCATGCGACGTCGCGCCCCAAAGGTTCAGGTCCCGCACGGCCTGAATCACTGGATTGCGCACGCCGCCCGCGCGGCGGGTCAGTTGGATCGTGTAGTCGCAGCGGGAACCGCTCACTGGAACCAGCCGACAGTCCGGTGCCACGGCGGTCGCCACTGCATCACGGATCTCGGCATCGACCGTGGACAGTCGCAGGTTGTGCCGGAACGAGCCGTCTCCCAGAAGAAGACCGAACAGGTAGGGATCGAGCGGTAGCCCGCAGTCGTCTCCGAGATCTACCGGGGTGGCTGCTGGGAGGTACCACTTCGACGTTCCGTCGGCCTTGAACGTATCCAGCCGAATCTCTCGAGCCGTCATGACCTTGGGCGCCTGGCCTCGGTGCCACCCGCAGCTCGTGCCGACGATCCAGAGATGCTCGTCGTCGCACTCGACGGAGCTGCCGTCCGAAAGGACCAGACGCCAGACATCACGCTCGCCTTGCGGAAAGACGCCGTCGATCAGCGCGATCTCTCCGTCAGGCACGACGATCTCGTCACCAACCCTCAGGTCTCCCATACGGCGGAAACCAGCAGGCGTGAGGACAAGCGAGTCGAGGGGCTGAGCCTTGCCCGAGCCCACCTCCCCCTGGAGCAGCCGGTGCATGGGGTGTTCCGCCGCCAGGTCGTCGAAGATCTCCTTGGAGACCTTCTGCTGGCCCTCCGTGAGGGTGAAGGGGAGCTTCGCGTCGAAGGCGGTGAGGATGCCGTCCGGGGACGGTTTGCGGGGCACCGCCGGGAGTTGGGCGTCCGCGTGACGGCGGCGGGCCAGGGCGACCTGGAGGACGAACGCCTCGTCCCACTTGAGGCGGGTACGCGCCTCCTCGATGTCGGCCTTGGTGTGCGGGCGGTGGATCTTCAGAAGGGCCTCGGGGAGGGTGGCCAGGCCCCTGCCCTCCCGAAGGGAGGGGGGCAGCGGGTCGACGGCGTCCTGGGCGCTGAGCAGGACCGTCTGCACCGACTTGGCGATCTTCCAGGACTCCAGCTTCGCGGTGGCCGGGTACATCGGGATCAGGGCGCCCGCCCAGGAGTCGACGGCCTCCGCCGCCTCGTCGGTGTCGCCGCGCAGCAACTCGTACGCCGGATGGGCCAGCTGGAGGCGGCGGTTGAAGACCGAGACCTTGCCGGCGAACAGGGCGCGGGTGCCGGGGACGAGTTCCTTGTGGGGTTTGTGGACTCCGTGGCCGAAGAAGACCAGTTGGATCCGGCCGCTGCCGTCCGTGATGGTGACTTCCAGTCGCTGGCCCTTGCCCCGGGGGGCTTTGGAGGACGCGAAGGTGTGCAGGCGGGCGTCGGCCACCTGGGCGACCACGGTCACGTGCTCGTCCATGGGGAGGTCGGCCAGGTGGGTGAGCTGGCCCCGCTCCTCGTACCTGCGCGGATAGTGGTGCAGGAGGTCGCCGACGGTGTGCAGGCCGAGGTGCTCGGCCATCACCTTCGCGGTGGCGGGGCCGAGCACTGACTTCAGCTGTTGTTTCAGGGGTTCTTCCAGTGCGGGCACGAGATCCATTGCACACCACACCACTGACATTGCCGTATACGTACTCGGAATCCGCTGGTCAGACGGCTCGTTCGGGGCCTAGGATGGCGCGCCACCGGCCATCCCCCGCGGTCACCGCCTCACCGGGACCGCCCGACCCCGCGCCGTCGCCAGAACCTGGTCCCCCCTCCGGCGCTGCGACGATGGACTCCCAGACCTCACAGTCATCCCAGGCACCCCAGTCCCCGCATACGTTCCAGGTCGACCTGCGCGGCCTCGTGGACCTGCTCTCCCATCACCTCTACTCCAGCCCCAGGGTCTATCTGCGCGAGCTGCTGCAGAACGCCGTGGACGCGATCACCGCCCGGCGCGCCGAGCAGCCCGACGCCCCTGCGCGGGTGCGGCTGTACGCGGAGGGCGGCACCCTGCGGGTCGAGGACTCCGGGGTCGGTCTCACCGAGGCGGACGTCCACAACCTGCTCGCGACCATCGGCCGCAGTTCCAAGCGGGCGGACCCTGGCGGCATCCAGGAAGCGCGTTCGGAGTTCCTCGGCCAGTTCGGCATCGGGCTGCTCGCCTGTTTCGTCGTGGCCGAGCGGATCAGGGTGGTCAGCCGCAGCGCCCGTACGCCGGACGCGCCGCCCGTGGAGTGGACGGCGGCGGACGACGGTTCGTACACCGTGCGGACGCTGCCCGACGAGGCCCGGCCGGAACCGGGCACCACCGTGCACCTGGTGGCGCGGCCCGGGGCCGGCGAGTGGCTCACCGAGGCGCGTGTGCTGGCGCTGGCGCGGGACTTCGGGTCGCTGCTGCCGTACGACGTGCGGGTGGGCGACGAGGCGGTCACCGATCTGCCGGCGCCCTGGAACCGTCCGTATCCGTCGCCCGCCACCCGAAGGGTGGCCCTTCAGCGGCACTGTCACGACCTGTTCGGGTTCACACCGCTGGACTCGATCGACCTGGACGTGCCGCTCGCCGGGATCCGCGGGGTGGCGTACGTCCTGCCGTCCTCCGTGAGTCCGGCGCAGCGCGCGAGTCACCGGGTGCATCTGAAGGGCATGCTGCTCACCGAGCGGGCCGAACAGCTGCTGCCCGACTGGGCGTTCTTCGTGCGGTGCGTGCTCGACACCGACAGTCTGCGGCCGACGGCCTCCCGCGAGTCGCTGTACGAGGACGAGACGCTGGCCGCCGTACGGGAAGCGCTGGGCGAAAGGATTCGCTCCTGGCTGACCGGGCTCGCCGCCGGGGACCCCGAGCGGCTGGCCGCGTTCCTGTCGGTGCACCATCTGGGGGTCAAGTCCCTGGCCAGGCACGACAAGGAGATGCTGCGCACGATGCTGCCGTGGCTCCCCTTCGAGACGACCGACGGGCAGCTGTCGCTGGAGGAGTTCGCGCAGAGGCACCCGGTGATCCACTTCACGCGCACCGTCGAGGAGTACCGGCAGGTCGCGCCGATCGCGTCCGCGCAGGGCGTCGGTGTCGTCAACGGCGGCTACACGTACGACAGTGAGCTGATCGAGGCGTTGCCTTCGGTGCGCCCGGGGTCCGTGGTCGCCGAGCTGGACGCCGACACCGTGACCGCGCACCTGGACTCGGTCGACCCGGCCGAGGAGCTGGCCCTGGCGGCGTTCCTGGGGGCCGCGCGCGCCAGACTCGACCCCCTGGGGTGCGATGTCGTCCTGCGCGCCTTCCACCCGCTGTCGGTGCCCGCGCTGCACCTGGACGACCGGGCGGCCCGGCACGAACAGGCGCGCGCGGAGGCCGAGGAGCAGGCCGACGACCTGTGGGCCGGCATCCTCGGCTCGCTGCGGGGCAGTGCCCCGCGCGCGCGGCTGGTGCTCAACCACCTCAACCCGCTGATCCGGCGGATCAGTTCGCTGGAGGACCGGGAACTGATCGGCACCGCCACGGAGTCCCTGTACGGACAGGCTCTGCTCATGGCGCAGCGCCCGCTGCGGCCCGCGGACTCCGCGCTGCTGAACCGTGCGTTCATCGGCCTCCTGGAGTGGGCCACCCACAGCGATCCCACGGAGCCCACGGAGGACGGCCGGCGATGAGCGAGATCAAGGACTTCGACGCCCTCCGGGAGGCCATGGCGCTGAACTCGGAGCAGCCCGAGGGGCCGGCCCGAAACGCGCGCGCGGAGGAGCTGCTGGTCGAGGCCGAGAGGCTGAACATCCCGCTCGCCGTGATCGAGGCGCTGGGGCACCAGCTGAAGGCCTACAACTACAGCTCCGAGAAGGACAGGATGTTCGTCCCCTTCGCGCGTCTGCTGCGCATGTGGGACGAGCGGCCCGAGGACTTCGACGAGTACGAGGTCCACACGCTGCACTGGGTCTTCAAGTGGATGACCACGGGCATGCTGGACCAGCCGCACATTCCGCTGGCCTCCATCGAGAAGTGGCTCGGCGAGATGGAGCACCGCTACCGGCTCGCCGGCCACTCCGAACGGGCCGTGCGGAGCGCCGAGTTCAGTGTGGCCGCGCATGTCGGTGACCTGCCGCGGGCCGAACGGGCGTACGCCGCCTGGCTGGCCGCCGACCGCGACAGCATGGCCGACTGCCACGCCTGCGAACTGCACAGCCAGGGCTGGTGGCAGACCGAGCGGGGCGCGGACGCCGAGGCGCTCGACCTGTGGCGGCCGGTCCTGGAGGGCGAGTTCACCTGCGCCCACGAACCGCACACCGTCCTGGCGTCCTCCCTGGGCCCACTGCTGCGTCTGGGCCGGCTGGACGAGGCCCGCGCGCATCACCTGCGGGGCTTCCGGCTGGTGCGGCCCATGGAGAGCATGCGGGCCGCGTACGCGGACCACGTCGAGTTCTGCGCGCTGACCGGCAACGAGGCACGCGCGCTGGAGCTGCTCGCGGAGCGCCCCGCGTATTTCACGGACTCCGGGCAGCCGCGCAGCCGGATGGACTTCCTGGCCGCCGTGACCCTCCTCATGGACCGGCTCACCGGCCTCGGCATGGGCACCCAGTCGGTGCCCGGACCGGCCGGGCGTGCCTGGACCGCAGGTGAACTCGCCGTCCACGCGCGCGCGGAGGCCCTTTCCCTGTCGGCGCGTTTCGATCTGCGCAACGGCACGTCGTCCGTGGGTGACGACATCCGCGCGCGCATGGACCAGGCTCCCCTGGTGGACCGCCTGCCGCTGGGTGTCCGCGCGGCGAGGGGCGTTCCGGCTCCCCGCAAGGCTCCCGCCGAGTCGGTGATGTCCCCGGACGCGGCGGAGAAGGCGGCCGCCCCGGACGATCTGCCCGCGCTGCTCGCCGACGCGCGCCGGATGTCCCACGCCCTGCTTCCGCACGCGATGGAGGCGTGGGCGGCCGTCTGGCGGGCCGCCGAGGGTGTGGACCTACCGACGGCCGACCGGGCGGAGATCGTCGACCACAGGGCCATGGAGGGCGGTCCTGAGGGCATCGCGCTCTTCGAGCGGGCCGCCGACCTGTACGCCGAGGCGGGCGACCCCGGCGAAGCCCTGGCCGCCCGCGCCCGTGCCGCGTACGCACGCGCCCTCGACGGCGACCTCGACGCGGCCCTGGACGCCGTCTCCGAGCCGTACGAGCAGGTCCTCGCGCTCTACTCCGACGAGAGCACCGGCGTACGGCAGGCCGCGGCCGTCCTGATGGGACGCGCCCGCATCCTCATGCGGCAGGTCGAGGAGGACGGCACCGACCAGGCCCTGGCCGCCGCCGAGAACGCCGTACGGGAGCTCCTCGCGCTCGTCGACGGGCACGCCGGGGACGATGTGCGGCTCGCCTCACGCGGCGCCGAGGCACAGGCCATGCTCGGGGAACTGGCGACGCGCACCGGGGACCTCGCGGGGGCGGCGGAACTGTTCGCGTGGGCCACGGACGCGTTCGTCGCGGCGGGGCTGCCGTGGTTCGCGGTGGAGTACGAGGCCCGGCTGGCCGGTCTCGCCCATCACCTGGGCGACATCGCCGGGGCCGAGCGGGCGCTGCGCGGGGCCCTGGAGCACGGCGGGGCGTATCTGGAGGCGGCGGGCCAGGCCCAGTTGAACCTGCAGCTCGCCGAGATCCTCGGGGCGCGCGACGAGGTCTCCGAGGCGGCGGACCGCGCCCTGGAGGCCGCGCACTGGGCCGACGAGGCGGGTGAGGGACCGACCCTGGGTGCCTGGGCCCGGCATCTGCTCGGCGGTTTCCTGCTGCGGCAGGGCCGGTGGGCGGAGGCGGCCGAGGTACTGGAGTCGGCGCTGCCCGACCTCAGCAGCGAGACGCACGGTGACGGCGCGGTCGTACAGACACTCTGGTGGCTCGGCGACTGTCTTGGCGAACTGGGCGAGCACCGGGAGTCCGCCGAACGCCGGCTGAAGGCCGCGGAGATCGCCCGGCACTGGCCCGAGCAGCAGGACCACGCGACGCTCGCCCACCTCGCCGCCGAGTCACTCGGCCAGGCCGGGCTGCCCGCCGAGGCGGACCAGGCCTACGAACGCGCCGGCGAACTGTGGCGCTCGCTCGGCAACGTGCACGGCCTGGTGCGTGCGCTGCGCGCCCGCGCGTGGCTGGCGCTGCGCATGGAGGCGGGGCTCGGCGGGGCCCGGCAACGGATGGCGGACGCGGTGCGGGAGTGCGCGCAGGCCCTGTCCGAGGCGGAGGACCTGGAGTCCCGTGAGCGGCTGGGCGCCGAACTCGCCCACACCCACCGCCAGTTCGGCGACCTGCTGGGTCGCTCCGCAGCCGAGGACGCCGAGGACGGCGCGATCGAGGCCGCGTTCGAGGAGGCACTGGCCCAGATGACGAGGGCGATCGCCGTGTTCTCGTCCCTCGGCGAGGAGGGCCTGCACGGCCGCACCGGCGCCGAACTGGCCGCCGGCTGGCTGGAGGCGGACCTGAGCCGCCCGTCGGAGGCGGCGGCCCGCGCGCGTGGGGTACTGACCGCGTACGAGAAGGCCCACCCCGACTCCGCCGAGGAAGAGGACGCCGAGACGGTACAGGCCCGGCGAGCCGAGGCGGAACAGATGCTGCAGCTCATGGAGGAACAGGAAACCGAATAGCCCGGGCAGCACCCTTCGAGCCAGGGCAGCACCCTTTCAGCGCAGGCCCGCATTTCCAGCCCGTCCGGCGATTGAGGACAAGGCCCCTTCAGGGCCGGCAGGGGGGTCTGGG
>NZ_AEJB01000154.1 GCF_000331005.1 Streptomyces turgidiscabies Car8
GCAGGCCCAGAAAACGCCGGGAACTCCACATGACGTGTCATCGGAAAGCTGTCGGCCTGGGCGGACCACGGAACGCGAATCATTCCCCCCCGCCCGGAGTGCGGCCACCGGGTCGGGCGCCTCGTCCAGTTCGACGAGTACCGTGCCGGCCCCGGGTGTCCGGGACATCGCGTCGGCCCAGCCCGGCCAGTCCACGATGCCCGTGCCCAGTTCGGTCATATAGGGCTGCTGCTGGGCGAAGACCGTGTCGTCGATGGTCAGTTCGACGTCGATGGGCCGGACCGCGTCCTTCCAGTGCGCCAGCGCGATCCGCTGTGCGTGCCGCCGCGCGACGGCCACGGGGTCGCCGCCGCCGAGCGCGATGTGGCACGAGTCCGGGCACAGCCACACATGGCGCGGGTCGGTCAGCATCATGAAGAGGTCGATGTCCCGCTCGTACCAGAGCGTGCTGTTGGACTCCGTGTGGAAGGCGAGCCGCACACCCAGCCGGCCGACCGCGTCAGCGACCGTATGGGCGATGTCGGCCATCCGGGACATGTACGCGGCGTCCACGAAGAAGGGCGGACGCGTCCCGAGCGTGGTCCGCATCGGCAGGCCGGTGACGAGGAGGTCCGCGCCGACGTCGGCGAGGAAGGCCGCGCGCCGCTCGGCGTCGGCGACGATCGCGGTCAGGTTGTCGCCGTGGCGCCAGTCGGGAGCGTCGCTCCCGGCGACGAAGGCGCTCACGACGCTCAGGCCCCGTTCCTCCAGCGCGCGCCGGAACGAGGGCGCGCTGCCGAAAGCGCGCAGCGCCGACTCGATGTCGCCGGGCGCGAAGGTCAGCTCGACGCCGGTGACACCGGCCTCGGCGAGCGCGTCCAGTATCCGTCCCCAGAAGCGCCCGGGGTCGGCGAGGGCCGACTCCCTTACGGCGTCCGGGGTTTCGAGGCCCCAGAACGCCGGGTGGTAGAAGGTGACGACGTCGGTGGCGAAGCGCGGTTCGGCGGCGGCCGGCGGAGTCACTCGGTACCCCCGCGCGCGTTGTAGACGACGACGTCATCGGCGTCGACGGCGTCCCGGTAGCTCCGGAACACGGCCAGCGCCTCCTCCCGCAGCACGTCCTGTACGACCTTGATGCCGCGCGACTCGAACTGCTCGGCCCAGTCCGTGCCGAGCGGTCCCTCGTCGAACGTGGTGATCTCCTCCAGCTGCGGTCCCTCACCCGCGACCACGAGACCGCGCACGCCTGACCACATGGTCGCGCCGTAACACTGCACGCAGGGACGCCAGTTGACGACCAGCTCATGTGCCGCGAGCCCCTCGGCGCCCAGGTCCCAGCCGCCTACGGCCGTCTGGGCCAGCCCGAGCGCCACCACCTCGGCGTGCGCGCTGGAGACGCCGGAGGCCAGGACGACGTTCACCCCGACCGAGACGATCCGGCCGGTGTCCTGCTCGGCGACGAGAGCCGCGAACGGACCGCCGTTGCCCTCACGCCAGTTGCGATCCGCCAGGCGGTGCACAAGACGCATCCGGTCGTCGCGGTCGGGGACGACGGGCGGCACGTCGGCCAACTCGTCGTCGATCCAGGCCGGCAGCGCCACCCGGTATTCCTTCGCGATGTCGATCACGATCCAACTCCCTTGATAGATACGGAGGTTGCTCAGGTTCCAGCTGTCAGTTCCCGGTGACGGCCCGGGCCGCCCGTACGGCCGTCACCGCGCCCGTCAGCGTGACGTTGGCCGCCATCGAGGTGGGGATCACGCCGTTGCCGGCGAGGTACAGGTTGTCGAACCCCCACACCCTGCCGTCCGGGCCGCAGACACTTCCGCCGTCGTCGGCCGCGCCGCAGCGGACGGTGCCCGTCAGGTGCAGCGACGAGCCGGGCGGCAGCAGCGCCGACTCGGTCGCCGGATCGAACGGGCCGAACTCCTCCGCGAGCGACCGGACTTCGGACAGTGCGCGGGTGATCAGTGCCCGGTCGGCAGCGGAGTAGTCGAACCCGACGCCGATCCGGGGCAGTCCGGCGAGGTCGGTGTCCGACTCCGAGAACACGAGCCGGTTCTCGGGGCGCGACTCCACGGGGACGTACAGGGCAAGGCCCACGGAGTGCGCGAGCGGCCGGGCGTCGTCGTCCACGTACGTCCTGTTCATGATCTGCCCGTGGAACGGCTGGAGCGTCCCGTTCCGCGGCAGCCAGAGCGAGTCCGTGCAGAACTCGCCGACGCGCGGGAGCGGCAGGGCGTCGAGGTCGATACCGAACCGGTCGAGGTCGAGCAGCACCCGGGCGGTGACGAAGGCGTGCTCGTTGAGGTACCGGCCCAGCGCGTCCGGACGGATGCCGGAGGCGAACAGCAGCTGCGGGGTGCGCAGCGCGTCGGCGCACACCACCACGGTGTCGGCGCGGAGTTCGGACTCGGCGCCGCCCACGACCCTCCGCAGCCGGGCGCCGGTCACCCGGCCCTCCGTCACGAGGAGCGAGGTCACGAGCGTGCCGGTCACCAGGGTGAACGCGGGGTCCCCGGCGGTCGCGATCGCGGGGAAGATCGTCCCGGGGGCGGTACGCGGCAGCGGGCCCGAGCCCGCCGCGGTGACCGCCATGGGCATGGGCTGCGGTCGCCGGTCGTGCGGTCCGGCGGCCTCGTAGCGCCGGCGCAGTACGTCGAGGACCAGGTCGCCGACCTCGGTCGGGCCGATCGGGGCGGGGGCGACGGCGAGGACCCGGCGTGCGGTGTCCAGATCGGCCGCCCAGCCGGCCGGGTCGCCGAAGTCGAACACCTCGTCCCCGGCGGGCCACGGTGTCGCGGCCGTCCAGTGCACGCCCATGCCGCCCGCGTTCCACGCGAGCGCCGTCGCGGGCATCGCGTCGGCGTCCTCGCCGAAGGCCAGCGCGTGGAACATGCCCGGCGGCAGCGCGTCGAGGCCGTCCGCCACCTGCCGCACCACCTCTGCGCCCGTGTACATGCCCTGGATGCCGGTGGTGACCCGGTCGTTGTAGCGCTCCCACAGGGCGGGGTCGTCGACGTCGTGCAGGTGCACACCGGGGGCCGAACCGATCGCCTCGCCGCCGTCGACCATCGTGATGCGCAGCGCCGGATCGGTCTCCCGCAGCAGTCGGGCCACGACCGCGCCCATGATGCCGCTGCCGACGACGAGGACATCGGTGTGGGGGGTGTCGGTCACAGTGAAGCTCCATGTCTTGTACCGCTGTTGATGTCCGGTACCCGCTGTCGATCCAGCGGCCCGGTGATCTCTGACGGCCTGGTGGAATCTGAGGGGGTCACACGCTCGGGACGAGCGGGCCGAACAGCTCGGTGTCCATGCGGTCGAGGGCCAGCTTGACGGCGCCGACCAGGGGCGCGTCACGGCCCAGGACCGTGGCCCGGAGCTCGACGGCGGGGGTGCGGGCACGGCGCAGCGCCGCGCGTACCCGGGGCAGCAGCACGTCCGCCGCGTCCTCCAGTCCGCCGCCGAGCACGATGAGGGACGGCGCGATGGTCCACGACAGGGTCGTGAGGATCGACGTCATGTGCTCCACGAGTTCGTCGACCTCGGCGAGCGCGGTGACGTCACCCTCGCGGGCCGCCTCGAACCGGGCGAGCGCGACCGCGCGCCGGTCCGGGTCCGGTGAGGTGAGCCATGCCGCGGGGCGGTTCTCGACCGAGTGGGCCGGTATCGAGGCCGCCTCGACGATCTCTCCGGCGGCGCCGTCGAGACCCCGGTGCACGTCACCCCGGATGAGAACGCCGAGACCGGTCCGGTTCCCGAGCAACGCCCATACGACGTTGTCGTGGTCGCCGGCCGCACCCCGCCAACGCTCGGCGAGCGCACCGAGGTTGGAGTCGTTGTCCGCGAACCAGGGCACCCTGACACGCCGCCTGAGTTCGTCGGGCAGCCGTACGCCTTCCCACCGGGTCGTGTGCACCAGGCGCCGGACGACCCCGTCGTCGTCGATGGCACCGCCGCTCGCGACCGCCCCGGCCCGCAGCCGGTCCGCCGACCCGCCCGCGTCGTCGAGCGCCTCCCGCACCAGCGCCGCCATGTCGTCCAGCGTGGCCTGCGGATCCAGATAGGCGCGCAGCGGCCGGTGCGCCCGGCCGAGGATGCGGCCCCGGACGTCGGCGACCGCCGCCGACGCGTCCGAGGTGGTGAAGTGCACGGCCGCCAACAGGGCGTGCTCGGCCCGCAGTTCGTACCGTCGGGCGGGACGCCCCGCACAGCCGCTGGTCGGTACCCGGGCCAGTTCCGTCACCCAGCCCGCCTCGACGAGCGAGTCCAGGACGATCTCGATGGTGCGGCGCGAGAGACCGGCCCGCTCGGCGAGCGCGGTCAGCGTCATCGGCCCGGCCGACACCGCCAACGTCCGCAGGATCACCGAGGTGTTGACGCGTCGGACGGCACTCTGGTTCATGCCGGATATCCCGGGCCTCAGCACGCTTCCTCCACCCCGGACCCCGCCCCTGCGACGGGATCGAACACACCGGCGGTGTCGGCGACGAGGGCCGCGCCCGGGCGGCCGTACTCACGCGCCGGATCGCCGAGCCCGCCGCTCGCCCGAGCCCAGCGCGGCTCCTCGCCGTGGACGAAGCCGACCAGATCGGTGTGCATCGCGGTGGCCAACTCGGCCGGTGGGTAGGGTCCGAGCGCCTCCGCGCTGCCCGGCGCGTCGAGCAGGTCGAAGAAGAACGGGAGGTCGACGCAGTGCGCGGCGCCGCCGAGCACGGGGGAGGGCCACTCGAACGAGTACAGCCAGGTACCGGCGCCTGCCGCCCGGCGCGCGGCGGCCACGCCGGGGCAGGCGGCCCGGAACAGGGTGTCCGTCACCCGGCTGCAGGCGGCGCGTGCGGCGGCGAGCTCCGCGACGCTGTACGGGCTCGGGTGCTCGTTCCCCGGCGCGGCACCGCAGTCGAACTCGTCGCCCGTCGCACCGAGCAGCAGAGGTACGTCGTGTCCGTGCGCGGCGAGCCCGTCGGCGACGGCCACCGGCAGGACGTCGTCGCCGACGACCGGCCCCAACGGGAGTGCGGTGTCGGCGAGTTCGTCCCGAAGGTCGAGAACGGCCCGCTGGAGCCGCTCCGGGGTACGGCTGCCGAACCCGGCCCGGGTCGGCGGAACCCCGACCCGTTTCCCGAGCGCCTCGACGAACCGGCGGCCAGGCTCCCGCTCTCCCTCGAAGAAGCCGCCGGACAGACAGACCGCCCGCTGGAAGAGGCCGTTCGCGGCGGGCGACGAGAGCAGCGCGAGCACCGCCGCGCCCCCGGCCGACTGACCGGCGAGGGTGATCCGGCCCGGATCGCCGCCGAACGCGCCGATGTTCTCCCGGACCCAGTCGAGCGCGAGCAGAACATCGCGCAGCCCGAGGTTCGTGGGTACGTCGTCCAGCGGGGCGAATCCGTCGACGCTCAGCCGGTAGCCGACGGTGACGCAGACGACGCCGTCCCGGGCGAACGAACGGCCGTCGTACCACGGGCTCGCCGGGCTGCCCGCGAGGAAGGCGCCGCCGTGGATCCACACCAGGACCGGCCAGGGGGACGCCTGTTCGGCGGAGGGGGCGGGAGCGACGACGGAGAGGTTCAGGATGTCGTCGCCGGGCACCGAGGGCTCCGGCACCGTCGTCGTGGGAGACAGCGGTACGCGCTGCGAGGTGGGCCCGTGCCGGGACGCGTCGAACGGCTCCGGGAACCGGTCACGACGGACCGGGGCCGCGAATCGCCGTACTCCGGTGGGCGGTTGGGCGTACGGGATGCCGAGGAAGCGCTGTACGAGGCCGGTGCGGCGGCCGACGACCGGACCGGCGGGGGCCTGGACGGTGACGGTGGCAGCGGGGCCTTCGAGGTGGTCCATGGCAGTCACCGCATTCCCGATCCGGAGATGCCCTGCACGAAGTAGCGCTGCAGGAACAGGAAGAGCACCAGTACCGGCAGCATCACGACGATCGCGCCGGCCAGCAGCAGACCGTAGTCGGTGACGTGCGCGGCGGCCTGGCTGGTGGCGGCGAGGCCCACGGGCAGCGTGTAGGTGTCCATGCTCTGGGCGACGATGAGCGGCCAGATGAAGTTGTTCCACGACGACAGGAACGACATGATCGTGATCGTCGCGACCGCCGGACCGGCCAGCGGCAGGAAGATGCGGAAGAAGATCCGGAACTCGCCGGCGCCGTCGATACGGGCCGCCTCCAGCAGCTCGTCGGGGACGGACATCGCGTACTGCCGCATGATGAACACCGACAGGGGCAACGCCACGCCGGGCAGGGCGATTCCGGTGAGGGTGTCCGCGAGCCCCATGTCCACGGTGAGCACGAACTGCGTGACGAACACCGTGCTGAACGGCACCATCATCGCCGCCATGACCGCGCCGAACGCGATCCGCCGGCCCGCGAAGTCGAGCTTGGCCAGCGCGTACCCGGCGGCCGACGCGGCCACGATGTTGCCGGCCACCACGAGGCCCGCGACCAGGACGCTGTTGACCAGGAACCGCCCGAAACCGGCCGTCCGGAACAGCCGGGTGAAGTTGTCGAGGGTGACGTGGTGCGGGAACCAGGCACCCGGGTCGGAACGGATCTCGTCCAGGCCGCGCAGCGAGCCGCTCGCCACCCAGACGAACGGGAGCAGCGTGAGCAGCGCGCACAGCACCAGCGCGCCGTACAGCAGCGGACGGGACACGGACCGGCGGGGCAGGGCCGCCCGGTCGACGGTCGGGCGGGCGGTCGCGGGTGCGGTGAGGGCGGTCATGAGCGGGACCTCAGCAGTCGGAACTGGACGGCGCTCACCAGGGCCACGAGCAGCAGCATGACGAAGGACGCGGCCGAGGAGACCCCGAACTCGCCCGAGCCGAACTGGTGGTAGGTGTACAGCGCCATCGACTCGGTGGAGCCCAACGGGCCGCCGTTCGTGAGGAGATAGGGCTCGTCGAACACCTGGAGGTAGAAGACGGTCAGCAGGACCGACACCATGAGGGTGGTGGGAAGCAGCAGGGGCAGGGTGATGTGCCGCAGCTGCTTCCAGCGGCCGGCCCCGTCGAGAGCGGCGGCCTCGTACACGTCCTGCGGTATCGCCTGGAGACCGGCGAGGAACAGCACCATCGCGGTGCCGAAGTTGCGCCAGACGCCGAGCAGGATCACCACGGGCATCGCCAGGTTCGGGTCGTCCAGCCAGTTCGGTCCGGCGAGACCGACTGCGCCGAGCACCTTGTTGACGGTGCCGTCGGTGTTGAAGGCGTACTGCCAGATCAAAGCGACCGCCACGACGTTGGTGACCACCGGCGCGAAGAACACCGTACGGAACACCCCGCGCAGCCGCCGGATGCCGGAGTTCAGCGCGACGGCCAGGGCGAAACCGAGACCCATCGTCAGTGGCACCCCGACGGCGACGAAGAGGGCGGTGTTCAGGATGTCCCGCAGGAAGATCTGGTCCTGGAACAGCCGGAGGTAGTTCCCCAGCCCCGTGAAGTCGACGGCGAACGGGTGCCGCAGATCCGCGCCCCGCAGGTCGGTGAAGCTGAAACCGAGGGCGGCGACGGTGGGGATCGCCGTGTAGAGCAGGAACACGACGGCGAACGGGGCGAGGAACAGCCAGGCGACGGCCGTTCGGCGACCGCCCCGCGAACTCCGGGAACTCCGGGATGTCGGAAAACGCCGAGACCTCCGGTGACTGTCGGAGGGGCGCACCGGGTGCGGCGCCCCCGGGCCGATGGTCGTGGTCATCCGCGGCTCACTTCGCGCCCGTGCCGAGGCTTACGGCGTACGCCTGGACGTTCGCCGCCGCCTTCGAGGCGCTCTCCTTGCCCTTGGCGACGGCCTCCATCTCCTTGCCCAGCCGGGTCGCGACCTGCTGCCAGGTGCTCACCTGGGGGAACGCCCGGGTGTTCTTCAGCTGGGTGAGGAAGGCGTCGAGGAGCGGCTGGTCCGCGATCGCGGGGTCCTCCCACGCGGAGATGACGGCCGGCAGTGAGCTGTACGCCTTGTACTGCGCCACCTGCGTGCTCGGCTTCGCGAGATACCGGACCAGTTTCCACGACGCGTCCGCGTCGCCGTCACCCGCGAGCACGCCCCAACTGCCCCCGGCGGAGAAGGAGGTGCTGCCCGATGCCCCGGCGGGCAGGGGTGCGGTGGCGACGTGGGCGGCCGTCCAGCCCTCCTTCTTCGCGGCGGTGTCGAGCTGTCCGACGACCCATGGTCCGGTGATCATCATGGCGGTCCTGCCCGACACGAAGTACGGCTGCGCGTCGAGGAACGTGGGCCCGCTGGTGTCGGCGGTGCCGGAGGTGAAGAACGACGCGTTGTACTGCAGCGCGTCGACCATGGCCGGGCTGTCGAGGGACCACTTTCCGCCGGACGAGAGCAGCGAACCGCCTGCCTGCCAGGCGTACATCGCGGCGTCCTGGCCGTTGAAGATGTCCCAGCCGATATCGGCCCCGAGGCCGTGCGCGGCACCGGCGCCCTGGAGTGCCTTGAGGAACGGCACCGTCTCGTCCCATGTGGCCGGCGCCTTCACGCCCGCCTTTCTGGCGAGGTCGGCGCGGTAGACGAGTGCGTAGGTGTAGGCGTACCAGGGCACCGTGTAGGCGACGTTTTCGGCCACACCGGCGGCCCAGAGGCTCTCGAAGAAGTCCGCCTTGTCGACGAGGCCGTCCGGGACGGGCCGGAGGATCGCCGGGTCGAGGAACTGCGACTGCGACTCGGGGAAGAACTGGGCGACGTCCGGCCCCTTGCCCGCCGCGATGGCCGACTGGAGCTTGGTGTAGTACTCGGCGTTCGGGATCAGGGTCACCTTGACGGTGACATCGGGGTTCGCGGCCCTGAAGGGCTTGATGACCTTGTCGAGCACGTCGGCGTCGCCCTGGGCGGCCCAGACGGTGACGGTGCCGGTGGCCGGGGACGTGTCGACGGGGGCGGCGGTGCCTGTCGCGGCGGCGGTGTCGTCGCTGCGTCCACAGCCCGTCAGGGCGAAAGCGCCCCCGAGAGCCAGGCCCGCGGTCAGCTTGAGGACGCCAC
Source organism: Streptomyces turgidiscabies Car8 (assembly GCF_000331005.1). Lineage (GTDB taxonomy): Bacteria > Actinomycetota > Actinomycetes > Streptomycetales > Streptomycetaceae > Streptomyces > Streptomyces turgidiscabies. The sequence continues at coordinate 8,969 of NZ_AEJB01000154.1, forward strand.
GTCTTGAGGAATGGGGCATTCGGGGCTCCTGTGCAGGGATGGTGCCGACTGCGGCTGGTGGCGAAAAAGCTATGAGCGGGGTATTTCGGCCAAGTGGCACCGCCGTCACGAATAATTTCGGAACTTGTAGCGAAATCGATTCGTCCAGCTTTGTCGCATATAGGCGAGTGTTGAGCGAAGGAGGGGTGGAAAAAGAGGTGGCGGGCTGCCGCCGGGGGCCGATACCGTCCCGCACGATGACCACTCACTCCGTTGGCAGAATGGGGGTCCCGTCCGCGCAAGGTGAGTGCTGATGCTCACTGGCAACGCGTACGAGGACACCCACCCTTCTTACTGGCCGCGCGTGCGACAGTTCGCCGTGCCGCCGTCCATGATCGACACCGCCACGGCTCGCCGCCTCGTCGGTGACTGGGCGGGCGCCTGCGCCGCCGCAGGCGTCGACGTCGATCTGAACCTGCGAGCCGTGGCCCGCGCCCACGGCCACGAACTCGCGGCCCGACTCCGCGCCGATCTCCGCCACCTGGCGCCCGACCTGCTGCGCTGGCACCTGCCGAGGATCGCCCCCGACGGACTGCTGCGCCCGGGACTGACGATCGGACTGGCCCGGTACGACACCGCCGGGCGCGGCGCCCGACCGGTACACCTGGTGGCCCGGACCGCGCCCGCCTGGGCGGATGCCGGCCAGCGGCTGAGCCTCGCCCTGTGGGACTGGACCTTGACGGCTCCGGCCACCCGCCGCCATCCGCACCCCCACCCCGACCGACGGTTCCGCCTCGATCTGCACCGGCATCTGTGGGACGCGCGCAGAACCGCCGAGCTACGGACCCGCTCCGGGGCGGACCGGCCACCCGGCGGCGACCTTCCTGCGCCGGCCGCGGATCTGCTGACGCGGCTCCCGCAGGGGCGTCGCTGCGCCGTGGACCGGTGGGCGGCCGAGGCGGAGCTGCTGCTACGGGCCGACGGGCGCCCCACCGTCACCGGTATCGGAACGGCCGCGGGCGCAGCCACTGGCTCAGTCACCGTACGGCTCGGTGCCCGCCGACGGCTGCTCCTGGACCTCGTCGCGGCCCCGGCCGGCGGTGCCCCGCCCTCGCTGCGGATCACGGAGGCACCCTCGGGCGACGCCGCCTCCGCACTGCCGGTGCTGCCCGACGCGGCGACCTGGGTGCTGCCCGACCTGGAACTGATCCGGACCGGCGCGATCGAGGCGGACCGACTGCATCCGCTGGTCGCCTCGGCACTCGTACCGGACCGTCCGCCCACCCGTCCGCCCCGTGCCCCGGGCGGGGCGGGTGAGCCGAGCCTCGTCGAGTGCCGGGGCGCCCGGCACCGGATCGGCCTGGTCGACGGGGTGCTCGTCCCGCTGGACCACGATCCGGCCGAGATCCGCCGGGAGGAACTCCTGGCCGAACTGACCGGAACGCCCCTGCCCTGTCTGCAGGCCATCGACGAGGCCCACCGTCACCCGGACTGTCTCACCGGCGTCCGCGAACGCCTGGACCACGGGGACATCGCCGGAGCGCTGGCCGTCGTAGAGGGCCTGCTGGGCCCCGAGGCGGTACTGCGCGGCGGCGCCCTGCGCGACGCGCTGGAGCGGGCCGCCGAGCGACGGATCACCTACGGGCTGTTCAGGGCGGGCCTGACCGGACCCGGTCCGCATCCCGGACGTGGCGGCTTCCACCCGGACGGCAGCCGCACCCGTGACCACCGTTCCCGCCCGCGCCAGGCGACCTTCCGCTGACCCGGGGACGGCCCGTCCCCCGCAGCCACTCATCAAGAGCACGACGAACGCGACGAGCACGACGACCCCAAAGGTGATCACACATGTCCACAGCCAATTCCTTCGCCACCCCTCAACTCGACATCGCCGCCGAGTTGCTGACCCTGCTGCGCGACACCACCACCGAACCCCGCCCCGACGCCCAACTGGAGGCCCTGACACTGGCCGTGGCCGCCGACCTGCCCGTGCTCCTGTGGGGTGAGCCGGGAATCGGCAAGACCGCCGCCCTGACCCAGTTGGCGGTGGCCCTGGACCTTCCCCTCACCACGGTGATCGCGAGTGTCCACGAGCCGTCCGACTTCTCCGGGCTGCCCGTCGTCGGGGACGACCCCGCGACGCACGGTGTCCCGATGGCCCCGCCGGACTGGGCGGTACGACTCGTACGGGCCGGCCGGGGGCTGCTGTTCCTCGACGAACTGTCCACCGCGCCGCCCGCCGTTCAGGCCGCCCTGCTCCGGCTGGTCCTGGAGCGGCGGATCGGCGCCCTGCAACTCCCGCCCGGCGTAAGGATCGTGGCCGCCGCGAACCCCCGGTCCTCGGCTGCCGACGGCTGGGAGCTGAGCCCGCCGCTGGCCAACCGGTTCGTCCATCTCCAGTGGACCCACGACCACGAGGTCGTCGTACGCGGCCTGGGCGGGACCTGGCCCCGGGCCACGCTGCCGAGGCTCGCGCCCGAAAAGCTGCCGGACGCCGTGGACTTCGCCCGCCGGGCGGTGTGCGGGCTCCTCACCGCCCGACCCAAGCTCGTGCACCAACTGCCCGGCAACGAGACCCGCCGGGGCGGCGCCTGGCCGTCACCCCGGAGCTGGGACATGACCCTCAGCCTGATCGCCTTCGCGACCGCCGCCGGGTCCTCCCGGGAGGTCCTCTCACTGCTGGTCAGGGGCACGGTCGGGGACGGCCCCGGGCTGGAACTGCTGGCGAGCCTCGACCGGATGGACCTGCCGGACCCCGAGACGCTGCTCGCCGACCCGGCGAGTGCCGTCCTGCCCGACCGGGGCGACCTGCGCCAGGCCGTACTGGACGGTGTGGTGGCGGCGGTCCGGGGCCGGCCGGACAGGTCGCGCTGGGACGCGGCGTGGGCGCTGCTGGTCCGGGCACTGGAGACCGGCGCGCCTGACCTGGTGGTCGTCCCGGCGACCACCCTGGCCTCGCTGCGCCAGGAGGACTGGGACGTGCCGGCGGCGATCGAGCGGTTCGCCGGAGTGGTGTCACTGTCCCGGCGGGCGGACCGGGCGGCGGACCGCGTGGCGGGTCGGACAGGGGCCGGGGCAGGGGCCGGAACGAAGGGCGGCCGATGACCGCCGACGCGCCGGGAACCCTGGACCTCGACAAACTGTTCGCCGCCCGGCTGCACGCCGTACGGGCCCGGCCCTACCTGGCCACGGCACTGTTCGCCCTGCACCCCGTGGAGTCGCGGCAGGTACCGACGATGGCCGTAGACCGGCACTGGCGGTGCTACGTCTCACCGGCGTTCGTGGACCGGTTCCCCGTCGAGGAGCTGGCCGGGGTGTGGGTGCACGAGGTGTCGCACCTGCTGCGCGACCATCACGGACGCAGCGACCGTTACGCCCGCGAGCGCGGACTGACCGGCCCCGGGGAGCGGCTGCGGATGAACATCGCCGCGGACTGCGAGATCAACGACGACGTGTTCGGCGACGGGCTCGTCCGCCCCGAAGGCGCTGTCCAGCCAGGGGCGTTGGGACTTCCGGCGGGGGAACTCATGGAGGAGTACCTGCGCCGCTTCCGGCTCGGACCGAACACCCTGGACCTCTCCTGGCTGGACTGCGGCAGCGGCGCCGACGGGCTGGTCCGGGAATGGGACCTGGGACCGGACGGCGCGCACGGACTGACCGAGCAGGAACGGGACTCGGTCCGGTTCCGGGTCGCGCAGGGCATCAACGGCCGCCCCGGGGACGCCCCGAAGGGGTGGCGGCGATGGGCGGAGGAGGCGTTCCATCCGCCGCTGCCATGGCGGGAGTTGCTGGGCGCGGCGGTCCGCTCGGCAGCCTCCGACGGCGGCGTGGGCGAGGACTACACGTACGGCAGGCCGTCGCGCCGCTCGGCCTCGCTGCCCGGCATCGTCCTGCCGAGCCTGCGGCGCAGACCGCCCCGGGTCTCCGTGGTCATCGACACCTCCGGGTCGGTCAGCGACGCCGAACTGGGCAGCGCGCTCCTGGAGGTCGCGGCGATCTCCCGCGCGGTGGGCGGCCGACGCGATCTGGTGACCGTACTGCCGTGCGACGCGTCGGCGCGGATCGTGCACTCGCTGTGCCGGGCCGAGGGAATTCCCCTGATGGGAGGCGGCGGTACGGACCTGCGCACCGGATTCGCCAAGGCGCTGCGGACGACCCCGCGCCCCGATGTCCTCGTGGTGCTGACCGACGGCCAGACACCCTGGCCGGACACCCGGCCGCCGTGCAGGACGGTGGTGGGACTGTTTCCCCGGCAGCACACGGGCGGGCGGCTACGCCCGGTCCGGTCGTGGGACGAGGGCGAAGACGAGCGCTATGTCCCGGACTCGCCGCCCGCCTGGGCACGCGTGGTCGACATCGGGTGACGTACACGGCATACGGGACGGGGAGCGGGGGCGGCAGAAGGGCTGGAAGAATGGCCCGATGCGCACTCCCTCATCGCTTCTGTCGGCCTTTCGGCCCCAAGTCCAAGAACGTCTCTACGACTTCTACGAGGAACTCCGAAGCGCCGACGACTTCTTCTGGGACCGGCGCACGAGCGCCTGGATCGCGACCGGGCACGCGGTGGTCAGCAGCGCGGCGAACCACCCGGGACTGTCGTCGGTGCGCTATCCCGACATCGAGGCCGTCCCGGAGGAACTGCGCCCGCTGGCCCAGGCGTTGAGCCGGCAGATGCTCTACAACGACGCCCCCGACCACCCTCGGCTCCGCGCCCTGATCAGCAAGGCTTTCGCCCCGCGCGCGGTGGCCGCACTCCGGGCCCGGATCGTCGACGCCGTCGACGGGATCATCAGCCGGGCGGCGCCGACCGGCCGCATGGACATCGTCGCGGACCTCGCCAGGCCCCTCCCGCTCACCATCATCTGCGACCTCCTCGACGTACCGGAGGCCGACCGCGCCGCCGTGGCCTCCTGGTCGGAGCCGGTCGCCGAGGCCATCGGCAACTCCCGGCTCGACGCCGACCGCAACCGCGAGGCCTCGCAGAGCATGACGGACATGCTCACGTACCTCCGTGAACTCCTCACCCGCCAGGACACCCCGCCGGCCCCCGGCACCCTGCGCGCGACGGCGACCGCACAGGCCGGCACCACCGAGCAGGACGTCGACGAACTCCTCGCCAACTGTGCCCTGTTGCTCATCGCCGGCCACGAGACCACCACCCACTTCATCGGCAACGCCACCCTCGCCCTGCTCCGCGACCCGGACGCCGCCGACCGACTGCGCCGCCGCCCCGAGCTGATGCCCGCCGCCGTCGAGGAACTCCTGCGCTACGACGCCCCGGTCCAGCTGATGCTGCGTCGCGCGCGGCACGACCTGGAGCTCTCGGGCCGCACGGTCACCGAGGGGCAGACCGTGCTCCTGGTGTGCGGTGCCGCGAACCGGGACCCGGCCGTCTTCCCGGACCCCCACACGCTGGACTTCGAGCGCACGAACCCGGGCGGACGGCACATGGCGTTCGGACACGGCCCGCACTTCTGTCTCGGCGCAGCGCTGGCCCGGCTGGAGGGAGCGGTCGTGCTGGAAGCCCTCCTCACCCGCCTCCCCGGCCTGCGGCTCGACGGCACCGAACCACCGCGCTGGCAGCGCAGCCTCAACTTCCGCGGCCTCACCCGCCTGGACGTCTCCTTCTCCCCGTCCCCGGCCGGCCACGCCGGCGGCGCGCGGGCCACGTCTGCCGGGCCTGCCGACGCTGCCGCTCAGGCCCCGCTCGTGCCGCCCACCGGCGGCTGCCCGGTCGGGCCGGGAACCGGCGGAGCCGCGGGCGCCTGACCACACCGCGATGGTGTCCTGGGACGCGAGAGTGCCAGGCGGATCCCAGGACCCGGAGCCCCGCCCTCCGGCCGGCCGGGAAAGAGAGTGTGTGGGCGGGGCGGTACGGGGGACTTGGTCCCCAGGCCGGGTTTGGCGTCCCAGGGGGCTGAACCCGCTCAGGTTCCTCTGGTTCGGACAATGTGCCGGGGGAGCCGCCGGCCCGAGGTCACGAAAGGGCGCCCTGTTCGCAGACCCGCTGGGCGACCTCACGGAGCTTGATGTTGTTCTGCTGCGAGTAGCGGCGCAGTACGTCGAAAGCCTGTTCCTCGGTGATGTGGTGGCGGCCCATGAGGATGCCCATCGCTTCGCCGATGAGGTGCCGGGTGGCGACGGCCTGTTCCATCTGGGCATGGGCACGGGCGCTGGAGAACGCGACCGCCGCGTGGGAGGCCAGCAGCCACCCGGCCAGCTCGCCGGCCTCGGTGAACGCGCCGGGTGTGCGCGAGTACAGGTTCAGCGCGCCGAGGTCCTCGTCCTCGGTGAACAGCAGGAATCCCATCATGCTGCCCACTCCGAGTGCCTTGGCCTGCGGGCCGTAGGCGGGCCAGCGCGGCTGGTCGGCGGTGACGTCGGCCATGCGGAAGACCCGCTCGCCCAGGGAAGTGCGGGCCGCGTCGAAGCACGGCCCCTCGCCCAACCGCTCCTGCAGCCGATCGCTGTCGATGACCAGCTGCTCGGTGGGGGCGAGCGACTCCACCTTCCTGCCCCGCAGCATCAGGATGCCGGCCGCGTCGCAGTCCTCCATCAGTTCGGTGGCAGACGTCGTGATCCGCTGGAGTGTGGCCTCGACAGAATCCTGTGCCAGGAGATCCCGCGCCATCGACGCCATCTCCTGGGCGAACCGTCCCCAGTCCACTTCGTTTTCCGCCTCTCGTCCGGTCCGGACAAGCCTCGTACCCAGTTTTTCACGTCTGCCCCAGGTCGGCGCCGCCAGCGGGGGAAAAAGGCTGTTCACTCTCCGCAAGGAGAATCGATACCTTAAGTAATGGCGTGGGCCGGGTCGGGATTCGGCGGGCCGCTCGTCTCCACACGGAGAGTAGTGCGGGAAACCCGCTCCGACCTCGGCGAACGGAGCGTTTTCCGCGCACAAAGATGCGTCAGTACGTCGTTGACCGGCGCTCAGCGGCAGAGCCAGGGTGAGGGAGCCACATCGGATCCCGACCACTCGTTTTCGGTCACCGAACTGCTCGCAGGAGGCCGTGATGCTCCAGACAGACCCCCTTGAACACACCGAGGCGGCAGCAGACCACGGGGCTGCTGCCTCTGCCGCGGCTCCCCCCGTCCCTGGCACACCGAACGCAACGGCCGTCAGCCGCGAACTTCTCTTCCAGCGCTGCCGCTGGTGCGCCACTCCGGCCTTCCGCCGTTCCTTCTGCCGTACCTGCGGGTCCACGGCCTTCGACCGGCAGCGCAGCCAGGGTTCCGGGGTCGTCGTGCGCCGGAACGGTTACGCCCCGCACAACACCTGGTTCGTCGCGATGGACGAGGGCTTCAACCTGCTCTGCCAGGTCACCGGGACGGCGCCCGTGGCGGTCGCGGTGGGGGCACGGGTGAGTGTCGTACGGTCCTCAGCCCTCCTCGGTGAGGGCCTGCCCGTAGTCGAACTCACCCGCCCGCCGGCGCCTTTGGGGCGCTGGTGGTGACGGGAAGCGGCGCGGAGGCCGGCGTTCTCGACGGAGAGCGGCGCGGCGCTCTGGACGGTCTGCGTGTCGCCGACTTCTCCCGGGTGCTCGCAGGGCCCTACGCCACGATGCTCCTCGCCGACCTCGGCGCCGATGTGGTGAAGGTCGAACGGCCGGGCACCGGGGACGACACCAGGGCCTGGCACCCTCCGGCGGATCAGGACGGCACGTCGACGTACTTCCTGAGCGTCAACCGCAACAAGAGGTCCGTCACCCTGGATCTCACGACCGGGGCCGGCCTAGAACAGGCCCGCGCACTGATCGCCGAGTCCGATGTGCTGGTGGAGAACTTCCGCCCCGGCACGATGGAACGACTGGGGCTCGGACGGCGTGAACTCCACGCCCGGCAACCGGGGTTGATCTACTGCTCGATCAGCGGCTTCGGCAGCGGCGAGGGTGCCGCGATCCCCGGATACGACCTGCTCGTGCAGGCCGTCGGCGGTCTGATGAGCGTGACCGGCGACGCGAACGGGGAGCCGGTGAAGGCGGGCGTGGCCCTGGTCGACGTGATCACCGGCCTGCACGCCTCGCTCGGTGTCCTCGCGGCCCTCCGGCACCGGGACGCCACCGGGGAGGGACAGCACGTGGAGGTCAACCTCCTCAGCTCCCTCCTCTCGGCCATGGTCAACCAGGCGTCGGCGTTCGCCGTCGCCGGTGTGGTCCCGGGCCGTATGGGCAACGCGCACCCGAGCATCGCCCCGTACGAGACCTTCCTCACCGCCGATCGTCCGATCGCGCTCGCGGTGGGCAACGACCGGCAGTTCGCGGTGCTCGCCGACCTCCTCGGGGCTCCCGGTCTCGCTCTCGACGACCGCTTCCGCACCAACGCGGACCGGGTCGCCCACCGCACCGAACTGCGGGACATCCTGACCGAACGGCTGGGCACCGCCGGCGCCGACCACTGGTCGGCCGTCCTGCTGGCCGCCGGGGTTCCCGCCGGCCCCGTCAACACCCTCGACGAGGCATTCGACTTCGCGCGGAAGCTCGGCCTTCCCGGCATCGTCGACATACCGGCCGCACCCTCCGACGGAACCGGGGGCGGGGCCGGTGTCTCCCGCCAGGTCGCCAGCCCCATCACGCTGAGCGCCACGCCCGCGCGGTACCGGCTGCCGCCGCCGCGCCTGGGCCGGCACACCGCGGAGATCCTCGACCGCGTTTCCGACCGCACCTGAGCGCCCGGAAGGGCGGTCACCCGACCGCCGCCCGGGCAACCGTCACGACCGAACCGATCACCGAGAACCACCAGGAGCACACGATGAGTCGCAAGCCCATGAAGGACCCGCTCGAACTGCTCGACCTCTCCTCCACCCTCACCGACGAGGAACGCGAGATCCAGGCCACCGTCGCCAAGTTCCTCGCCGACCGGGTGCGCCCGCACATCGGCGAGTGGTTCGAGAACGCCCACTTCGCCCGCGAACTCGCCCCGGAACTCGGCAAGTTGGGCGTGCTCGGCATGCACCTCGAAGGGTACGGCTGCGCCGGCACCAACGCCGTCAGCTACGGGCTGGCCTGCCTGGAACTGGAGGCGGCGGACTCCGGCTTCCGAAGCTTCGTCTCCGTGCAGGGCTCGCTGTCGATGTTCTCCATCTGGAAGTGGGGCTCGGAGGAGCAGAAGCAGGAGTGGCTGCCCCGGCTCGCCGCCGGTGAGGCCATCGGCTGCTTCGGCCTGACCGAGCCCGACTTCGGCAGCAACCCCTCCGGGATGCGCACCAGGGCCGTCCGTGACGGCGACGACTGGGTTCTCGACGGCTCCAAGATGTGGATCACCAACGGCTCCATCGCCGACGTGGCCACCGTCTGGGCACAGACCGAGGACGGCATCCGCGGCTTCCTCGTCCCGCGCGGCACGCCCGGATTCACCACGCAGGACATCAAGCAGAAGATGTCGCTGCGCGCGTCCGTCACCTCGGAGCTCTCCTTCGACGACGTGCGGCTGCCCGACTCGGCGCGGCTGCCCCTCGCGGAGGGTCTGCGCGGCCCGCTGTCCTGCCTGAACGAGGCCCGCTTCGGCATCCTGTTCGGCGCGGTCGGCGCGGCCCGCGACTCGATCCAGGCCGCCGTCGAGTACGCCGACTCCCGCATCCAGTTCGGCAAGCCGATCAGCGCCTTCCAGCTCACGCAGAAGAAGCTCGCCGACATGAGCGTGTCCGTGGGCAACGCCGCCCTGCTCGCCGTCCACCTGGGCCGGCTCAAGGACCAGCACCGCCTCAGGCCCGAGCAGATCAGTGTCGGCAAGCTCAACAACGTCCGGGAGGCGATCGCCATCGCGCGGGAGTGCCGCACCGTCCTCGGCGCGAACGGCATCTCCCTGGAGTACTCACCGCTGCGCCACGCCAACAACCTGGAGTCCGTCCTGACCTACGAGGGCACCAGCGAGATGCACACCCTGGTGGTCGGGCAGGCGATCACCGGCCAGGCGGCGTTCCGCTGAGTTCCGTAGTACGCCGCTGCCGTCAGGCGGCCCGGTAGCTGAAGAAGCCCTGCCCCGACTTGCGGCCCAGCAGACCCGACTCGACCATGCGACGCAGCAGCGGCGGCGGGGCGTACAGCGGTTCCCGGTGTTCCTCGTACAGTGCCTCGCCTATCGCCGCCACGGTGTCCAGGCCGATCAGGTCGGCGAGGCGCAGCGGGCCCATGGGGTGGGCGCAGCCCGCCGTCATCCCCGTGTCGATGTCCTCCGCCGTCGCCGTGCCGGAGCCGACCAGCCGCACCGCTGCCAACAGGTAGGGAACCAGCAGGGAGTTGACCACGAAGCCCGCGCGGTCCTGCGCCACGACCGTCTTCTTGCCCAGGATCTCGCTCGCGAAGGCACGCACGCGCAGTTCCGTCTCCTTCGAGGTCTGCAGCGAGGGGATCACCTCGACCAGCGGCATGACGGGGACCGGGTTGAAGAAGTGCAGCCCGACCACCGCGTCCGGCCGCCGGGTCACGGCCGCGAGGCGGGCGATGGGGATCGAGGAGGTGTTGCTGGCCAGTACGGCGCCCGGGTCCTCGACCACCTCGTCCAGCCGCCGGAACAGCGCCGTCTTGGCCGACTCGTCCTCGACGGCCGCCTCGACGACCAGGTCCGCACCGGCCAGGCGGGAGAGATCGGCGGTGACCGACACTCCGGCCAGGGCATGCGCGCGGTCCTCCGGGCCGATGGTTCCGCGCATCTCCGCCTTGAGCAGGGAGTCCGCCACGCCCGCCAGCCCCGCCCGGGCCCTGTCCTCGGTCACGTCGCACAACGTGACGTGCAGTCCGGCCCGGGCGCAGACCTCGGCGATGCCCCGGCCCATCTGCCCGGCGCCGACGACTCCCACATGCTTGATCGATGTCATGACTCTCCTCCGCGTGTCCTTCCGCCCGGGGCGGTCGACCGACGCCGCAACGGTGTGCGGCGCCCTGTTGAGCCTAGGCCGGTACAACCCCTCTGACCTGCTGAAACAGTGCGCTGTTCGCGCACAAAGATGCGTCGGTCCGGCACCTCAGCCGAGGGCGGCCGTGGCCGTGGCCGCCTCCCGCAGCCGGCGGATCACGCCGCGCACCGCGGGCGAGGTCTCGCCCCTGCGGTACGCGCCCACCAGCCGGGTGGTCAGCGCTACGTCGGCCAGCGGGCGGTAGGCGACACCAGGTATCCGTACGCGCCGCAATGAGTCCGGCACCAGCGCCACGGCGAGACCGCCGCCCACGAGAGTGAGAGCGGCGATGAAGTCCCGGACGGGCGGCGCGCACTGGGCGGTGAAGCCGCCCCGCTCGGCCACCTCCAGGATCTGGTCGCGGCAGCCGTACTCCTCGTCGAAGTGCGGGGCCACGAACCGCTCGTGGCGCAGTTCCGCCGCCGGCACCGTCTCGTACGCGGCCAGCGGGGCGCCGTCCGGCAGCGCCAGGACGATGTCCTCGGTGAGCAGGCAGGTGGCCGTGACCCCGGCCGGGTACTCCGGCCGCCAGCGCAGGAAGCCGACGTCGATGTCCCCGCAGGACAGGGCCTCCAGCTGGGCCGGTGTCTCCAACTCGCGGACCTGCACGGTGAGGTGGGTGTCGAGGGCCGCGCACCGGGTGAGGACGGCGGTCAGCACTCCGGAGAAGGCGGCGGAGGCCACGTAGGCGATCTCGGCGTGCCCCAGTTCCCCGCGGCCGGCCCGGCGGCCCACGGCCGCCGCGCGGGCGGCCTGCGCGAGGGTCAGCCGGGCCTCTTCGAGGAACAGCCGCCCGGCGCCGGTGAGCGCCGGGCGGGTGCGTCGGCCGCGGTCGATCAGACGGACCCCCAGATGCGACTCCAGCGCCCTGACCTGGGCGCTGAGCGCCGAGGGAGCCAGATGCAGCCGGTCCGCCGCGCGCGCGAAGTGCAGTTCCTCGGCGACGGTGACGAACGTTTCCAGCCAGCGCAGTTCCACCGGCTCCTCCGTCCTGCTGGGCGCACCGTCCGCGTACCCGGGCCGGTGGGATGGAGACACCCCGCGGCGCCGTCAGGGCAGGACAGGTACGCCGCGGGGTGAGTAGGGGTGAGCAGAGGTGAGTACGGACGTCAGGGGATGACGACGTAGTTGCTGAACCCGCCGTCGCGGTCCGTGAGTCCGGAGATCGCTTCGTTGACCCTGGCCAGAGGGAACGGCTTGGCCTGCAGGTAGGACAGGTCCAGCGTGCCCGTGGCCACCATGTCGGCGAGTTCCTGCCCCTGCGCGGTGCTGAACCAGTTGGAGCCGATCAGCTGGACCTGCTCGTCCATGAGCCACTTCACGTCCACGGGCAGCCGGTCGGCCACGCCGCCGACGTTGACCACTCTGCCGCCCCGCCGGACGCCCTGCATGGAGTCGAGCATCGTCTCCACCGGTGCCTTGGCGCCCAGGGCGCTGATCACGTAGTCCGCACCCTCGCCGCCGGTGCGGGACTTCGCCCACTCACCGGTGGAGCCCTCGCCCAGCCGGAAGACCTCGACCCGCTCCGGGTCAAGTTCCCTGACGCGCTTGAGGAGTTCCTCGTTGCGGCCGGTCCCGAGGATCCGGGAGGCGCCGGAGGCCAGCGCGAGCACGGTCGACGCGACACCGAGGGTGCCCGTGATCCCGTCGATGAGCGCGACCTGGCCGGGACCTGCGGCCGCGTTCTTGAGGGCACCGTACGACGTACCGATGTAGCCCAGCTTGCCGGCCTGCTCGAACGTCATGTTGTCCGGGATGTTGACGATCGACTGCTGCGGAGCCGTCATGTACTCCGCGAACCCGCCGTAGGGGTAGAGGTCGAAGATCCGCTGCCCGTCACGGGAGGTGCTGAAGTAGCCGTTCAGGGTGAAGTACCTGCACCGGCTCAGTTCACCGCCCCGACATACCTGGCAACTCCCGCAGGAACGCAGGGGGTTGACGTACACCCGGTCGCCCGGCCTGGTGTGCAGTACCGCCTCGCCGACCTGCTCGACCACGCCCGCGGCGTCCAGGCCGAAGATGGCCGGGAACTTCGGCAGCGGCTGGTGCGGGAACCACGTCGGCCAGTTGTTGATCACGTTGGCCATGTTCGGCACGATCCCGCACGCCTTGACCCGCACCAGCACGTCGGTCGGCCGCGGGGAGGGCCTGTCGATCGTGTCCACGGACATCGGCTCGCCGAGTGCGTGCAGTCGGGCAGCGAGCATTTTCGCCATTGAAATACTCCTTGAAACTGCTCCGCCCAGCAGCTGGGACGGAGATATTAAGAGTTCCCTATGAATTCGGGAAAGGGTGCGGGTAATTGTCCTCGAGGTCGATTCCCAGCAGCCCCATGATGCGGACGCCGGAGTTGTACCAGGCGATGGACAGCGACAGTTCGACCATCTGCTTGTCCGTCAGGTGCTCGGCGGCGGCACGCCACGTCCCGTCCGAGACATCGACCTGGAGTGTGGACTCCTCGGCGAGACGCATCACCGCCTTCTCCGCCGCGTCGAACAGATCCGACGACTCGAAGTCGGCCACCGCCGCCAGCTGTTCCTCGCTGAGCCCGGCCTTGAGGCCGTGCGACTGGTGGTGGGCGACCTCGTACGCCGACCGGGTCGCGTGTCCCACCGTCAGGATGGCCAGTTCCCGCAGCCTGGGGCTGAGGTCGGCGGCCCGCAGGGAGTTGGCGTAGGAAAGGAAGGCGTCCAGTTGGGCGGGCGCGTTGGTCAGGGCGAGGAAGATGTTCGCCGTCGGCACCTTGCGCTCGGCTTCGAGCCGGTCGTACAGGGGCTTCTGCGACTCGTCCGCGTCCTCGCGGCGCAGGTAGGGAACTCTTGCCATGGTCACTCCTGGAAGTACGGAAGGTCAGTGGGCGGACTTGTCGAGCAGGAACCGCTCCAGCGACATCGGGTTCGGCGGCTCGGCCGGCGGGATCTGCGGCACGCCGACGAAGGGCGACGCCTCGAAGTACCACTTCTCCAGGGCCGGAAGGCCCCAGCGGGCGTTGGTGCTCAGCGAGGCCGCGTCCCAGCGCACGGGCTCGATCTCCGTGTCGATCGTCTGGTAGTGGCTGTTGAAGACCTCCACCCGGTGCCCGTCGGGGTCGCGGAGATAGGCGAAGAGCATCCCGCCGGGACCGTGCCGCCCGGGGCCCCGCTCCACACCGTCGCCGTAGCCCTGGATCCCCGCCCAGTCGCAGGCGGTGAAGATGTCGTGGCTCTCGGAGACGGTGTAGGCGAAGTGGTGCAGGGCGGGGCCGGCGTTCTCGACGATCGCCAGGTCCAGGCAGGTCCCCTTGCGGTACATGAAGGCGCCCAGCAGCTTGTCGCCGTGCTCCAGGTACTCCGAGTTGCGGAAGCCGAGCTCGCCGTAGAACGCGCACAGTTCGTAGGTGTCGGGCGCGAAGGTCTGGAAGTGGTCCAGCCGCTGCGCGTGAGCACCCTTGTACTGCTCGAAGTTGATGTGCAGCCGCGGCCGGGTCTCCATGTGCGCGCACAGTTCGAGCGGCGTGCCGATGGGGTCGCTGACGTGCAGGGTACGGCCCTGGTAAGGGACCTCGACCCACTCGGCGGGGAGCCCCCGCTCACGGAACCAGTCGTACGCCAGGTCGAGATCCTCGTCGAAGAACACCCGGAAGCCGATCCGCCGGCACCTGCCCGCGCCCTCCTCGTCCAGTTCCAGGACGAGGCTGTGGTGGCAGGCTTCGGCGAGGCCGCGGAGATGGCAGGTGCGCTCGTCCTCGTCGCTGACGACCAGTCCCAGCACGTTCACGTAGAAGTTCCGGCTCTCGGCCAGATCCGCGACGGTGAGACGCACATGACTGGAGCGGGTGATGTTGAAACTCGGGCGCAGATTGACGGGTGGCAGCATGCTGGTCTCCGTGCTCGGATCGGCTCAGGAATTCGATGACTGCAATTCGGTGACTGTAATACGTGTAGTTCGCGGACCGCTTTTACCGCCTGGTCGTCGAGGGTCCCGCCCCGGCGAATGTGAAGGCGGACCATCCGCTGAATTCCGCGGATTCTCCGAGGGACTCCTCGATACGCAGAACCTCGTTCCACTTGGCCATGCGTTCGGAGCGGGTGAACGAACCCACCTTCAGCTGGCCCGCGTCCCAGCCGACGCTGAGATGGGCGATGGTGACGTCCTCGCTCTCCCCGGAACGCGCCGAGACGATCGTGCCGAAACCGGCTTCCTTTCCGGCCAGCAGGGCCTGGAACGCCTCCGTGACCGTCCCGGCCTGGTTCGGTTTGACGAGCACGGCGTTCGCCGTCCCGCCGGTGGCCGCGGCTTCGACCCGCTTGGCGTTCGTGACCAGGTAGTCGTCGCCGATCACCTGGCAGCGGTGGCCGTAGCGCCGGGTGAACTCCAGCATGCCCTCGTGGTCGTCCTCGCCCACCGGGTCCTCGACGGACAGGATCGGGTACTGCTCGATCCAGCCGCCCAGCATGTCGATCAGCGCGGCGGTGTCCAGGGTGCGGTCGTCCAGGGCCAGCGTGTACCGCCCGCCGCTGCCGAACTGCGAGGCCGCGACGTCCAGCGAGATGCCGACCTGCGCCGAGGGGACGAAGCCGGCGCTCTCGATCGCCCGGGTCAGCGTCTCCAGGGCCTCCTCGTTGGAGTCGAACGCCGGCCAGAAGCCGCCTTCGTCGGCGACCCCCTGCGCCTTGCCGGCCTGCCGCATCAGAGTGCCGGCGGCCCGGTAGATCTCCGCCGTCCAGTCCAGGGCCTCGGAGAAGCTCCGCGCCGCGGGGCACATCACCATGAAGTCCTGGACGTCGACACGGCGGTCCGCGTGGGCGCCGCCACCGAAGATCTGGATTTCGGGGAGCGGGATACGGACCGGTCGTCCGCCGGCCAGGTGCTGCCACAGGGGTACGCCCGCCGACGCGGCGGTGGCGTGCAGGACCGCCATGGAGGTCGCCACGAGCGCGTTGCCGCCGAGGCGGCTGCGGTCGGGGGTTCCGTCGAGGTCCACCAGAAGCCGGTCGACGGCCTCCTGGTCGGCGGCGTCGCGGTTCAGGAGGGCGGGCGCGATCTCGTGGTTCACCGAATCCACCGCGCGCCGGACGTCCAGGCCGCCGAATCGGCTGCCGCCGTCGCGCAGGTCGAGAGCCTCGCCCCGGCCCGTCGAAGCCCCGGCCGGCGCGATGGCCCGCCCGATCGCGCCGTCCGCGAGCCGGGCCTCGACCTCGACGGTCGGACGACCGCGTGAGTCCCACACCCTGCGGCCGTGGAGCCTGGCGATCCGCGAGTCTGTCATTGCGGTGCGACCTTTCGGAGTTCGGACGATCGGGGTGACGGGCCGTCCCGTGAGCGGGACGGCGATGACGAGAGTGCGTGTCCGCCGTGACCCCGTCAATGCTATCGATAGCGCAATCGTGCAAAGCGACTGCGCCCCTGTCAAGAGGCTGACCGCCTCCGATGCACTGAATCCGCAGCTTGTTCGCGCCCTCTTGGTTCATTGTCACGCCAATGCTATCGTTCGCACAACCCGGCATGCTCCGGGGAGAAACTCCGGCGGACCCGCGCTGCCCTGGACGGACAGCACTGGCAGCGCGGGTTCGCCGGGCCGGATCCCGGCCGACAGGAAAGCGAGCCCGGCATGACAGTCCAGCCCTCCGCCTCAGCGGTGACCCTCACCACGGTTGTGGCCAGCACCCGCCCCGGACGTGTGGGCAGATCTGTCGCGGACTGGTTCACTCTCCGGGTCGCGGACGACGACCGGTTCGAGTCGCACACCGTCGACCTGCGTGAACTCGCTCTCCCCTTCTTCGACGAGCCGCACCCGCCCGCCCTGCGGCGGTACACGAAGAGCCACACCCGGGAATGGAGCCGGATCGTCGACACGTCGGACGCGTTCGTCTTCGTCACCCCGGAGTACAACGGCGGCTTCCCCGCCCCGCTGAAGAACGCGTGGGACTACCTCGCCGTGGAATGGCAGCACAAGCCGGCCGCCTTCGTCAGCTACGGAGGCGTCTCGGCAGGCACCCGCGCGGTGCAGATGGGCAAGCAGGTCGTGGCGAACCTCAGGATGCTGCCGATCGGCCCGACCGTGAGCATCCCGTTCGTCGGCCAGTTCGTCGAGGACGGCGAGTTCAGCCCCGGCAAGATCCACGAGGCCGCCGCCGAGCAACTGCTCGACGAACTCGCCCGTACCGGCCGCGTCATGCGGCGGCTGCGCAGCGGAACGTACTGACCTGGCGGAGCCCGCACGAGGGCGCCCGGAGCGATGCGATTGCGGACGCTGCGGCGCGCGTGGGACGGGCCCCCGGTGTACGTGGGCGTGCCCCCGGTGTGCGTGGGGCGGGCCCCGGCGTGCGTGGGTGAGGGTGCCTCCGGGTTTCGGGGTGAGGTTGCCCTGGTGTTGATGGGCGGCTGCCTGCGGTGTTGGTGGGAGAGGTCGACCTCGGCGTTTGTGGGCGGGGTTGCCCTGGGTGGTCGTCGGTGGGGTTGCCCGGGGTGATGCTGGGTGAGGCCGCCTCCGGCGTTGGTGAAGGGGGCTGATCCCTGCGTTCGTGGGGGACGCCGACCTCGGCGTCAGTAGGTAGGGCTGCCGCCCCTGGCGCTCGCCGGTGAGGCCACCCCGGGAGTTGACGGGTGAGGCCGC
>NZ_AEJB01000155.1 GCF_000331005.1 Streptomyces turgidiscabies Car8
CTGTTCTGCGGCATCAACCCGGGTCTGATGACGGCGGCGACGGGCCATCACTTCGCCCGCCCGGGCAACCGCTTCTGGCCCGTCCTGCACCTCTCCGGGTTCACCCCGAGGCTGCTGATCCCCGCCGAGCAGGGCGAGTTGCTCTCGTACGGCCTCGGCATCACGAACGTCGTCGCACGGGCGACAGCGCGGGCGGACGAACTGTCGGCCGAGGAGTACCGCGAAGGTGGCCGGCTGCTGGCCGCGAAGGTGACCCGGCTGCGGCCCCGCTGGCTGGCCGTGGTGGGCGTGACCGCGTACCGGGCCGCCTTCGACGACCGCAAGGCCCAGGTGGGCCCGCAGGGGCGGCAGTTCGGCGACACGCGCGTGTGGGCGCTGCCCAACCCGAGCGGCCTGAACGCGCACTGGACGGCGGCGACGATGGCCGAGGAGTTCGCACGGCTGCGGGAAGCGGCTTCCTAGCCGTTGTACGGCGGCCGCGTACGGTCGTCACGCGTCCCGGCGGCGTACGCTCCACGCCCCCGCGAGCAGTGCGGTCGCCGTCCAGAGCGCGGTCACCGCGAGGCCGGTCCAGGGGCCGAGGGTGCTGTCGGACGTCTCGTAGAGGATGACCTGGCCGGCCCGGTCGGGGAGGAAGTCGGTCAGGCCGCCTGCCACGTCCCCGATCACGAACGAGATGATGAGGATGAACGGGATCAGGATGCTGAGCGTGGCGACGCCGCTGCGCAGCAGAGCGGTGAGTCCGGCGGCGAGCAGCGCCATCAGCGTGAGGTAGATGCCGCAGCCGACGACACCACGCGCCTGTTCGCCCGGCGTGAGCCCGTCTGCCGCGTCGCCGAGCCCAGCCCTCGCGGCGGCGAGAGAGGCGAAGCCGGTGAGCAGTCCCACCAGCAGAGCCGGTACGGCGATGGCCGTGATCTTGGCCGCGAACCACCGTCCGCGTCGTGGCACCGCGGCCAGGGAGAGTCTCAGTCCGCCCCCGTGGAACTCGGAGGAGACGGCCGTCGCGCCGAAGGCGATGGCGGCGATCTGGCCGGGCCCGACACCCGAGAGTGCCATGAACAGGGGGTCGAACTCCGGGTCGGACGTACTGGAGACCCCGGCGAGCGCGGAGAACGCCGTGGAGACGGCGAACACCGCCAGCAGCGCGCCGCAGAGTGAGCGGAGCGTACGGATCTTCAGCCACTCGGAGCGCAGCACGGGTACGAACGGCATGGTCAGGCCTCCTGGGGCTGCGCCGGGGACCGCACGGAGTGTCGCTGGGCGGTGAACTCGGTCTCGGATGTCGTCAGGTCGAGGTAGGCCTGCTCCAACGTGCCTTCCTCCGCGGCCAGTTCGAGGACCGGCACACCGGCGTCCGACGCCAGCCGTCCGATGTCGTCCACCCGCGCGTGGTGCACGGTCAGGTGTCCGTCCTCGTGCTCGACGGCTTCGTATCCGTGGCGAGCGAGGGCTTCCTTGAGCGCGGCGCCCTTTGTCGTACGCACCCGGACACGTGGCTGCACGCGCGCGTGGATGAACTCCCGCACCGGGGTGTCGGCGAGAAGCCGGCCGCGGCCCAGGACCACCAGGTGGTCGGCGAAGGACGCGGTCTCGTTCATGAGGTGGCTGGAGACCAGGACCGTACGGCCCTCCTGGGCCAGTCGGCGCAGCAACTCCCGGATCCAGATGATGCCTTCCGGATCGAGGCCGTTGGAGGGCTCGTCGAGGAGCAGCACGGGTGGATCGCCGAGGAGGGCGGCCGCGATGCCCAGGCGTTGGCGCATGCCCAGGGAGTACGTCTTCACGCGGCGCGTCGCGGCGGACGCGAGCCCTGTCTCCTCCAGGACCTCGTCCACCCGGCGTTCCGGGATGCGGTTGCTCGTCGCCAGCACCCGCAGATGGTGACGTGCGGTGCGTGAGCCGTGCGCTGCCTGCGCGTCGAGGAGGGCGCCGGCGTGGCGCAGCGGTTCGTCGAGGGAGGCGTAGGCCCGGCCGCCGATGGTGGCGGTTCCGGACGTCGGCCGGTCCAGGCCGAGGACGAGCCGCATGGTGGTGGACTTTCCGGCGCCGTTGGGGCCGAGGAAACCGGTGACGCGGCCGGGCAGTACACGGAAGGTGAGGTGGTCGACGGCTCGCGTCGTGCCGTACTCCTTGGTGAGGTTCTGGACGTCGATGCTGGTCATGGCTGCAGCCTGGCCGCCGGCCCGGGGTGCGCGCCTCCCCCGCCGGAGGGCTTCGTCTCCCCCGCCCGGGGGAGGCCCGTTGTCAGTGGCGGCTGTCAGGATGTCGGGATGGTCCACATCCTGCGCCCGTTCACCCGGGCGGTCACGTACACACGATGGCTGCATCTGTTCATGGCCATCGTGTGGCCGGCCATGTGGCTGTTCATCGAGGACGCGTGGTGGATCTGGCTCGTGTCGGCCGGGCTGCTCGGACTCGCGGGACTCATGCCCGCGATGCGGACCGTGGAGGGCCTGCAGGCCAGGCTGCTGCTGATCGACCATCGCCGCGGCGACAGCGGCGCTGACAGCGACCGGGGCGATGTGGAATTCGTCGCCGCCTCGTCCGTCACCTGGGGAGACCGGGGCCGTACGGTGCTCTGGCTGGAGGTCCGGCTGGCGCTCGGGGGTCTCGTCTCGATGCTGACCGTCCAACTGCCCATCACCACCCTGAATCTGGTGATGACCGCGCTGGACGACACGCCGGGCGACGGTGCCCTGCTGCGCGTCGAGGGGCACCACTGGTGGTACGCGGTGCTCGCGCCGCTGCCCCTGATCCTGCTGGCCGCGGTCGTGGTCGGCTCGGGCGAGTTGATCACCCGGCTGGCCGGGCGCCTGCTCGGGCCCTCCCCCACGGAGCGGCTCGCCGCGCTGGAGGAGCGGACCGAGCAGCTGCTGGAGCGCAATCGCATCGCCCGGGAGCTGCACGACTCCATCGGGCACGCGCTCACGGTGGCCGTGGTGCAGGCGGGCGCGGCCCGTGCGGCGGGCGATCCCGCGTTCACCGACCGGGCGTTGGACGCCATCGAGGAGACCGGCCGGGCCGCGCTGGAGGACCTGGAGCGTGTTCTCGGCGTCCTGCGCGAGTCGGGCAGACCCGCGAGCAGTCGCCCGGCCCTCACCGAGGCCGACCGGCTCCTGGAGTCCGCGCGCCTCTCCGGGGCGAAGGTCGACATCGAGGTGACCGGTCCTCTCGACAATGTGCCGGGGCCGGTGTCCCGCGAGGGCTACCGGATCCTCCAGGAGTCCCTCACCAATGTGCTGCGGCACGCGGGGGCCGTTCCCGTCCGGGTCCGTATCGGGGTCGCCGACGGCACTCTCGCTCTGGAGGTCCGCAACCCGCTCACCGCCGCGATACCCGGGCCCGGCCGGGGCAGCGGCCTGCGCGGCATACGGGAGCGCGCGGCGCTGCTGGGCGGCCGTGCGCGGACGGGGCCCGACGAGGGCGACTGGCAGGTGCACGTCGAATTGCCGCTGCGCTGATCTACGCTGGCCGGATGCCCGTAACCGTGCTGCTGGTCGATGACGAACCCCTCGTACGCGCGGGTCTGCGGGCCGTGTTGGAGGCTCAGCCCGATATCGAGGTCGTCGGGGAGGCGGCGGACGGGGCCGCCGTCATTCCGCTGGTCAGGCGGTTACGGCCGGATGTGGTCGCCATGGATGTGCGGATGCCGCTGATGGACGGCATCGAGGCCACGCGCGCGGTGCTGCGGACCGTGCCGGAGCCGCCGAAGATCCTGGTGGTGACGACGTTCGAGAACGACGAGTACGTGTACGAGGCGCTGCGGGCCGGCGCGGACGGGTTTCTGCTGAAGCGGGCCCGGCCGGCCGAGATCGTGCACGCGGTGCGGCTGGTCGCCGAGGGTGAGTCGCTGCTGTTCCCGGCGTCTGTACGGCGGTTGGCGGCCGAGTACGGGAACGGGGACGGGGGAAATCGGGCCGCCCGGGCCGTTCTGGAGCGGGCGCGGCTGACCGAGCGTGAGGCGGAGGTGCTGCGGCTGATGGCCCGGGGTCTGTCCAACGCGGAGATCGCCGCCCGGCTGCTCGTCGGGACCGAGACCGTGAAGTCGCATGTCAGCGCGGTGCTGGCGAAACTGGGGGCCCGGGATCGCACCCAGGCGGTCATCGTGGCGTACGAGTCCGGGTTCGTCGCGCCCGGATGATCCCGGCCCGTCGGAAAGGTCGGGGGTGGGCGGCTCTCGCCCGGGTGCTCCGCGCCGAGTACGATCCGCCCCACACCCGCACGGAGCGCTCCGCTGGAAGCGCGGTGACGGACCCGCGCACCTGCCTTGAGCAGGTCCGCCTGGCTGGGAGGACGTACGTTGGGGCAGCTGACCGGTGGGGATCCCTCGCTGCTGCGAAGGATCAACTCCGCGGTGGTGCTGCACGCGCTGCGTGCCACGGACTGCGCGACACTGACCGAGATCACCCGGGTGACGGGCCTGTCCCGGCCCACCGTCGAGGGCGTCGTCGAGGGGCTCATCGAGAACGGGCTCGTCGTCGAGAAGGCCGCCGACGAGAGCGTCGCCCGGCGGCAGGGGCGGCCCGCGCGGCGGTTCCGGTTCCGGGCGGAGGCCGGACATCTGCTGGGGCTGGAGATCGGCCCCCATCGGGTCGCCGCGCTGCTGTCCGACCTCGACGGGCGCCTGCTGGGGTCGATCTCGAAGGACGTCGACGAGACGGCGCCCGCTGACGAGCGGCTGGAACGGCTGCGGTCGGCGGTCGCCGAGTTGCTGCGCCGGGCCGGGGTGGCCCGTGACTCGCTGCGGGCCGTGGGCGTGGCCACGCCCGGAATCGTGGAGGCCGACGGGGTCGTACGGCTGTGCACCGCGTTGCCGGAGTGGACCGGGCTGCGCCTCGGTGAGCGGCTCAGCCGGTCCTTCAAGTGCCCTGTGCTGGTCGAGAACGACGCCAACGCGGCTGCCGTAGCCGAGCACTGGAAGGGCGCGGCGATCGACTCCGACGACGTGGTGTTCGTCCTGGCCGGGCTGAGTCCGGGCGCCGGTTCGCTGATCGGCGGGCGGCTGCACCGGGGTTACGGCGGGGCGGCCGGGGAGATCGGCGCGCTGCATCTGCTGGGCCGGGAGGCGACCCCGGAGGCGTTGCTGTCGACCACGGGCGAGCCGCTGCACCCGCTCGACGAGATGGCGGTCGCCGGGGTGTTCGGCCGCGCCCGCGAGGGTGACGAGCAGGCGCGTGCCGCCGTCGAACGCTTCATCCAGCGGCTGGTCCACGACGTGGCCGCGCTGGTGCTGGCCCTCGACCCCGAGCTGGTCGTCGTCGGCGGCTGGGCGGCGGGACTGGACGGCGTACTGGAGCCGTTGCGCGGCGAACTGGCCCGCTACTGTCTGCGCCCGCCGGGCGTGGCCCTCTCGCTCCTCGGCGAGGCGGCCGTGGCGACGGGCGCGCTGCGGCTCGCTCTCGACCATGTCGAGGAGCAGTTGTTCGCGGTGGAGGGGACCGTGACGGCCCGGCGCTGAGCGCTCCGCGGGTCGCGCGGTCTTGCGGCTGCGGGCCCGTTGTGGCTGGTCGCGCAGTTCCCCGCGCCCCTTGGGGCGCGGGGCCGTACGTCGGTCAGGAAGCCCGGCGTTCCGGGCCGTGGTGGATCTCCACTCCCCCGGTGTCGCCGAAAGTCAAGCGGCACGTGTCAGCCCGGTAGGTCGCCACGGAGAGCGCGGCCGTGCGGCCCTGGGCGAAGAAGCGGGTCGTGACGACGAGGACGGGGGCCCCGGGGAGGCGGTCCAGCTCCTTGGCGTCGTCCGCGCGGGCCGAACCCAGCTCCACGGCACGGTCCTGGCCCTCCAGCTCCAGTCGCTGGAGTTCGCGCAGCACCGCACGCGCGCGCGGCGCGCCGGACGGGGCGTCTATGGCCGACAGGTCGGGCACCGACGCGGCCGGGACGTAGAGCAGTTCGGCGGCGACCGGCTGGTTGTGCGAGACGCGGGAGCGGCGCACGGTGTGGACCATCTCGTCCGGGCCCGTCTCCAGGGCGGCGGCCACTCCCACGGCCGGTACGGTCAGTCCGCTGTCCACGGGCTGCCAGGCGTCACCTGCCGCGCCCGGCCACGCGTGCTGGGCCGTGCCGACGGCGACGCCCATGCGCGGCGGGGCGACGGTCGTACCGACACCGCGGCGGCGCTGGAGCCGGCCTTCGAGTTCGAGTTGTTCCAGTGCCTGGCGGAGCGTGGCCCGGGCGACGCCGAAGCGGGCCGCGAGGTCGCGCTCGTTCGGCAGGATCTCGCCCACCGTGAACTCCGAGTCCAGTGCCTCACTGAGCACTGTCTTCAGATGCCAGTACTTCGGCTCCGGCACCGTCTCCAACTGCGTGGTCCCCACCGTGTCCTCCGCAATCGCCGTGGTCCATCGGCGTTTTGGCGCCCTTGTTTATTAAAGGTTGTTGCACTTTCCTGCGACCATAGGGCGGCCCCGATGCTTGGTCAAGACCAATCAGCCGTCCTGGGGAAGAGCCAGGGAGCGCACCTTGTCCGGGTTGCGGATGATGTACACGCACTGGATGCGGCCGTCAGCCACATCCATCTGGAACACGGCGTCGGGCTTGCCGCCGTCCAGGATCAGTACGGCGAAGCCGCCGTTGACCTCCATGAAGCGGAAGGAGGCGTCCGCGAGGCCCTTGCCGGCGGTGCCGACGACGAAGCGGCCCACGTGGTCGGCCGACTCCAGGATCCGGCGCGGCGCCCGGGCCAGGCCGCCGCTGTCGGCGACGAGGCAGACGTCCGGGGCGAGCAGTTCCATGAGGCCGGCGAGGTCGCCCTGTTCGGCGGCGACCAGGAACCGCTCTGTCAGGTCGCGGCGCTGGGCCGGGTCGACCTCGTAGCGGGGGCGCCGTTCGTCGACGTGCCGGCGGGCGCGTCCGGCGAGCTGGCGCACCGCCGGTTCGGAGCGGTCGAGCATCCCGGCGATCTCCGCGAACGGGTATCCGAACGCCTCGCGAAGGACGAACACCGCGCGCTCCAGTGGCGAGAGGGACTCCATGACGACCATGACCGCGAGGGAGACGGTGTCGGCGAGCACGGCCCGCTCGGCCGCGTCCGGGACGGTGCCCGCCGCGCCGGTGAGTTCGGTGACGTACGGCTCGGGCAGCCACGGGCCGACGTACGTCTCGCCGCGCGACTTCACCTGGCGCAGGCGGTCGATGGCGAGCCGGGTCGTGACGCGCACGAGGTACCCGCGTGGTTCGCGTACGTCGGTCCGGTCGGCGCCGGACCAGCGCAGCCACGCGTCCTGGACGACGTCCTCGGCGTCGGCCACCCGGCCGAGCATGCGGTAGGCGACGCCCATGAGGACGGGCCGGTGTTCTTCGAAGACGTCGGTCACGGTGTCGGCGGTCACTGCTCCATCCCAACCCGGTAGCGCGGGTGATGTCCAGCGAGTTGTCGGCCGACCCCCATTGGGGGCTACCCGTCGGTAGCATTTGCTGACAAGCTGTCTACGCGGTCCCCGTGGACAGCTACGCGGACAGCCACGCAGCTACGCAGACGCGTACGAAGAGGAGCAGCCCCATGTCCGCCACCGTCGCCTTCGAGGTCCCCTCTCCGTACGGCCCGCCGACCGAGACCAGGACCGTGACCCTGTCGTACACGCGTGTGGGCGCCGGCGAACCGCTTCTCCTGCTGCACGGCATCGGGCACCACCGGCAGGCCTGGGACCCGGTGATCGACATCCTCGCCACCGAGCGCGAGGTGATCGCCGTCGATCTCCCCGGGTTCGGTGTGTCCCCGGCGCTGCCGGACGACTTCGTCCACGACCTGCCGACGATGACCGCCGTCTTCGGTGCCCTGTGCGAGGCGCTGGACCTGGACCGGCCGCATGTGGCGGGCAACTCGCTGGGCGGTCTGCTCGCCCTCGAACTCGGGCGCGAGAAGCGCGTACGGTCCGTCACCACCCTGTCCCCCGCGGGCTTCTGGTCGCAGGCGGAGCGGCGGTACGCGTTCGGGGTGCTGCTCGCGATGCGGCGGGCCGCGCGGAGCATGCCGCTGCCCCTGGTCGAGCGGCTGTCGCGCTCGGCGGCGGGGCGGGCCGTCCTGACGAGCAGCATCTACGCCCGTCCCGGCCGCCGTTCACCCGAGGCCGTCGTCGCCGAGACACTCGCCCTGGCGAACGCCCAGCGGTTCACCGAGACCCTCAAGGCCGGCGCCGGCATCCGGTTCACGGACGACGTCCCGGGCATCCCGGTCACCGTGGCGTGGGGCACCCGGGACATGCTGCTCGTGCGCCGCCAGGGCATCCGCGCCAAGCGGATCATCCCCAAGGCCCGCCTGATCCGGCTCCCCGGCTGCGGCCATGTCCCGATGAACGACGACCCGGCGCTGGTCGCCCGGGTGATCCTCGACGGCAGCCGCTGACCGGCGAGGACGTACGAGAGCCGACGCGCCCGATCCCAGGACGACTCCGGCGCCCACGAGGGCGCTTCCGGCGGCCTGGGCGATGCCGTAGGAGCCCGTGCCGACGAGCGGGGCGGTGCAGGCCGCGGCGACCGGGATGAGGCCGGAGAAGAGCGTGGCGCGCTCGGGGCCGATCCGTTGCAGGCCGATGTACCAGCACACGAAGCCGACGACGGTGACGACCGCCGCCTGCCACAGCAGCGCGGCGGTCTCGGTGGGGTCGGGCACCCGCAGCCAGCCTGCGCCGTCGAGGACCAACCCGGCGAGCGCGGACTCGGCGGCGGCGAGGCCGCACACGGTCGCGGACATCAGCCGGGGCCCCAGGGGCCGCACCAAGGGCACGGCGAGCATCGCGAAGCCGACCTCACCGGCCAGCGCGCACCCGGAGAACGCGAGACCGACGCCGTCCGTACGACCCCACCCCTGGACCGCGAAAGCGCCCACCGCGACGGTCAACGCCCCGTACAGCACGGTCCGTTGCGGCCTCCGCCCGTCCAGCAGGGGCACCAGGACCGCCACGACCACGGGCGCGCAGCCCACGAACACCCCGGGTACCGCCGGTTCCGCGCTGTGTTCGGCGGCGATGACGGCCAGGTTGAAGCCGACCATACCGACGGCCGCGAGCAGCGCGAGACGGATCCACTGGCGGGCGCTGAGCGTCCGCAGCGCGGCGCCGCCGCCCCGGCCGACCAGAGGCAGGAGCAGCAGACAGGCCAGGCCGTAGCGCAGGAACTGGCCGCCCGCGTACGGGTAGTCGCCGAGGACGCTGTTGGCGGTGAAGGAGCAGCCGACGAGGACGGCGGCCAGGGCGGTGAGAAGGGCCCCGCGCGCGGGGGTGATGTCGGCGGGGCCGGGGACGGCGTTCATGCAGGTGACGCTAGGCAGTGCGGTGGACCGGAATAAGGTCCACTTCCATGACGTCATCGGGGACCAGTTCGGTCGGCCTGCCGGGCTCCGCCGCCTGGGAGTTGCTGCTCCCGGCCGCTGCCGCGCCGCCACGCGCGCGGGGGCGTTCGCTGCAGGAGGCGTTCCGGGAGGCGGTCCGGTCCGGGCGGCTCACGCCGGGGACGCGGCTGCCGTCGAGCCGGGATCTCGCGGCCGACCTCGGGGTGTCGCGAGGGCTGGTCACGGAGGCGTACGAGCAGTTGACCGCGGAGGGCTATCTGCGCAGCGGGCGCGGGGCCGGCACCTGGGTGGGTGG
Organism: Streptomyces turgidiscabies Car8; assembly: GCF_000331005.1. Classification (GTDB taxonomy): domain Bacteria; phylum Actinomycetota; class Actinomycetes; order Streptomycetales; family Streptomycetaceae; genus Streptomyces; species Streptomyces turgidiscabies. Next base: position 9,585 of record NZ_AEJB01000155.1, read on the forward strand.
CGCCGCCCGGGCCGCCCACCCGCGCGCGCGGGACCTCGCTCCGCGCTCCCCCGGTGCCCGGGCCGACTTCCTCCCGGGCACCCCCGACCTGTCGCTGTTCCCGCGTGCCGCGTGGGCCGCCGCCCAGCGCTCGGTGCTCGCGGAGCTCCCGCATCACGCCTTCGGCTATCCGGATCCGCGCGGGCTGCCCCGGTTGCGGACGGCCCTGTCGGCCCTGCTCGCGCGGCGCCGGGGTGTGGTCGCGGATCCGGAACGGCTGGTGGTGGTCGCCGGGGTGGCGCAGGCGACGACGCTGCTCGGACACGTGCTCCACGCGCGCGGGTCGCGCGCGATCGGCGTCGAGGACCCGGGGAGCCCGGAGCACGGCTCCCTGTACACCTCGGCCGGCCTGGACGTCGTACCGCTGCCCCTGGACGGCGAGGGCCTCGGCCTCGACGGGCTGGGGGCCTCGGGGGTACGGGCGGTGGTGACCACGCCCGCCCACCAGTTCCCCTCCGGGATCGCCTACTCGGCGGGCCGTCGCACCGAACTCCTCGACTGGGCGCGGTCGGTGGACGGGCTGGTGATCGAGGACGACTACGACGGGGAGTTCCGCTACGACCGCGCTCCGGTGGGCGCCCTGCAGGGGCTCGACCCCGAGCGCGTCGCCTACACGGGGTCCGTCAGCAAGTCGCTGGCGCCCGGGCTGCGGCTCGGCTGGCTCCTCGTACCGGAGTCGCTCGCCGAGGAGGTCGTCGAACGGAAGCGGACGATGGACCTGGGCCATCCCGCCCTCGACCAGGAGCTGTTCGCGCGGTTCGTGGAACGTGGCGACTACGACCGGCATCTGCGCCGGTGCCAGCGCGCGTACCGGGAACGGCGCGATGCCCTCGTAGCGGCGCTGGAGGAGCACTTTCCCGGGGCCGAGGTGTCGGGCATCGCGGCCGGTCTGCACGTGATCGCCGCACTGCCGGAGCGGTACGGTCCGCAGGACCGGTTCCTGGAGCGGACGGCGGCGGCCGGGGTCGCGGTACGGCCGCTGTCGGACTTCGCGCACGCGCCGGTGCGCGGCGGGGGCGTACGGCTGGTGGTGGGATACGCGCAGTTGTCGCCCGCGCGGATCCGGGAGGGGATCCGGCTGATGGCCGAAGCCGTCGCTCCCTGAGGGCGGCTCACACATCGGTTCCCTTGTCCCCGTTGGCAGTTGTTCAGCGAGTATTTCCCGATCCCCACGCTCAGCCCGGGCGCCTGGGAGGGTCGCGTCCGCCGAGTGCTGCACCAAGGGGCGCTGCCCGACATGTTCGCCCTCGACACACCAGCGGATTACCGGCCCAGTCTGGCAACCGCCGATGTGCACCACATCTTGGCGCAGCAGTACCGGCCCTCACGAACCGCCTCACCGACTTCGAACCGTTCTGGGAATTCCTGTCGGGCCCGCTGAACGCCACGGCCTTCCCCGCCAGCACACTCGACTGCCCATTCGGTCCGAAGCGCGTCTCCGTAAAGGCGCCGACTGCGGCGAACGCCTGGCCCGTCGGCGGCTACCGAGTTTCATTCGCAGTTCATCGGGCTTCAACCCATTGGCGAGGCGAATGTCGTAATGGCGGCGCGGAGTGTCGCGGTGTCGTTCCGGTGAAGCCAGATGTAGCGGCCACAGGGGTGAGGTGGGGAACGGGTGTTCCCAGCGACAGAGGGTGCCGCGTGTTCGTACGATCGGCGAATGCAGCTTCGGTACGCCTTCCGGTTGTACCCGGAGCCCGGTCAGCGCAGGGCGCTGGCCAGGGCGTTCGGGTGTGCCCGCGTCGTGTTCAACGACGCGGTGCGTACCCGTGAGGATGCCCGCGCTGCCCAGAAGCCCTACCCCAGTGCCGCGACCCTCTCCCAGCAGCTGATCACCAGGGCAAAGAACACCCCAGAACGCTCCTGGCTGGCAGACGTCTCCTCGGTCGTCCTGCAACAGGCCCTGCGGGATGCCGAGGCCGCGTACCGGAACTTCTTCTCCTCCCTGAAGGGCGAGCGTAGGGGGAGGCGGGTGGGTGCGCCGCGTTTCAGGTCGCGCAAGGACTCGCGGCAGGCGATCCGGTTCACCGCCAACGCCCGCTGGAAAATCACGAGCAGTGGGCGGCTGTCGCTGCCGAAGATCGGCGACGTGAAGGTCGAGTGGTCACGGGTTCTGCCGGTGACGCCGTCGAGTGTGACGGTGATCCTGGATGCGGCAGGCCGGTACTTCGCCAGCTTTGTCATCGACACCGGCGGCGAGACGGACCGGGCCCGCTGGGACGATCCGGACCCCGAGGCCGCGATCGGCATCGACCTGGGCCTCACGCACTTCGGCGTCCTCTCCGACGGCACGAAGATCGCCTCCCCGCGGTTTTTGCGCCGGGCGGAGAAGAAGTTGAAGAAGGCGCAGCGGGAGCTGTCCCGCAAGCGGAAGGGGTCGAGGAACCGGGCCAAGGCCCGGCTGAAGGTCGCCCGCGCCCACGCGACTGTGGCTGATGCGCGCAAGGAGTTCCACCACCAGCTCTCCACCCGGTTGATCCGCGAGAACCAAGCCGTCGCGGTGGAGGACCTGGCGGTATCCGGACTCGCGCGTACCCGGCTGGCCAAAAGTGTGCACGACGCGGGCTGGGCACAGTTCGTGACCATGCTCGAATACAAGGCGCAGCGGTACGGGCGGACGTTCGTGAAGATCGGGCGGTTCGAGCCCACCAGCCAGGTGTGCTCCACCTGCGGGCACCGGGACGGGCCCAAACCCCTGCACGTGCGGGAGTGGACCTGCCCCGCCTGCAACACCCTCCACGACCGCGACCACAACGCCGCACTCAACGTCAAACAGGCCGCCGGACTGGCGGCATCAGCCTGCGGAGCGCCGGTAAGACCGGGACTTGTCCCGGCACAGCGCGAAGAAACAGGAAGCCACGGAATCTCCACCCGAACCCGTGCCGCGTAGCGGCACAGCACCGGCAGGGACGGCCAGAATCCTCGGGCTTCACTTCAGCCCGAGGAGCAAGTCAACAGTTCTTCGGCGAGGTCGGAGTCGGGTCGACGGCGGCAGCGGTGAGCTGACGGTACGGCTGCGCGAGCAGGACGGGACCGTGCTGTTCACCAAGGTGCTGCAGCCGGGTCGGGTGGGGCAGTAGGCCACCCAGGGCGGTAATCGTCCAGGAGTAAACAAAAGGGGCGGAATGCAACTTAACCCTTCGGTCACAGTCCGTTCGTGATCACGCAACACCGTTGGCGCATGGTGGCTGCATGACTCGACAGATATCTGAGGGAACCCCTGTGACGGACGGCGGCCACCCGGTACGCCGGTGGCGGCGGGACATCGTCGAACTCGCCGCCCTGTTGCGCACATGGTGGGCAAGCCGCCACGGTCACGCACCGCCGGGCGCCGCCGACGCGGGTACCGACGCCGGCGCGAGCGTGCTGTGGCGGATGCGGACGACGGTGCGTGACCAGCCGGGATCGCTCGCCTCGCTGTGCATCGCCCTCGCCGAGCGGCGTATCGACATTCTCAGCCTGCAGACGCATCCGCTGGCCGTGGGCACGGTCGACGAGTTCCTGTTGCGTGCCCCCGGTGACCTCGCCGCCGCCGAGATCTCCGGGTCGGTGTCCCGGGCGGGCGGCCAGGGGACGTGGATCGAGCGGGCCGACGCCCACGATCTCGTCGACGCGCCGACCCGGGTCCTGGGCCTGGCCACCCGTACGGCCCTGGACGCGGCCGAACTGCCGCTCGCGCTGCGCCAGTTGCTCGGGCGGTGCACGATCCGTTCGCTGCCCGGCGGTGCCGTGGCGGCCCGGGACGGTGTACCGGTCGAGGGTGCCCTCGACGAGACGGACACGGTGATGCGGCTGCGCGCGCCGGAAGGCGGAGTGATCACCGTGGAGCGGCCGTATCTGCCGTTCACCCCGACCGAGTTCGCCCGGGCGCGGGCGCTGGTGGAGCTGGACGCGCGGCTCGGCCCCCGCGTCCCGCACGGACAGGACATGCTGACGCTGCCGCGGGGCAACGCCATCACCGTACGGCGCGCCGACGCGCGCGACCTGGACGCGGCGAAGGCGATGCACGAGCGCTGCTCGCCGCGCACCCTCTCGCTCCGCTACCACGGCCCCATGGGCGACGCCGACCGCTATCTGGGCCATCTGCTCAGCCCGCGCTACGGCCGGACGCTCGCCGTCCAGACCGCGTCGGGGCGGGTGGTCGGTCTCGGTCACCTTCTCTGGGACGGCGACGAGACCGAGATCGCGCTGCTCGTCGAGGACGAGTGGCAGCGGCGCGGTGTCGGCGGCGAACTCCTGCGCCGACTGGTGTCGATGGCGCGCGAGGCGAACTGCGAGCACGTGTACGCCGTCACGCAGTCCTCCAACACCGGGATGGTCGCCGCGATGCGCGGCCTCGGTCTGCCCCTCGACTACCAGATCGAGGAGGGCACCCTCGTCATCACGGCCCGTCTGGACACGACCCCGGTC
>NZ_AEJB01000156.1 GCF_000331005.1 Streptomyces turgidiscabies Car8
GTCGTGGTCCAGCTCGGGCAGCGGCACGCCGTCCAGGAGCACGGTTCCCTCGTCGGGATCGGCCAGCCGCCCGGCGAGCGCGGCGAGGAGGGACTTGCCCGCGCCGGATCGGCCGACCACGGCGAGGGTGCCGCCCTCGGGCACGACCAGGTCGACGCCGTCCAGGAGCGTCCGTCCGCCGCGCCGGGCGGTGACGCCGCGCAACTCCAGCCGGCCCCGCCCCGGGGGCAGCCGGCGGTTCCCGTACGCCGTCACCGGCTCGGCCAGGACCTCACCGAGGCGCCGGGCCGACGCCCGGGCCCGGACCAGGCCCGACAACTGGCCGACCAGGACGCCGACCCCGGCCGCCAGGACGGCGTACCGCGAGGCGGCGAGCATCTCGCCCACGGTCAGCCGGCCGCGGACGAGCAGGACACCGGCGACGGCCACGACCCCCAGTTGCAGCAGGGGAGCCAGGGCGACCGCCCGGGCCGCCGCGCGTCCCTGGACGTGCCACATCCGGTGGCCCGCGCGGGTGAGTTCGGGCAGTGGCCGCAGGACCCGGGCCACCTCCCGGTCCGCCGTCCCGCACGCGGCGATGGTGCGGGCTCCGCCGATCGCCTCCGTGAGTCCGCTCGCGATCCGCCCCTGGGCGTCCTGGTAGTCGGCCACACACCGTGAGGAGTCCTGGGTGAAGGCCCGCAGCAGCAGGGCCAGCAGCGGCGCCCCGGCGAGGAACACCGCGGCCAGCCACGGGTCGAGCAGGCCGAGTGCCACCACAGCTCCGAGCGGTCCGGCGAGCGCGGCCAGCAGCGCGGCGAGGGCGGCGGGCGCGGTGCCGGCCTGGGCGGCGTTGCCGACCATCCGGGCCACCAGTTCGCCGGACCCGAAGCGTTCCCCGGCGCGTGGCCCCACGGCGAGCAGATGCCCGGTCAGCCGGTGTCGCAGCCACGCCGTGGCGCGGGCGCTGGTGGATCCGCTCAGCACGGTCTCGACGGCGTCGAGGACGGCGAGCAGCAGCACGATGACGGCGCACCACAGGACCCAGCGCAGGGCGCCGGTGCCGTCAGGGTGCGCAAGCAGTGTGTCGAGAGCCCGCCCCAGGGCCAGGGGCAGGGTCACGCCGAGCCCCGTCGAGACCGTGGCCACCAGGAACAGGACCGCGCAGCTCGCCCGGGTGCGGCGCACTGTCGCGCGCAGCGGCGAGGGGGTGTCCTCGGCCGGGGCCGGCCGGTCGGGGGAGATGGTCGTCATCGGGTGGGCCCTCCGACGGGGAATGACGGACCGCCGGGCGGCCCTCCACGAGTGGGAGGGACCGCCCGGCGTGTTTGCCGGCAGTGCTCAGAGACAGAGGGTGACGCTCGCCGCGCTCACGCAGGACAGCAGGCTCAGCGTGCTGTTGCCGCCGGTGCTGGCGGTCTCGTCGGACTCCATCGTCTGAAGGTCGAGCAGTGCCATGTCGATTCCTTTCGTCGATCCCGGTGGTCCGGGTTCTCTGTGGGGACGGGTGTCGCGTCACGACTCCTGGTGAG
>NZ_AEJB01000157.1 GCF_000331005.1 Streptomyces turgidiscabies Car8
CACTCTAGTCTGCCCGTATCGAATGCAGACCCGGGGTTAAGCCCCGGGCTTTCACATCCGACGCGACAGACCGCCTACGAGCTCTTTACGCCCAATAATTCCGGACAACGCTTGCGCCCTACGTATTACCGCGGCTGCTGGCACGTAGTTAGCCGGCGCTTCTTCTGCAGGTACCGTCACTTTCGCTTCTTCCCTGCTGAAAGAGGTTTACAACCCGAAGGCCGTCATCCCTCACGCGGCGTCGCTGCATCAGGCTTTCGCCCATTGTGCAATATTCCCCACTGCTGCCTCCCGTAGGAGTCTGGGCCGTGTCTCAGTCCCAGTGTGGCCGGTCGCCCTCTCAGGCCGGCTACCCGTCGTCGCCTTGGTGAGCCACTACCTCACCAACAAGCTGATAGGCCGCGGGCTCATCCTGCACCGCCGGAGCTTTGAACCCACCCCCATGCGAGGGAAGGTATTATCCGGTATTAGACCCCGTTTCCAGGGCTTGTCCCAGAGTGCAGGGCAGATTGCCCACGTGTTACTCACCCGTTCGCCACTAATCCACCCCGAAAGGCTTCATCGTTCGACTTGCATGTGTTAAGCACGCCGCCAGCGTTCGTCCTGAGCCAGGATCAAACTCTCCGTGAATGTTTACTCGGCCAGTAAATTAATACAGCCGGTGCACACACACGAGAGCGGAACAGTCAAGCGGAATAAGCCCGACCGTTCACAGCGTCCTCGCTGTGTTTGTGTTACTTCAAAGGAACCTCGCCCCGACCGAATGGCCGAGAACGGGGTATCAACAAATCTGGCGTTGATTTTTGGCACGCTGTTGAGTTCTCAAGGAACGGACGCTTCCTTCGTACTCACCCGAGAAACTCTCTCAGGCTTTCCTCCGGGCAGTTTCCCTTCGGTCCTACTGTTTAGCTTGTCCTGCGTCTTGCCGTCTTGCGTTTCCGACTCTATCAGACCGTTTCCGTATCCGATTTCCTCGGCGCTTTCCAGGTTTTCGCTTTCGCGTTTCCCTTTCCG
>NZ_AEJB01000158.1 GCF_000331005.1 Streptomyces turgidiscabies Car8
CCCGCCACCGTCCCCGACAACGCGATGGCAGACGTGATCCACGCCTCTCTCGCGGAGCGGGACTACCTGCCCGACGAGCACTGGGTCGATGCCGGATACCCCACCGCCGCCGATATCGTGTCCGCCCGCACTTTGCACGGCGTCGCTCTGCAGGGGCCGGTCCAGGCCAACACCAGTACTCAGAGCGGCAGCGCAGGCGGCTACGACCAGGAGTCCTTCACCATCGACTGGGACAATCAGCAGGTCACCTGCCCGGGAGGCAGCACCAGCACCAACTGGAGCGACCGGCTCTCCCAGCAAGGACTGCCCGTGATCCGCGTGCGGTTCTCCAAGAACGACTGCCACTCCTGCCCGGTGCGCACGGACTGCATCAGCTCACCCACCGCCCCACACCGCGAACTGCGCCTGCGCCGCTACGACGAGCACCACGCGCTGCGGGCCGCCAGAGCTGAGCAGCAGACCGAAGGCTGGAAGGAGCGCTACAAGATCCGCGCCGGCATCGAGGGCACCATCTCCCAGGGCGCCAATCGCTGTGGCCTGCGCAGATCCCGCTACAAGGGCCTGGCCAAGACCAGCCTTCAGCACCAGCTCACCGGCGCCGCCCTCAACCTCGCCCGGATCGACGCCCATCTCACCAACACCCCCCGAGCCCGCACCCGCACCAGCCACTTCGCAGCACTTCGCCCCGCCGGACAAGCCGACGGGGCGAAGCAGGGCCCGAATTAACCAACAGCGTCCGTCGTCGGCCCGGGCCCTCTGCCGTCGGCGAATCTGCTGCGGGCCGACAAACCCGTCGCCGGCGTCGGGTCGGACGGAGAGTGGTGAGTGCGGAGCGATCCGCCGCACGAGATCCACGACTCACGATCGACAGCCCGACGACTCGACGAGGAGCCCCCATGTCCCCACTCACCGCCGCCGGTCCCTGGCCGGCGCTGCTGCCCCGGGCCGAGGAGGGCGACACCCCTCCCTCACGGTTCGACGACCATCTCGCCGCCCAACTGCTCGCCCAGCGCATCGTGTTCCTCGGCACGCAGGTCGACGAGGTCTCGGCGAACCGGATCTGCGTCCAGCTGCTCCTGCTGTCGGCGGAGGACCCGCGCACCGACATCAGCCTGTACATCAACAGTCCCGGCGGCTCGGTGACAGCGGGCCTCGCCATCTACGACACCATGCAGCTCATCCCGAACGACGTGTCCACGCTCACCATGGGATTCGCGGCCAGCATGGGCCAGTTCCTGCTCAGCGTGGGTGCGCCCGGCAAGCGGTACGCGCTGCCGAACGCGCGGATCATGATGCACCAGCCGTCGGCCGGGATCGGCGGCACCACCTCCGACATCGAGATCCAGGCGGAGAACCTGGAGTTCACGAAGCGGACCGTCGAGCGCATCACGGCCGAGCACACCGGCCAGAGCGAGGAGACGATCTCCCGCGACGGCGACCGCGACCGCTGGTTCACGGCCGAACAGGCCCTGGAGTACGGCATGGTGGACCAGGTGGTCGGCTCACTGGCCGACGTACGCCCCGCCACCTCACGACGACGGATGGGGCTCTGACATGGGGACGTACACGATTCCGAACGTCGTCGAGCGCACCCCGCAGGGCGAGCGGTCGTACGACGTGTTCAGCCGGCTGCTGTCCGAGCGGATCATCTTCCTCGGCACCGAGATCGACGACGGCGTCGCCAACGTCGTCATCGCGCAACTCCTGCATCTGGAGTCCTCGTCGCCCGAGCAGGAGATCGCGATCTACATCAACTCGCCCGGCGGCTCGTTCACTTCGCTCATGGCGATCTACGACACGATGACCTACGTACAGGCGCCGATCTCCACGTTCTGCGTCGGCCAGGCCGCCTCGACGGCTGCGGTGCTGCTGGCCGGGGGCGATCCGGGGCGCCGGTTCGTCCTCGAACACGCGCGGGTGCTGCTCGGCCAGCCGGCGAGCGGCGGACACCGGGGCACGGTCTCCGACCTGGCGGTTCAGGCCAGGGAGATGATCCGTATCCGCGCGCAGGTCGAGGAGGTGCTCTCCCGCCACACGCACCACGACGTGGCGACGCTGCGCGCGGACATGGACCGCGACAAGGTGTTCACCGCCGCCGAGGCGGTGGCGTACGGGCTCGCGGACGAGGTGGTGAGCCGACGCCTCGTCAACGTCTGACGGCCGAGGCGCTCCGGCCGATCCCCTAGGCGACCAGGCAGAGCCCGTTGTACGGCGCGGAGTTCGTCGTACGCGCCCGGGTACGGCTTCGGGTGTGCCGGGTCAGCTCGCTCTGGGCCAGGGACAGCAGATCTCCCAGGCCCAGACCGAGAGCGTGGGCGGCGGCCGCGAGAACCTCCGAGGATGCCTCCTTGCGGCCCCGCTCCAGCTCCGACAGATACGGCATGGAGATCCTGGCCTCGTCCGCCACGTCCTTGAGGGTGCGTTCCTGGGCGAGCCGTTCGCGGCGCAGGACGTCGCCGACCAGGTCGCGGAAGAGCGGTTCTCTGGGCGCGGGCGGCGCCGGGGGCACCGTGCGGGCGGGAGTCGGTGCCGTCGCGGTCCTGGGACGCAGCGGGATGACGCGGGCCTGGTCGGGCGCTTGATTGCTCACCCCCTCAGCCTAAAAGCCGTCGCTTCCGAGGCAAGGGGTCGGCATTCTGCCCTGGGTGGAATCATCACGGCAGGACGGACAGGGTGAGGGACGAACATGCTGCGTGACACGTTCGACGAGGCGGCGCAACTGTACGACCGGGCCCGCCCCCGGTATCCCCAGGGTCTGGTGGACGACCTGGCCCGAGCGGCCGGCCTCGGTCCGGGCAGCCGAGTCCTGGAGATCGCCCCGGGTACCGGCCAGCTCACCGTCCCGCTGGCCGCGTCGGGCTGCCGGCTCACGGCCGTCGAACTGGGGTCGTCCCTCGCTGCCGTTGCCCGGCACAATCTGCGGGCGTTCCCGCTGGCGGAGGTGACGGTCGCCGACTTCGAGCACTGGCCGCTGCCGGCCGAGCCGTTCGACCTGGTCGTCTGCGCTACCGCGTTCCACTGGCTCGACCCGGCGGTACGGCTGCCCAGGATGGCACGGGCACTCCGGCCCGGCGGGCTGCTCGCGCTCGTCACCACGCACCACGTCAAGGGCGGCACCGTCGACTTCTTCGAGCGGGTGCAGCTGTGTTACGAGCAGTGGGACCCGGCCACACCGCCCGATCTGCAGCAGGTCGACGAGGCCGACACGGCGACGGACACCGGCGAGTTGGAGGACTCCGAGTACTTCGACGGGGTCGGCGTCCGGCGCCATGCCCGGGACATCGCGTACTCCGTCGACGAGTACATCGACGTCCTGCTCACCTACTCGGGCCACCGCGCGCTCGACGCACCCTCGCGCGACGGTCTGCTCGCCGACGTCCGGGACCTGGTGGAGGCGCGGTACGGCGGCCGGGTCACCAAGCGCTACCTCCACGAACTGATCACGGCGACACGGGTCTCCTGATCCGCACCACGATGACGGGGAGCCGGCGGCGGCCGGGTTCCCTACGCCGATCCTCCGGGCGGTGCACCGCGAGCGCCCCACGGTCTCTACGCCGGAACCACGACCGGACCGACGGCCCTTCCCGCCAGGTCAACGCCCTTGGTTCTGCGGGCTTTTCCCACCTCGCGTCCACTCCGCCCTTGCATGGAGCAACATTTGCGGCATGCATGGCGCTCGACCGGGTACGCGCAGTCGGGAACCGTTCTATCGTCCGCAGCTCGATGTTTTCGTGGGAGAGGTAACAGGTAATGGACACCGCCATGATCCGGTCGAAGGCAGAGGTCGTCGAGGACACCGCCGGAGCCAGGACAGGTGACGCCCCACTGCCCGAACTCGCGGAACCGCGAAAGGTGGCCCCGCGTGACGCGCGGGAGCTGTCCCGCCAGTTCTTCAGGCGCCTGACCGAACTCGAAGAGGGGACGCAGGAATACCAGTACGCGCGCAACACCCTGATCGAGATGAACATGTCGCTCGTGCGGTTCGCCGCCGGGCGTTTCCGGAGCCGTGGCGACGACATGGAGGACATCGTCCAGGTCGGCATGATCGGTCTGATCAAGGCCATCGACCGGTTCGAGCTGTCCCGTGAGGTGGAGTTCACCTCGTTCGCGGTGCCTTACATCGTCGGTGAGATCAAGCGATTCTTCCGTGACACGACATGGGCGGTGCACGTGCCGCGCCGGCTCCAGGAGCTGCGTGTCGAGCTGGCCAAGGCCCGCGAGGAACTGGCGAGCAGGCTGGACCGTGATCCGACGGTCGCCGAACTCGCCACGCTGATGAACCTGCCCGAGAACGAGGTCGTCGAGGGCCAGATCGCGGCCAACGGCTACAACTCCTCCTCGCTGGACGCCGCGTTGACCGGTGACGGACCTGACGACGGCGAGGCGGTCCTCGCCGACTTCATCGGGGTCGAGGAGCACGGGATGCGGCTGGTCGAGGACTTCCAGTCACTGGCCCCGCTGCTCGCCGAACTCAGCGACCGGGACCGGCAGATCATCCATCTGCGGTTCGTCGAGGAAGCCACCCAGGCGGAGATCGGTGAGCTGCTGGGCTGCTCACAGATGCATGTCTCCCGGCTGATCAAGCGCATCATCACGCAGCTGCGTGAGGGCATGCTCGGCGAACTCGACTACGCCTGACCCCTGGACCACCAGTAGACGAC
>NZ_AEJB01000159.1 GCF_000331005.1 Streptomyces turgidiscabies Car8
GGCGGCACGGTCCCGCCCAGGCCTGAGCCCACGGCAGCGGTGCCCGCACCGTGCTCGCCCGCCATGACGACAGCGCCGGTGGAGACACCACCACCGTTCGCATCGCCCGCGTCGACGGGGCTGGGCCGACCACGCCGACGACCCGTACCGCCGTCCCCGTCGCCTGAAGGCTGCACCTGGGGCTCTACCTGTACCTGCGCCGGGGCCGGTGAGTTGGGCTGCGGCGCGGGAGCGGCGGCCACTGCTGCGGCCTCCTCGGCCGCACGCCTCCGGCGCCGCCCGGTGGGCGCGACCACCTCGTCACCGGAGGCGGGGGTGTCACCGGGCTCCGCGTCCGCCTCGGCGGCACCCTCCGGGAGGTCGGCCTCCAGGAACGCGTCCACGGAGGCCCGCCGAGCCCGCCGCCGCCCGCTGACGCCACCACTGCCACCGTCGCCGTTGCTGTCGCCGCCGGCCGGTTCCTGCTCGGGCAGGGCGAGTTCGGCTCCGACGCCCGTCCGCGCGTCCTCGGCGACGACCGCGCCCGCCCCGCCCCCGATGGGCACCTCAAGGACGTACGCACTGCCGCTCATGCCCGGCACCTCGTGCGTCTGGAGCACTCCGCCGTGGGCGCGCACGATCCCGCGCACGATCGGCTCGTGCACCGGGTCTCCCCCGGTGTACGGCCCGCGCACCTCGATCCGTACGACCTCACCGCGCTGCGCGGCGGCCACGACCACCGTGTTGTCCAGGTAACCGCCCGCGGAGGCGGGCGAGTTGCCGGTCGCGTCCACACCGGCGACGTCCGCGACGAGGTGCGCGAGGGCGGTGGCGAGGCGCTGCGGGTCGACCTCGGCCTCGATGGGCGGCGCGTGCACGGCGAACTGGACGCGCCCGGGCCCGATCAGCTCGACGGCCCCGTCGACCCCGGCGGCGACGACCGCGTCGAGCATCACCTTCGTACGGGTCACGGAGTCGACGCCCGTGTCCAGCCGCTGGTAGGCGAGGACGTTGTCGACCAATGTGGTGATGCGCGAGTAACCGGCCGACAGATGGTGCAGCACCTGGTTGGCCTCGGGCCACAGCTGCCCGGCGTCGTCTGCGGCGAGGGTGGCCAGTTCGCGGCGCAGCTCGTCGAGCGGCCCGCGCAGCGAACGCCCGAGCAGGACGAGCAGCTGCTCCTGCCGGCCGGCCAGGGCCTCGTACCGGTCCTTCTCGCGCTCCGCGAGCGCCGCGTACCGGTCCTCGCCGGCCGCGAGTTCCTCCTCGTGCTCCTCGCGCAGCTGCTCGATCTCGGCGACGTGCTGCTGGCGCGACTGCTCGATCTCAGTGACGTGCTGCTGGCGCAGAGCGGTCAGCTCGGAGGCATGCTCCTCGGTGACCCGCTCCAGCTCCTCCTCGTGCAGCTTGTCGGCGGCGTCCTTCTCCTCCGCGAGGGAGTCGTACGGACGCCGGTCGGTGAAGGTCATCACGGCGCCGACAAGCTGGTCGCCGTCCCGGACGGGCGCGGTCGTCAGATCGACGGAGACCTTGTCCCCGCTCTTGGACCACAGCACCTGCCCGCGCACCCGGTGCTTGCGCCCGGACCGCAGGGTGTCGGCGAGCGGCGACTCGCCGTACGGGAAGGGCTCGCCGTCGGCGCGCGAGTGCAGGACGAGCGTGTGCAGCTCGCGCCCGCCGAGGTCGCTGGCCCGGTAACCGAGTATCTGAGCGGCGGCCGGATTGACGAGAACGACCCGCCCCTCGGTGTCCGTCCCGACGACACCCTCCGCCGCGGCACGCAGGATCATCTCGGTCTGACGTTGCGAACGCGCGAGTTCGGCCTCGGTGTCGACGGTGCCGGACAGATCGCGTACGACGAGCATGAGCAGCTCGTCATTGGTGTAGCCGTAGCTGTCGTAGGCCTGCTGGCCGTTCTCCAGATTCGCACTGGTGACCTCGACGGGAAACTCGGTCCCGTCCGTCCGCCGGGCGATCATCCGGGTCGGCTTGGTCTGCCCGTGCGGGTCCATGGAATCGGGCCGCCGCATGGTGCCCGGGATCAGCCGCGAGTCGAACTGCGGCAGCAGATCGAGCAGCCCGCGCCCGACGAGGGCGGTGCCCGGCGTCTCGAACGCCGCGAGGGCGATCGTGTTGGCGTTGACGACGGTCCCATTGGCGTTGACCAGCACCAACGCATCGGGCAGCGCGTCGAGTATGGCTGCGAGGCGAGCAGCGCCTCGGGATGGCCTGCTGCTCACGAGACGCTTCCTCCCTGTTACCGCACCTTGCCTACCGCGGACGCCATCTTGCCTACCGGCCCGCAACGTGTCACGCGAGGGAGTCTAAGGGCTGTGGTTGCGCTCGCGACGCCGGATGAGAGGGAGGTCGCACGACGAAGTGACAGAGACCCTGTGACGGCACCTTTCACACCGCTTATGCGCTACGGGGCTCCTGTGACTGTGGTGTGAGGGCCCGTGGAGGCCTTGTTCCGCTGGTCGGGGTCCTGCCCGGGAGGCTCACCGAAGATCGGGAAGCAGCGGTACGAGCCGGTCCCAGCGGGCCATCTGGCACCCGTTGCTGCGGTCGAACGTGGCATCGACAGGACGTCCGGCCCATGTCCCGGTCACATGAGCGGTCGCCGGGCCCCCGTACATCATCGTGCAGACACTGTCGGGGGGTACGGGGGCGAAAGGATCCTTCCCCCACCGGGCACCCCGGTCGAGCGACCCGCAGGCCTCCTCGACGTCGGGATGACTCCCGCCCCCGGGATGACAGGCCAACTCGAACCGCCCGTCCGCCCGCCCGCCGGTGCCGCGCACGGTGACGGTGAGGCGGTCGGAGGCGCGCCCCAGGGGAGCGAGGAGGGGCGCGAAGGGCGAGAGAGGCGCGAGGGGGCGCGCCTGGGGGCCCGCGTCGGCGTACGCGGCCGAGGGCGCGGCTGAGAAGGAGGCGGCGGCGAGGGAGACACCGGCGGTGGCGGCGAAGACGAGGCGGCGGAGAGCGCCGGTGCGGGTGGAGGTCGAGGCGGCGGTGGAGGTGCCGCTGACGGTGCCGGGAGGAAGGGGGACGTGGGAGTGAGGGGCGCGGGCGGGTGCGGCGTGGGCGCGAGGAGCGCGCGGGATGACCTTGAACATGACCTGACTAACGCCTGACCCCGAAGGACGATGCGCGAGCCGGCCCCGACGGCCGCACAACGGCTTTGCCCTGCGCCCCACCTGCCTAGTACCGTGGGAGGCGATTGGTGACACCGCGCTCGTCTGTGTCATCATCTGCACGCACCACTCGCGCTCGCGCGGGAGGTTGTGCTGGAGGCGTCGCCTAGTCCGGTCTATGGCGCCGCACTGCTAATGCGGTTTGGGACTTACATCCCATCGAGGGTTCAAATCCCTCCGCCTCCGCACCTGATCCGAAGCCCTGGTCCTCGCAGACCGGGGCTTCGGCCGTTTCTGCAGGTCAGGCGGGGTGCGGCTAACGGATTTCACCTCACGCCGCCAGTCATGTAATGTTGTTCCCGCAACGCCAACCGGGTCGAAAACCCCGGAAGGAAGAGCAAAAACAACAGAAAACACAAGCACTCGTAGCTTAACGGATAGAGCATCTGACTACGGATCAGAAGGTTGCAGGTTCGAATCCTGCCGAGTGCACACAGGTGAGAGCCCCGTTCCGATAACCGGAGCGGGGCTCTTTCGTGCCGTACAGCAGCGAAGTACAGCAACTGGCCTATCCGTCGCCGCGCATGGCCTTGGACAGTTGGCCGAGCGCCTCGCGCACCTCCACCTCGCTTGCCTCCGCGTAGACCTCCAGCGTCATGGCGATCTTCGAGTGCCGGAGGATTCGCTGAGCCACCTTCGGATGGACCTTGAGCACGACCAGGAGTGAGCTGACGGTGTGCCGAGTGTTCCGGAGCGGGATCACACGGACGCCGGCGCGACGGACCCGCAGGGCGAACATGCGCGTGAGGTTGCCCGGCTCGATCGGCGTGCCGTACTTCGTCGTGAAGACCAGGCCCCGATCGTCCTGCCAGACGTCACCAGCCGCCTTCCGATCTCCTTCCTGCTGAGCCCTCCGCACCCGCAGTGCCGCCAAGCAGACGTCCGGGACGGGCAGGAAGTCGTCTGAGTCCTCGGTCTTGGTCTCCCGGTGCAGGATCTCCCGGCTGGCCCGCTGAATCTTGTGATCCACGAGAAGCTCCCCCGCCTCGAAGTCGATCGACTTCCAGGTCAGGCCGAGTACTTCGCCAGGTCGCAGGCCCAGGCAGAGGACCAGCATCCAGGCAGCGAACAGATGATCGTCACGGGCTCTTGCATCAGCGAGGAAGAGGCCAGCCTCAGCGACCGACCACGACTTGATCTTTCGGCGCCGGGGCTTGGGAACCCGGACCATGGAAGCGACGTTCCGACTGATCTCCTCCTCGGTCATGGCGTGGGTGAGCGCCGCGCGCAGGGCATCCCGAGCAGCCTGGACGACTCTGCGCGAGGGGTACGTCTCGCAGCACTCGCCAACAGCGCAACAGCGCTGATCTTCCGGCTTGCGCTTGGCATCCTTGCCCTGAGCGCAGCACTGGCAGATCACGGCGAGCTTGTTGATCCATTCGCGGACGTCCCGCACCGTGAGCTTGTCGAGCCGCTTCCCGCCGAGGTGGGGATCGATGTAGAGCCGCACTGACCCCTCGTACGAGATGTACGTCAGCGGAGCCAGATTGGGCTTCACGATCTCACCGAGCCAGTACGCCAGGAACGCGGCGACGGTACGGTGCCGAGTCGCCACCGGCCCCCGCTTGGCCTCGGCGTGGAGGTTGAGCCACTTCTCGTGGACCTCTTCGCGGGTCTTGCCGTAGGCGTACTTCCGCTTGCGCTTGCCGTCCGGGGTGTCGACCCAGACGTACGCGGCGAACCCGTTCTTGTACGGGTAGATCGAGCCTTCGCCGTTGCCTCGCTTGCCGCTCATGCCGACCACTCCTGTTCGGCTTCCTGGGCCCGACGTTCGACGTACTCGTCCACGTAGCGGGGCAGGATGCGGCGGCTACGGCCGTCCTTGATGGAGCGGATCTCCCCTGTCAGGACAAGCATCTTGGTCTTGGACAGGCCGTAGCCGAGCATCTCGGCGACCTCCGCCGTGGTGTGCCACTTACGCGTGATCACAGCAGTCGTCATGCTGCGGCGTCCTCCCATTCGAGTTGATCGGCCATGGCTTCGCGTGCGGTGTCTCGGTTCGTTTTGATCTCCTTGGCGATGGTGGAGGCGAGCCAGGATTCGCCGGGGGTGTGGCCCTGCCCGGCGTAGGTCCAGTGGGCGAGGACCAACGTGCTGCCCTCCGAGTCGTCGAGGTTCTCGGACAGGCCCCGCTCACGGCGTTCCTGGCGGGCGCGGAAGTCGGCTCGTACCTGGCGCAAGGCGCCGAGGGTGGTGGAGAAGCTGCGTGACTTGGTCGAGAAGTGCCCGCGGAAGCCGAGCATGTGCGACCAGTGGGCGATCATCCGTTCCGGATACGCGTCGTCGACCTCCCAGCACGCCTCGATCAGGCGCCGGGTGTGGCCGGGCAGGGGAAGGCGGTCGAGTTCGGACAGTTCCCCGATCCGGCGATCCACGGTGCCCGTGGTCTCCGCTGCCTTGGTCGCGTACTTGGCGACGTAGGAGGCGACCGCCTGTTCCGTCAGCTCCTCGCGTCCGAGGGCGCCGATCGCCTGCACGTCGACCTGAGAGCCCCACCGCAGGGTGCGGGCAGGGAAGTCCCCCGACGCAGGCACCGGCACCGAGACGCGAGCAGCGGCGCCGCGGATCGCAGCGTCCAGGAGAGCGACGGTGGCCCACGCCGGCGGAGAGGTGTCGGGCCCGTCCGGACCGTCGAGGCGCACGACCGCGTGGAAGTGGACCGCCCCGCGCTTCTGGAACTCGGCGACCTTCCCGAAGGAGACCCGGCATACCTCC
Organism: Streptomyces turgidiscabies Car8; assembly: GCF_000331005.1. Classification (GTDB taxonomy): domain Bacteria; phylum Actinomycetota; class Actinomycetes; order Streptomycetales; family Streptomycetaceae; genus Streptomyces; species Streptomyces turgidiscabies. Next base: position 5,889 of record NZ_AEJB01000159.1, read on the forward strand.
TTCAATGCGGCCTGAGTCAGGCCCGCGTGCGCGGCGATCTCCCGGCGCAGGTAGATGGTGAAGCGGCGCCACAGGTCCCCGGCGTAGTTGTTGAACAGCACCGCGCCCGCGTAGTCGTAGCGGTCCGGGGAGAGGGCGCTGCCGAGGGCGGGATCGTCCTCCGTGTGGGAGGCGCCGCAGCGGCAGCAGCCGGACGCGGGCCGGTTGTGGACAGGCCCGAACGAGGGCGCGGTCAGGGTGGCGAAGACCCGGGGATGATCCCGCACGACCACCGAGACGCCCTTGTTCACGTCACCGGTGATCCCGGCACGGATCAGGTGGTAGGTGTCCCCGGCGTAGGTCCAGGCGCACGACGGGCAGCGCGAGGCACGCCGGTTGCCGCACGCCACCCACAGCCGTCCCCCGGGGCTCATCGGCCGTGCTGTAGGAGTGAATCGGGTTGGCGCAGCCGCCCGTACGGCGCACCTGTTCCTGCCAGCGGTCGAAGCCGGGCGTGTTCGCCACCCGCAGTAGAGGACGTCCCCGGAGGCGCGGTCGCGGGTGACGGTCTGGCCCATCAGGGGAGATCAGCGATCGTCAGGGGGTCGGTGCCCAGCGAGGCCGCGACGCCAGCCACGGCCTCAGGGGCGGGAGAGGCGCCGTTCGAGGCTGCGGGTCCGTAGTGGCGTGCGCGGGGAGCTCCCATCCCGTCCGCCATCGACCCAGGCAGAGCCGAGCAGACGTGGCCCAGGGCGTCAAGGTCGTTCGTACAGTGGCGCGCTCCACCTTGACGCCCTGAACCACGCCCGCTCCACGGTGTGTGGGTCGACGGCGGACGGGATGGGAGCTGGGGTGAGTGGTAGGTGATGAAGGCAGTCACGGTTTCGGCCGACCTCGCCACAGGCCGAACCAGTTGCTGGTGGACGTGCTGCCATCCCTCGTGAGGAAATCATTCGCACGTTCGGATCTTGGAGGGGGCAATACCCGATGCACAGATACGCGGCAGCGCAACTATCGTCACCTGAGACGTACTTCCAGACAGCAGCTTTCTGTCTTTTCGTGGCAGTGACGCTCATTGCGGTTGGTCGTTATCAGCGCCGAACAGGGCGCAGCATCATCAACCCGGACGGGCCTGTACGTGTGGTCAATGCCTTGCTCCCGGAAACGCCGCCCCGCAAGAGCAAGCGGGTGACGGGCCGGATCTACCTCTTCTTTGGTTGGTTCCTAGTCCTGGGCGTGGTTATCAACCTGATCAACGGCATCAGGGCAGTGCGCAGCTAGCCGGTACCGCGGCTCAGGCTGCGAGCGTGAACCACGCTCATGTCAAAAGGGCTGTGGATGTCTGACATCAACGACTGACACCAACAGTGACGAACGGGGCCGGATCGTGGCGGTTCCCAGCGACCACTGCACCGCCCAAGGCAAGGAGTTCTGTCCCTCCCCTTGTCCCTCCCCTCGTAGCGTGAAGACCCTGACTGCAGGGGAAGTTGGGAGTCATGGCGGAGAAGCGACGGAAGTTCGATCCGGAGTTCCGTGAGGGGGCCGTACGGATCGTCACGGAGACCGGCAAAACGATCGCGGAGGTCGCCGAGGATCTGGGGATCAACGAGGCCACCCTGGCGAGCTGGGTCTCCCGCGCCCGTCGGGCAGGGACCGTACCGGCTGGCGGGAGCGACGAGTTGGAGCGGTTGCGACGGGAGAATGCCCAGCTCAGGCGGGACAACAAGGAGCTGGGCATGGAGCGTGATGTCCTCAAACGCTGCATGGTCCTGTGGGTGAAGTAGCCGTGGCGGACCCGGCGTCCGTCGTCGGGGTGATCAGCGACTTCAGGACCGAGCACGGCATTTCGCACCGCGTCTCCTGCCGCGCCCTGGGCGTGAGCGAGTCGTGGTTCTACAAGCACCGCATCCGCCGACCTACCCGGCGTGAGCTGCGCAGACAGCACCTGATCGAAGCGGTGGAGGAGGAGTTCGACACTTCCGGCGGCACCTACGGCTCGCCGAAGATCTGGATCAGGCTGGTGAGGCAGGGCTGGCGGGTCTCGGTGAACACCATCGCGAAGATCATGGCCGAGCTCGGCCTGGTCGCACGGAAGGTGTGCAGACGGCGGGGGCTGACCCGGCCGGGCAAGCGGCCGGCCGCCCCGGACTTCGTACGGCGGGACTTCACCGCCGAGGCACCCGACCTGGTCTGGTGCGGGGACATGACGGAGATCGGGACCGGCGAGGGCAAGCTCTACCTGGCCACGGTCATCGACCTGTTCTCCCGCCGCCTGCTCGGGTATGCGATGGGTGCCCGTCACGATGCCGAACTGGTGGTGGCCGCCCTGCACATGGCCGTGGCGACCCGCGGCGGGGACGTGCGCGGCGTCATTTTCCACACGGACCGCGGCAGCGAGTACGGCTCTCGGAGGTTCCGCCGAGCCTGCCGCCGGCTGGGCGTCTTCCAGTCCATGGGCCGGGTCGGCTCGTGCTTCGACAACGCCGTCAGCGAGGCATTCAACAGCGTGCTGAAGGTCGAGTACGTCCACCGACACACCTTCGCCACACGCACCGAGGCCCGGATCCGGATCGCGACCTGGATCACCGACTTCTACAACAGCCGTCGGCTACACAGCGTGTGTGGCTTCGAGAGCCCGATCGACTACGAACATAGCTATCAGGCCAGCCTCACCGAGGAACTGGCTGCATAGGAAGGTCTCCACAAATCGAGGGGATTGACAGTTCTCTGGGGCCACAGTGGTCCAGGGATCGACCTGATAAAGATGAGGCCATAGATCAACTCCTGTGCTCAACGCGGGGCGCCAACCGCAACCGATGGACGGCGCCCCGCTGGCTTGCATCAGTGATTGAGGCTCCACCGACCTTGCTGGATGCAGCACAAGTCAAATGACATGGGATCAAGGTTTGCCACATGGTCTGGGCAGGTGCGGAGCTTTCCCCTGGGGGATCCCGTGACCTACGATCACGCCCGAGATCACCAGGAAGTCATCGCAGCCAGGGGGGCATCATGGACTTCTTTATCGGCATCCTTCTGATCATTTTTGTGGCACCGCTGGTCGGGATCATCGGTAGTTGGATCGAGAACACGGGTCGCGAAGGCTTGGGCAAAACACTCTCTATCGGTGGATACCTGCTGGTGCTCGGAATCGCCGGATGGTTGATCATCCGTAGCTTCTGACTTCGAGTGGCAACCTCCTGGCGCGGATGCGCGGTACAGCACTGAAGTACAGCAACCACAGCCATCGTCCGTGCCCGGCAGTGCTCTTCAGAGGCGCAAGGCGAACCTGTATGACCGCTCTTGACTGATCCACATAGAGCTACGGATCAGAGGGTTGCAGGTTCGAATCCTGCCGAGTGCACAGCAGATCAGAGGCCCCGTGGAGGAATCCACGGGGCCTCTGGCTTTTGCGTTGACGGCAGTGGTTGACGGCAACCGGGTTCGAGAGTGGGGCGGGGATATCGGATGAGCCGGACAGGCGCGTGCGATAGGCGGCACCCGCCGCGCGCAAGGAGGCTTCGTGTGGCTCGTGTTGCACGCCCTGTTCGACGAGGGCCACCGCTGCGGTGAAGTCGCCTTGCAGGGCACGCACGTCGGCAAGGTCCAGGTAGAGGGACCAGTTGGTGGCATCGAGAGTCAGGGCCTGTTCGAAGGCCACCGCAGTCTGGTCCAGGTCGCCCATCGCGCGCCAGGTGTTCGCCCGTGCGACCGCAGTCCACATGACCCGATCGACGGCATCGGCGCGGTCGCAGAGGGTGAAAGCCAGCTCGTAGCAGCCGCAGGCACGGGGCAGCCGGGCCATGGCAGCCAGCGACTCCGGTACAGGACTGCGTTCGGAGACCACGTCGAGGGCACGGAACCAGGGAGCGAACCGCTCTCGCATCTCGTCGGTGTTCAGGTTGTGGCCGTAGTCCAACGTCCGCAGACACGCCTCCGCCAACGCCTCGGCACTCACCGCGCCGAGGAACCGGGGATCGCCGAACCAGGGAGCGGTGCCCCACGCCACGTCGGGCCGAACCCCTGTGACCGAGCCAAGGGCCATCACCGCGTCGTCCATGTCCCCGTCGAGGAACAGGAAGTACGCCTGCGCCAGCACAGCGCTCAAGGAGCTTCCCCCTTCGAGGCCCTCCTTCAGCTCCGAGCGCCGGTCCTGCCACAACTCGGCGAGGGCCGCATAGGGCTCTGAGGCGGCCGGCGCGGAGGCTATCGCCTTCACCAGGAACTCCACGGCACCGACCGGGCTTCCGCCACAGTGCGCCATCACACCGGCGAGAGCGACTCCCGCGGTCACTGACTGATTCGACATCGCCGGAGAATATCCGTGGCCATCAGCGATCCGGAAGTGATGGCACCCTGACGGCAACGACGGCACACAGAGGCGGGCGATCACGACCGTCGGCGGTCGCTCCGGGAGAGGTGGGCCCTCTCCCAACTAGCTGCCCGATCCTGCAAAGCAGAAGATTGCGGGTATGACGATCTTGCCGATGGCAGTCCTGCGGGCGCTTGAGCGGTTTCATGACGGGCGGCCCTGGGACCACAACGCTCACTACCACCCGTGGATCCTGCGGCAGTTGCCGAGGCGGTTCGGGCGTGCGCTGGACGTCGGCTGTGGCAGTGGTGATCTGGTGCGGCTGCTGGCCGGGCGGAGTACGGCGTCGGTGGTCGGGATTGACTCTGATTCCGCGATGGTTCGCCGGGCCCGGGAGCTGACCTCCCCCGCTCTCCCGGTCACGTTCACCGTCGCGGACGCGATGGTCGGCCTTGGCGACGGCCCTGATGGCTCGTATGACGTCGTCACGTGTGTCGCCGTCGTTCACCATCTTCCGTACGCCGAGGCGCTCGCCCTTCTCCGGCGGCAGTTGGCGCCCGGCGGGACGCTGGTCGTCGTGGGGCTCTCCCGGGCTGAGGGTCTTGTTGATCATCTGCTGGGGGCGGTTGCCATTCCGGCGAACCTCGTCATGGCCTGGGTGAAGAACCGGGGGCGGTCCGCCGTGCGGCCGGTTGCCATGACCGCGCGGACGCGGGCGGCGGAGACGGGGTTCGGTGAGGTCGTGCGGGAGGCGCGGCGGGTGTTGCCCGGGTGCAGGGTGCGGCGGCGGCTCTTCTGGCGGTACACCCTGGTCTGGCGGCGGCCGGAGTAGCGTCGACCTCTTGCTCGGCTGCCTCCCGCGGGCTTCTCCTGTGTCACCGTTGGTCCGTGGCCGATGCGGTGGGGCGCGGGGAACTGGTGGAGCGGGTCGACGAGTGGGACCGGGTCGTCGGGGTGGTGGAGCGCGGTGAGGCCATTCGGCATGGGTGGCTGCATCGGGTCGCCACCACGGTGTGCCGGGATGCGGCTGGGCGGGTGCTGGTGCATCGGCGGGCCGACGGGCACCCCCGGTTTCCACAGCACTACGACTGGCTGGTCGGTGGCGCTGCCGACGTCGGGGAGAGCTGGGAGGAGGCCGCCGCGCGGGAGCTCACCGAGGAGTTGGGGGTGGGGGCGGACGTGCGGTTCGTGTTCAAGTTCCTCTGCCGGGGGGCGATCAGTCCCTACTGGCTCGGCGTTCACGAAGCCGTCGTCGCGGAGGAGATCTCTCCTGATCCGACGGAGATCAGTTGGCACGGGTGGGTCAACGAGGGTGAGTTGGGGGAACTGACCCGTCGACTGACTTTCGTACCCGATGGCATTGAGGCTCTGCGCAGGTATTCGGCGACTATTCCGCCGGGGTGGCAGGCGGGGTGAGGTCGCGGATTTCGTCCATGTACTCCCGGGCCAGCCGGCCCTGGCGCGTGAACCAGTCGGTCAGTACGGCTACTTCGGCGGGGGAGTAGTCGGCGATGAGGTCGGCCAGGCGGGCGTAGTAGGGCCCGTAGAGGGCGAGGGCGTTGGCGACGGCGGCCGGTTCGGCGGCCACGCGGACCCGGCGGCGGTCGTTCGGGTCGGGGCGGCGGGTGATGTAGCCCGCGCGTTCGAGGCGGTTGAGGATGCCGGTGACGGCGCCCGTGGTGACGTGGGCGCGCTCGGCCAGGTCACCGGCGGTGAGCAGGTCCTCGCCGGCCTCCAGGACGAAGGCGAAGCAGGTGATGTCGGTGACGTTCATGTTGAGGCGACGGGCCATCTCCTGCTGGCTGAGCAGGTGCGTCGCGATGGTGTGGTCCATCTCCCTGAGCAACTGGGCGGGGGTCGCGGGCGGGCGGGACCCGCGGTCCGGAGTGCCAGGGGTGTCGGGCGTGCCTTGCATCGCGGATTTGCCTTAGCTCGTGAGAGGTTTTGCAGCTAAACTACTTACGACGTGAGAGATTCTCATTCTACTGGGGAGACGCGGACGTGAGCACATACGACGAGGGACACACTGTGGCCGGCTGGACCGGTACCGCCATCGCCACGGTCGGGACCTGCGTGATCGGGCTGGGGGTCTGTATGACTTCGGCCCTCGTGGTGAGCGGTGGGAGCGTGGTGGTCGCCGTCGCCGTACTGGTCACCTGGGTGCTGCATCTCGCCGGGTGGGGAAAGCCGCCCGGTGTGCGGCCGGTCGGCGAGTGGCCGATGCGGGAGCGGGACCGCTCGGCGCGGGCGGGGCATCCGGGGTGTGTCGCGTGCCGGCTTGCGGGGAGGACGCGGCGTGCGGGCCGTGCGGTTGTCGTGGGTGGTGAGAGCGGTGAGAGCGGTACGGCCGTTGCTGGTGGAACCGGGGAGGTTCTTCCGGAACGTGCCTGAGCGGACCGTCGCTCGGTCCGCTGCCTCGCCTGCACGCTCCTGACCTGCGGTTTTGGTGTTCCAAGGGGCGTTGTCAGTGGTACCCCGTAGTCTCGCAAGGGATGGCACAGGCGTGGAGATGCTCGGGGCTGCGATGGTCGGCGGACGGTCCCGTGCTGCGGTGGGACGGGGGGCGCGACAGTGCGCTGACCTGGGGGAAGAGGGTGACCTTCGGGGTCACGGAAGGGGGCGTACGGACATGTGTGGGAGCGCGGGGGAACGCCTGTCCGATGCGGGCGGGGGTGTCGGGGCGGAGTACGGGGGCGCGTTGCGAGGAGTGCGCGCGACTGGACCGGGCGCACTCGGTCGCCGCCGACACGATCGCGGACGATCCACGGCCCTATCACGTATATCTGGCGTGGTTCGGACCTGGGATGACCAAAGTCGGCATCACGGCGCTGGAGCGGGGCTCGGCGCGGCTGCTTGAGCAGGGTGCCGTCGCCTTCAGTTGGCTGGGTGTCGGCCCGTTGATGGCGGCCCGGCGTACGGAGGAGCTGCTGCGCGCCGCACTCCGGGTCCCGGACCGGATTCCGTACGCCGACAAGCGGGCGGTGCGGGCCGCGCTGCCGGGGTCGGCGGCGGAGCGGGCCGCCGAGGTCGAGGAACTGCACGCCCGGGCGGTGGAGCTGGGTGGCTGGCCCGAGTCCCTGGAGCGGGCGTCCTGCCAAGTCGTCGACCACGTCGAGGTGTTCGGGCTGACGGAACCGGCGCCGGCCGTGGGTGCGGTGAGGGAGCTGGTGGCGGGAGGTGTCGTCGGGGGTGAGCTGGTGGCGGCTGCCGGGCCCGACCTGCATCTCGCGGTCGAGGACGGGCGGGGGGTGGTGGTGTTGGACACGAGGCTGATGACCGGGTGGGAGCTGGTGCCGGTCGGGAGCGGTGGACTCACCGTCCCTGTGCGGGAGTTCAAGGCGGCGAAGGAGGCTGCGGGGGTACAGGACGGTTTGTTCTGATCCCGGGCGTCCGGTGGTGACGTATGACGGGCGCCGCCAGAAGATGGCATAGGGCGTCATCGGACGCCGTGCGGCGACGGTTTGAGCGGGAGGAAGCGGTGGACGACGACACGAGCACAGCCTCGGGGGACGGAAACGCTGACGTCGGTGGTGAGGTCGCCGACCTCGGTCAAGCCGCCGACGGCACCGAGGCCGCCGTCGCTCAGGTTCCTGACGTCACCGGGGTCACCGAGGTCGCCGAAGTGCGGCGGTTCTGGGCGCGGCTCGGGTTGCCCGGTCTCGTCGACGTGCACACGCACTTCATGCCCGAGCGGGTGCTGCGCAAGGTCTGGGCCTATTTCGACGCTGCCGGATCGATGAACGGCGGCATCGAGTGGCCGATCACCTACCGGCTGGAGGAGGACGAACGGGTCGCGCTGATCCGCGAGTTCGGGGTTCGTGCCTTCACCGCCATGCTCTACCCGCACAAGGCCGGCATGGCCCGGTGGCTCAACCAGTGGGCGGCGGACTTCGCGGGCCGTACCCCCGACTGTCTGCACACCTCGACGCTGTTCCCCGAGCCGGGCGTCGAGGCGTACGTCCGGGAGGCCGTCGAGTCCGGCGCGCGCGTCTTCAAGGCGCATGTGCAGGTGGGGGCGTACGACCCGGCCGACGAACTCCTCGATCCGGCCTGGGGACTGCTCGCCGAAGCCGGGACGCCCGTGGTGATCCACTGCGGCTCGGGTCCGGCGCCCGGCAAGCACACCGGGCCCGAACCGATCGGTCGCGTGCTGGCCCGGCATCCGCGGCTGCGGCTGATCGTCGCGCACATGGGGATGCCCGAGTACGGGGACTTCATCGGCCTTGCCGAGCGGTACGGCGAGGTGCGGTTGGACACGACGATGGCGTTCACCGACTTCGCGGAGCGGCTCGCCCCGTTCCCCCGGCCCGAACTCCCCCGGCTGGCGGCCCTCGGCGACCGGATCCTGCTCGGCTCGGACTTCCCGAACCTCCCGTATCCGTACGTCCATCAGCTGGACGCCCTGGAGCGGCTGGGCCTCGGCGACGACTGGCTCCGGGCCGTGTGTCACGACAACGGGGCGCGGCTGTTCGGCCTGTGACGGACGAGGGGGCGTGGGGGAGGTGGGGGAGGTGGGGGAGGTGGGTGAGAAGGGGCTGATTTCGGCGTGAGGGTGGGGTGAGAATCGGCGGCCGGTGGTGACAAATCGGGCGCACGGGACTCGTGCGGGAGTGGGGTGCGTAACTTCGGATCAGGTTCGCCCAGGAGACGCACAGGATGCCCGATGGTGGTCTCCGGGGCATTCCGGGGGCCGGTCCGGTGGGTCGGAACGGTCCGGGTGGGCGCGAAGGTGCAGGTCGGACGGTGTGTCGGTGCTCGCCGGTGGATGGTCCCGTTCGTTGTTCCGCCGGCTTTCGGGGTGTCGGTTCCCAGGGCTTCCCTGAGAGGTGCCTGTGTGTTTCTCAGGAAAATCACAGGTTCCAGAAAGCTTGCTCTCAGAGGACACCGACAAGGTTTCCGCTATGACCACGACCTCGCCCCAGGGGCGCACCGAACTGCTGAGGCCGGACGGGAGCCCCGTCCGAGTGCTTGTGGTGGACGACGAGCTGTCGATCACCGAGCTGCTCTCCATGGCCCTCCGCTACGAAGGCTGGCAGATCCGCAGCGCGGGTGACGGAACGGGTGCGGTGCAGACCGCCCGCGAGTTCCGGCCCGACGCCGTCGTTCTCGACATGATGCTGCCCGACATGGACGGCCTCACCGTTCTGGGCCGGCTGCGGCGCGAGCTGCCCGAGGTGCCGGTGCTGTTCCTGACGGCGAAGGACGCCGTCGAGGACCGGATCGCGGGCCTCACCGCCGGTGGCGACGACTACGTGACGAAGCCCTTCAGTCTCGAAGAGGTCGTGGCACGGCTGCGCGGTCTGATCCGGCGTTCAGGTGCCGCCGACCGGCGGTCCGACTCCGTCCTGGTCGTCGGTGACCTCACCCTCGACGAGGACAGCCACGAGGTGTCGCGTGCCGGGGACGGTATCCACCTCACCGCGACCGAGTTCGAGCTGCTGCGCTTCCTCATGCGCAACCCGCGGCGCGTGCTCAGCAAGGCCCAGATACTCGACCGTGTGTGGTCGTACGACTTCGGCGGCCAGGCGAACGTCGTCGAGCTGTACATCTCCTACCTGCGGCGGAAGATCGACGCCGGGCGCGAGCCGATGATCCACACCCGGCGCGGCGCCGGATATCTGATCAAGCCCGCCGGCTGACCTGACCTCGTGTCATCGGTGGTGCCGCTCCGGAAGAGGTAGTCGAGCCCGGTAGGAGGGCAGCACGGTGAGCAGCAAGAGGAAAGCGGGCGGGCAGCGGAGGCTCGGCAGGTCGGAGCAGAGGGCGCAGCGGCAGAGCAGGCCGCGGACCCTGCGTACGCGGCTTGTCGTCTCGGCGGTGTCGCTGATCGCCGTGGTGTGCGCCGTGATGGGAACGGTGACGACCATCGCGCTCGAACAGCACCTCTACAAGCAGCTGGACAGCCAGGTCAGCGAGGCCGCGAACCGTGTCGGTGGTCCCCCGCCCGGGCAGGGCCCGGGTGGCGACGGCAAACTGGGCAGTCCGCCCGGCCAGCTGCCGAACGGCAACGGCTCGTCCTCCTCTTCGTCCTCCACAGGTTCCTCGTCCTCCACAGGCTCCTCGAGCTCCTCGGGTTCTTCGTCCTCCACCGGAAACAGCACCACCTCCGGTGCCGGCCTCGGTACGCAGACCGTCGAGCAGCGGCTGACGCAGTTCATGGAGAAGGGCGGGACGCAGGAGTCCACCATCGCCGCGGCCGTCGACGCGAACGGCGGGGTCACCCAGGCGTATGTCTCCAAGATGCAGTCGAGTACCAGTACGAGTGACAGTGAGGTGCTTGCTGTGGCGTTGACCGCCACACAGAAGGCCGAGCTGGCGTCCGTCTCCCGTAGCGACGGCCTGCACACTGTCACCCTCACCGGGCTCGGCGAGTACCGCGTCAAGTACATCACCGGCGACCGGGGCAGCTACTACGTCGCCCTGCCCACCGACTCCGTCACCACGACCATCAACACCCTGATCCTCGTGGAGGTCAGCGTCACCGCCGCCGGCCTCGTCGCCGCCGGTATCGCCGGCACGGTCCTCGTCGGTGTGGCCCTGCGCCCGCTGCGCAAGGTCGCCTCCACCGCCACCCGGGTTTCCGAACTCCCCTTGCACACCGGCGAGGTGACCCTCAACGAGCGGGTCGCCGAGTCCGAGACCGATCCGCACACCGAGGTCGGCCAGGTCGGCGCCGCCCTCAACCGGATGCTCGACCATGTGCACGGCGCCCTGCACTCCCGTCAGCAGAGCGAGATGCGCGTACGCCAGTTCGTCGCGGACGCCAGTCATGAGCTGCGTACGCCGCTGGCGTCGATCCGCGGATACGCCGAGCTGACGAGACGTGGACGTGAGGAGACCGGGCCGGACACGCGGCACGCGCTCGGGCGGATCGAGTCCGAGGCCGGCCGTATGACCCTGCTCGTCGAGGACCTGCTGCTCCTCGCCCGCCTGGACGCGGGGCGCCCGCTCCAGTTCGACCAGACCGACCTCGTACCGCTCGTCGTGGACACCATCAGCGACGCGCGCGCCGCCGGGCGGGACCACAACTGGCGGCTCGACCTGCCCGACGAGCCCGCGCTGGTGTCGGCGGACGCGGCCCGGCTGCAGCAGGTTCTGGTGAACCTGCTCGCCAACGCCCGTACGCACACACCGCCCGGGACGACCGTCACCGCGCGTGTGCAGCGGCGCGGGCCGTGGCTGTGTGTGGACGTGCAGGACGACGGACAGGGCATCCCGGCCGACCTGTTGCCGCATGTGTTCGAGCGGTTCGCGCGAGGCGACTCGGCACGCTCCCGCAACACCGGGTCGACCGGCCTCGGGCTCGCCATCGTGCAGGCCGTGGCGACCGCGCACGGCGGTGCCGTGACCGTCGACAGCGTGCCCGGACAGACCATCTTCACGGTCCATCTGCCGGCCCTCGCCCCCGAAACAAACTGGCAATCGGACTCACAGGCACAGCACAGTGCCACCACATGGGCGCAACAGGGGGCCTGACGAAAGTCGGTCCTATGCGAACCGACTCTTCTCCCGGCACCCTGCCGGCGCGGGAGCACCTCCCGGCCGCGGCAGCCGGTACGCCTGTCCTGGACGTAGTGATCCCCGTCTTCAACGAGGAGAAGGACCTCCAGCCATGCGTGCTCAGACTCCACGAGCACCTCAAGCGCACGTTCCCGTACGCGTTCCGCATCACGGTTGCGGACAACGCGTCCACGGACACCACTCCCCTGGTGGCGGCGCGGCTGGCGGCGGAGATACCGGAGGTCAGGTCCTTCCGGCTGGAGCAGAAGGGGCGCGGCCGGGCCCTGCGGACCGTGTGGTCCGCGTCGGACGCGCCGATCCTCGCCTACATGGACGTCGACCTGTCGACCGACCTGAACGCCCTGCTGCCGCTGGTGGCACCGCTGATCTCCGGTCACTCGGACCTCGCGATCGGCTCCCGGCTCGCCCGCTCCTCGCGCGTCGTGCGCGGCGCCAAGCGGGAGTTCATCAGCCGGACGTACAACCTGATCCTGCGTGGCTCGCTCCAGGCCCGCTTCTCGGACGCGCAGTGCGGATTCAAGGCCATCCGGCGTGATGTCGCCCAGATCCTGCTGCCGCTCATCGAGGACACCGGCTGGTTCTTCGACACCGAGATGCTGGTGCTCGCCGAGCGCGCGGGCCTGCGCATCCACGAGGTGCCGGTCGACTGGGTCGACGACCCGGACTCGACCGTCCACATCGTCAAGACGGCGACCGACGACCTGAAGGGAGTGCTGCGCGTGGGCAAGGCCCTGACCACCGGCTCGCTGCCGCTGGACCGGCTCGCCCGGCCCTTCGGCGACGATCCGCGCGACCGTGACATCAAGGACGTACCGAAGGGGCTGGCCCGCCAGCTCGTCGGGTTCTGTGTGGTCGGCGGTATGTCGACCCTCTTCTACCTGGTGCTCTACAGCGCCTTCCGGGGCTTCGCCGGCTCACAGATCGCCAACGCGCTCGCGCTGCTGGTCTCCGCCGTCGCGAACACCGCGGCCAACCGGCGTCTGACCTTCGGGGTGCGCGGCCGGGGCGGGGCGGTGCGGCACCAGGCGCAGGGTCTGGTCGTCTTCGGCATCGGGCTCGCCCTGACCAGCGGCTCGCTCGCCGCCCTCAACGCGGCGACCAGCGACCCCGGCCACTCCACGGAACTGGCGGTGCTCATCGCCGCCAACCTCGCGGCGACGGTGCTGCGGTTCCTGCTCTTCAGGGCCTGGGTGTTCCCGGACCAGAACGACGAGCCGGCCTACGCGTCCTCGTCCTCCTCCACTGTGGTCGCCTCGCACACGCCGAACTCGCCCGTCTTCCAGGCGTACACCAACTCCCCTTACTCAACCGACCAGTTCCGCGCCGGTGATGTCGCGGACCGCACCTGGGGGGACCCGACCATGCGGCTCCAGCCGGTGCGCCCGCACGACAGCCAGGATCCGAGGAACCCGCGATGACCACTCACTTCGATCAGACGACCTATTCGGGTCCCGGGGGTGCGAACCCCTCTTCTCCGCCCTCGCCGGACTCAACTGCCGTACAGCAGACAGCGGTTACCGACACGGACCGGCCCGGGCCCTCCTCCGGTGAGCCCAACGAGCCCTTCGTACGCAGACTGTGGCGCGGTCGGCCCGAGGACCATCGGTGGGTACGGCCCGCGTTCCTCGCCACGCTGCTGGTGATCGGCGCGCTGTACACCTGGAACCTGACCGCTTCGGGATACGCCAACTCCTTCTACTCGGCAGCGGTTCAGGCGGGCAGTCAGTCCTGGAAGGCCTTCTTCTTCGGCTCGCTCGACGCCTCCAACGCCATCACCGTCGACAAGCCCCCGGCCTCCCTCTGGCCGATGGCGCTGTCGGTCAGGCTCTTCGGGCTCAACTCCTTCGCGATCCTGTTCCCGCAGGTCCTGATGGCCGTCGCCACGGCCGGTGTGCTGTACGCGTCCGTGCGGCGCCGGTTCGACGCCACGGCGGGGCTGCTCACGATGGCGGCCTTCGCGACGACGCCCGTCGCCGCGCTGATGTTCCGCTTCAACAACCCGGACGCGCTCCTCGCGCTCCTCATGGCCGTCGCGGTCTACTGCACCCAGCGCGCCATGGAGAAGGCCCAGACGAAGTGGCTGCTCTGGGCGGGTACGGCGATCGGTTTCGCCTTCCTGGTCAAGACGCTGCAGGCCTTCCTGATCCTGCCGGTGCTGGCCCTGGTCTACGTGATCTTCGCGCCGACCAGTGTCCGCAGGCGCATCGGACAGGTTCTGGCCGCCGGGCTCGCGATGATCGTCGCGGGTGGCTGGTGGGTCGCGATCGTCGAGCTGTGGCCGGCCTCTTCGCGCCCCTACATCGGGGGCTCGCAGAACAACTCCTTCCTTGAACTGACCTTCGGCTACAACGGACTTGGCCGTATCAACGGCGACGAGACCGGCAGCGTCGGCGGCGGTGGCGGCGGAGGCGGCACCGGAATGTGGGGCGAGACCGGCTGGAACCGGATGTTCAGCTCCGGCAGCGGCGGCCAGATCTCCTGGCTGATCCCGGCCGCGCTGATCCTGCTCGTCGCGGCGATCTGGGCCGGCCGCAAGGCCAGGCGCACGGACACCGCCCGCGCCGGGCTCCTCCTCTGGGGCGGCTCGCTGCTGATCACCATGGTGATCTTCAGCTTCATGCAGGGCATCTTCCACGACTACTACACCGTCGCCCTCGCCCCCTACATCGCGCCGCTGGTCGGTATGGGCGCGGCCCTGCTCTGGCAGGAGCGGGACAGGATGTGGGCGTCGCTGTCGCTCGCGGGTGCCATGACGGCCACCGCGGTCTGGGGGTACGTCCTCCTCAACCGCTCCTCCGACTACCTGCCCTGGCTGAAGTGGCTGGTGCTGGTGGGCGGCCTCACGGCCGCGCTGGGGCTCATCTTCGTCAACCGGCTCGGGCGTCAACTGGCGCTGGCGGTCGTCGGGTTGAGCTTCGTCACGGCGCTGGCGGGTCCGACCGCGTACTCCCTCACCACCCTCAACGAGGGTCACACCGGCTCGATCGTCACCGCGGGTCCGTCCGTTCAGGGCGGTCGCGGCGGCATGGGAGGCGGTCCTGGTGGCGGCGGTGGCGGTATGGGCGGCCAGCGGGGTCAGCAGAACGGCACCGGCAACACCCAGGGCGGCGGCATGGGCCAGCCCCCGACCGGCGGGTTCCCCGGCGGCGGCAACAACACCCAGGGCAACCAGCAGCAGGGCAACGGCAACTCGCGGAGCCAGGGCAACCAGCAGGGCGGTATGCCCGGTGGCGGTGCGACCGGCGAGGGCGGCGGCATGGGCGGCGGCGGTGGCGTGGGCGGTCTGCTCAACGGCGCCAGCGTCAGCAGCGAGGCCAAGGCCCTCCTGGAGAAGAACGCCGGTGACTACACCTGGGCCGCGGCGGCCATCGGCGCCCAGAACGCGGCGAGTTACCAGCTCTCCACCGGCGACCCGGTGATGGCGATCGGTGGCTTCAACGGCACCGACCCGTCCCCGACGCTGGCCGAGTTCAAGAAGTACGTGGCGAACGGCAAGATCCACTACTTCATCTCCAGCGGCTCCGGCGGCGGTGGCATGGGCGGCAGCAGCACCACGAGCACGTCGTCCCAGATCAGCTCGTGGATCGAGAGCAACTTCAAGGAGGTGACGGTGGGTTCGGCCACCTTCTACGACCTGACGCAGCCGACGAGCAGCAGCTGACAGCCGGATTCCTGGGCGGTGGGTGCTGGTCACGCACGATCCGCTGGACGCCATGGTGCTCGCGGACCGGCTGGTGGTCGTCGAACACGGCCGGGTCGTCCAGGAGGGGCCGCCGCAGGACATCGCGCGGCGTCCGCGCACCGACTACATCGCCCAGCTCGTCGGGCTGAACCTCTACCCGGGCCGGGCGGAGGGGCACGCCGTCACCCTGGACACCGGTCCGGTGATCACCACCACCGAGGATCTCACCGGCCCGGTCTTCGTCGCCTTCCCGCCCAGCGCGGTGACCCTGCACCAGAGCCGGCCCACCGGCTCCAGCGCCCGCAACCTGTGGCGCTGCGAGGTGGCCGGCA
>NZ_AEJB01000160.1 GCF_000331005.1 Streptomyces turgidiscabies Car8
GCCCGTGAACGGTTCGGGGGTCGCCGACAGCAGGAACTCGTACCGGGCTTCTTGTCCACAGGCTGTGGACAACTCTTCGAGATTCCAGTTCTGGCCCTGCGGCATCCCCATCTCCACCAGGTCGAGCGCGTGTACGGGCATCCAGAGATCCTCCGACTCCGGCGGAAATATCTCAAAGGTGATCGTGTCGTTCGCGACCGCCGCGACATCCCGCGCGTGGAACCACTCCGGCGTACGGACCGACAGCCCGGGCGAGGGATACATGTACCCGTGCTTGTCGCCGGCCAGGTACACCTGGAGCTGCCCGGTCCGTACGAGCACGATGTCGCCGGCGCGCACGTGCGTGCCCGCCAGCTCCTCCGCCGCGTCCAGGTCCTCCGGGGTGACCGCGTGCCCCCCGTCGAGCCGGTCGACGCCCCGCGCGCGGGCCACGTCCAGCAGCACCCCGCGCGACACGATGTGCCGCGCCTTGTCGACGCCGGCGAACTCGGCGCCGGAGTGGGCCGTGATGGTGGCCGCCGGGCGCCCGTTGTAGAGCCTGCCGGAGTGGGAGGCGTGCGCGAGGGCGTCCCAGTGGGTCGCGCACTGGAGTCCCAGGGTCACGATGTCGTCGCTGGTCGCGACGGTTCCGCCGCCCGGCGGCCCGAACAGCTCCTGGTTGATCTGGACCATCGCGTGTACGGGGTTCAGCCGGCCCGGGATCGCGCCGGTCTGGACGCCGTCCTGCTGGAGGGGAAGGGCGAGGGGGATACGGCGACCCGTGCGGACGGTCGCGGCGGCGGCGCGTACGACTGCGTCGGTGATGAGGTTGAGGGTGCCGATCTCGTCGTCCTCCCCCCAACGCCCCCAGTTGTTCACGCGTTTGGCCATGGCGTGGAACTCGGCCGGCAATGACATGAGTCCGGTCCTTCCTGGAGTCCGGTCCCTCCCGGGGCTTGCCTCCGGATATCTGACGGGTCATAAAATCTAACGGTCCGTCAGAAACCGCGGGAAGGGGCCGGACATGGGGAACTTCTTGGCAGGCAAGGTGGTCGCCGTGACGGGCGCCGGCCGGGGCATCGGCCGGGCGGTGGCGCTGGGCGCGGCGGCCGAGGGGGCCCGCGTCGTCGTCAACGACTACGGGGTCTCCATCGACGGCGCCTCACCGACGAGCGAGATCGCCGACGGCATCGTCAAGGAGATCGAGGCGGCGGGCGGGGACGCCGTCGCGGTCGCCGACGACGTGTCGACCATGGCCGGCGGTCAACGGGTCGTGGACGTGGCGCTGTCGTCGTACGGCCGCCTGGACGGTGTCGTGTGCGTCGCCGGGATCCTGCGCGAGCGGATGCTGTTCAACATGTCCGAGGAGGAGTGGGACCCGGTCGTCGCCACCCACCTCAAGGGCACGTTCACGGTGTTCCGCGCGGCGTCGGCGGTGATGCGGAAGCAGCGGACGGGAACGCTGATCGGCTTCACCAGCGGAAACCACCAGGGATCGGTGTCACAGGCCAACTACAGCGCGGCGAAGGGCGGGATCATCTCGCTCGTCCGGAGCGCCGCGCTCGGGCTCCACAAGTACGGGGTCACCGCCAACGCGGTCGCGCCGGTCGCGCGTACGCGGATGTCGGCCAACGTGCCCATGGAACTGGCGGAGATCGGGGAGCCGGAGGATGTGGCCGCCCTGGTCGTGTACCTGCTGTCCGACCGGGCGAAGGAGCAGCGGATCACCGGGCAGGTCTACACGGTCGCCGGGCCGAAGATCGCGGTGTGGGCACAGCCGAGGGAGTTGCGGGCGGCGTATGCGTCTGCCTCCGGCGGGTGGACGCCGGAGACGATCGCGGAGTTCTTGCCGGGGTCGGTGGGGGTGGATCCGATGCCGATGCTCTTGCAGTTGGAGCGGATGGAATCGGCGGCGCGGGATGGGCTGCGGCCCAACGCCCAGTAGCTCGGGGGTGCGTGTGGGTTGGCGGGTGCGGGTGCGTTGTGGCTGGTCGCGCAGTTCCCCGCGCCCCTAGGTCTGATCACGCGGCCCGTGTCGAGAGGAGAGGGTCTGTGGACTTTGAGTTCGGGGTCGGGGACGAGGAGTTCCGGGCGGAAGCTCGGGCTTGGCTTGGTGCGCATGTTGGTGGGGTGGTTGAGCGGCGGGGGTGGGAGCGGGTCCTTGGGAAGGCCGGGTGGATCGGGCTTTCCTGGGGGGAGTCGGGCTATGGGAATCGCATTGCCGGGCTTACCCAACAGGTCGTCTGGGCCGAGGAGTACGCGCGGTCGGGGGCGCCGACGCGGTCCGGGCACATCGGGGAGAACCTGCTCGCCCCCACGCTTCTGGCGCACGGTACCGATGAGCAGCGCAGCCGGTTCCTGCCCCCGATCGCCGCCGGGGAGGAACTCTGGTGCCAGGGCTACAGCGAGCCGGGGGCAGGGTCGGACCTCGCAGGGGTGAGCACGAAGGCTGAACGGGCCGCCGACGGGACGTATCGGATCACCGGGCAGAAGATCTGGACCTCCCTCGCCCACGAAGCCGACTGGTGCTTCGTGCTCGCCCGTACGGAGGCGGGGTCGGTCCGGCATCGCGGGCTCAGTTTTCTGCTCGTTCCCATGGATCAGCCGGGGCGGATCGAGGTTCGGCCGATCCGGCAGATGACCGGGACCAGCGAGTTCAACGAGGTCTTCTTCGACGGGGCCCACGCACGCGCCGAGCATCTCGTGGGAGGCGAGGGCGCCGGCTGGACCGTGGCGATGAATCTCCTCGGGTTCGAGCGGGGGGTGTCCACACTCGCCCAACAGATCGGCTTCGCGGGGGAGTTGGGGCGGGTGGTGCAGGCCGCTGTCGACAGCGGGGCGGTGGCCGATCCCGTCGTACGGGAGCGGCTCGTCCGGCAGTGGGCCGAGTTGCGGGCGATGCGCTGGAACGCCCTGCGGACGCTGGGGAGTTCGGCGGACGCGGGCGCGTCGAGTGTGGCCAAGCTGCTGTGGGGCGGGTGGCACCAGCGGCTGGGAGAACTGGCGGTGCTGGTGAGGGGCGCGGGGGCGGGGGTCGGGCCGTCGGACTGGACGCCCTCGGCGCCGTACGAACTCGACGCAGCGCAGCACCTGTTCATGTTCTCCCGGGCCGACACGATCTACGGCGGCTCCGACCAGATCCAGCGCACGATCATCGCCGAGCGCCTGCTCGGTCTGCCGCGAGAGCCCAAGGGGGTCGTCTGATGCGCGGTGTGCTGTTCGACGGGAAGCAGATCCAGGTCGTCGATGATCTGGAGGTGCGGGACCCGGGGCCCGGAGAGGTGCTGGTGGCGATCTCGGCGGCGGGGTTGTGCCACAGCGACCTCTCCGTGGTGGACGGGACCATCCCCTTTCCCGTCCCTGTCGTGCTCGGGCACGAGGGCGCGGGCATGGTGGAGGCGGTCGGGGCCGGTGTCACGCATGTGGTGCCAGGGGACCATGTGGCGCTGTCGACGCTCGCGAACTGCGGTGCGTGCGCGGAGTGCGACCGGGGGCGGCCGACCATGTGCCGGCAGGCGATCGGGCGGCCCGGGCGGCCGTTCACGCGGGGCGGGCGGCCGGTGTTCCAGTTCGCGTCCAACTCGGCCTTCGCGGAACGCACGGTGGTGAAGGCCGTGCAGGCGGTACGCATCCCCAAGGACATCCCGATGCCCTCCGCCGCGCTCATCGGCTGCGGTGTGCTGACCGGGGTGGGCGCCGTGCTCAACCGGGCCCGCGTCGACCGCGGGGACACCGTCGTGGTCATCGGCACGGGCGGGGTCGGGCTGAACGTTCTTCAGGGCGCCCGGATCGCGGGCGCCCTGCGGATCGTCGCCGTGGACGCGAACCCGGCGAAGGAGGCGGTGGCGCGGCGGTTCGGCGCGACCCACTTCCTGACCTCGACGGAGGGCGTGCGGGACGTACTGCCGACGGGCGCGGACCATGTCTTCGAGTGCGTGGGGCGCGTCGAACTCGTACGGCAGGCGGTCGACCTGCTCGACCGGCACGGCCAGGCGATCCTGCTCGGCGTACCGCCGTCGACCGCCGAGGCGTCCTTCCTCGTCTCGTCGATGTACCTGGACAAGTCGATCCTCGGCTGCCGCTACGGGTCCTCGCGCCCCCAGCGGGACATCGCGCTCTACGCCGAGCTGTACCGCGAAGGGCGGCTGCTGCTCGACGAGTTGGTGACGGAGACGTACCCCGTCGAGGACTTCGAGAAGGCGGTCGGGGACGCGGAGGCGGGGCGGGTCGCGCGGGGGGTGTTGACGTTCTGAGCGCGGTCACCGGCGGGCGGGGGCCGTCGCCCGGAACGTACGGCGATACGCGGTCGGCGTGACCCCGAGCGCCGTCTGCAGGTGCTGCCGCATCGACTGGGCCGTGCCGAAGCCCGCGTCACGGGCCACCTGGTCGACGGACAGGTCGCTGGACTCCAGCAGATGCCGGGCCCGCTCCACGCGCTGCTGGGTGAGCCACTGGCCGGGGCTGACGCCGACCTCCTCACGGAACCGGCGCGTGAACGTACGTACCGACATCGCTTCCTGCTCGGCCATGTCACGCAGTTGGAGCGGTTCGTTCAGGCGGCCGAGCGCCCAGGCGCGGGCGATGGTCGTGGTCGCCAACTGGGTTTCCGGGACCGGGCGTTGGATGTACTGCGCCTGCCCGCCGTCGCGGTGCGGCGGTACGACCGTACGGCGGGCCACCTCGTTGGCGACGGCGGTGCCGTGGTCGCGGCGCACCATGTGGAGGCACAGGTCGATCCCGGCCGCGACGCCGGCCGAGGTCAGGACGTCGCCGTCGTCGACGTACAGGACGTCCGCGTTGACCCTGATCTTCGGGAAGAGCCGCTGGAAGTGCTCGGCGTCGGCCCAGTGCGTGGTGGCCGGGCGGCCGTCCAGGTGGCCGGCGGCGGCGAGGACGTACACGCCGGTGCAGATGGAGGCGAGGCGGGTGCCCGGCCGGATGTGGGCGAGGGCGGCGGCCAGTTCGTCGGTCAGCACACCCTCCTCGAACAGCGGGCCGAGTTCGTACGACGCCGGGACTATCACCGTGTCGGCGCCTGCCAGGGCCTCGGGACCGTGGGCGACCTGGATGGCGAAGTCGGCGTCGGTCTCGACCGGGCCCGGCGGGCGGATCGAGCAGGTCACGATCTCGTACAGGGGCCGGCGCAGGGCGTCCCTGGGGCGGCCGAAGATGCGGTGCGGGATGCCCAGCTCGAAGGGGAGCAGACCGTCGAGGGCGAGCACGACGACGCGGTGGGGACGGAAACCTTCCGCGTCCGCCTGGGAGTCGCTGTCTTTCGGCGGCAATGGCATGGCTGGCATGGCCCGATCCTAGCGAATGCTGTCCTCCCGGCCACTCGATCGGGGAGTGCGCAGGTCGGAAGCTTGACAGCGTGACGACGACCCCGAGACAGACACCAGATGCAGCAGATGCAGCAGATGCAGCCGAGGCCGCCAACGCCCTCGGGCGACTCCAGAAGCCCGGCCGGACCCCGCGCCCGCGCATCCACCGGGCCTGGTTCGTCGCCGCCGTCACCTTCGTGACGATCATCGGCGCCGCCGCCTTCCGTTCCCTGCCCGGGCTGCTCATCGACCCGCTGCACACCGACTTTGGCTGGTCGCGCGGCACGATCGGCGCCGCCGTCTCCATCAACCTCGCGCTCTACGGGCTGACAGCCCCCTTCGCCGCCGCGCTGATGGACCGCTTCGGCATCCGGCGGGTCGTCGCGGTCGCCCTCGCGGTCATCGCCCTCGGCTCCGGCCTCACCGTGTGGATGACGGCGGCCTGGCAACTGATGCTGTGCTGGGGCCTGTTGGTCGGGCTCGGCACCGGTTCGATGGCACTCGCCTTCGCGGCGACGGTCACCAACCGCTGGTTCACCGAGCGCCGGGGCCTGGTGACGGGCATCCTGACCGCCGCCTCGGCCTCCGGCCAGCTGATCTTCCTGCCGCTGCTGTCCTGGATCATCGAGACATACGACTGGCGCCCGGCCGCCGTGACGGTGTCCCTGGCGGCCCTCACGGTCGTCCCCTTCGTCTGGCTGCTGCTGCGCGACCACCCGGCGGACGTGGACCTGAAGCCGTACGGGGCAACGGAGTTCGTACCGAAGCCGGCCCCCGTCCAGGGCGCGGCACGCCGCACGATCCAGGTACTGCTGTCGGCGGTGCGCACCGGCCCCTTCTGGCTCCTCGCCGGTACCTTCGCGATCTGCGGGGCCTCCACCAACGGCCTGATCCAGACCCACTTCGTGCCCGCCGCCCACGACCACGGCATGCCCATCACGGCCGCCGCCTCACTGCTCGCGGTCGTCGGCGTCTTCGACGTGGTCGGCACGATCGCCTCCGGCTGGTTCACCGACCGCTACGACCCGCGCCGCCTCCTGGCCGTCTACTACGCCCTACGAGGCGTCTCGCTCCTCTTCCTCCCGATGCTGCTCGGCCCGTCGGT
Organism: Streptomyces turgidiscabies Car8; assembly: GCF_000331005.1. Lineage (GTDB taxonomy): Bacteria > Actinomycetota > Actinomycetes > Streptomycetales > Streptomycetaceae > Streptomyces > Streptomyces turgidiscabies. Next base: position 6,406 of record NZ_AEJB01000160.1, read on the forward strand.
CCGCCCGCCGATGCTCTTCTTCATCGTCTTCTACGGCCTCGACTGGGTCGCCACGGTCCCGCCCACCGTCGCCCTGTGCCGCGAGCACTACGGCGACGACAGCGCGATCGTCTTCGGCTGGGTCCTCGCCTCCCACCAGGTCGGCGCGGCCCTCGTCGCCTTCCTGGGCGGCCTGGCCCGGGACGTCTTCGGCGCGTACGACGTGGTCTGGTACGCGTCGGGGGCGCTGTGCGCGGCGGCGGCGTTGATGGCGCTGGTGATACGGAGGCGCGGGTCGGGTCTGGTGACGGGCGCCCTGGCCTGAGAGATTCCGACGCCAGGCAAGGGTGTAGCGCACCGAGACACGCAAGGCTGCACTCGTTATGTGAAGACGATCACTCAGCGAGAGTTCCGCAACGACTCCGCCGCCGTCATGGATGCGGTCGAGGCCGGTGAGACGTACCACATCACCCGCAACGGCATAGAGGTCGCCGAACTGCGCCCGGTGACGCGTCGGCGCAGGCTGAGCGCCGAGCAGTTGGTCGCCCGGCACCGCATGCTTCCGCGAGTCGACCACGCGCAGATGCGCGCGGAGGCGGACGAGCTGTTCGAGGGCGAGGAGCGAGTCGATGACGACCTCTGGGAGTGCAAGCGTGGCTGACCGCCGCCCCGAGGGTGTCCTTGACACCTGTGCCTACATCGACCTGGGAGATCTCCGTCCGGAGGATCTTCCCCTCGTGTCGGAACTCACCGCCGTGACACTCGCTGAGCTGCAGCAGGGCGTGGCCATGGCGAAGGATCCCGCCGCACGGGCGGCCCGGATGGAGAAGCTGGGAGCCGCGGTCGCGGACTTCGACCCCCTGCCGTTCGACGGGGACGCCGCTGCCAGGTACGGCACTCTGGTCGCGCTGACCATCGCGGCCAACAAGGACCCCCGTCCGCGTCGCGTGACCCTGATGATCGCCGCGATCGCATCGGTGAGGGGTCTGCCGCTCTACACCCGAAACGCGGACGACTTCAAGGGAATGGAGGGCGCGCTGGTCGTGGTCTCCGTCTGACCGGGATCCCGCCTCCGTTCGCACGGGCCACGCCCTGTGGCCTCCGCCGGACTTTGATCGGGTCAGAGGAATCGGCCGCGATGGAACAGCAGCGGAGTGTCCTCGTTGCCGCTCGTCCCCAGCGCGTCCACCCGTCCTACGACGATCAGGTGGTCGCCGCCCGTGTGGACGGCGTGGATCGTGCAGTCGACCCAGGCGAGCGTGTCCGCGAGACGTGGGGAGCCGGAGACCGGCGCCGCGTCGTACTCGACCCCCGCGAACTTGTCCGCGCCGCTTCTCGCGAACCCTCGGCACAACTCGCCCTGGCCGGCGCCCAGTACGTTGACGCAGAAGACGCCCGCGCGCGCGATCAGCGGCCATGTCCTCGACGTACGGCCGACCATGAAGACGACGAGGGGCGGGTCGAGGGAGAGGGCGGCGAAGGACTGGCAGGCGAAGCCGGCGGGAGAGGTCTCGCCTTCGGCCGCCGGGGCGGTGATGACCGTGACGCCGGTGGCGAAGTTGCCCAGGACGCGCCGGAACTCGGCCGGGGCGACCGGTACCCGCTCGTCCTCGCCGACCGCGCGTAAGTCCGGCCGGGGCAACGCCTCGACGGGGGCCGCGACCGTGGGTGCCACTGTGGGTGACCCCGCGGACCTCAGATAACGTACGGCAGCCGCCGCCATTCCCGCTTGTCCCAACATGCCTCCATTGGAACTGACGGAGCGTCAGAAGTGAAGCCCCGTAAGGCAGTCAACGGCAGTCAAAGCGATCGGTGCGATCAGCGCCCGCCGTAACGAGGGCTTCGCCGCTCCACGAAGCTCGCGACCCCTTCCTGCGCGTCCGCCGTCGTCATGTTGATCTCCTGGGCGGTGGCCTCGGCGGCGAAGGCGGTGGCGCGGTCGGTGTCGAGGGAGGCGTTGACCAGCTGTTTGGTGAGGGCGAGGGCGCGGGTCGGACCGGTGGCCAGGCGTTCCGCCCACTCGCGGGCCGTCTTGTGGAGGTCCTCGGCCGGGACGACCCGGTTGACCAGGCCCAGCCGCTCGGCGTCCGGGGCGGTCAGCGCGTCGCCGAAGAACATCAGTTCCTTCGCGCGCTGCGGGCCGATGAGGCGGGGGAGGAGGTAGGCCCCGCCGCCGTCCGGTACGAGCCCGCGCCGTACGAACACCTCGATGAACCGTGCCTGTTCGGCGGCCAGGACCAGGTCGCAGGCGAGGGCGAGATGGGCGCCGAGGCCGGCCGCCGTGCCGTTGACGGCCGCGATCACCGGCTTCTCGCAGTCGAGGACGGCGGAGATCAGGCGTTGCGCGCCGAGGCGGATGACGCGGGCCACGTCACCGGCGACCCGCTCCCCGGCGGCCTGTCCGCCGCCTCCTCCTTTTCCTCCGCCGCCTCCTCGCAGGTCCGCGCCCGTGCAGAAACCCCGGCCCGTGCCGGTGAGGACGACGGCTCGTACGGCGGGGTCGGCGGAGGCGTCCGAGAAAAGTTGGATGAGGCGTTCTCGCTGGTCAGGGGTGATGGCGTTGAGGGATTCGGGGCGGTTGAGGGTGATCCACGAGACCTGATTGTCAGTGGCGTGCAGTACCAATGACTCAGACGCATCGGCGGATTTTTCCGGCCCTTCCGGAAATTCCGACGTGCTCGGCGCCGGGCCGCTCGGTTCCGGCGTGCTGGATTCTTCGGGGGAGGAAGTCATGGGAGTGCTGCTCCGTTTCTGGTGGCGGCTAGAGCGGCTGCTGGTTCACGTCCTGGCCGTCAGGACCCGGCCCGCACACCGCCAGCGCGTCCAGCGCCACCGCCCCCTGCCCCCGGGGCAGCACCATCAGCGGGTTGATGTCCAGCTCCGCCAGCTCGTCCCCGAGTTCCAGGGCCATGCGCTGCACCCGCATGACGACCTCGACGAGCGCGTCCAGGTCGGCCGGGGGGCGCCCCCTGACCCCGTCCAGCAGGGCCCGCCCGCGCAGCTCGGTCAGCATGTCCCGCGCCTGCTCCTCGCCGAAGGGCGGCACGCGTACGGCGGTGTCCTGGAGCACCTCCACGAGCACACCGCCGAGCCCCACGGTCACCGTCGGGCCGAACAGGTCGTCGTGCGTGACACCGACGACCATCTCGACGCCCCGCTCGACCATCTGGCACACGAGTACGCCGTCCAGGTCCACGCCCTCGTAGCGGGCGATGTCGGTCAGCTCGCGGTAGGCGTCCCGGACCTGGCTGGCCGAGGTCAGCCCGATCTTCACCAGCCCGAGTTCCGTCTTGTGCGCGATCTGGCCGCCCGACGCCTTCATCACCACCGGGTAGCCCACGAGCCCCGCCGCCCGGACGGCCGCCGCCGCGCTGGTCACCAACTGCTCGCGCGGCACCCGGATTCCGTACGCCCGCAGCAGCAGCTTGGCGGCGTGCTCGCTCAGTGTCTCGCCCGGCCGCATCAGCGCCCGCGCCTTGCGGAAACTGGGCGACGGGGTGCGCGGTGCCTCGTCGAAGGGGGAGCGGTAGGAGGCGGTGAACCGGGCGTGGTCGAGGTGGGCGCGGACGGCGGTCACACAGTTCGCGAAGGTACGGAAGGTGGCCACGCGGGAGGAGCCGAGCAGCGTCTCGCGGTACGCCGACTCGGTGCCGACCGGCGATCCCCAGATCACGCACACCAGCTTGTCCGTCTGCTCGGCCGCGTCCACGAGGTCCTGCGCGAGCTTGTCGCTCATCGGGGGGAAGGGCCCGGTGATCGGACAGACCAGGACGCCCACCGCCGGGTCGGCGAGGATCGCGTCGATGATCTTCCGGCCGCGCCAGTCGCCGACCGGATGCCCGCCGGTGTCGACCGGGTTGGCCACGTTCAGGTAGTCGGGTATCCACTGGTGCAGCTCGGCCTGCCTGCCGGCGGACAGCTGCGGCAGGTTCAGCCCGGCCTCGGTCGCCAGGTCCGCGAAGTGCGCGCCCGTGCCGCCAGAGATCGAATAGACGGCGACCCCGTCGGCGAGTGGACGGCGGGCCCGGGCCAACAGGGCTGAGGTGTCCTGGAGTTGGTCGAGTCCGTCGACGCGGATCACTCCGAACTGCCGCATCGCCGCGTCCACCACCCTGTCGGCGCCGGTCAGTTTGCCGGTGTGCGAGGCGGCGGTGCGGGCGCCGGTCTCGGTGCGTCCCACCTTGACCGCGACCACGGGGACTCCGCGCCGGGCGGCCCGGTCGGCGGCGAGGAGGAAGGCACGGCCGTCCTTCAGCCCCTCGACGTAGCAGGCGATGGCGCCCACCTCGGGGCGCTCCGAGAAGTAGGAGATGAAGTCGGCGGTCTCCAGATCGGCCTCGTTGCCGGTGGGGGCCCAGTGGGAGAGGCGGATGCCGAGTTCCTGGAGGGCGAAGACGGGGCGGCCCTGGTGGCCGGACTGGGTGATCAGGGCGATCGCGGGGCCGTCGAGGTCCTCGCGGAAGTTCTCGAAGGCGTTGAGGTTGGTGTTGGGGCCGAGCAGCCGCAGGCCGGAGCGGCGGACGGCGTCGGACAAGCGGGCCTGCGCCTCGGCGCCCGCCTCGCCCGTCTCCGCGAAGCCGGAGGCGAAGGCGACGGCGAACCGCACCTTGGCCTCGGCGAGCTCCTCGACCACCGGAAGGGGGTCGGCGACCAGGAGTACGGCGAGATCGATCTGCTCGGGCAGGTCGGCGACGGAAGGGAAGCAGGGTATGCCGAAGACGGCCTCGCGGGTCGGATGCACCGGATGCAGCCGGGCTCCGACGCGCTCGGCCCACGCCAGCAACTGCCGGGTGATACCGGTGTTCGGCCGCCCCTCGGTGTCCGAGGCGCCGATCACCGCCAGGGACTCGGGCCGGAAGAACCGGTCGAGATCGGGTACGCCGGCGTACAGGGGCCGGCCGCTGACGTCGAGATCGTCGACATCGGCGGGCCTGCCGTGCACGACGGGTGAGGGCTGCTCGCCGCAGGCGAGGACTCGGGCCCGTCGGGAGTCGGTGGTGAAGGTGCCGTGGGTTGATCCAAGCATCGGTCCGCCCGCTCCTGTGTGACAGCCAATTAACTGACGCAGTGTCAGGTTACTGAACTGACACTCCGTCAGGAACCGGCGTGCGAGGAACTTCTTGGGCTGGCGGTCCGGGCGGCACCTTCCAAGGGGCGTATGGGGCGTGGGGACTTACTTCGCCGCGACGGACTGCTGTCGTGCGATCGCCTTGGCGATTCGCACCGCGTCGATGGCCATTTCCCGGAACATTCCGCTGATGGGGTTGGTGTAACCGCTGAAGAAGAGGCCCGGCGCGTTCTTCGGGGTGCGGGGGCCGTGGACGACGGGCTTGCCGCGGGCGTCGAGCACGTTGAGGTGGCCGACGAGGGACTCCAGTCCCCGGAAGTATCCGGTGGCGGCGATGACGGCGTCCGGCTCGATGTGCTCGCCGTCGGCGAGGACGATCTTCCCGTCCTCGAACCTCTCGACGGCGGCCACGATCTCGACGCGCCCCTTGCGTACGGCGTCGATGAGGCCGACGTCCTGCACCGGGATGGAACCTTCGGTCACTCGCGAGTACAGGCCGGTGTCGGGGCGGGGCAGTCCGTGGGCGGACAGGTCGGGCACGCTGAGCTTGGCCATCGGCCCGGCGAGCCGGTCGACGAGGCGCACCGGCAGCCGTCGTACGACGATGCCCGTGAACTGGGCCGCCCAGCCGGCCGTGGAGCGTCGCACGATGTGCGGGGCGGTACGGACGGACAGCCGGACCCGTGAGGCGCCGCCTTCCACCAGGTCGACGGCGATCTCGGCGCCGGTGTTGCCGATCCCGACGACGAGGACGTCGCGGCCGGCGTAGGGGGCGGGGTTGCGGTACTGGGCGGCGTGCAGCAGCTCGCCGCCGTAGGCGTCGCGCCCGGGCCACTCGGGGATCCGGGGTGTGTGGTTCGTCCCCGTGGCGACGACGACCGCGCTGCCGGTCAGCTCGCGCCCGCCGGTGGCGTGCAGCAGCCAGCCGGTGCCGTCGGCGGTCCGCTCGACGCGGGACACCTCGACGCCGGTGACGACCTCCAGCTGGTGGAACTCGGCGTACTTCTCCAGGTACCGGACCACGTCGTCCCGGGCCACCCACCGCCCGAAGGAACGCGGCATCGCCAGTCCCGGCAGCGAGGACAGTCGCCGGGTGGTGTGCAGATGCAGCCGGTCGTAGTGCCGCCGCCAGGACGAGCCGACCTGATCGCCCCGCTCCAGCACGACGGCCCGTACACCCTGGGCCCGCAGCGCGTAGGCGACGGCGAGACCGCCTGGTCCACCGCCGATGACGTACACGGGGGCGGCGGAGGACGGTGACGGTGTGGGTGATTCGGCCATGTGCCTGAGCGTATTCACGTGCTCACTTGTTAGGTCTCGGTCAAGACCGGAATTGGTTGCGGATTGATCACGACCGTGAGGGAGGCGGGCGAGGCTCGTGGCGCAGTGGGTCTGACGTGTGGTTGTTCGGTGACGCTCGGCCTCGCGGGGCGGGCGGCTCCTCACGATCTGTTACCCGGCGAGGTATCTGCTCGCCGAGGAAGCGGACATGCGCGACACCGCGCTCTACCACTCGGTCCTGGCCGCCGTGGCACAGGGCGACACGACGCGCGGCGGTATCGCCGGATACATCGGGCGCGAGTCGGTCGACATCTCGCACCCGCTCGACGTCCTGGAGGACAGCCACCTGCTGGCCCGTGAACCGGACGTGTTCCGGGCCGGAAAGTCGCAGTACCGGATCACCGAACCGTTGATCAACTTCTATGAGGCGGTCATGCGCCCCGCCTGGGCGCGGCTGGAGAGCGGCCGGGCCGAGGAGGTCTGGGCGCGGTCGGGTGAGCGTTTCGCCGCCCAGGTCGCCGGTCCGCACTTCGAGGCGGTGTGCCGCGAGTACACGCTCGGGCCCGGGCGCTCCCTGCCGGGCACGTCTCTGGGAGGTCGGCGGTGGCGTCGTGGCCGACCCGAAGGAGCGCCGGCAGATCCAGATCGACGTGGCTGTCCTCGAACCGGGCTCCGGAGGGAAGCCGCCCTCGGCCGCCCTGCTCGGTGAGGCGAAGTGGGGGACTGCCATGGGGATCGGCCACCTGGAACGGCTGGGCCGGGCCCGGGAACTCCTCGCCGCCCGGGGCACGGACACCTCGCGCTGTGCCCTGGCGTGCTTCGGCGGCGCGGGCTTCAGTGACGCGCTGCGCACCGAGGCCGCGCGCGTCGGAGATGTGGTGCTGGTGGGTCTCGACGAGCTGTACGGGCGATCGGTGCCGGCCGGAGCCCTCGCCTGACGGTTCCGGTACGTGCGCACCTTGCGCGTTCGGCGTTCGTGCGCTGAACTGACGTATCGTCAGATTCGGTCAGCTGTAAGGGAGTTCACGGGCGTGGGAAAGGAAGGAACGGACCGGGTCCGGTTCGACATACCCGAGGTGGACGCCTTCACGCGGCCCTACTGGGACGCCGCGGCCGAGGGGCGGTTGCTGGTGCGGCGTTGTGGGGGGTGTGGGCGCGCTCATCACTATCCGCGCGAGTTCTGCCCGCACTGCTGGAGCGAGGACGTGGCGTGGGAGACCGCGAGTGGGCTGGCCACGCTCTACACCTGGTCCGTCGTGTACCGGAACGACCTGCCGCCCTTCGGGGAGCGCACGCCGTACGTGGCCGCCGTCGTCGACCTCGACGAGGGGCCACGGATGATGACGGAGGTGGTGGGAGACGCGCAGGGTGCCCAGGAGGCGCTGCGGGTCGGGATGGGGCTGGAGGTGACTTTTCGGGAGGGTGTGCCCGTATTCCGTCCGAGAGGTGGGAGTCGTACAGCCGTACGGGATTCAATGGGCTGATGGCCCACATTCATGAGCGGTCCCACGCCCACCCCGTGCCCGAGTTTCCCGAACTGCTCGGCCAGGGACTCCGGCTGCGGCAGTGGCGCGCGGACCAGGACACCGACGTCGACGCGTGGCTGCGCGGGCTGACCGACCCGGACTTCCAGCGCTGGAACACCCCGATGAAGCCCGTCACCGACCTCGACAGCGCCCGGGACTCCCTCGGCACCCGCTCCGGGACCGCGCCGGACGGCACCCGGGTGTCCTTCTGCGTCACGGACGTCGTCACCGGCGCGATACTCGGGCACCTGGGCGTCAACGACATCGACCCCTTCATGCGGGTCGCCCGCGTCGGCTACTGGGTCCTGCCCGAGGCCCGCGGCAGACGCGTCGCCACCCGCGCCCTCGCCCTCGGCGCGCGCTGGGCCTTCGACGTCCTCGGCCTCAACCGCCTCGAACTCGGCCACGCCGTCGGCCACGACGCCTCCTGTCGCGTCGCCGAACGCTGCGGATTCCGGTACGAGGGAACCCTGCGCGGCGCGATGTTCGAGGAAGGGCGCCAGGACGCGTTCCGGGACATTCACCTGCACGGGCGGATCGCCCAGGACCCCGAGCCGGAGCAGGAGCAGGAGCGGCAGCAGGAGTCGGACCCGGACCCGCGTCGGCCAGTGCTGTGACCGGCATGGTCCGCCGGGCTGACGGGCGGGGAAGTGGCGGTGCTAATCGGGAGGCGTTTCGGGCAGCCGCTGCGTAGGGTCCGTCGGATGACTCTCGCTCATGATGTTGCCGGAGACGGTCCGGCGCTGGTGCTGTTGCATTCCGGGGTGTGTGACCGGGGGATGTGGGATGCCCAGTGGCAGGCCTTGATCGACGCCGGTTACCGGCTGGTGCGCTGTGATCTTCGGGGCTTCGGCGAGACTCCGGCGCCGGACCGGCCTCACAGCGACGCCGAGGACGTGCTGGCCCTCCTGAACAGTCTGGGCATCGCGCAGGCGGCACTGGTGGGGTCCTCGTACGGCGGGCAGGTCGCCCTGGAGATCGCCGCGCGCCGGCCGGATCGGGTGAGCGCCGTCGGGCTGATCTGTTCCGCCCTGCCCGGCCACGAACCCTCTGCCGAACTGAGTGCGCTCGGGGAGCGCGAGGAAGCGCTCCTCGATGCGGGGGACATCGTCGGCGCGACGGAACTGATGGTCGAGACCTGGCTCGGCCCGGACGCCGACGAGACCGCCCGCGAGGCGGTACGCCGGATGCAGCGGCACGCCTTCGAGCTGCAGCTGGCCGCCGCCGAGGAGTTCGAGCCACTCGAGGCCGTGGTCGATCTGGCGGCAGTTCAAGCGCCCTGCCTTGTCCTGTCGGGCGCACATGATCTGGCGGACTTCCGACAGATCGCTGCCCGACTGCCGCATCTGCTCGCGAACGCCGACCACGTCGAACTGCCATGGGCAGGTCACCTTCCCAGCCTGGAGCGGCCATCGGCCGTCACCGAACTGCTGATCGCCTTTCTCGCGGAGAGGGTCCCTGTCGGTTGACCCTGCCCGGCGCCGTCAACCCACGAGATCGGATTCCCGTGAAGAACCGTGCTCTCGGGCAGCGGCACCAGAGGGCGACTCGGCCCCCGCGCAGACTCCGGGGAGCGTCCGCGCCTATGGCCACAACAGCTCTCGGCGCCAATCCACCTCCGTACGGCGGTACTTGAGGCGTACGTGGCGGCGCTGGGCGTCTCCCTGGAAGAACTCGGCCTCGTCGGGGCGCAGTCGGTACAGGGTCCAGGTGGGAGCGGGGGCGGTCGGTTCGCGCTGCGCCCGCTCCCAGGCATCCTGCGATGCGTGCGCCAACTCGGCCAGCGAGCCCAGTACTTCGCTCTGGCGGCCGGTCAGCGCGGCGGCCAGTGCTCCCGTCGACCGGGCGTGCAGGTCGGCCTGCGCCTCGGGGGAGGGGGCGGACTCGACCGGGCCCCGCAGCCGGATCTGCCGGCCGAGGGCGGGCCAGTAGAAGTGGAGTGCCGCGTAGGGGCGCGCCGCCAGTTGGCGCCCCTTGCTGCTTCCGGAGTGCGAGGCGAAGGTCCAGCCGTCGGCGTCCGCGCCGTGCAGCATGACGGTGCGTACGTCGGGCAGGCCGGCTGTGTCCGAGGTGGCCAGGGACATGGTGTGCGGCTCGATCTGCCCGGCGGCCACCGCCTCCGCGAACCAGGTGGTGAAGAGGGGGAGCGGGGCGGGCGGTGCCGTGTCCGGGTCGAAGGCCGGCAGCGTGGTGACCTCCGGCGACCACACCCGCAGGGTCCTGAGCAGGTCGTGGAGATTCGGTTCCGGTTCCGGTTCCGGGCGCGCAGAAGTTGGCATGGGGACGAGTATCGACGAAAACGAAAACGTCCAGGCCGACCCGTACGGGCCGGCCTGGACGCTGTCAGTCGGTCACTCGGCCGAGCTATGGATCAGACGAGGTCGAAGCGGTCCGCGTTCGACACCTTGACCCACGCCTTGACGAAGTCCTTGACGAACTTCTCCTTGGCGTCGTCGCTCGCGTAGACCTCCGCGACCGCGCGCAGCTCGGAGTTGGAGCCGAAGACCAGGTCGGCACGCGTGCCGGTCCACTTGACCTGGCCCGAGGAGTCGCGGCCCTCGAAGGTGTTCTGGTCCTCGGACGTGGCCGTCCACTCCGTACCCAGCTCCAGCAGGTTGACGAAGAAGTCGTTCGTCAGCTTGCCGGGGGTGTCGGTGAACACGCCGTGCGAGGAGCCCTGGTGGTTCGCGCCGAGGACGCGCAGACCGCCGACGAGGACGGTCAGCTCGGGGGCGCTCAGGCCCAGCAGGTTCGCCTTGTCCAGCAGCAGGTACTCGGCGGGAAGGCGGTTGCCCTTGCCGAGGTAGTTGCGGAACCCGTCGGCGGTCGGCTCCAGGGCGGCGAAGGACTCGACGTCCGTCTGCTCCTGCGTCGCGTCCACGCGGCCCGGCGTGAAGGGGACCTCGATGTCGAAGCCGGCGTCCTTGGCCGCCTTCTCGACGCCCGCGGCGCCCGCGAGGACGATCACGTCGGCCAGCGAGACCTGCTTGCCACCGGACTGCGCGGCGTTGAAGGACGACTGCACGCCCTCCAGGGTGCGCAGCACCGTCGCGAGCTCGTCCGGGTTGTTGACCTCCCAGCCGGCCTGCGGCTGAAGGCGGATACGGGCACCGTTGGCGCCGCCGCGCTTGTCGCTGCCGCGGAAGGAGGACGTGGCCGCCCAGGTGGTGGAGACCAGCTGGGACACCGTGAGGCCGGAGGCGAGGATCTGCGCCTTGAGGGCGGAGACGTCGGCGGCGTCGACGAGCTCGTGCGTCACCGCGGGGAGCGGGTCCTGCCACAGCAGCGTCTCGGACGGGACCTCGGGGCCGAGGTAGCGGACGACCGGGCCCAGGTCACGGTGGGTCAGCTTGTACCAGGCGCGGGCGAAGGCGTCCGCGAACTGGTCCGGGTTCTCGTAGAAGCGACGGGAGATCTCCGCGTACGCCGGGTCGAACCGGAGCGCGAGGTCGGTCGTCAGCATCATCGGGGGCTTGGACTTCGACGCGTCGTGGGCGTCCGGGATGGTGCCCGCACCGGCACCGTCCTTGGCGACCCACTGGTTGGCGCCGGCCGGGCTGGTGGTCAGCTCGTAGTCGTACTCGAAGAGGTTCTTGAAGAACCCGTGGCTCCACTGGGCCGGCGTGCTCGTCCAGGTGACCTCGAGGCCACTGGTGATCGCGTCGCCGGCCTTGCCCGAGCCGTACGTGCTCTTCCAGCCGAAGCCCTGCTGCTCGATCGGCGCGGCCTCGGGGTCGGCGCCCACGGCGTCGGCCGGACCGGCACCGTGGGTCTTGCCGAAGGTGTGGCCACCGGCGATGAGGGCGACGGTCTCCTCGTCGTTCATCGCCATACGGCGGAACGTCTCCCGGATGTCACGGGCCGAGGCGAGCGGGTCCGGGTTGCCGTTGGGGCCCTCCGGGTTGACGTAGATGAGGCCCATCTGGACGGCGCCGAGGGGCTCCTCCAGCTCACGGTCGCCGGTGTAGCGCTCGTCGTCGAGCCAGACCTTCTCGGGACCCCAGTACACGTCCTCGTCGGGCTCCCAGACGTCCGCGCGTCCGCCGCCGAAGCCGAAGGTCTCGAAGCCCATCGACTCCAGGGCCACGTTGCCCGCGAGGATCATGAGGTCGGCCCAGGAGAGGTTCTGGCCGTACTTCTTCTTGACCGGCCACAGCAGACGGCGGGCCTTGTCCAGGTTGCCGTTGTCCGGCCAGCTGTTCAGGGGGGCGAAGCGCTGCTGACCGGCGCCGCCGCCACCGCGGCCGTCGCTGATGCGGTAGGTGCCGGCGCTGTGCCAGGCCATGCGGATCATGAACGGGCCGTAGTGCCCGAAGTCGGCCGGCCACCAGTCCTTGGAGTCCGTCAGCACCGCGGCGATGTCCTGCTTGACGGCGGGAAGGTCGAGGGTCTGGAACGCCGCGGCGTAGTCGAACTCCTCGCCCAGCGGGTTGGAGACCGCCGGGTTCTTCGCGAGGATCTTCACGTTCAGGCGCTCGGGCCACCACTCGCGGTTGCCGCCGCCCTGGGTCGGGTGCGGGGCACGCGTGTGCGCGACCGGGCAGCCGCCCGTGCCCTCGGTTTTCGCGTCGGTGACGATCGCGTCATGGTTCTCAGACATGGGAATCCTTCCGGACGGGGCAGATCTCGGTACCGCTCACGAACTGCGTGCTCACGACTTCGTGCTCAGGAACTGGGGGGTGGGGTGGGGGGACGGTCGGGCATGTGGAGGAGGTCACACACGCCGTCACGTCTCACTGTCTCCTGCGTATGCCGAACTGGAGTCTCTTCCTGTCCCTCGGATCCCTTGGCCATCGCCGTAAGCGATCCTACAATGGACAAGGTCCAAGTCAAGAAGTGTGACAAATCCATATCCTATCGGAACCCGGACGTCCACTGGTAAAATCCGTGTATTCCACCGAACCTGAATAGGTGAACAATATGAGCGACCTGCTGGAGCGACTGCGTGGACGCGGCTGGCGGATGACTTCCCAGCGGCGTGTCGTTGCGGAGGTCCTCGACGGCGAACACGTCCATTACACGGCTGACGAAGTGCACGCCCGTGCGGCCCAGCGGCTGCCGGAGATCTCCCGTGCGACCGTCTACAACACCCTGGGTGAGCTGGTCTCCCTCGGGGAGGTCATAGAGGTCGCCACCGACGGCCGCGCCAAGCGCTACGACCCGAACGCGCACCACCCGCACCACCACCTGATCTGCTCCAACTGCGGCACGATCAGGGACGTCCACCCCACCGGCAACCCGCTCGCGGACCTCCCCGCGGAGGAACGCTTCGGCTTCACCGTGTCCCAGGTGGAGGTCACCTACCGGGGGCTGTGCGGGGCCTGCGCGTAGCGCTCCGCTTGAAGTGCCGCGACGGGCTGTCGGTTCGGTGCTGCGCCGTCGTGGCTGGTAGCGCTCGCGCGGCGGAGCCGCATGCAGATACAGCCCCGCGCCCCTTTGAGGGCGCTCAAGTCCCCGCCCGCAGTCCGTCGCACAGCACCGCCAGGGCCACGCGCGGGTCCGCCGCCGCGTTCGCCCGGTGGCGCAGGGCCAGCAGGACGCCCGACAGGATCGCCATCAGGTCCGCGACGCCGATGTCGGCGCGGATCGTGCCCGCGGACTGGGCGCGGGTCAGCAGGTCCCCGATCACGCGGCGGAGGTCGGCGGAGGTCGCGTCGACCGTCGCCCGGACCTCGGCGCCCGCGTGGGCGATCGCGTCGATCAGGTCGGCCTTCGCCACCGCGTCGGTCACCAGCCGGTCGAGCACCGTGAACAGGGCCGCGCCCGGATCGTCGGCGTCGCGCAGCGCGTGAGCCTCGGCGAGCAGCGGATCGAGCCGCTCATGGACCACCGCCTCGAACAGCCCTTCCTTCGTGGGGAAGTGCCGGTACAGCGTGCCCGGCCCCACGCCCGCCCGGCGCGCGATCTCGTCCAGCGACACCGTGAACCCCTCGGCGGCGAACGCCTCCCGCGCCACCGCCAGCAACCGTTCCCGGTTGCGGCGGGCGTCGGCACGCAGGGGCCGGTCCTCTGTCGCCATCTCCGGATCTCCCTCGTCGTCGACCTCGTCATGAACCATGCAAACGGGGCGCGGTCTCCGGTACGGTGGGGACAACGGCTAACCGGGGCGCACTCTCCGATTCTAGTCCCGGTCTCCGCTGCCTCCGCCCCGTAAGCCCCTGCGTGTCCCGTAAGGAGAACCCCGTGGCCACCCCTGACGCCGCCCCCGCCACCCGCACGGCATTCCTCGCCCTCGACTACGTCACCTACATCGTCGACAACTTCAGCGCCGACCCCTCCGTCGCCGAGCGCGCCGCACACGCCCTCGCCGCCGCCCGTACGGCCGGGCTGCCCGTCTTCCACGTCCTCCCGCAGGGCATGAGCGAGCAGATCCACCCGCTGCTGGCCCCGGTCGAGGGCGAGACCGTGCTGACCAAGACCAGTTTCAGCGCCTTCGCCAGCACGGACCTGCGCGAGCTGCTGGAGGCCGCCGGGGTCGGACGGCTCGTCGTCGCGGGCGTCGCGACCTCCGGGACCGTGCTGTCCACCACCCGGTGGGCGGTCGACACCGGCTTCCAGGTCACCGTCTGCGCCGACGCCTGCGCCGACCCCGACCCCGAGATCAACGCCGTCCTGCTGGACGAGTCGGTCGCCCCGAAGAGCTGGATCGGGCTGTGGCGCATCGCCGACGTCCTGCCGGCGGACGAGATCCCCGAACTGCGCGTGTGACGGTACGAAGCCGCCGGCAGCCCCCGCTCACCCCCGGCCCAGCACCACCGTCCCGGACGAGCAGAACCAGCCCCCGGTGCCGGAGGCCACCCCGAGTTCCGGCAGACCTCCCGCAGCCGTACGGACCTGTCGTGCGCCCCCGTCCCCGCGCAGCTGCCGTACCGCCTCCACCAGCAGGAACAGGCCCCGCATTCCCGGGTGTTGGGCCGACAGGCCGCCCCCGTCCGTGTTGACCGGCAGCTCGCCGCCCGCCACCTTCAGGCGGCCCTTCGCGGCGTCCACGAACTCCCCGCCCTCGCCCTTCCCGCAGAATCCGAGGTCCTCCAGCGTCACCAGCGTCATATAGGTGAACGCGTCGTAGATCTCCGCGAAGTCCATCTCGTCCGGCCCAACTCCCGCCCGCTCGAAGGCGATCCGCCCGCTCACCGCCGCCGGGGACACCGTGAAGTCGGCCCACTCCGACATGGACACGTGCGAGACGTGCTCGCCCGTGCCGAGGATCCACACCGGCCGCGTACGGCAGTCCCGTACGTACTCCTCGGCCACCAGCAGCACCGCCGCGCCCCCGTCCGAGCGCAGGCAGCAGTGGAGCTTGGTGAAGGGGTCCGCGATCATCGGGCCGTCGAGCACCTCGTCGACGCTGATCGGCGTCCGGAACATCGCCTCCGGGTTCAGTGCCGCGTTCGCCCTCGCCTGGACCGCCACCGACGCCAACTGCTCGATGGTCGTGCCGTATTCGTGCATGTGGCGGCGGGCGGCCATCGCGTACTTGGCGATGAGTGTGTGGCCGTACGGCACCTCGAACTGCAGGGGGCCGCGCGCGCCGAAGGAGAGGTTCCCGGTCCGGCGGCCCGCCTTGACGTCCGCGCGGGCCGTGGAACCGTAGACGAGGAGTACGGCGTTCGCGTGGCCCGCCGCTATCGCGTCCGCCGCGTGCGCCGCCATGACCTCCCAGGTCGAACCGCCCACGGAGGTGGAGTCGACCCAGGTGGGGCGCAGGCCGAGGTACTCGGCCACCTCGGCGGGGGCCAGCGTGCCGAGACCCGCGGACGCGAAACCGTCCACCACCTCACGGTCGAGCCCCGAGTCCGCCAGTGCCCGCCGGGCGGCCTGCGCGTGCAGCGCGTAGGGGGTGACGTCGTCCACCCGGCCGCAGTCCGACAGGGCCACCCCGACGATCGCGACCTTACGGCTCACGTCTGTCCTCCCGCCGTCCGCCGATCAGTTGTCCGCCTGTTCGCCGTCGACTCGGCATGAATCCGCCCGGCATGAATCTGACGGTATATCAGCTCAGGCTCTGTGCGGCAGGGTGTGTCCGTCCTAATATGACGAACCGTCAGATCCGGCTGTACGGGGCGCCGCGGACGCCCAGGAGGGGCAGGTCATGGACGCCCGTTTCACCCCCGAGCAGGACCACATCCGCCGTACCCTCCGCGAGCTGCTCCACAAGCGGTGCGCGCCCGGCGACGTACGGGCCGCCGTCGACACTCCCGCCGGCTACGACCCGGCCCTCTGGACCACCCTCGCCGGCGACCTCGGTCTGCCCGGCCTGGCCCTCCCGGAGGCGCACGGCGGTGTCGGCGGCACGACGACCGAACTAGCTCTCGCGGCAGAGGAGTTGGGGCGGACCCTGGCACCCTCTCCGCTGCTCGCGACCGCCGTACTGGCCGCCCCTCTCATCACCGCCCTCGGCACCCCCGCCCAGCGCGCCGACCTCCTCCCGCGCATCGCCTCCGGTGCCCTGACCGCCACGCTCGCCGTCCCCGGCACCGCACTGGCCGCCGTGCTCTCCCTCAACGGCGAACCCGACCGCGACTGGGCCGGGGGAGGGCGGGCCGGCGGGGTGCAGGCGGCCCGGAAGGACACGGGCTGGCGACTGTACGGGCAGGTCGGACAGGTTCTCGACGGCCACAGCGCCGGGCTCCTGCTCGTCGCCGCCCACGCCGGGGGATACGCCCGTTCCCGCACCCTCCTCTTCCTCGTCCCCGGCGACGCACCCGGCCTCGTCCGCACCCGGCAGACCTCCATCGACGCCACCCGGCCGCAGGCGCGCCTCGAACTGCGGGACGTACCAGCCGAGTTGCTGGGCGAGGAGGAGGGGGTAGGGGGCGACGCGGGCGCCGACCTCGCCCTCTCCCTCACCAACGCACTCGCCCTCACCGGAGACGTCACCGCCACCGTGCTCGCCGCCGAGGCCGTCGGGGCCGCCGACCGGATTCTGGAGCTGACCGTCGAACACGCCCTGCATCGCGTGCAGTTCGGGCGGGCGATCGGGTCGTTCCAGGCCGTCAAGCATCGGCTCGCCGATGTGTACGTCCAGGTCCAGGCGGCCCGCTCGGCCGCCTACTACGCTGCCTGGGCAACTGCCCACGAGGGCGAGCGGGTCGGCGGGCTCGCCCTCGCCCAGGCCCTCGACTCGCTGCGTACGGCCACCGCCGAGGGCATCCAGCTGCACGGCGGTATCGGCTTCACCTGGGAGCACGAGGCCCAGCTGTACTTCAAGCGCGCCGCCGGTGACGAGCTGCTGTTCGGGCCGGTGCACCGGCTCCGGGCGCACGCGGCCGACGCCGCGCGGCTCTTCGACACGGGAGAGGTGACCGTCTGATGCCGGTGACAGCGGCGAGGGTCGTGAAAGCGGTCCAGAAAATGTCCTCGGCGCCGGCCTTCGCGCGGATCGCCCCGCACGTCGTCCCCGCGCTCGACCGCGCCGTACACCGGCTGACCCGGGGCAAGGTGCTGCTCAGCGCCCAGCTGCTGCCCGGGGTGGTGCTCACCGTGCGCGGGGCGAAGAGCGGGCTGCCACGGCACACGCCGCTCGCCTGTATGCCGGAGGAGGCGGGGCGGGACTCCCACGGCAGCTGGCTGCTCATCGGGTCCAACTTCGGGCGTACCGGTCATCCCGCCTGGACCGCCAACCTCCTCGCCCATCCGGACGCCGAGGTCAGCTGGAAAGGGGAGGACATCCCGGTCACGGCCCGGCTGCTGGCCGGTGAGGAACGGGACGCGGCCTGGAAGGCGCTGCTGGCGTTCTGGCCGCCGTACGCGACCTATCAGGCGCGGGTCGAGCGGGAGATACGGATCTTCCGGATCGTACGGCGCTGAGTGCCCCCGACGCGCGACAGGCGGTGGTCCACCGGAGTGAACCACCGCCTGTGTGACAGGACTTGGGCCTGCGGAGGCCGCGGAACCTGGAAAAAGGGGCTGCGGCTATTTCGTCGGCTTCTTGCCGGTCACGCCCAGGTGGACCAACTGGGCCAGGTTCGGCCTCAGTTCGGCCTGTTTCACACCCCAGCTCTGGAAGCCCTTCTGGTGTGAGGCCACCGCCGCGAGCATCGCGACGAGGGAGCCTGCCATCGCGGCGGGGCTGACGTCCTTGTCGACCCTGCCCTTGGCCTGGAGCTCGGTGACGGTGTCCGTAAGGGAGTTGGTCACGGAGTTGAGGATCTTCATGCGGATCTTGTAGAACCGCTTGTCGCCCTCGGCGGCGCCAAGATCGACGACCCTGAGGATCGCGTCGTTCTTCCGCCAGAACTCCAGGAACCCGTCGACGAGTTCCTGGGAGGTCTGCCAGCCGGCTTTTCCGACCCAGGACCGACCCGCGAGCAGCTGGGTCAACCCGGCGCCCTCGGTGGCCATTTGCTCGGCGACCTCCAGGACGGCGCCTTCGACGTCCGGGAAGTACTGGTAGAAGGTGGCGGGTGAAGTCCCCGCCTTCCGGGCGACATCGATGACTTTGACGTCCCGGTAAGGGGAGGAGCTGAGCATCTCGCTGAGGCAGTCGAGCAGCTTCTGCCGGGTCGCCTGCCCACGCCGACCCGCCACTCGGCCGTCGACGGTACGCACTTGTCCTGTCATGCCGTCAGCTTACCGAGGGGTGATCGGAGCGCGATTCGGCCGACTGCAAATGGGGTGCAATGGTGATCCGTGGGCGCTCAGGGGCGGCTTTGCCTGGTCCCGCGCCTGCTCTGCGGGATGCGTGAAGGACCGTTAACTTGACGGTATGGCCGAAAACAGGGCATCCGCCCGCACAGAGGGCGTCCCCTGCTGGGTGGACGCCCAGCTGCCCGACGTCGAGGCGGGCAAGCGCTTCTACGGTGAGCTCTTCGGGTGGACCTTCCAGGAGAAGGAGGGCCTGACGCAGGCCCTGTGCGACGGCGAGCCCGTCGCCTCCCTGGCCCACAAGGCCGACGGCCGGATGCCCACCGTGTGGACGGTGTACTTCGCCAGCCCGTACGTCCACGCTCTCGTCGCCCGGATCCACGCGGCCGGCGGACAGGTGATCACCGCGCCGGTTCCCGTGGGCGAACTGGGGACGACGGCACTGGCCGCCGACCCCGAGGGGGCCGTGTTCGGCCTCTGGCAGGCCGGTACGCACGCCGGTTTCGGCCGCCGTCACGAGCCCGGGACCTTCGCCTGGGCCGAGCTGTACGCCCGGGACACGGCCGTCGCCAACACCTTCTACGGCAACCTCTTCCACGAGGCGCTCTTCGGTCCGGACGCGGCCCCCGACTTCGGCCGGGCGGACGTCTCGGAGGTGTTCCCCGCCGAGATGCCGCCGCATTTCCTGGTCCATTTCGCCGTCGAGGACATGACGGAGGCGCTCGGGACGGTGAACCGGATCGGCGGCCGGGTCCAGGTGCCGCCCTTCGACACTTCGTACGGGAATGTGGCGGTCGTCACGGACAATCAGGGAGCGTCGTTCGCACTCCTCCGAAAATGAGCGGCCAGCGGCTGTCATGAACCGCCAGGAACGGGCGTGAGCCGTCGCGGGAGCGGTCGCGTGAAGAGGTTTTGCGACTGTTTGGGTGGAGACATCCCGTTTCGGACGCGAGTTCGCAACCTGTGCCCCGGCCAGGAAGAATCGGGGTGCGTGCCGCCAAGGCGGTGGCGGTGGTGAGACGCTGCACGGGGTCGCGTACATATGTAGGTGACGCGGCTCGTACGGGGAGGTGGCAGGCAAGTGGTGGATCAGCTGACGCAGCACGATCCGCGGCGGATCGGGCCGTTCGAGGTGCTGGGACGGCTGGGTGCCGGCGGCATGGGGCTGGTCTATCTCGCGCGCTCGGCCTCCGGCCGGCGGGTGGCGATCAAGACGGTCCGGACGGAACTCGCCGAGGACCAGCTGTTCCGGGTCCGCTTCACCCGTGAGGTGGAGGCGGCGCGGGCCGTCTCCGGCTTCTACACGGCCGCCGTCGTCGACGCCGATCCGCGTGCCGCCGTGCCGTGGCTGGCCACCGCGTACGTGCCCGCGCCCTCCCTCGAAGAGATAGTGAACGAGTGCGGGCCGATGCCGGCCCAGGCGGTGCGCTGGTTCGCGGCGGGGGTCGCGGAGGCGCTGCAGTCCATCCACGGCGCCGGGCTCGTCCACCGCGACCTGAAGCCGTCGAACGTGCTGGTGGTCGAGGACGGCCCCCGGGTCATCGACTTCGGTATCGCGTCCGGCGTCTCGAACACCCGTTTGACGATGACGAACGTCGCCGTCGGTACGCCCGCCTACATGTCCCCCGAGCAGGCGAAGGACTCGCGGAGCGTGACCGGCGCCAGCGACGTGTTCTCGCTCGGCTCGATGCTGGTCTTCGCGGCCACCGGCCACGCCCCCTTCCACGGCGCGAACCCGGTCGAGACCGTCTTCATGCTGCTGCGCGAGGGCCCGGACCTCGAAGGGCTGCCGGACGAACTCCGCCCCCTCATCGAGTCCTGTATGCAGATGGAGGCGACCAGCCGCCCCAACCCCGCCGACCTCCAGGCGCAGCTGGCCCCCCACCTCTTCGGCTCCGGCTCCGACGACAGCGGTACGGCCTCCGCGTGGCTGCCCGAACGGGCGACGGCCCTCATCGAGCAGCGCCGGGGAGGCCGCCCGGCGGCGAAGCCGCAGTCCTCCGGTGGCCGCAGCGGCGGCAGGCTGGCGATCCCGCCGCCCCCCTCGCACGATCCGGCGCCCGGCTTCGGACGCGGCCCGGGACCCGGTCTCGTACCCGGCCCGATGCCGTCCGCCCTGCCCACCGGAGCGCCCGACACCGGTCCCGTACGGCTGGCCGGCGCGCCCGTGCCCATCGGCCCCGGCCCGCGCGTCGTCGACGCCCGCGCCGCCGCCGTCCAGGCACCCCCGCCGGAGTCCGGCCTCGTCGCCTCCTGGTCGCGCCCCCGCCCCGGCGTCAACGGCGCCGACCCCAACCCCGTCCCGGTCGCGCCGCAGCTGCCCCCGGAGTCGCCCGCGGGCTGGCGCCCCTGGCGTTTCCGTATGTCGAACGACGTCTGGGGCACCCCGGCCGTCGCCGGTGACCTGGTCTACGTCACCTCCTTCGAGGTGCACGCCCTGGACGTGATGACCGGCCGCCGCCGCTTCAAGACGCGGGACGTCGCCTGGTCGATGGCGGTCGCGGACGGCCGTATCCACGCCTCCGACGGACCGACCCTGTTCGCGCTCGACGCCCGCGAGGGCATGGACCTGTGGCGCCTGTCCACCGACGCCTGGGTGTACTCCCTGAAGGCCGACCGGGGCACCGTCGTCACCGGCACGCGCGGTGGCGGCGTCCAGGGCTGGGACGCGGCGACCGGCCAGAAGCTCTGGGAGCACACCGGCGCCCAGACGGACTTCGAGTCCCCGGAGGCCGGCCCGCACGTCCACGAGGGCACGGTCTTCGTCTGGCAGGAGGGACGGCTGCGCGCCCTGGACGCCCGTACGGGTGACGAGCGCTGGTCCTACCCGATCGGCGACGCCGCCTCCTGCGGCGGAGTCCCGGTACGGCTGACCCCGGGCCCCGACGGCCAGGTGTACGTCTCCGCGGGCACCCGGGTCCTGGCGATCGACGTCGCCGCAGGCCACGTCCGCTGGCACTTCGAGGCCCCTGCGGTGTTCCTCTCGCCGCCCACCTTCGCGCCCGGCCCGGCCGTCACGGGCGGCGGTGTCTACCTCGCCGACTACCTCGGCACGGTCTACGCCCTCGACGCGGCGGACGGCCGGGACCGGTGGCGGATCGCGACCGAGTCGCGCACGTCGATCGAACCCGTACTGGTGGCTGCCGGGCATGTGCACGTCGGCAGCGGCAAGGGCCTCTACACGCTCGACGCGGTCACCGGGACGCCCAAGTGGCGCTTCCAGGCGGGCGGCGACATCGTCGGCGCCCCGGCGGTGGCCGAGGGCCGCATCCACTTCGGCTCGACGGACCACCTCCTGTACACCCTGAAGGCCGACGACGGCCGCCTGAGATGGAAACTGGCGACCGGCGGCGAGATCACCGGTGCCCCTGTGGTCAAGGACGGCGTGGTGTACGCGTGCAGCAAGGACCGGTGCGTGTACGCGCTGGACGCGGAGAAGGGGACGGGGACGGCGCGGACCGGGTGAGCGGGGGCTGTCGGCGGGTTGCTTTGGCTGCGGGTCCGTGGGGGCTTGTCGCGCAGTTCCCCGTGCCCCTAAGGCGCGCCCCGTCGGGGCGGCGCCTCGGTTCCAGGGGGCTGAAACCGTCGTGAAACCGCGCTGAATGCGCCGGGCCGCAGTCTCTGCGGCATGACATCGACGACATCGCACTCACTCGCCATCGCGGCCAAGGGGCTGCGGAAGGCCTACGGGGACAAGACGGTCCTCGACGGCATCGACCTGGCGGTACCGGCCGGCACGGTCTTCTCGCTCCTGGGCCCGAACGGCGCCGGCAAGACCACCGCCGTCAAGATCCTCTCCACCCTCATCACCGCCGACGCAGGCGAACTGCACGTCGGCGGCCACGACCTGGCCACCGACCCGCACGCCGTGCGCGCCGCGATCGGCGTCACCGGGCAGTTCTCCGCCGTCGACGGACTGATCACCGGCGAGGAGAACATGCTCCTCATGGCGGACCTGCACCACCTGTCCCGTGCCGAGGGGCGTCGGGCGGCCGCCGAACTCCTTGAGCGCTTCGACCTCACCGAGGCCGCGAAGAAGCCCGCCTCCTCCTACTCCGGCGGCATGAAGCGCCGCCTCGACATCGCCATGACCCTGGTCGGCGACCCGCGGATCATCTTCCTCGACGAGCCGACCACCGGCCTCGACCCGCGCAGCCGGCACAACATGTGGGGCATCATCCGCGGGCTGGTCGCCGACGGGGTGACCGTCTTCCTCACCACCCAGTACCTGGAGGAGGCCGACGAACTCGCCGACCGTATCGCGGTGTTGAACGACGGCGGGATCGCCGCCGAGGGCACCGCCGACGAGTTGAAGCGGCTCGTCCCCGGCGGTCATGTCCGGCTCCGCTTCACCGACCCGGGCGCCTACCGGTCGGCCGCCGCCGCCCTGCGCGAAGTCACCCGGGACGACGAGGCGTTGGCGCTGCAGATCCCCAGCGACGGCAGTCAGCGCGAGCTGCGTTCCATCCTCGACTGGCTCGACTCGGCCGGCGTCGAGGCCGACGAACTGACCGTGCACACCCCCGACCTCGACGACGTGTTCTTCGCCCTGACCGGCGGAGCCAAGGTTCCCCACCAGACCAAGGAGACCCACCGATGAGCACTCTGCAGCTTCCCGCCCGCCCGTCCCGGTTCTCCCTCGCCGTCCGCGACTCCACCACGATGCTGCGCCGCAACCTGCTGCACGTACGGCGCTACCCGTCCATGACACTGAACCTGCTGCTCACGCCGATCATGCTGCTGCTGCTCTTCGTCTACATCTTCGGATCCGCGATGAGTGCGGGCATCGGTGACGGTGGCGGGGGCCGTTCCGCCTACATCGCCTACATCGTCCCGGGCCTGCTGGTGATGACCATCGGCAGCACCGTGATCGGGGCCGCAGTCGCTGTCTCCATGGACATGACCGAGGGTCTCATCGCCCGCTTCCGCACGATGGCGGTCTACCGCGGGTCCGTGCTCGTCGGGCACGTCCTCGGCAGTGTGCTGCAGGTGCTCGCCAGCCTGCTCCTCGTCGGTGTGGTCGCCGTGGCCATCGGCTTCCGGTCCACGGACGCCACGCCCCTTGAGTGGCTCGCGGCGATCGGACTCCTCGCGCTGTTCGCCCTGGCGCTCACCTGGATCGCGGTCGGGATGGGTATGGCCAGCCCGAACCCCGAGGCCGCCAGCAACATGGCGACGCCGCTGATCCTCCTCCCCCTCATCTCCAGCGCCTTCACCCCGGCCGAGACGATGCCGGGCTGGTTCCAGCCGATCGCCGAGTACCAGCCCTTCACCCCGGTCATCGAGACCCTGCGCGGACTCCTCCTCGGCACCGAGATCGGCAACAACGGCTGGATGGCGGTCGCCTGGTGCGTCGCCCTGACCCTGCTCGGCTACCGCTGGTCGATGACACAGTTCAACCGCGATCCGAAGTAGGCGCTGTAGTCGCCATGACGGCGCGGGCCGCCTCCCGCAACTCGTCCCGCCCCAGGGCGGCGTACTCCGACACCGCGTCGGAATACGCCGCCCCGGCGGCGTTCCCGGCCGCCGCGACCGCCTTCCTGGCGCGGTCCGACGACATCGTCGGCTGGTAGTCGCGCAGCACCCGCAGCCGTTCGGCCAGCGCGATCAGCCGTACGGCGGACACGTCGCCGGACGCTAGGCTCGCCATGCCGAGGGCGTGCAACACCGTCCCGATCAGGGGGAGTTCCATGGGCCGGGGCGGACCGGAGAGCAGGGTCCGCAGCCCCCGCCGCAGCCCCTCGACCAGTTCCACGACCAGTTCGAGGCGGTCGGCGTGGGCGTGCGCCGTCACCGCCGTCGACTGGATCTGCAGCGTCCACCGGTCGAGGAACGGATCGCCGTCGTACATCGCGCCGGCGCCGGCCACCCCCTCCACAGCGCCGCGCCACAGGCCGAGCCCGACCTCCGTCAGCCCACGGGCGAGAGCGAGTTCGGCACGTGCGCCGAGGTCGGAGTTCTCGGAGCCGTCCGGTTGCGGGGTGTTGAGGGCCTCCGCCTGCCGCAGCCAGTACTCGGCCTCGTCGGGGTCGCCGCGCTGCAGACAGGCGAGGGCGAGACCCCCTCGGACGCCGATGGAGTCGTGCTCGTCGCCGAGCCGCGGCAGTACCGCGAGCGCCGCCCTGAGATGCGTGTACGCGGCCTCGCCCCGCTCCGTCCGCAGGCACAGCTCGCTCAGCCTGGCATGGCCCAGGACCTGCAGGAACGGGTTGTCGACCGGCCCCAGTGCGGTGACGATCCGGTGGGCCGAGGCGAGCGCGCGGTCGATGTCGTGCTCGTACTCCCAGACATAGGTCGCGACGCACTCGGCGATACCGGCGAGCAACGGCTGCTCGCTGTCGCACAGCTCCCGCAGCACGTCGTAGTCGGGCGGCAGCATCTCGGGGATCGCCCTCAGCACCACCGCGATGGCCCGCGCCAGCGTGTCCGGCGGGGCCGGCGGCAGCCGCCGGAGGGTGACCAACTGGCGTACGGCGGCGGGCCCGTAGCCCATGAAGAGGCTCGCCGTGGACAACACCGCTGCGGCGCGGGCGACTTCGACGTATTCGGGCTCGGGATAGTAGTGCGACAGCGGCGGCCCGGTGTCCGCGGCGAGGGCGGCGAGGCGGAGGTAGCTGGAGCCGGTGGACCACAGGGCGGTGAGAACGGCGGTCAGGGCGGCGATGGTGGGGCCGTCCGTACGCGCCAGGGCGTGCCGCAGGGCCAGTACGAGGTTGTCCTGCTCGGCCCTGATGCGTTCCCCGGCGACCAACGGCTCCGGGCCGAAGTACCAGTCGTGGTAGGTCACCCCGAAGTCGCGCGCCCAGCACAGGAATCGGTCGACGGCCGCCTCTTCCTCGCCCGCCTCCGCCCGCCGGGCCGCGCTGAACTCCCGTACGGTCTCCAACATGTGGAACCGCACGCCGGTCGGGGTGTCGGCGACGGTGAGCAGCGACTGGTCGGCCAGCTGCTCCAGCAGGAACAACGCGTCCTCCCCGAGGACCTGTTCGGCCGTCTCGCCCGAGAAGCCGCCGGGGAACACGGACAGCAGGCGCAGCGCGGCCCTGGCCTCCTCGGCGAGGAGGTTCCAGCTCCAGTCCACGACGGCGTGCAGCGTGCGGTGGCGCTCCGGCACGTCCCGGGCCCCGCCGCGCAGCAGCGCGAACCGGTCGCCGAGGCGGCGGGCGATCTCCGGCACCGACAGCACCCGTACCCGGGCGGCAGCCAGTTCCACGGCGAGCGGCAGCCCGTCGAGGTGGCGGCACAGCCCGGCCACCGCGTCCGGCGGCAGCTCCACACCGGGTCGGGCGGCGCGGGCCCGCTGGGTGAACAGCTCGATGGAGGTGCCGAGTTCGAGCTCCGGCAGCGCGTACACGGCCTCCGACGTCAGGCCGAGAGGAGCCCGGCTGGTGGCGAGCACCCGCAGGTCCTTCGAGGCAGAGACCAGGGCCCGTACGAGGTCGGCGGTGCCCCGGACGACCTGCTCGCAGTTGTCCAGGACCAGCAGAGCGGGCCCGGTGCCGAGCACGCCGAGGATGCCGGTCACCGGGTCGTGGCTGCCCATGGGGCCGGGGCGTCCGTCGCCCGCGCCGAGCGCGGAGGCCACCTCCGTGGCCACATCCGCGTCGGCTGTGACACCGGCGAGCGGCACGAAGTACACCACGCGCTGTTCGGCCCGGCGGCTCACGGCGTGCGCGAGCCGGGTCTTGCCGAGACCACCGGGACCGGCGACGGTGACGGCACGGGAGGCCCTCAACAGCCGCTCGACCTCGGCGACATCATCATCGCGCCCGAGGAGCGGGTTCGGTTCGTGCGGCACCCCGTGCCGGACGGCGGGCGCCTCACCGGACAGCAACTCCTGCTGTACGGACTTGAGTTGGGCGCCCGGATCCGTGCCGAGCGTGTCGCGCAGCTCCCTCCGGTACGCCTCGTACCGGGTCAGCGCGGCGGACGGGCCGGCCGACGCGGCCTCGGCGCGCAGCAGTTCGGCGAGCACCTCCTCGTCGCGCGGATGCTCCGAGGCGGCCACCGCCAGTGGCCCGGCGGCCTCCGCGTGCCGCCCCAGCCGGGCGAGCGCGAGCGCCCGCGCACGGACGAGGGCGTCACGGACGGGGGCACGCTCGGCGCGCAACGCGGCCACGGGGTCCCCGGAGTCACCGTCCCGGTCGGCCGCAGTGCCCTCCCACAGTGCCAGCCCGGCCTCGGCGGCGGCCAGTGCCCCCGCGTGATCCCCGGCCCTGGACCGCTCGGCGCTCGCGGCGGCGTGCAGCAGCAGGGCGGAGCTGTCGACCTGGTCCTCGGTGAGGGCGAGCCGGTATCCGGTCGGCGTGCTCGCGAGGACATCGGCGTCCAGCTGCGCCCGCGCCCGGGACACCAGAACCTGCAGTGCCTTGCCCGGCCGCTCCGGCAACTCCTCCGGCCACAGCCCGGCGACCAGCCGCTCGGTGCTGCAGCCGGTACGCAGGTCGCCGGCGAGCAGTGCGAGCAGGGCGCGCAGCCGGGGCGCGGTGACCTCCTGGCCGCGATAGGCGACGCGGGGGAGGAGGGTCAGGTCGGTGGGCATGCGTGCAGGGTAACGAAGGGGTGGGTCACCTGAACTCCGGCCTCGGGACTGGTGAACTCGCGTATCCGACTGTCGCCAGTTGACTCACCGGGCTGCTGTCACCGACGTGAACGACGTGCCCATCGTGACGGCCTGGGTGGGCGCGTCGTCGGCGACGTGGGCCAGGGAGTCACGACCGGCAGGACGACTCCAGCCCTCCCGCCGGTTGCGATCCGTACTGTCTGCGGCCCGCCACGGCTGTCACCGGTCACCTGTCCCGCGGTGAGGCGAGGCCGAGGAACCACCAGCTTGACGATGACTGATGGCAAGGTCGACGACGGCGCCCGCCTGTCCGGCTCCATTCGGTTTATCCCGAAACAGGTTGACTCGCTCACTCAAGCTGGGATGTCAGCCCCAGCCTGTAACCTTGCGCGCCTCTGCCGGTCGATCGGTTCTCTCCGCGATGCAAGGAGCCCTCAAACGACTTGTGGCGGCACCAGGATGCCGCCACTCAGGATTGAAGAGCTTCCGTCCTCGTTTGTGTTCTCGCAGTTCAGAGTCCTTCTTTGGGGTCGGGATCATCCCCCTTGCCTCTGACAGCCCTACGATGCACCAATGAACACTGCAGGTCCCGCGGACGTACCGGCTCGCATGGGCCTTCAACTGACCCCGTTCCGGGGCCTGCGCTACGACCCCGACCGGGTCGGCAGCCTGGCCGCCGTGACCTCACCGCCGTACGACGTCATCGTGCGCCCCGACGGCCTGATACACCTCGAATCGGCCGACCCGCACAACATCGTCCGGCTGATCCTCCCCCAGGCGGCGACCCCGTCCATCCGCAACGAGCAGGCGGCGGACACCCTGGACGACTGGCTCGCCGAGGGCATCCTCACCACCGACCCCGAACCCGCCCTGTACGTCTACGAGCAGCGCGACACGACAGGCCACCTCCAACGCGGGGTCATCGGCGCCCTGCGCCTGTCGGAGCCGTCGGAGGGCGTCGTCCTGCCGCACGAGGACGTCATGCCGCACGTCGTGGCGGACCGCGCGGCCCTGATGCGCGCCACCACCGCG
>NZ_AEJB01000161.1 GCF_000331005.1 Streptomyces turgidiscabies Car8
GGGTCAGGCCAGCCAGTGGCGGCGGCCGATGGCGATCAGGCGCATCCGGCGGGTCGCCAGGTGGGCCACCTGCTCGCGCCGCGCGGCCGGGGCGTCCAGCGTCTCCAGGAACTGGGAGGCGGTCATCAGCATCTGGTCGACGTACAGGCCCGCGAGCATCAGCAGGTCCGCCTCGGTCCAGCCCGCCGACTCGGGCTGTTCGGCGAGAGCGTCCCGCACCTCCTCGGCGAACCGGGCCAGTTGGTCCCGGATGGCCTCGCGGACCGGCTGGACCCCGCCGTGCCGTTCGCGCGCGATGAAGCGGACGTGGGCGGGCTGCGCCCGGACATGGCCGGAGATCAGGTCGACCGCACGGACTATCCGGTCCTCGCTGTCGCCGGATCCCGACACCGTCGTACCGATCATCGGGTGGAGGCTGCCGAGCGCCTCCTCGACGAGGGCGACACCGAGGTCCGCCGTGGAGCGGAAGTGCCGGTAGAAGGCGGTCGGGGCGACGCCGACGGCGCGGGTGACCTCGCGCAGACCGAGGCTGCTCAGGCTCTGGTCCTCCAGCAGGCCGAGCGCCGCGTCCAGCAGCGACTGCCGCGTCTTCTGCTTCTGGACCTGCCGGACGCCGAGAGTGTGACTCATGCCATGCAGTTAACAACTGTTCTCTGTAATTGAAAAGCCGGGAGGGACGCTAGACTCGGGAGTCAGTGAACAAGTGTTACTACAAGCGTTCACTGAACTGTAACGGAAGGGAACTCCTCCCATGTTCTTCCTCGTAGCCGTCCTTCTGCTGCTGGGCATGGTGATGGGCACCGTCGCTCATCTCCCGGTCTCGTTCAGCGTCCTGGCCGCGGCCGGCATCGCCGCCTGGCTCGGCATCTTCGCGCTCCGTGAGCGCCTCGCCCGTCGGAGCTGATCATCATGCAACTCACCGCATCGGCCACCGGCCGTACCGAGCGCACCGCCCGCCGTGACGCCGACAGCATGGCCGTCGCGTCCTTCCTCCTGGGCCTGCCTGGCCTCCTGGTCCTCAACATCTTCCTCGGCCCCGTCGCCATCACGCTGGCTGTCGTCGCCCTCTGGCGCGGCACCGCCCGACGCGGCCGCGCCCTGCTGGGCCTCGCCCTCGGTGTGGCCGACCTGGTGGTCCTGGTGACCCTCATGCAGCTGGACCACACCGTCTCCTGGAGCTTCTGACGGCGACCTCCCCCCGGTCCCGTCACCGGGGCGCCGTAGAATCACGGCACCATGGCATACCTCGACCACGCCGCGACCACACCGATGCTTCCGGAGGCGGTCGAGGCTATGACCGCGCAGCTGGCCGTCACCGGTAACGCCTCCTCACTCCACGCGGCCGGCCGCAGGGCCAGGCGCACGGTCGAGGAGGCCCGCGAGACGCTCGCCGAGTCGCTCGGCGCCCGCCCCAGCGAGGTCGTGTTCACCGCCGGCGGCACCGAGGCCGACAACCTCGCCGTCAAGGGGCTCTACTGGGCCCGGCGGGACGCGGATCCGGCCCGCGTCCGGGTCCTCGCCAGCCCCGTCGAGCACCACGCCGTCCTCGACGCCGTGCACTGGCTCGGCGAGCACGAGGGCGCCGTCGTCGAGTACCTCCCGGTCGACGCGTACGGCCGGGTGCACCCCGACGCCCTGCGCGAGGCCGTCGCCCGCGACCCCGACAGTGTGGCCCTGGCTACCGTGATGTGGGCCAACAACGAGATCGGCACGATCATGCCGGTCCGAGAACTCGCCGACGTGGCAAACGAGTTCGGCGTTCCCCTGCACGCCGACGCCGTGCAGGCCTACGGCCAGGTGCCCGTCTCCTTCGCCGACTCCGGGCTCGCCGCGATGACCGTCTCCGGCCACAAGATCGGCGGCCCGTACGGCATCGGCGCCCTGCTCCTGGGCCGCGAGTACCGCCCCGTACCCGTGCTGCACGGCGGTGGGCAGGAGCGGCACGTGCGCTCCGGCACCCTCGATGTGCCGGCCGTCGCCTCCTTCGCGGTGGCCGGGCGGCTCGCCGCCGAACAACAGGGCTGGTTCGCCCGGGAGATCGGCGCCCTGCGCGACGCCCTGGTCGCGGCCGTCCGTACGGCGGTTCCGGACGCGATCCTGGGCGGCGACCCGGTGGACCGGCTCCCGGCCAACGCCCACTTCACCTTCCCGGGCTGCGAGGGCGACTCCCTGCTCCTGCTGCTCGACGCCCAGGGCATCGAGTGCTCCACCGGCTCCGCCTGCACCGCCGGGGTGGCCCAGCCCAGCCATGTCCTCCTCGCCGTCGGCACCGATCCTGACCTGGCCCGCGGCACCCTCCGCTTCTCCCTCGGACACACCTCCACGGAGGCGGACGTCGAGGCGGTCGCCAAGGTCATCGCCCCGGTGGTGGAGCGGGCCCGCGCGGCGGGAC
>NZ_AEJB01000162.1 GCF_000331005.1 Streptomyces turgidiscabies Car8
AAGACCTACACCCTGACCACCTCCTCCGGCGTCCTGGGGATCACCTATCTCGCCCACAAGGCAGAGACCCTAGTCACCAACGCCGGCCTGCAGATCACCCCCGGCAAGACCGAGTCGGTGAACAACAAGACGCCACGAACCTCGGTCGCGCGTTCCGGCGCGAATCGACGTGACGTCGACCGCCGTCGCATACGAGGATGAGTGCATGTCAGACATCAAGAACCCGCTGCCCCGCGAGGTCGCCGACACCTACGTCGACGACCTCATCGCCCTCGACCCGGTCACCGGTACGTACCTCGGCGTGAAGGAGAGTTCGAGCAGGCTTCCGGACACCTCGCCGGCGGGCCAGGACGCCCTGGCGGAGCTGGCGCGGACGACGCTGGCCCGGCTCGACGAGGCGGAGAAGCGGCCGGGCGCGGACAGTGACATCGAGCGGCGCTGCGGGCGGCTGCTGCGCGAGCGGCTCACCGCCGAACTCGCCGTGCACGAGGCCGGTGAGAGCCTGCGCGCCGTCGGCAACATGCACACGGCCGCGCACTCGGTGCGCGAGGTGTTCACCGTGACGCCGACGGAGACGGACGAGGACTGGACGGCGGTCGCGGAGCGGCTGCGCGCGGTCCCGGCCGCCCTGCTGGGCTACCGGGAGAGCCTGACCCTGGGCCTGGAGCGCGAGCTGTACGCCGGCCCGCGCCCCACCGCCACCTTCATCGGGCAGCTCGGTGAGTGGGCCGACCTGGACGGCAAGGGCGTCGGCTGGTTCGCGGACTTCGCGTCGGCCGGCCCCGAGGCGCTGCGCACCGAGCTGGACGAGGCGGCCCGGGGCGCGGACGCGGCTGTCGTCGAGCTGCGGGACTGGATGCGGGAGGTGTACGCGCCGGCTGTCGAGGGCGCGCCGAACACGGTGGGCCGTGAGCGGTACGCGCACTGGTCGCGCTACTGGAACGGCACGGATCTGGACCTGGACGAGGCGTACGCGTACGGCTGGGCCGAGTACCACCGCCTCCTCGGTGAGATGAAGCGGGAGGCCGAGAACGTTCTGCCCGGCGCCGGGACACCGTGGGTGGCGCTGGCCCATCTCGACGAGCACGGCAAGCACATCGAGGGCGTCGACGAGGTCCGCGAGTGGCTCCAGGGCCTGATGGACCAGGCGATCGAGGCGCTGGACGGCACGCACTTCGAGCTCGCCGAGCGGGTGAAGAAGGTGGAGTCCCGCATCGCACCCCCCGGCAGTGCGGCGGCGCCGTACTACATGGCCCCGTCGGAGGACTTCTCGCGTCCGGGCACCACCTGGCTGCCGACGATGGGCCAGACCCGCTTCCCCGTGTACGACCTGGTGTCGACCTGGTACCACGAGGGCGTCCCCGGCCACCATCTCCAGCTCGCGCAGTGGGTGCACGTCGCCGAGAACCTCTCCCGCTACCAGGCCACGGTCGGCGGTGTCAGCGCCAACTGCGAGGGCTGGGCGCTGTACGCGGAGCGTCTCATGGACGAGCTGGGCTATCTCACGGACGCCGAGCAGCGCCTCGGCTACCTCGACGCGCAGATGATGCGGGCCGCCCGGGTCATCGTCGACATCGGTATGCACCTGGAGCTGGAGATCCCGGCGGACTCGCCGTTCCACCCCGGTGAGCGCTGGACGCCGGAACTGGCGCAGGAGTTCTTCGGCGCCCACAGCAGCCGTCCCGCGGACTTCGTGGAGAGCGAGCTGACGCGCTATCTGACCATCCCCGGGCAGGCGATCGGCTACAAGCTGGGCGAACGGGCATGGCTGCTGGGCCGGGAGAACGCCCAGCGCCGCCACGGCGACGCCTTCGACGCGAAGGCCTGGCACATGGCCGCGCTGTCGCAGGGCTCACTGGGACTGGACGACCTGGTGGACGAGCTGTCCCGGCTGTGACCCGACCCGCCGAGAGTAACTCGGCGGTGGCATAAAGGAGTTGAGGGTTCGGGG
>NZ_AEJB01000163.1 GCF_000331005.1 Streptomyces turgidiscabies Car8
GAACTGCGTGCACGGTACGGCTACACCAAGCCGTTCGTCGTGGACACCAGCCGCAACGGAAACGGCTCCAACGGCCAGTGGTGCAACCCTTCGGGCCGCAAGCTCGGCACCCCCACCCAGCTGGGCGGAGGCGCCGAGATGCTCCTGTGGATCAAGGTCCCGGGCGAGTCCGACGGCAACTGCGGCGCCGGCAGCGGCTCCTCGGCCGGACAGTTCCTCCCCGAGGTCGCCTACAAGATGATCTACGGCTACTGATCCGGGACCGCTCCGCCGCGGTTCCCGTACCGGGTCAGCCCCTGTCGGTGGTCTGTAGGTGGTTTGTCGGTGGGGGGTGACAGGTTCGGTTCATGACGCGAATCGACAACCGCCCCGCCGACGGGGTCACACATGCCGTTTCCGTGCGGGGGCTGGTCAAGCACTACGGCGAGACCAAGGCGCTGGACGGCGTCGACCTGGACGTCCGGGAAGGCACCGTGCTCGGTGTGCTCGGACCCAACGGCGCCGGCAAGACCACCCTCGTACGCATCCTCTCCACCCTGCTGCGGCCCGACTCGGGGCATGCCACCGTCGCCGGGTACGACGTGCTGCGGCAGCCCCGGCAGCTGCGGCGCGTGATCGGGCTCACCGGTCAGTACGCCTCCGTGGACGAGAAGCTCCCGGGCTGGGAGAACCTGTACATGATCGGGCGGCTCCTCGACCTGACCCGCAAGGACGCCCGCGCCCGCGCCGACGAGCTGCTGGAACGCTTCTCCCTCACCGACGCGGCCAAGCGGCCGGCGAGCACGTACTCCGGCGGTATGCGCCGGCGGCTCGACCTGGCCGCCTCGATGATCGGCCGGCCCGTCGTCCTCTACCTCGACGAACCCACCACCGGGCTCGACCCCCGTACCCGCCAGGAGGTCTGGAGCGAGGTCAAGCGGATGGTCGGCGACGGCGTGACCGTGCTGCTCACCACCCAGTACATGGAGGAGGCCGAACAGCTCGCCTCCGAGCTCGTCGTCATCGACCGGGGGAAGGTCGTCGCCGGTGGCGCGATCGACGAGCTGAAGGCGAAGGTCGGCGGCCGTACGCTGCGGATCCGGCCCGCCGATCCGCTGCAACTGCGCCCGCTCGCCCGCGATCTGGACGACCTCGGCATCACCGGCCTCGCCACCACCGCCGTGGACACCACCAACGGCAGTGTCCTGGTGCCGATCCTGAGCGACGAGCAGCTCACCGCCGTGACCGGCGCGGTCGTCGCGCGCGGCATCACGATCGCCTCGATCTCCACCGAACTGCCCAGCCTGGACGAGGTGTTCCTGTCCCTCACCGGCCATCGCGCCAGCACCCCGCAGGACGACACCACGCCCGCCGACACCCGAGAGGAGGTCACCGTATGAGCACCGCGACCGTGACCGCGCCCGTTCCCGTGCAGGAGATCCAGGGCGACGGCCGTATCCCCCTGCGTAGTCATCTGCGCCACACCGGCGCCCTCGTCCGGCGCAATCTTCTGTGGATCCGGCAGGACCCGGAGTCGATGGCCGACGCGCTGCTGATGCCGATCATCTTCACCCTGCTGTTCGTGTTCGTCTTCGGCGGCTCGATCGGTCAGGCCACGGGCGGCGGCCAGGACGGGTACGTGCAGTACGTGATCCCCGGCATGATCGCGATGATGAGCATGACCCTGTCCCAGGGCGTCGGCACCGGCTTCAGCCAGGACTTCAACTCCGGTGTCATGGACCGTTTCCGGTCCCTGCCGATCGGGCGCGGCTCGGTGCTGTTCGCGAAGATCTCGGTCGAGCTGGTCCGGATGCTGTTCGCGACGACCGTGCTGATGATCGTCGCCGTCCTGGTCGGTTTCGACATCGAGAACTGGCCCGGACTGTTCGCGGCCGTGGGTCTGGCCACGCTGTTCGCCTCGTCGATCATGTGGGTGTTCCTCACCCTGGGCGTGATCATGAAGAGCGCGCAGTCCGTGCAGGCGATGGGCTTCCTGGTGCTGTTCCCGCTCCAGTTCGGTTCGTCGATCTTCGCCCCGACCCGGTCGATGCCGGGCTGGCTGCAGACGTTCACCGACTACAACCCGCTGTCCACGCTCGCGGACGCGGCCCGTGGACTGATGGTGGGCGGCCCGGTGGCGCACGACCTGTGGGTGACCGTCGGCTGGTCGGTGGCCATCACGGCGGTGATGGCGCCGGTCGCCATCCACAAGTTCCGTACGAAGAGCTGACCGCGCGCGGACACCAGGGCACCACGTGCTGACAGCTGCGTGCCGGACGTCAGACGAGGGCGGTCGCCTCCCCGGGGGAGAGGCGAGCGCCCTCCTCGTACGCCGTCTCGTACGCCTCGTCGCCGAGCACGTCACGGACCGCTCGGACGGAGCGGGCGCGGACCTCGCGCTCCGTGCGTCCGGAGACATGGCCGGGCGGCAACAGGGCGTCGGCGGCGCCCAGACAGCGCGCGGCGTCGTGGGCACGGGCGGGGTCGAAGCCGACCAGGGCGGCCGCGCCGGTGATCAGCAGGGTGGAGCGCAGATGGGGGGCGATGGCGCGGGCCAGCTCGTCGTCGGCACGGCTCACCGCCTGTCGCGCCTTGTCGAGGGCCTCCTCGTAGTGTTCTTCCGCGACGTCCAGCCAGGACTCCGCGCCGAGGATGAACGCGTCGAAGACGACGAACGAGGCTGCTCTGAACTCCGCGCGCAGCAGCCGGAGTTGCTCACGCGCCTCGGAGACGCGGTCGGTGATGCCGAGCCAGGCCGCGAGGAAGAGCCGGGCGGCGGGCATGGCCTCGTTGACCATTCCGGCCGACTTCTCGATCACGTCGCGCAGCAGCTGTTCGCCTTCCTCGGTCCTGCCCGCCTCCAGGAACACGTTGCCGAGGCGGGCGGCGAGCACGGTCTTCTGGGCCCGGGCGCCGAGCTGGTCGGCGAGTTCCATCGCGTCCCGGAAGTCGATGGCGGCGCTCTCGTACTCGGCCTTGCGTTCGCGGGCCTCACCGCGTGCGGAGAGCGCCTCGGCGGCGCCCCAGGCGTCCCCGAGCCGGCGGAAGATCTCCAGCGACTCGTCGGCGTCGCGGGTCGCGTCGCCGGCCCAGTCGCTGCGGTTGGCGAGGACGTTGGCGCGCATCTGTAGACAGGCGGCGAGCTCCCACTCGTAGGCGGGCTGTGCCTCGCGGCAGGTGCGCACGGACTCACCGACGATGACGCTGAGCCGCTCCATGTCGCGGGTGAGCATGACGGCGTAGAACCAGAGGAGGCCGGGGTAGCGGCAGGTCTGCGGGGCGCCGGGTTCGTAGACCTCGGTGATGGCGCGCAGCTTCTGCCGGGCCTCGGGTGTCTGCCACACCTCCAACTCCATGTCCATGGAGGCGAGATGGACGAGGTGGACGCCGCGGCGGGCCTCTTCGAGGAGTTCGCCGTGCCAGGGCAGCGGAGTGTCCGTGCAGCGCTCCCACACACGCTGGGCCGGGCGGACGGGGGAGGCGAAGGGGTCGGGGCCGAGGTTCATGACCTCGCGGGACCAGTTGCGGCCGGCGAGCCGCAGATCGCGCATCTGCCAGTACCAGGAGATCGACAGGACCAGGCAGAGCGCCTCCTGTTCGTCACGTGTGGTGACGGCGTGGCGGAGGGCGGCGCGGATGTTCTCGCTCTCCCGCTGGAACACGCCGAGGGCGGCGAACTGACCGGGTCCGCGCAGCAACGGGTCGGTGGTGCGGGCGAGTTCGCGGTAGTGCGTGAGGTGCGCGTGCTCGGCCTCGGGGCGGGCGCCCGCCTCGTCGAGTCGCTCACCGGCGTACTCGGCGACGGTCTCGAGCAGCCGGTAGCGCATGGCGTCGTTGTCGTCCGAAGGGGCGGCCACGACAAGGGACTTGTCGACGAGGGAGGCGAGCGCTTCGAGCGCGACGGGCCCGCACACCGCCTCGGCGGCGGCGAGGTCGCAGCCGCCCGCGAAGACGGACAGCCGCCGCAGGACGTCCCGTTCGTCCGTGTCGAGCAGGTCCCAGGACCAGTCGACGACAGCCCGCAGGGTCTGCTGGCGGGGCAGGACGGTACGGCTGCCGGAGGTGAGCAGCCGGAACCGGTCGTCGAGCCGGTCGGCGATCTGCCGCAGCGACAGCAACCGCAGCCGGGCGGCGGCCAGTTCGATGGCGAGCGGCAGTCCGTCGAGCCGCCCGCAAATCTCGGCCGCCGCCTCCGGATCGTCCTCGACCCGGAACCCGGGCCGGGCGGCCACCCCTCGGTCGGCGAGCAGCCGCAGCGCCACGGGCTCGGGGAGCGGTTCGACGGGACGCACCAACTCCCCCGGAACGCCCAGGGGTTCACGGCTGGTGGCGAGCACCGTGATCCCCGGGCAGCGCGTCAGCAGCTCCGCGACGAGGTGCGCGGCGGCGTCGATGACGTGCTCGCAGTTGTCGAGGAGGATCAGCATCCGCCGGTTGGCGCAGTGCTCGGTGAGGCGTACGAGGGGGTCGTCGTGGCGTTCCGCGGAGGCGGCGCGCAACTCCTCGGCGCCGGCCCCGCGCAGCACCGTCTCGCGTGCGCCGAGGGCGGTCAGGACGGCCTCCGGTACGGCGTCCGGGTCGACGACCGGCGCGAGTTCGGCCAGCCACACCCCGTCGGGCGCCGTGTCCGCCGTACCGTCCCGTACGGCTTCGGCGGCCTCCTGCGACAGCCGTGTCTTGCCGGCGCCGCCGGGCCCGAGCAGCGTCACGAGCCGGGCCGCGGCGAGGTCGCCCCGGATGACCTCGATGTCCGTCTCCCGGCCCACGAAGGAGGTGAGACGGGCGCGGAGGTTGCCCGGCAGCGAGGGCGGCGGCGAAGGCGGAGGGGCGGGCGAGGCCTGGGCCGGGGTACGGGAGCCGTTGGAGGAGGCCATGGGCCGGGGCGTACGGCGGGCCGGCGCACCGCCGTGTGCGGGAGCCGCTTCCCCGGGGTTCGTGGC
Organism: Streptomyces turgidiscabies Car8; assembly: GCF_000331005.1. Taxonomy (GTDB): domain Bacteria; phylum Actinomycetota; class Actinomycetes; order Streptomycetales; family Streptomycetaceae; genus Streptomyces; species Streptomyces turgidiscabies. Next base: position 4,920 of record NZ_AEJB01000163.1, read on the forward strand.
GCCGTCGCCGGTGGGAGCGGCGGTGCCCCGCGCACCGTCTCCCGCGCCACCCGGTCTTCAGCAACTCCCGCGTGCAGGGAACGCAGTTCGGGACCGGGGTCCGCGCCGAGGCGGTCCGCCAGCAGATGGCGTACGTCGTCGTACGCGGCCAGCGCCTGGGCGGGGCGGCCCGCGTCCCGCAGTGCGCGCAGCCGGAGCGCCTGCAGGGGCTCGTCCAGGGGGTGGCTGTCACAGAGGGCGGTCAGTTCGGGCAGCGACTGTTCGGCGGCGCCCAGCGCCAGCGCGGCGGTGAGCCGGGCCCGGCGTGTGTCCAGTCGGCGGGTCTCCCAGCGGGCGGCCTCGGCGGTGCGGTCGGGGAGGTCGGCGAGGGCCGGTCCGTGCCACAGGGCGAGGGCGTCGTCGAGGACGACGGCGGCCTTGGCCGGGTCGTCGTCGGCCAGCGCGCGCGTGCCCTCCTCGGCGAGCCGTGCGAAGCGGTGCAGGTCGACGTCGTCCGGCGCGGCGCACAGCCGGTAGCCGCCCTCGGCCGAGGCGATGGTGTCCGGGCCGAGCGCACGGCGGAGCCGGCCGACCAGCGCCTGCAGCGCGGCCGGCGCGTCGGCGGGCACGTCACCGTTCCACACCTCCTCCACCAGGACGCCCGCCGGCACGGTCCGGCCGGGCCGCAGGGCGAACACGGTCAGCAGGGCGCGCAGCCGCGCGCCGCCGACCGGGAGGGAGGTGCCGTCGGGACGGAGTGCCTGGGTGGTGCCGAGGATGCGGTAGCGCACGGGTCCATTCTCTCCGGGGACGAGTCCGTGGCGCGCGCGGGTTTACGCAGCGGTGACCAGGGAGAAGTCCAGGATCTCCGGGAACATCCAGGAACCTCCGGCCCTCGGTGGGACGTTCCTGACAGAGCACGGGTACCGTCGACCCGCCCGCGCAGTCGTGTACGGCACTGTCCACCGAATCCTCAGGAGTCGCGCCCCATGACCACCGCCACCACCCGCAACAGCGACCGGCGGATCAGCCCGGTCTTCGTCGGGATCCTGGCCGTCACGGCGGTCACGGGCTGGGCCACCTGGACCGGGTTCGCCGAGCAGCCCGGTGTCGCCGTGTTCCTGTTCGTGACGGCGGCGTGGATCGTGTCGCTGTGCCTGCACGAGTACGCGCACGCGCGCACGGCGCATCACTCAGGTGACATCACCGTGGGAAGCAAGGGCTACCTGAGCCTCAATCCCCTCGCTTACACGCACGCCCTGCTCAGCATCGTGCTGCCGGTGATCTTCGTGATCATGGGCGGGATCGGGCTGCCCGGCGGCGCCGTCTTCATCGAACGCAACCGCATCCACGGCCGCTGGAAGCACAGTCTGATCTCGGCCGCCGGTCCGCTGACGAACGTGCTGTTCGCCCTCGTGTGCACCGCGCCGTTCTGGCTGGACGCGCTGGACGGGGTGCCGTGGGCTTTTCGATTCGCCCTGGCCTTCCTCGCGCTGCTCCAGGTTACGGCCGCGATCCTGAACTTCCTGCCGGTGCCCGGCCTGGACGGGTACGGCGTGATCGAGCCGTGGCTGTCGTACAAGATCAAGCGCCAGGTGGAGCCGTTCGCCCCGTTCGGGCTGCTGTTCGTGTTCGCGGTGCTGTGGCTCGGGCCGGTGAACAGGGAGTTCTTCGACGGGATCGACGTCGTCCTGAGCGCCCTGGGGGTCGACCAGGGTTACGCGGACTGCGGACTGACCCTCTTCCGCTTCTGGAAGGAAAACAACGACATCTGCCTCACGGGCGTCGGCGGCTAACTCCGTACCTTCGCGCGCCGGGCGTAGTACCAGCACATGTTGGACGACAGCCCGGCCAGCAGTACCCACACGATCCCCAGCCAGTTGCCCTGGACGAAGGACACGACGGCCGCGGCCACGGCGAGCACGCAGACGATCAGGGCGTAGAGGGCGAGGCGGGGCATCAGGTGGCTCCTGTCGGGGGACACTGCCGGAAACCCGTCCAGTGTCCCCCATCCGCTCAGATGTCGGTGACGCGCAGGCCCGCGTGGGCCTTGTAGCGGCGGTTCACGGAGATCAGGTTGGCGACCAGCGACTCGACCTGGTGGGCGTTGCGCAGCCGGCCGGAGAAGACCCCGCGCATGCCGGGGATACGGCCGGCCAGGGCCTGCACGATCTCCACGTCGGCCCGCTCCTCGCCGAGGACCATCACGTCCGTGTCGATCTCCTCGATCTCCGGGTCCTGGAGGAGTACGGCCGACAGGTGGTGGAAGGCGGCCGTGACCCGGGAGTCCGGCAGCAGGGCGGCGGCCTGTTCGGCGGCGCTGCCCTCCTCCGGCTTCAGCGCGTACGCGCCCTTCTTGTCGAAGCCGAGCGGGTTCACGCAGTCGACGACGAGCTTGCCGGCCAGTTCCTCGCGCAGGGATTCGAGGGTCTTGCCGTGTCCGTCCCAGGGCACGGCGACGATCACGATGTCGCTGCGGCGCGCGGTCTCGGCGTTGTCGGCGCCCTCGACACCGTGGCCGAGTTCGTCGGCGGCGGCCTGCGCGCGGTCGGCCGCGCGCGACCCGATGATCACCTTCTGCCCGGCCCTGGCGAGCCGGTAGGCAAGGCCCTTGCCCTGCGGCCCGGTCCCACCGAGCACGCCGACGACGAGCCCGGACACGTCGGGAAGGTCCCAGGGGTCCTTCGCGGGAGCTTTCGCGGGAGCCTCGGCAGGGGTCTGTGCACTGTCGGTAGAGGTCATGGGCCGACCTTACGTCCGTGTCCGCGCGCCCACCGGCTCAGGTGAGCTGGGTCACGGGGACCCGCCGGAAGGGGATCCTCTCGTACGGGCCGAAGTCACCCGTCTCGAAGAGGAGTCCGACGGTGTGGGCGTCGACCCGGACGAGGTCGGAGTAGGCGGCGGGCAGCCCGTTCACCGTGTCCGCCGGGCGCCAGGTGGTGCCGCCGTCGGTGGAGACGCGGATGGTCATCAGGGCGCGGGCGGCGGGATCGGCGGGGCCGGAGAAGAGGAGCAGGTCGGGGTCGCGGAGCTGGAGCACGCTGCCCTGGCAGACGGGGGCGGACAGTCCGGCCTGCGGGCGGAAGGGCTTGACGAGGGTCACGCCGCCGTCCGTGGAGTGGGCGTCGGCGCGGTTGCCCGGGGACGGTGAGTCGTTACGGGTGTTGAAGTAGACGCGGCCGTCCGGGAGTTCGGCGGCGGTGGTCTCGTTGACGTTGATGTAGCCGTTGGTGTTCTCGTCGAGGTAGCCGATGCGCCAGGTCTTGCCCCGGTCGTCGCTGAGCAGGCAGTGGCCGCTGTTGTAGCGGGCCTCGTTGCCCAGGTCCGTCCCGGTGGGCGGGATCGTGTGGTTGGCGGCGACGACGATCCGGCCGGTGCCCAGCTGGATGGCGTGGCCGGGGGTGGTGGCGTACCAGCGCCAGTTCGCGTGCTTCACCTGGTCGGTGATCTCCACGGAGGAGGACCAGGTGACGCCGTCGTCGTCGCTGTGCCTGACCCAGATCCGGCGTCCGTCGGCCGCCGACACGTTGCCGAGCAGGATGTCCTTCTCGGTCACCGTGCCCGAGGCCCGGATGTACACGAGGAGGATGTGGCCGTTGTCGAGGACGACGGGGGCGGGGTTGCCGGCGAGGTTCGTGTCGCCGTTCTTGGCGGCGACGATGAGCGGGCCCCAGGTGCGGCCGCCGTCCGTGGACCGCTTCAGGACGATGTCGATGTGCCCGTGGTCCGAGGCGGAGTCGACCCGGCCCTCGCAGAAGGCAAGCACGGTGCCGGCGTGGGTGACGACGACGGCGGGGATGCGGTAGCTGGCGTAGCCCTCCTGGCCGGACCAGAAGGGGATGCTCGTCTCTACTGGCATGTGCGGCTCCTTGACGAAGACGGTGACTGGGTCGGTATCGGTATCGGTATCGGCGTCGGTGACTGTCCGTACGGGGGCGGACCGGGTTCTTACCCAGGTTGGGCGAAAACATGGTGAAGGGCGCGCCCCGGGTTGCCTGTTGCGGCAGGATGCGCGGTCATGGACGCCGTACGGGTCGCGTTGTTGCGCGAAGTGCTCGCTGGAACCGAGTGGTTGGGGGCCACACGGAGGTTCGCGGCGACGTTACGGGGTTCCGTGGTGTCGTACGGAGGCGGCTTGCTGTTGGTGGGGACGCCGGAGTACGAGCCGTGGCACCTGGCGGCACATCTCGTGGACGAGGCGGCCTGGTCCGGGACGCCTGAGCTGGCGCCGACCCTCGTACGGCATGACACGCCGGCCTCCGGTCCCGGGCGGCTGTCGGTCGGGCTCGGGCGGATCGAGGCGGCGCGCCGGGGTGAGACCTTGCTGGTGGTGGCGCCGGAGGGGGTGGGCGGCGCCCTGCTGGAGCGGGTGCATGACGCTCGGCGGGGTGGGGCGAAGGTGCTGGTGCTGGGGTCGGGTGAGGGGGAGCTGGTGTCGATGGCGCATGAGTCGCTGGCGGTGCCGGAGGGGTTGGAGCTGGACCTGGACACCGTGCAGCACCTGGTGAGCGCGGCCGCCGGGGAGAACGGGGTGCCTGTCGTACGGGGGCGCCGGCGTTTCCGTGACCGTCTGGCCCGGCTGGCGGACGTCCTGACGGCACCGCCTCCGTCCCGCTGGTAAGTACATTTCCCACCCACCACCCGTCTCGCCACCTCACCCGCCTCCGGCGGACGAAACGCAGGCCCGCCCCGAGGAGCGACGCCCGCCCCGGCGGAACCCCACACCCAGCCCGGCGCGATCCCCGAGGCGCCCCACCCCCGAAAACCTGTTGCCCCCAGTCCACCCCACCGCTCAGCATGACCCCACGTGACCTCCCCTCTCCGTGCCCTTCTCCCCGATCTCGCGCCCTGGCGGGCCTCCGTCGATTTCCGGAAGCTCTGGATGTCGGGGCTGATCACCAACTTCGGGAGTTTCCTGACCTTCGTCGCGCTGCCGGTGCAGATGAAGGAGCTGACCGGGTCAGCCGCCGCGGTCGGGGCGATCGGGGCCGTGGAGTTGGTCCCGTTGATCGTGTTCGGGCTGTACGGCGGGGCGTTGGCCGACGCGGCGGACAAGCGGAAGCTGATCCTGTGGACGGAGGCGGGGCAGGGGGTGCTGTGCGCCGTACTGCTCGTCAACGCGGTGCTGCCGGAACCCCTGATCTGGCCGCTGTACGTCGTCGCCGCGCTCACCTCGGCCCTCGGGTCGGTGCAGCGGCCCGCGCTCGACTCGCTGATGCCGCGGATCGTCGCCCATGAGCACCTGCCGGCCGCCGCCTCGCTGAACTCGCTGCGCTGGACCGTCGGCGGGGTCGCGGGACCGGCTCTCGCCGGGGTCGTCGTGGCCTATGCCGGGCTCGGCTGGGCGTACGCCGTCGATCTGCTGACCTTCGCCGTGTCCGTGCTCCTCGTCGTGGGGCTCGCCTCCTCCCCCGCCTCGCACGAGGCCGCGAAGCCGTCGCTGCGGTCGATCGCGGAGGGTGCCCGGTACGCGTGGAACCGCAAGGAGCTTCTCGGGACGTACGCCATCGACCTCGCCGCGATGTTCCTCGCGATGCCGCTGGCCGTCCTGCCGTTCCTCGCCGACGAACTGGACGCCGAGTGGTCGCTCGGCCTGATGTACGCGGCGATCCCGGCCGGTGCGCTGCTCGTGAGCCTCACCAGCGGCTGGACCTCACGGGTGCACCGGCACGGGCGGATGGTCGTGCTCGGGGCAGCGGGGTTCGGGCTGGCCGTCGCGGGGGCGGGCATCGTCGGCAACGTGTGGCTGGTGCTGCTGTTTCTGCTGGTGAGCGGCTGCTTCGACATGGTCAGCGGGATCTTCCGGGGCGCGATGTGGAACCAGACCATCCCGGACGAGCTGCGCGGACGCCTCGCCGGTATCGAGCTGCTCTCCTACTCCGTCGGCCCGCAGCTCGGCCAGGTCAGGGCGGGTGGTGTGGCCGCGTGGCGCGGGGTACGGGCGTCCGTGTGGTCGGGCGGCCTGGCGTGTGTGGCCGGGGTGGGGCTGCTGGCCCTGTGCCTGCCGGGCCTGATGCGGTACGACGTACGGACGAACGAGCACGCGGTACGGCTGCGCAAGCAGCGGGAGACAGCAACAGGCCTGGCAGCAACCCCCTAGGGGCGCGGGGCTGTGACATTTGCGGCTCCGCCGCGATGGGGGTCCCCCCGCTCGAGCGAAGCCGAGAGTGGGGGAGAGACCAGCCACAACGCACCCGCGCCCCGAGAACCGCCTCAATCACCCCGCCCGTCAGTCCCCGTCCTCGCCGCGCGCCTGCGCGTCGTGCCACTTGGGGTCGTTCTCCCACTGGAGGTTGCGCTCGCGGGCCGTCTCCATCGCGTGTTCGGCCTCCGCGCGGGTGGTGTACGGGCCGAAGCGGTCCTTGCCCGGGCAGTCCGGGCCCTCCTCGACCTTCTTGTGCTCCAGGCAGTAGAACCACTCGCCCGGTTTGCCGACCGTGCGCTTCTTGAACAGGGCCATGGTCAGGACTCCTTTCACCAGGGTCATCGTCCCCCACCACAGCTCGTTAAACTCGCTGGCATGTCTGGCCAGTCACTGCTCGTACCAGGGGAGCTCTCTCCCATCCGCTCCGTACCCGGGAACATCCGTCGCCCGGAGTACGTCGGCAAGCCCGCACCGACGCCGTACACCGGGGCGGAGGTGCAGACGCCCGCGACCATCGAGGCCATGCGGACCGCCGGGCGGATCGCCGCGCGGGCGATGGCGGAGGCCGCGAAACTCATCGCGCCGGGGGTGACGACCGACGAGCTGGACCGGGTGGCGCACGAGTACATGTGCGACCACGGTGCCTATCCGTCCACCCTCGGCTACCGCGGCTTCCCCAAGTCGCTGTGCACGTCCGTCAACGAGGTCATCTGCCACGGCATCCCGGACTCCACGGTGCTGCGGGACGGCGACATCGTCAACCTCGACGTGACGGCGTACATCGGCGGGGTGCACGGCGACAACAACGCGACGTACCTGGTCGGGGACGTCGACGAGGAGTCCCGGCTGCTGGTGGAGCGGACCCGGGAGTCCCTGGAGCGGGCCATCAAGGCCGTCCGGCCGGGACGGCAGATCAACATCATCGGCCGGGTCATCGAGTCCTACGCCAAGCGCTTCGGCTACGGCGTCGTCCGGGACTTCACCGGGCACGGGATCAACTCGTCGTTCCACTCCGGGCTGATCGTCCCGCACTACGACAGCCCGCACGCCACGACGCTCATCCAGCCGGGCATGACCTTCACCATCGAGCCGATGCTGACGCTGGGCTCGTACGACTACGACATGTGGGACGACGGGTGGACCGTCGTCACGAAGGACCGCAGGCGCACGGCCCAGTTCGAGCACACGCTCGTGGTGACGGACTCGGGCGCCGAGATCCTGACCCTGCCCTGAGCCGGCCCCACGCGGGCCGACGCTGAGATTCAGCGTTCCAGGAACACCCGTCCCCCGACCTCCACCCACCCCATCGGCTGCGGGGCCGTGAGGATCTGCGACCCCTTGCCCTGCGTGATGTTGAGCGCGCGGCCCAGCTGGTGGGTCAGGAGCAACGCCGCCGCCCCCGTCGCCTCGTCCTCCTCGATGCCGTCGTCGCGGCCGGGGAAGGCGCGCGCCCGGATCCGCCCCGCGGCCTCGTCCTCCCACGCCCACGCGTAGATCCACTCCCCCGGCGGCGGCACGGGCAACGCGTCGACCTCCGCGGCGGATCCGTGCCGCCGCAGCGTCCGGTCCGGTACCCACTCCGCCCGGGCCTCGATCCAGCTGAACTCCCCGTCCAGGCGGGCCCCCACCAGCCCGGCCGGGGTGACCAGTTCGGGCACGTCGAGCAGCCAGGCCGTACCGACACAGGGATGGCCCGCGAAGGGCAGTCGCAGCGTGGGGGTGTAGATGTCGATGATCCCGCGCTCGGGGTCGTCGACGAACACGGTCTCGCTGAAGCCGAGTTTCGCCGCGAACGCCTGCCGCTCGCTCCGCTCCGGCATGACGGAGCCCTCACGGATCACGCCCAGCTCGTTGCCGTATCCCCCGTTGGGCGCGCAGAAGACGCGGAGTACGTCGTAATCAGTCACGCGCGCATCAAACACCCAGGTGGCAGCCGCCACCAACTCCGCGCCCCTGTACGCCCCTACGCGTCCGGGCGGTGGCCGGGGAGGCGGTGGTCGTGGTCCTGCGCGATGCCGCCCGACGGGATCTTCCGAGCGCGTGGTGTTGGAGGACCACCGGCGGCCCGTCGAGGGGTTCCGCATCCGCGTACCCGAGCTGTCCTGATCTCACCGGTCGGGAATCTTGACCTGTGCATTGCCTGTGCATGGTGCCTGCTTTAGCTTTCCTTTAGATCCACATTAAGCGGCCGTGATCGGAGCGTGCTCAGCGCCGCCCATGAGAGGTGAATCACCGATTGTCCGGGTATCACTGAGGCAAGCCTTAGGTAAGTTAGGGCCGCCTCACCAAACCTGTGTGAGCCCCGACACGTCACTTTTTCGCCATTCGCCACTCGCGATTCTCAGGAGCCCGCATGCGAGCCGTCAGACTCTCCGTCGTCACCGCCGCCGCCACCGCGGCGGCCCTGGCAGCCGTCACGGGGTGCACGGAGAAGGGCAGTTCGGGCAGCGGCGACCGCGTCATCAGCGTCACCGCGACCGACGACAAGTGCGAGGTCTCGAAGAAGGAGTTCCCGGCCGGGCACGTCGAGCTGGACATCCAGAACAAGGGCTCCAAGGTCACCGAGGTCTACGTCCTCTTCCCGGACGACCGGATCGTCACTGAGCGCGAGAACATCGGCCCGGGCACCAAGCAGAAGGTCACCGCCGAGGTGAAGGCCGGCGACTACACGATCGCCTGCAAGCCCGGTATGAAGGGCGACGGCATCCGGCAGGCCGTCAAGGCCACCGGCGGCAAGGTCGCCAAGCGCGACCCGCGCCTGGACGCGGCTGTCGCCGCGTACCGCAAGTACGCGCAGGAGCAGGCCGACGCGACGCTGCCGCTCGCCAGGACCTTCGCCGAGGCGGTCAAGGCCGGCGACCTGGAGGCCGCGAAGAAGGCGTACGCGCCCTCCCGTATCGGCTGGGAGCGCACCGAGCCGGTCGCCGAGTCCTTCGGTGACATCGACCCGAAGGTCGACGTCCGCGCGGACGGTCTGGAGGCCGGCCAGAAGTTCACCGGCTGGCACCGCCTGGAGAAGTCCCTCTGGGAGGACAAGAAGATCACCGCCGAGGACAAGACCCTCGCCGCCGAGCTGATCACCGACCTCACCGACTGGCAGAAGCGGGTCGGCAAGGCCGAGATCACCCCGACGTCGATGGCCAACGGTGCCAAGGAACTCCTCGACGAGGTCGCCACCGGCAAGGTCACCGGCGAGGAAGAGCGCTACTCGCACACCGACCTCGTCGACTTCAAGGCCAACGTCGAGGGCGCCCAGGACGCGTACGAGCTGCTGAAGCCGGTCGCCAACGAGAACGACGCGGCGCTGGTCACCGAGCTGGACAAGCAGTTCGCCGCCCTGAACACGCTGCTCGACAAGTACCGCGCGGACAAGAACTCGTACGACTTCACCTCGTACGACAAGGTCGGCGACGCCGATCGCAAGCAGCTCTCGGACGCGGTGAACGCGCTCGCCGAGCCGCTGTCCAAGCTCGCCGCCGCCGTCGTGAAGTAGAGGGGACCGACGTCATGACGGAGACACCGGAGAAGACCGAAGGCAGCACCTCCACCTCACGGCGTGCGCTGATCGGCTGGGGCGGGGCCGGGCTCGCGCTCGGGGCCGCCGCGGCCGGGGGCGCGGTCGCGATGACCCGTGGCGGCGACGACGTGCAGACGGTCGCCGCCGACGCGGGCGGGGCCGTCGACTTCCACGGCGGCCACCAGGCGGGGATCTCGACGCCGGTGCAGGACAGGCTGCACTTCGCCGCGTTCGACCTGGAGACGGACGACCGGGCCGAGTTCGCGCAGATGCTCAAGGACTGGACGGCGGCGGCCCGGCGGATGACCGCCGGGCTGGCGGTCGGCGAGGGCGCGTACGGCGGTCTCGCCGAGGCTCCGCCGGACGACACCGGCGAGGCCCTGGGGCTGAAGCCCTCCCGGCTGACGCTGACGATCGGGTTCGGACCGGGCCTGTTCGAGAAGCTCGGGATGGCGGAGCGGCGCCCCGAGGCGCTCGTCGATCTGCCGCAGTTCTCCGGCGACAACCTCGACAGGAACCGCAGCGGCGGCGACGTGTGCGTCCAGGCGTGCTCGGACGATCCGCAGGTCGCGGTGCACGCCGTGCGCAACCTGGCCCGGATCGGCTTCGGCAAGGTCTCGGTGCGCTGGTCGCAGCTCGGCTTCGGCAAGACGTCCTCGACGACCCCCGAGGAGCAGACCCCGCGCAACCTGCTGGGCTTCAAGGACGGCACCCGCAACATCGCGGGCACCGAGGAGGCCCGGCTGAAGAAGTTCGTGTGGGTGGACGGCGCGGACACCGACGACAAGTCGGCCTGGATGGACGGGGGTTCGTATCTGGTCGCCCGGCGCATCCGGATGCACATCGAGCCCTGGGACCGCACCTCGCTGCAGGAGCAGGAGGACATCTTCGGCCGCGACAAGGGCGAGGGCGCCCCGGTCGGCAAGGCGAAGGAGCGGGACGAGCCGTTCCTGAAGGCGATGAAGCCCGACGCGCATGTGCGCCTCGCGCACCCCGACTCCAACCACGGGGCGACGCTGCTGCGCCGCGGCTACTCCTTCACGGACGGCACGGACGGCCTCGGCCGTCTGGAGGCGGGCCTGTTCTTCCTCGCCTACATGCGGGACGTCCGCAAGGGGTTCATCCCCGTGCAGCGCAACCTCGCGACCGACGCGCTCAACGAGTACATCCAGCACGTGGGTTCGGCCGTCTTCGCCGTCCCGCCCGGCGTCCGGGACAAGGACGACTGGTGGGGCCGGGCACTGTTCACCGAGGGGGCCTAGCCATGTTCGCGAACTATCTGATCGGGCTGCGCGAGGGCCTGGAAGCCAGTCTCGTCGTCTGCATCCTCATCGCCTACCTGGTGAAGACGGACCGCCGGGACGCCCTGAAGCCGATCTGGATCGGCATCGCCGTCGCCATCACCCTGGCTCTCGCCTTCGGCTGTGCGCTCGAATTCGGCTCCCAGGAGCTGACGTTCGAGGCGCAGGAGGCGCTCGGCGGCTCGCTGTCCATCGTCGCCGTGGGTCTGGTGACGTGGATGGTCTTCTGGATGCGGCGTACGGCCCGGCATCTGAAGGCGGAGCTGCACGGCAAGCTGGACGCGGCCCTCCAGATGGGCACGGGCGCGCTGGTCGCGACCGCGTTCCTGGCGGTGGGCCGGGAGGGTCTGGAGACCGCGCTGTTCGTGTGGGCGTCGGTGCGGGCGTCGAGCGACGGCACCGAAGGGCCCCTGATCGGCGTGCTGCTGGGTATCGCGACGGCGGTCCTGCTCGGCTATCTCTTCTACCGGGGCGCCCTGCGCATCAACCTGTCCAAGTTCTTCACCTGGACCGGCGGCATGCTGGTCGTGGTCGCGGCGGGCGTCCTCGCCTACGGCTTCCACGACCTCCAGGAGGCCGACTGGGTGCCCGGCCTGACGAACAAGGCCTTCGACATCAGCGAGACGATCCCGCCGGACAGCTGGTACGGCACGCTCCTCAAGGGCGTCCTGAACTTCCAGCCGGACCCGACCGTCCTCCAGGTCACGGTGTGGGCGCTGTACCTGGTCCCGACACTCGCACTCTTCCTCGCCCCGGTAGGGTTCGCCTCCGGGAAGGGGAAGGTGAAGCCAGCTGATGAGCAGCGTGAGCAGGGGGCACGGCCCACGGAGTCCACGAAGTCTTCTTGACCGGAGCGCCCTCGCGGCGGCCTCGGTGACCGTGTTGGCGCTGTCGGCGAGCGGCTGTGTCGTGGTGCACGGCGAGCGTGAGGTTCTCCCGGCGGCGAGCCCGACGGAGGCCGCCGAGGCGCTGAAGGACTTCACGGCCGCGTACAACAAGGCGGACAAGGCGTACGACCGTGCCCTGGACGCCGACTACGTCACCGGCGCCCTGGGCGCGATCGACGCGGCCCGGCTGGACGCGGGGCACGAGGTCAGCCCGGCCGGCAACCCGTCGTACGTACCGCTGAAGTTCACGGACACCAGGTTCACGATCCCGAAGAAGGCGGGCTGGCCGCGCTGGTTCGTCGCGAACGCCGACGCCAACAAGGGTGACGGGGCGCGCTGGCTGCTGGTGTTCACCCGCAGCAACGTGGCCGAGCCGTGGGCGGTGGCGTATCTGACGCTGCTCGACCCGGACGACGTACCGGCGTTCAAGACGGACAAGGACGGCCTCGCGGAGCCGGTGACGGCGAACTCGGCCGAACTGGCCGTCGCGCCCAAGGACTTGAGCACGGACTACGCGACGTATCTGAAGGACGGCGGCGGCGACGTCTTCACGCCGGGTGTGCACACGAGCGGCTGGCTGGAACAGCGCAAGAAGAGCGCCATCAAGCCCGGGCTCGTCACCCAGTACATCGACGAGCCGCTCGCCAAGGACGACTTCGCCCCGCTGGGCCTGCGGACGAAGGACGGCGGCGCGCTGGTCTTCTTCGCGACGCACCACTACGAGAAGCAGACGGCCGCGCTGGGCACGTCGATCCCTGCGCCGAGCGACAGTGTGCTGGCGCTGACGACGGGCGAGATCAAGCAGTCGCTGACACTGGAGTTCGTGTCGAACCAGGTGGTGCTGGACCCGGGCAGGGGCGCGGCGAACCAGGGCGTGAAGTTCCTGAGCCGCATCCAGGGCCTGACGGCGGCGCAGGGCGAGTGACCCCGCACCTCCCGTAACTCCCGCTTGTCAGGGGGCTGTTCGCCCTCAGCCGCGGTGGGGCCAGGCCGCGGTGGCGTGGTCGGGTTCCTCCCCGGCGTACCGGGCGCAGGTGTCGGTGAGGACTTCGAGCAGACTGAGCGGGTCGGGGAGGGCGAACTCCGGCCCGCGTACCCAGTACACGCCCTGGTCGCCCGGCAACCGGGCGGGCGGTACGAGGACGTAGGACCCCCGGCAGTGCCAACGCAGGCCCGGATGCTCGTCCGCGGTCTCGGGGTGGCAGTCCAGCTCGCAGGGCCACCACTCGTCCTCGTCGTCCGGGGTGCCGCGGGTGAGGGTGAAGAACAGCAGCCGTCCGTCGTCGCTCTCGGCGACGGGTCCGACCTCGATCCCGGCCCCGAGCAGCCGCTCCAGCGCCTCGCGCCCCGCGTCGATGGGGACGTCGAGGACGTCGTGGACTATGCCGGTCGCGGTGATGAAGTTGGCCTGCGGCTGGTGCCTGGCCCACCGCTCGATCTGGGCGCGGTCGGTGGTGGACTGCGTGTGCCAGGCGAAGGAGATCGGGTGCCGGGCGGGCGTGGGACAGCCCACGCGGTCGCAGGAACACCGGTAGGCGGAGGGGTGCGCGGCGGGCGCGAGGGGCAGTCCGGCACGGGCGGCGGCGAGCAGCAGTTCTTCGCGGCGCCCGCTCTCGGCGGCGGTGGCGGCGTCCTCGCGCGCATTCGTACGGCGTCCGCGCAGCCACTGGGAAATCCTGCCCTGCCGGCCCGTCGTACTACCGCCGAACTCCGCGCTCATGTATCGCCTCGCCTCGCTGCTGTTGTGCGGACAGCCTGCTCCATGCTCCCACCATCCTGCGCCGTGGGGGGCCGGAGCCGCCATCCGGGGTAGGGGGGACGAGATGTACGAGAGGTGGGATCAACCGTTTTCCGGCTGATTAGCAGGATTTACCACCCACTGCTTTCAGCCATCTTCGCGCTTGTTGCCGCCGGTGGAGCCGATCCCGTTGAGGGCGTAGTCGACGAGGGTGTCGGTGTACTCGTACGAGATCGGGCCGGTGTACTGGAGCCAGCGCTGGGCGAGCGGCGAGACGAAGAGTTCGAGGGCGATACGGGGGTCGACGCCGGCCCGCACCTCCCCCGCGTCCTGGGCGGCTCGCAGTCGCTGGACGTAGAGCTGGAGGGAGGGTTCGAGCAGCTTGGTGACGAATCTGCGGCCGAGTTCCTCGTTGACGACGCCTTCGGCGGCGAGGGCGCGGGAGGGGATCTCGAACGTCGGGTCGCGCAGTTCGTCGACGGTGGCGCGCAGTACGGCCTTGAGGTCTGCGGCGAGATCACCGGTGTCAGGGATGGCGTTCTCCCGCTCCTGCCCGGGCTGAGCGGCCTCGGCGGTCCGCTCGGCCAGATCGACGAAGGCCTCCATGAGCACGTCCCCCTTGGAGGACCACCACCGGTAGATGGTCTGCTTGCCGACTCCGGCGCGAGCGGCGATGCCCTCGATGGTCGTCTTCTGGTACCCGACCTCACCGATGAGGGCGAGGGCGGCGTCGTAGATGGCGCGACGGGACTTCTCGCTGCGGCGGGTGGAGTCGGGGGCGGGCTTGGGAGGGGCGGCGGGAGTGGACTTCTGGACCATGTCGGCAATTTATCAGGTTGACAAGACGCAGCGTCTCGCCGAAGGTGAGGGAGTTGCATCGAGCGAGACGATACGTATCGTCCCTCTACTTTTCGACCAGAAGGAGACACGCCATGTCACGAGGCGGCGGAGACATGCTCGGAGTCGGCGGCACCCGAAGCAACCTGGGCAGGAACGCCCTGCGGGGCGGCGGCCGGGGCAGAAGGGTGGGCGGCGGGATCGATCCGCAGGCCCAGAAGCGGGAGCTGCTGCGCAAGTTGCAGGAAAAGCGGGCGGAGGAGGAAGGCCTGCGCGAAGCAGGGTCGTCGGATGGGGCAGATTGGGGGCCCGACGACACCTGACGAAGGCGCAGAGCAACCATGACGACGCAGCCCCATCCCGTCGACCACGAACTCATCCAGGCGGCGGCCCACGTGGCCCGCACCCGCTGCCGGGGGGACAACCACACCATGGCAGCGGCGGCCCGCGCCCGGGACGGCCGGATCGTCACAGCGGTGAACGCCTACCACTTCACCGGCGGCCCCTGCGCCGAACTGGTCCTCATCGGCACGGCGGCCGCCCAGGGCGTCTACGAACTGGACACCGTCGTCGCCGTGGGCGACCGCGACCGAGGAGTCGTACCTCCGTGCGGCCGCTGCCGTCAGGTCCTCCTGGACTACTTCCCCGCCCTCAAGGTCATCGTCGGAGGAGGCGAAGGCGATAGCGGTGGCGAAGGCGACCGCGTCCGAACGGTCCCCATCGCCGAGTTGCTTCCCGAAACCTACGTCTGGGCGGACCACCAACTCGACGCCGAGTGACCGCCCTTGTCGATTTGGCCATCCCCTGTCGCGGGGCATGATTCGAACAGCGGAGACAGCGCCGATGTCGAGTCGGGCGGCTCGGGCGGCGGCTGAGCGGCAGCTGAACGGCGGCCGTGCGTACGCGATGATCCGACCGCCCGACCGTCGGTTTCCGCATTTCCAGGAGCGCCCTTGTCCCCCTTCCGCTCGTCCGCCGCCGCCCGCGTCCCACTGGCGGCAGCCCTCGTCCTGCCGGCGGCGCTCCTCGCCGGGTGCTCCGCCCTCGGTGACGACGGCTGTCACGGTACGGCCGCCGAACTGAGGGGGCTGGCAGCGCAGCCACTGCTCGGCTCGGCGCCGACCGGCGCGGTGGAACCCGTCAACTACCGGGGTACGGGAGTGACCACCGGATGCGACGACGACAGCGGCGGAAAGCCCTGGCTGCACGCGGACCGCCTCTACGCCTTCCCGGGAAAGCCCGACGCCGTCATCGCCCACTACACGGAGACCGCCCGCGCCGAGGGCTGGCACCCCGAGGCCGACCCGGACCCGGCAGCACCGCCGTCCGGCGTCGAGGGAGCCTGCTGGACCAGGACCGACAAGAACCGGCACCTGCTGCTCACCGTCGACTTCCGCACCGGCGGCTTCTCGCCCGCACCCGAGGTCGGCACGGGCCTCGCCTACGCGGTGACGGTCGGCACCGAGGGCGACGGCGGCACGGCCGCCTGCTGGGACTGACTGTCAAGCGTTACTCCCCGCCCTCCTCCACCGGCGGCCACACGTCCCCCCAGTCGGCGTCCCGGGCGGCCCGGTAAAGCAGCCCGTGCCGCTTCGTGACGGTGTCCCGGCGCAGCGATGGCTCCGTCTCGCACAGGTCGAGGAGCACCTGGCCCTTACGGATCTGCGGCTTGCGCACGACGCGGGCGGTCGCCGGGGTCACCGGGAAGCGGGTGGCCGCGACGTAGCTGAACTTCTCGTCCTCGTACGGGAGGGAGCCGCCCTTCACCCGGCGGTGGAGGGAGGAGCGGCTGACGCGGGCGGCGAAATGGCACCAGTCCTCGCCGGGGACGATCGGGCAGGCCGCGCTGTGGGGGCAGGGGGCGGCGACGTGGAAGCCGGCGCGGACGAGCTGGTCGCGGGCCTCGATGACGCGGAGGTAGCCGTCGGGGGTGCCGGGTTCGATGACGACGACCGTCTGGGCGGCGCCGGCCGCCGCGTCGACCACGGAGGTGCGGTCGGCCTCGGTCAGTTCGCCCAGGACGTAGGAGATCGTGACGAGATCAGTGCTCTCGATTTTGAGCGCCGCTCCGATCCGAGAGCGCTGCCACTCCGCACCCTTCAACTCCGGGTTGGCGGCGGCGATCTCGCGCCCGAGGGTGAGCGCGGGCTCGGCCCAGTCGAGGACGGTGACGGGCCGCGTTCCCGCCCAGACGGCGTTGACGGCCCAGGTCGCGGCCCCTGTCCCGCCCCCGACGTCGACATGACTGCCGGGCGCCCAGCCGGGCGCGGCCTCGGCGAGGGCCTCCAGCACCGAGCACACCGCCTCGAACGTGGCCGGCATCCGGTAGGCGGCGTACGCGGCCACGTCGGAACGGTCACGCAGCACGGGTGCGTCGGTCGGCGTCCGCCCCCGGTAGTTGGCGATCAGCCGCTCGACCGCCCGTGCGGCGACCTTCGGCGGCAGCCCGTCGAGCAGACCGGCGAGGGCGGCGCGCAGGGCGTCAGCAGGAGAGACGGGGGTGTTCACGGGGTGATTCTAGAGGGGGGTGCGAGGGTGACGAGTTCCCCCCGGGAACGGCTGTGAGCCGCGCGAACGCCGGACATGGTGAGTCTGATCCCGTCGAACACCCTCCTGCGCTCCCGCGTGCTCGCGGCTGCTTCCCGAACCCGTGTGCGCGACCCGGGCCCTGCCGTCTGGATCATCTCGGCGTCGCGGGCCCAGGCACACGCGTCTGCGGCGTGCCCCGCTCGGGTCTGCCGAGAAGAACCGCACCTCACGGCCGGGCTGATCCGAGCGACAGGGCCTAACCGTGCTCGTTG
>NZ_AEJB01000164.1 GCF_000331005.1 Streptomyces turgidiscabies Car8
GGGCCGGTCGGCGGCTGCATGCCCCAGGCGGGGGCGGCGGGCGTCTGGCCGGGCGCGGCCGTCGGAGACGCCGGCGGCTGGGCGGCCTGGGCCTGGGGCGTGCCGCTCGGGGGCTGGTCGGCGGGCTCGGGGGCGGGGTGAGCGTGCGAGGGGTCGAGTTGGCCGGGGACGAACCCCGGCTGCGCCGGAACCCCGGGGACGCCCTGCGCGTATCCCGGCTGGGCCGGTACTCCCGGGGCTCCCTGGCCGTACGCCGCGTACGGGTCGCCCGGGGCCGGGTCGCCGCCCGGGAGCGGGGGAGGTGACTGAGGGACGCCCGGGAGGCGCTGGTTGAGGATGTCGCTCACTGTGCGCAGGGCCAGTTGTTTGGGGCCCTCCAGCTCGAACTTCTCCGCGGTGTCGCCGTGCAGGAGGTCCTTCACCAGGTCCATCTGGGCCTGGATCATACGGAGTTGGTCCTCACGCATGCTGGTCATGACCAGACGGGAGTCCTCGGGGTGCTGGGAGAGGTGGAGGGCCCAGGCCTGCACGCCGCCCTGTTGCAGGTGGTACTGGTAGAAGGCGATCTTCTGTGCCTCTATCTGCTGCAGCTCCAGTTCCTGGTGGCCCTGCTGGATGGAGAGCTGGTGCTGCTGGCTGCTCTGCAGGGCCGCCTGCTCGTAGTCCCAGCGCTGCTGCTGGAGGGCCAGGTGCTGCTGCTGGGCGCCGTACGACATCGAGCGCTCGATCTGGAGGGCGTCCTGCGCGCGGTTGCGCCGGTCCACCTCGACGTCGATCTCGGAGCCGCGCTGGGCCACCCGTACCTGCTCGGTCGCGGAGTGGTCGATGGCCTGGAGGCGGCGCTGGTGGTCGATGTTCTCCTGGTCGCGGCGCAGACGCAGGGTCCAGGTGGTCTGGAGGCCCGCGGGGGCGCCCAGCGGGCCCAGGACGTTGATCGCCTGGAGGAGTTCCCCCTCCGCCGCCGCGCTGTCCGCGATCGGGAAACGCCGGCTCACCGGGCGGGCCGCGCGTTGGAGTTCGCCGATGAGCAGGCCCGGTACGTCCCGGTGGCCGCTGCCCACGAACCGGGCCGGGTCGATGACCTGCCAGGACATGTCGAGCTCGGCCGAGAACTCGAACGCGTCGTTGTCACTGGGGAGCGTGAGCGTGCCGGAGAAGGGATGCACGCCCATGTCGACCTCGTACACCGCGGTGTAGTGCCGCGCCGCGATGTCGCTGCGCGTCGGTCGGCGGGGCGGGAGGTAGGCCTCGTAGCCGCCCTTGGCGGTCGCGAAGACGAGCGCGTGATCGATGCGGACCGTCGACTTCAGGGAGAGCTCGAAGCGTGACAGCTGGCGCACCGTGAGCACCGGGTCGATCAGCTGGGTGTGCCGGTCTGCGGACTGCTGCCACTCGGGCGGGCGGTGGAAGGCGGACATCGTGCGTTGCTCCTCGGTGGGCGGTGAGCAGGGAGGTGTGTCTGGACGGCGGGACGGCTAGCGGACGGGGAGTGTCGTCAGGAGGCGGGCGGCCACTCCGGGTGGCTTCGCGCCGTCCTCGCCCGGCATCGTCCGCAGGAGGTGGCCCAGGCGCTGGTACTCCGCCGGGGTGGTGACCAGGGTCGGGAGCAGGGCCGCCAGGGCCCACTCCGTGGCCGTCGAGCGGTCGGCGATGAGGACCCACTCGCGCAGCACGTCCAGGGCGTGCCGGGTCGCGTTCGGGTCGTTGAGGGCCGCCCGCCACAGGAACGGGATGCCGTGGGCGGCGGCCGAGCCCTCGGTGGCGGACTGCGCGTACCACGCGAGGACCAGCGGATGGCCGTAGCGCTCGTCGTCCTGGGTGTGGCGGCAGGCGCTGACGAAGCCGCCGATGGTCAGGTCGTGCACCGGGCGGTCGTCGGGGAGGTGTAGACGCAGTTCGGCGAGGACCGCGTCGCTGGCCTCGGAGAGGAGCAACAGAGCGACGGCCTCGCCGAGTTCGCGGGCCATCTCGCGGTCGAAGTCGTCCGGGTCGGCGAGGTCCCGGTACAGGCTGCGGGCCGCGGTGCGCAGGGCGGCGAGGGCTTGCTCGGGGCGTTCGGCGCCGATCAGCGCGTACGCCCGTACGGCCACCCAGCGCAGCCGCCGGTCCTCGCCCTTGGACCACTCGTCGAGGATGCGCGGGATGTTCGGCGTGTCCAGGAGGTGGGCGAGGGTGAGCGCGTTGACGGCCACCAGGCGGTGCCGGAAGCGGTTGGAGGTCGCCCAGGGCTGGATGACCAGGGCCATGGCCGAGGGCAGGTCCGTACGGGCCAGGACGGCCACCGTGGACGCGGCCCGGGTACGGACCAGGGGGCGGCCGTCGTCGGCCAGCCGGCGCAGCCAGTCGATGAGCGCGGGGCGCGCGGAGGGGTGGCCTGTCCAGACCTCGCGCAGGAGTACGAGGGAGGCGCGCTCGTCGGTGAACTTCGCCTTCTGCTGGGTCACCGGACCCCACTCGGTGTGCTCGTCGTCCTCGTACCGCTCGGCGCGGGCGAGTTGGAGGCGCTTGCCGATGTGGGTGCCGAAGACGGGGACCTCGGGGGCACTCCCGGGCTTCTGGGTCTGCTGGAGGAAGCGGTAGAGCAGATCGCTGAGTTCGGCGGTGAGGGCGTAGGGGCCGTCGTCGAACGCGGCCAGCGCGACCAGGAACGCCTTGTCGCGCAGATGGATCGACGACTCGTCCTCCTCGAACCACTCCTGGACCTGGTTCTCCAGGGAGATCAGGGAGAACTGGGCGACGGCGTTCTCCGCGACCTCACCCGCCGCGTACCGACCGAGCAGCTGGGCGAACGCGGCGACCTCGCGCAGTTGGTGACTGCGGCTCAGGAACTCGGTGACGTCCGGGAGGTCGAGCAGTTTCGCCACCGTGGCCCCCCGGTCGTCCTGGGCCGCCACGCGGGTGCGGAGGTGGGCGGCCAGGACGTCGGCCGGGTCCGGCGGCTGCCAGGTGACGACCGGCACGTCCTCCAGGACGGCGGTCGGGCCCACCGTGACGACGAGGTACGCGTCCTGCACGGTGAGACGGTCGCACGCGGCGAGGAGATGGTGCTCGCGGAGGGGACGGTCGCGGCGGGTGACGAGGTCGGCGAGGACGTAGCCGCGCGGGTGGGCCGGGGTTCCACCGGCGGTGGCTCCCGCGGCCGGCGATCCGTCGGCGGCCGTGTCCGGCGCCGTGAACTTGTCCGCCAGGGTGCTCGGGTTCGTGTCACGGTCGAGCGTGTGTACGGGGGCTGCCCCGAGCCGGTGCAGAAGCATCAGGGCGGCCGTGTGTCTGCCGGTGAAGCGGGCGCCCGACAGGACGAGGACGCGGTCGCGGCGCAGCCGGACGAGCAGGGCCTCGACGGTCTCCTCGGCGGCCACGAACGAGGCGGCGAGCCGGTCCAGCGTGGTCTGCGGGACCTCGCCGGACGCGGAGGCGGACGGGGCGGAGAACCCGGGTATCGCCCACTGGTGGATCTCCGTCTTGCTGCCCATGATCACGTCACCGGCGACCTGCCCGCCGCTGACGCCGTGCTGGTTGCCGCCGACCATGCTGCCGCCGAAGCGGGCACGGTCGCCGAGGTTCATGGACCGGGGGCTGTGGTCGATCAGGTCGCGCCGCGCCGACCAGGCGGTCTGGGGCTGCTCGTGCTCCTCCGACCCCTCGGAGCCCTCCGCCTCCTTGGACTCCTTGCCGTCCTTGGAGTCCTTCGCGGCGCCGTCTCTGCCGTCCTTGCCATCGGCGGAGGGGGACGGGTCGTCGGCGGGTAAGGGACGGGCGGCCTCGGCGGCGTCCGGGGTGCTCATGAGCCGTCACCCCCGTTACGGCCGCCCATGTTGACGTCCCCGGTGACCTGGCCGCCGCTCACGCCGGTCTGGTCTCCGGCCACCACGCTGCCGCCGACGTTCACGGCGCCGTTGAAGTTGAATACGGGGCCCGGGGCGGGGCGGCTCTCGGGCGAGGTGCCCTGCGCGGGGACTCTCGGTGCCTCCGTCGCCTCCGTCGCCTCCGGTGCCGGCGGGGCCTGTGGCGCCGGGCGGTCCCCCGATCCGCCCGGCGCCTCCCCCGCCCCCGTGCCACGGTGGTCCTGGTCGGCCGTACCGGCCGTGCCGGTGCTGCCGACGGCGCCGGTCGAGGCCGCCTCGTGGCCGCTGGGCAGCGGGCCGTGCAGCCAGGCCCGCATCGGGCCGTTCTTGGTGTCCACCCCGACCGGACGGAACTCGTCGGCCGGGATGCCGGGATGGTCGTGCCGTACGACGCCGGTGTACAGGGCGTCCGAGACCAGCAGCGCGAAGTCGTGGGGGCGTTCGCTCAGGGCGGCCCGCAGCAGCTGGGCGTCCAGCAGCCGGCAGGCGTTGTTCAGGTCGGTGCCGACCCAGCCGTCGTGCCTGTCCACGGCCACGTAACCGGTGGCGAGGACCCCGCGCAGCCTGATCTGGGCGGAGCTGGACGCCATGCGGTTGACGGCGCGCAACTGCGCCGGGACGTCCACCAGGAGGGCGCGCAGCAGGGCGGTGACCGGGGCGTTCGCGTCGATGAGCTCCATCACGGAGTCCCCGCGGTCGGCGCGCAGGCGCCGGGTCTCGTCGATGCCGGCGCGTTCCAGCGTGCGGTCGGTGATGTCGTAGAGCATGCGCCGCAGGTACGCCTGCTCGACGTCGTCCCGGTCGCTGAACCTCTCTATGTCCAGCAGCAGGATCGTGCGGCTCACGGGGTCGGTCATGATCGCCCTTCGACAATGACGTGGGGGGTGCGGGTGCTTGCAGCAGCGTGGTGGGTGTGGGCGGTGTGCAGTGAGGGCGGATGACGCAGTCGGAGTGTGACGGGGTACACAGAAGGTTCTGCGGGGTGTCGGGTGCGGGTCGGTGAGGG
>NZ_AEJB01000165.1 GCF_000331005.1 Streptomyces turgidiscabies Car8
GGGGCCCGCCGCCCGGTGCGAGCAGAGGCCGCGCGACCGACGTAAGCAGGGGCCCGCCGCCCGGTGCGAGCAGAGGCCGCGCGACCGACGTGAACAGGACGCCCCGCCCCCAGCGCCAGCAGGAGCCGCGCGACCGACGTGAGCGGGGGCCCGCCGCCCGGTGCGAGCAGAAGCCGTGTGGCCGGCGTGAGCAGAGACCCTGCGGCTGACACGAGCAGGAGCCGTGCCGCCTGGGGTGATCGGGGCTGTGCCCCCAGCGAAGGGGCGGCGCGGGCGGGCGTACGGCGGCGCGAGTCGGGATCGGCACGGTCGGCATAGGCAGCCGACTTGAACAGGCAGCGCGAGCCGGTGGCGGCGCATCCGGCGGAAGTCTGGATCAGCGCAGCCAGTGCCGAACGCGGCGCGAGCGGGCTGCGGCGCGTCCGGGGGTGCGGACGGCTCGGTCAGGGACCGGCGGCCGGCGTGAGCAGCCGACGCGGGCGGGCGGCGGTCGCTCTGCCGACGAGGAGTCCTGGGCGAGCCGGGATCGGCGCCGCCAGGGCAAGCGGGCTGAGCAACCGGCGTACGCAGCGTTTACGTCTTCGCGTCCGCCAGGTCCGGCTTTGCCAAACCTGACGTCCATCTCTCCTCTATGCGGCCGACCTTCCACACCACCAGGGCGACGGCCCAGGTTCCGAAGAACAGGCCGACGATGACGTAGCCGACGATGTTGAGGTCGAGGCCGGACACCCGGTCCCAGAACGGGCCGTGGAGGTTTGCCTGGTCGGCTATCAGGCCGAGGAGTTCCACCGTGCCGATGATGAGCGCGACGGCGACCGACAGGCCGGTGATCGTGAGGTTGTAGTAGACCTTGCGGACCGGCTTGGAGAACGCCCAGCCGTACGCGAAGTTCATGAACGAGCCGTCGATCGTGTCGAGCAGTGACATCCCGGCCGCGAAGAGGACGGGCAGGCACAGGATCGCGTACCAGGGCAGCCCCGATGCCGCGCCCGAGCCGGCCAGCACCAGAAGCGCGACCTCCGTCGCCGTGTCGAAGCCGAGCCCGAAGAGCAGGCCCAGGGGATACATCTGCCACGACTTGGTGATCGACTTCGTGAAGCGGCCCAGGAGGCGGTTCATGAAGCCCCGGTTGTTGAGCTGCTCCTCCAGGGCGCCCTCGTCGAAGTGGCCGGTCCTCATCTGCCGGAACACCTTCCAGATGCCGATGAGGATGACCAGGTTGATGCCGGCGATGAGGTAGAGGAACGTCCCGGAGACGGTCGTACCGATGAGGCCGGTGACGTCGTGCAGGTGGGAGCCGTCGTCCTGGACCGGTCCGGCGAGGGCCTTGACGCCCAGCGACAGCAGGAGGGCGAGGGCGAAGACGACACTGGAGTGGCCGAGCGAGAACCAGAACCCGACGGACAGCGGGCGCTGCCCCTCGCCCATCAGCTTCCGGGTCGTGTTGTCGATGGCGGCGATGTGGTCGGCGTCGAAGGCGTGCCGCATACCGAGCGTGTAGGCGGTCACGCCGATGCCGATACCGAACGCCTTCCCACCGACGCTGTAGTGCTCGGGCGCGACGAGCGCCACCAGCGTGAACCAGCCGATGACATGCAGCGCCACGATGAAGGCGGCCATGCCACCGACCCTGATCCACTCCTCACGACTCATCGCTCCAGGCTGCTGCCAGGAACAGTCACCTGCAATCAATGTGCAGTAAAGCTCCCGACAGGTTTCGGTCAGGGGCGCCCAGGAAATTCGCCAATCCACACCAATCCACCGTCCGCGCGGGAACGGATTACGCCTGGACATGTCCCGACCACGGAGGCTCTCGGTGAAAGAAGCGGTACATATCAGCAGAAATCCATCGACCGGTCCGGACCTGCAGGAACTCGTCAGCCGCGTCGCTCTGGGCGACGAGGAGGCGTTCTCCGGGGTGTTCGACGCCGTCTCGGGCGGGGTGCTGGGTGTCGTGCGGGCCGTGGTGCGGGATCAGGCGCAGTCGGAGGAGGTGGCGCAGGAGGTGCTGGTGGAGGTGTGGCGGACCGCGCCGCGCTACCGGCCCGAGCGGGGGACGGCCATGAACTGGATCCTCACCCTGGCGCACCGGCGGGCGGTCGACCGGGTGCGCTCGGTGGAGGCCGCCGCTCTCCGGGACCACAAGGCGGCGCTTCTGGAACGCGTGCCCGAGTACGACGAGGTGGTCGAGCACGTCGAGGCCCGGCTGGAGCGGGAGCAGGTGCGGCGCTGTCTGCGCACACTGACCGAGATCCAGCGCCAGGCCGTCACCCTGGCCTACTACCGGGGGCTGACCTACCGCGAGGTCGCGGAAGCCCTGGCCGTACCGCTGGGCACGGTCAAGACCCGACTGCGGGACGGACTCATCCGTCTGCGCGACTGCCTGGGGGTGACCGCGTGACGACCACCGATCTGCACCGGCTGACGGGCGCCTACGCCCTGCACGCCCTGTCCGACGACGAGGGCGAGGCGTTCGAGCGGCACCTCGCCGGATGCGAGGCGTGCGCACAGGAGACGGCCGAACTGCGCGAGACCGCCGTCCGACTGGGGCTCGCGGTGGCCGCCGAGCCCTCCCCGGAGCTGCGCGCACAGGTGCTGCGCAAAATCGGCACCGTCCGTCAGCAGACACCCGGCACGCCGGGCAACGGGCTTCCCGTACGGGTCGGCCCACGCGCGCGGACGCTGTCCCGGTGGGCCCTCGCCGTCTGCCTCGCCGGCGTGGTGGGGCTGGGCGGAACGGCCGTGTGGCAGCACCAGCAGGCGCGGGACGCCCAGGAGCAGGCTCGCCGGGCCACCCGGGCCGCGGACGGGATCGCCGCCGTGCTGACCGCGCCGGACACCCGGACGCGGGCCGCCCGGCTGGCCGGTGGCGCCGCCGGGTCGGTGGTGGTCTCCCGCAGCCTGGACAAGGCCGTCTTCGCCGTGTCCGGGATGGCTTCCCCGCCGAGCGGAAAGGTCTACCAGCTGTGGTTCGACGACGACGGCACCATGCGGTCGGCCGGCCTGATGAACCCCGGCCGCAGTCAACAGACCGTCCTCCTGAAGGGCACGGTCGACGGTGCGTCGGGCATGGGCGTCACCGTCGAACCCACCGGCGGCTCGAAGCACCCCACCTCCGCTCCCATCGCCCTGATGAGCTTCCCCGGCTGAGTCCTGGAGTTCCCGGCTGAGTACTGGCATCCCGACCCTCCCGCTGCGGCGGGAGGGTTTTGTCATCTTCATGGGGTCTCCATGCCAGTCTCTTTGTCGTCTCTCTTTTTCGTCCGTATTATCCGTAGCCGAAAGCGCTTCGGATTGGTCCGAAAAAACAATTCATTCGATCGTGGACGCGACCAATCCGTGAGGGCTCCGGAATCGGATTCCCCACGTGAGGAAGAACGACAGGGAACACCGAATCCGACCCGGCCGGGTGATGCTGGGAGCCCTCAGTGGCGCACTGGCCGGTTTCGCCGCGCTCGCGGTCGCCGAGCTGGTGGCCGGGGTCGTCCGTCCGCAGGCCGGCCCGGTCGTGGCGGTGGGCGGTGCGGCGATCGACCGTACGCCCGCCGCCGTGAAGGACTGGGCGATCCGTCATTTCGGTACCGACGACAAACTCGTTCTCCAGCTCGGAATTCTCGCCGTACTCACGATTTTCGCGCTGCTGCTGGGAATCGCCGCGCTACGTTTCCGGCGCACCGCGTCCGCCGGGGTTCTGCTTTTCGGTGTCGTCGGCGCGGCGGCGGCGACCAGCCGCCCGGACTCGACCGGAGTTCTCGACGCGCTGCCCTCCGTGGCCGGCGCCGTCACCGGTGCCGCGCTCCTGTACGCCCTCGTCGGACGCCTCACACCCCGGGGCCCGGTCACACCGGCGCGGAGCGCGCCGTTCCCCGACGCCGGCTGGGACCGGCGCGGGTTCGTGATCGCGGCGACGGCTGCCGCCGCCGCGTCGGCCGGGGCGGGCCTGCTCGGCCGGTCGCTGAGCGGTTCCCGGTCGCGGAGCGCCGTCGCGTCCCGGGAGAACGTGGTGCTGCCCGCACCGGCCTCGCCGGCCGGCCCCGTACCGAAGGGCGCCGGACTGCGCGTCCCCGGGGTCAGCGCCTTCACCACTCCCAGCAGTGACTTCTACCGTGTCGACACCGCACTGGTGGTCCCCAAGGTGGACGCGACGTCCTGGCGGCTGCGCATCCACGGCGACGGTGTACGGCGGCCACGCAACCTCTCCTTCGACGACCTGCTGCGGCGTGAGCTGATCGAGCGGGACATCACGCTCACCTGCGTGTCCAACGAGGTCGGCGGCCCGTACGTCGGCAACGCCCGCTGGATCGGCGTACGCCTGGCAGACCTGCTCGCCGAATGCGGGGTCGAGCCCCCGTCGAAGGGCGGGCCGGCCGACCAGCTGGTGGCCCGCTCGGTGGACGGTATGACCATCGGCAGCCCCGTCGAGGACCTGATGGACGGACGGGACGCCCTGCTCGCCGTCGGTATGAACGGGCGACCGCTGCCCTTCGACCACGGCTTCCCGGTCCGCATGGTGGTGCCCGGACTGTACGGGTTCGTCTCCGCCTGCAAATGGGTCGAGGACATCGAGCTCACCACCTTCGACTCCTACGACCCCTACTGGGTCAAACGCGGCTGGGCTCGCAGGGCACCGGTGAAGACCGCGTCCCGCATCGACACGCCGAAGCCCTTCGCCAGGCCCGCCGCAGGCACCGTCATGGTCGCCGGGGTGGCCTGGGCACAGCACCGGGGCATCGACCGGGTCGAGGTCCGCGTCGACGACGGCCCCTGGCAGGATGCCCGGCTCGCCACCGAGGACACCCGCGACACCTGGCGCCAGTGGTCCTTCGCCTGGCAGGCCACCAAGGGCGGCCACACGCTCACCGTCCGCGCCACCGACCGCACCGGCCAGGTGCAGACGGAGAAACGCACTCGCACGATCCCCGACGGCGCCAGTGGCCGGCACTCCGTCGTGGTGACCGTCGAGTGACCCCCCGAACCACCTTCCTGACCACTTTCCGCGAGCCATCACCACTCAGGCTGTTCCCACCAACAGGAGACACACCATGAACACCCGTATCCGCCGTACCGCCGTCATCCTGGCCGCCGCCGCCGTCCTGCCACTGGCTCTGAGCGCCTGCTCCGACAGCGGCAGCGGCAGCGACTCGGCCAAGTCCGACTCCTCCTCGAAGGCGTCGGCGCCCGCCGCCGCGTCGGACGACGGCATGACGGGCTCCGGCAGCGCCACCTCGGCCGACAAGCCGTTCGGATCCGCCTGCTCGGCCGTGCCCGCGACCGGCGCCGGTTCCTTCGACGGCATGGCCCAGGACCCGGTCGCCACCGCCGCCTCCCACAACCCGGCGCTGTCCACCCTGGTGGCGGCCGTGACGAAGGCGGGCCTGGTCGACACCCTCAACAACGCCCAGAACATCACCGTGTTCGCCCCGACCAACGACGCCTTCGCCAAGATCCCGAAGGCCACCCTCGACAAGGTCCTCGCCGACAAGGCCCAGCTGACGAAGATCCTCACGTACCACGTCGTCGGGCAGAAGCTCACGCCGAAGCAGTTGGAGAACGGCTCCTTCGACACCCTGGAGAAGTCGAAGCTGACCACCTCGGGATCGGGTGAGTCCTACAAGGTCAACGACTCCGCCGACGTGGTGTGCGGCAACGTCAAGACCGCCAACGCCAACGTGTACATCGTCGACAGCGTGCTGATGCCCAGCAGCTGACCTTGATCCGAGTT
>NZ_AEJB01000166.1 GCF_000331005.1 Streptomyces turgidiscabies Car8
GACGCCCGCATCTGCTGCACCAGCGTGGTGTAGGCGGCGAGGACGCGGTCCGGGGTGAAACTGCTCCACACGTCGTTCGTGCCGAAGTGCATGACAACGATGTCGGGTCGGGTCGCGGAGAGACGGGCCGGAAGCAGGTTCTGGTCCGCCACGGCGGTCACCTGTTCGCCGCCGTGCCCCTCGTTGTCACCGTCGTGCGCCTGGGCGCAGCCCTGCTGGTTGAGGGTGCCGACGAAGTCGATGTTCGTGTATCCGGCGCTCTGCAGGCTGTTCCACAGCATGGCCCGCCAGCAGCCCGGCGAGCCGGTGATCGAGTCGCCCAGCGGCATGATGCGGACGGCCGCCGCAGCGGCGGGTGCCGTGGTGTCGGCCGCCGTGGTGCCGGGTGCCGCCGTGGCAGTGGGTGCGAGGGCCACGCCGAGGGACAGCAGGAGCGTGGCCAGCAAGATCCGTAAGGGGGGCAGATGGCGCGTACTACGCATGGTGATCCCTTCCCTGGCTGTGTTGTCAGCTCACCGGGGGTGCGGTGTGGGAGCGCTCCCACATATCAAGCCACTGTTGTCCGTGACGCGTCAAGAACCGTGCGTCCTGCGTCTGTCGCGTTCCGGGTCCGACCTGTCATGGCTGCTTCGGGGGCTTGCGCAGAGATCGAGTTGGCGGTCCAATGCTGAAGGTGACGGCTTGTGGAGAGCGTGGTTCTGCTGGTGCCCGGGGCGGAGAGCTGGTGAACCCTCTTGAGGAGCTCTCGCTCGGACAGCTCCGTCGACGCCGGAGCATGAAGTGGCGGACGTATCCGGCCGACGTCCTGCCGCTGTGGGTGGCGGAGATGCGGCATCCATTCCGGGCTCACTGAGCGGGAGGGGCGGGAGAGCCTGGATCAGCTCTCGGTGCGGTCCTCCGGTGCCGACTCCGTCGCGGGGACGGACTCGGTGGCTGTGGCCTTGGCGGTGATGGCCGCCGCCGAGCCGTTGGTCCCGTTCGTCAGCGACAGCTCCTTGGGGGAGAGCACCGGCGGGCGGGTGGACGGCGTACGGCGGGAGGAGCCGGTCCACGCGGGACGGGCCGGACGCTTGATGATCGGAGTGAAGATCTCGGCGATCTGCTCCTTGCTCAGCGTCTCCTTCTCCAGCAGCTGCAGCACCAGCGCGTCGAGGACGTCGCGGTTCTCGACCAGGATCTCCCAGGCCTCGTTGTGCGCGTTCTCGATGAGCTTCTTGACCTCTTCGTCGACGAGCGCGGCGACCTCTTCCGAGTAGTCGCGCGGGTGACCCATCTCACGGCCGAGGAACGGTTCGGTGTTGTCACCACCGAACTTGATCGCGCCGAGCCGCTCGGTCATGCCGTACTGCGTGACCATCGCGCGGGCCGTCGCGGTGGCCTTCTCGATGTCGTTCGCAGCACCTGTGGTCGGGTCGTGGAAGACGAGCTCCTCGGCCGCGCGCCCGCCCAGCATGTACGCCAGCTGGTCGAGCATCTCGTTGCGGGTCGTGGAGTACCTGTCCTCGTCCGGCAGGACCATCGTGTAGCCCAGAGCACGGCCTCGGGAGAGGATCGTGATCTTGTGGACCGGGTCGGAGTTCGGGGAAGCCGCCGCGACCAGGGCGTGGCCGCCCTCGTGGTACGCGGTGATCTTCTTTTCCTTCTCCGACATGATCCGGGTCCGCTTCTGCGGGCCCGCCACGACGCGGTCGATGGCCTCGTCCAGCGCCAGGTTGTCGACCAGCTTCTTCTCGCTGCGGGCGGTGAGCAGCGCTGCCTCGTTGAGGACGTTGCTCAGGTCCGCGCCGGTGAAGCCCGGCGTGCGACGGGCGACCGCCGACAGATCGACGTCCGGAGCGACCGGCTTGCCCTTCTGGTGAACCTTGAGGATCTCCAGACGGCCGAGCATGTCCGGGCGGTCGACCGCGATCTGGCGGTCGAAGCGGCCGGGACGCAGCAGCGCCGGGTCGAGGATGTCGGGCCGGTTCGTCGCGGCGATGAGAATCACACCGCCCTTGACGTCGAAGCCGTCCATCTCGACGAGCAGCTGGTTCAGCGTCTGCTCGCGCTCGTCGTGTCCGCCGCCCATGCCGGCGCCGCGATGGCGGCCGACCGCGTCGATCTCGTCGACGAAGACGATCGCCGGGGCGTTCGCCTTGGCCTGCTCGAAGAGGTCACGGACCCGGGAGGCACCGACACCGACGAACATCTCGACGAAGTCGGAACCCGAGATCGAGTAGAACGGAACGCCCGCCTCGCCCGCGACAGCACGTGCGAGCAGCGTCTTGCCCGTACCGGGAGGCCCGTAGAGGAGCACACCCTTGGGGATCTTGGCGCCGACGGCCTGGAACTTGGCCGGCTCCTGCAGGAACTCCTTGATCTCGTGGAGTTCCTCGACCGCCTCGTCCGCGCCCGCCACGTCGGCGAACGTCGTCTTCGGGGTGTCCTTGGTGATGAGCTTGGCCTTGGACTTCCCGAACTGCATGACGCGGGAACCGCCGCCCTGCATCTGGTTCATCAGGAACAGGAACACGACGACGATGAGGACGAAGGGGAGCAGCGACAGCAGAATGCCGACGAAAGCGTTCTGCTTGGTCGGAGAGACCGTGTAGCCGTCCGGAATCTGCTTGTTCTGGTATTTGTCCTGGAGAGTGTTCGCCAGGTTGACGCCCTGATCGCCGATGTAGCTCGCTTGGATCTTCGAGCTGCCCTCGACCTTCTGGCCGTCCTTGAGCTGGACCTTGATGACCTGCTCGTCACCGGTGGTGATCTTGGCCTGCTCGACCTTGTTGTCGTTGATCGCCTGGACGACCTGGCCTGTGTCCACCGTCTTGTAGCCGCCGGACGAGCCGACGACCTGCATCAACACGACCACGGCAAGGACGGCCAGCACGATCCACATGACCGGCCCACGGAAGTATCGCTTCACGTCCATCCATACGGAGCGGTGCCGCCCCGTCCCTCCTGCCATAGTGAGTTTGACAAAGACTGTTCTAAAGACTGCTCTTCGGACGGTACCCCAGCATTGTCACCCGAAGGCGCACGGGCGGGGTCGCATTACCGTCCACGCATGCTCCAACGGCGGGAAGGCCGCCGGGGTTCCCGCACCTCTCACAGGACCGGCCCTTTGGCTCAGCAGCCGCACGAGAGGCCGGGTCGGCAGCCGGACTCAGCCGCCGTAGACGTGGGGCGCGAGGGTACCGACGAACGGAAGGTTGCGGTACTTCTCGGCGTAGTCGAGGCCGTAGCCGATCACGAACTCGTTCGGGATGTCGAAGCCGACCCACTCCACGTCGATGGCGACCTTCGCGGCCTCCGGCTTGCGCAGCAGGGTGCAGATCTTCAGCGACTCGGGCTCGCGGGAGCCGAGGTTGGAGATCAGCCAGGACAGGGTCAGCCCGGAGTCGATGATGTCCTCGACGATGAGGACGTGCTTGCCCTTGATGTCGGTGTCGAGGTCCTTGAGGATCCGCACCACACCGGAGGACTGGGTGCCCGCGCCGTACGACGACACGGCCATCCAGTCCATGGTGAGGGGGGTGGACAGCGCCCGGGCCAGGTCGGCCATGACCATCACCGCGCCCTTGAGGACGCCGACGATCAGCAGATCCTTGCCCGCGTACTCCGCGTCGATCTTCGCGGCCAGCTCGACCAGCTTCGCGTCGATCTCTTCCTTGGTGATGAGTACCGACTTGAGGTCGGCACCCATGTCTTTCGCGTCCACCCGCATCACTTTCGGTCGCCCGTCGCCATCTGCCTGGCTCGCCGACCCCTCCCCGAAGGGGGGTGAGATTCAGCCTTGCCGAATCACCAGTCTGCCACCCTGCCGCTGGGCGACGACCCGGCCGGGGAGATTGATGGCCCCCTGCCCGCGCCAGCCGGTGATCAGCCGGTCGACTTCCTCGATGTGGCGGGCGAACAGCGAACCGGCCGGAGCGCCCGCCTCGATGGCGGCACTGCGCAGGATGCGGCGGCGTACGGCGGGCGGCAGGGCGTACAGCTTGGCGCACTCCAGGAGGCCCGCCGCGTCCCGTACGGAGGCCTCGGCCTGGCGGGCCCAGGTGTCGAGGGCGTCGGCGTCGTCGCGGGAGAGCTGGGCCGTGCGGGCGAGTGCCTCGACCACGCCCTTGCCGAGGGCCTTCTCCAGGGCGGGCAGTCCTTCGTGGCGCAGCCGGGACCGGGTGTAGGCCGGGTCGGCGTTGTGCGGGTCGTCCCAGACCGGCAGGGCCTGGACCATGCACGCCTTGCGGGCGGTCTGCCGGTCGACCTGCAGGAAGGGCCTGCGGTACCGGCCGGGGGCTCCGGGCCCTCCCGAGACGGCGGCCATCCCGGACAGGGACCGGATACCGGAGCCGCGGGCGAGGCCCAGCAGTACGGTCTCCGCCTGGTCGTCACGGGTGTGCCCGAGGAGGACCGCGGTGGCGCCGTGGCGCTCGGCGGCGGCGTCCAGGGCGCCGTACCGGGCGTCTCGCGCGGCGGCCTCCGGGCCGCCCTCACGGCCGACGGTGACGGCGATCGACTCGACCGGGTCGAGGCCGAGTTCGGTCAGGCGCAGGACGACCTCGTCGGCACGGAGGTCGGAGCCGGGCTGCAGACCGTGGTCGACGGTGACGCCGCCGGCGCGCAGACCGAGTTTGGGCGCTTCGAACGCGAGGGCGGAGGCGAGCGCCATGGAGTCGGCGCCGCCGGAACACGCCACGAGGACGAGTGGCAGGGACTCGCCGGGGGTGTTGGGGCTGGGGACGAGGCTGTGGGACAGGTTGTGAGCGGTGAGGATGTCGTGGAGAGCGCGGCGAACCGCCAGGCGTATCGCCGCGACCGCAGGATGGGGACCCATGTCCGGTTCCCTTCATGAAGTTTTCGGGGGGTGAGCCGACTTCGGTCACTCAGAGTGTGTAGATGGTGACAGAAACGGGGCGTTCCCCGAGCATTGCACGCCTACCCATGCCCCACGGTCCCTCGGACGGGTGATTGAAGGGGCGTTCACCTGCCGTCGGCCGGATTCGTTCACCCCTTGTTCCGAGGGCTCATGAGTCCGTCTTGCGGTGCACCCGCGCGACCCAGTCCGCCGGTTTGGCGATCTCGGCCTTCGTCGGGAGGGTGTTGGGGGAGGTCCACACGCGGTTGAAGCCGTCCATGCCGACCTGGTCAACGACCGCGCGGACAAAGCGTTCGCCGTCCCGGTACTGCTTGAGTTTGGCGTCCAGGCCGAGGAGCTTGCGCAGCGCGAGGTCCAGGCGGGACGCGCCCTTGGCCCGCCGTTGCTGGAACTTCTCCCGGATCTCGGCCACGGAGGGCACCACCGCGGGACCCACTCCGTCCATCACGAAGTCGGCGTGTCCCTCCAGGAGGGACATGACCGCGGTGAGGCGGCCGAGGATCTCCCGCTGGGCCGGTGTCTGCACCAACTCCACCAGGGAGCGCCCGCCGTCGTCCTCCTCGCCCTCCGGCCTGCCGCCCGCCAGGGACTGCGCGGCCTCCCTGATGCGCTCCAGGAACGTCATGGGGTCGACTTCCGTCTCCCCCAAGAACGACTGGATTTCGCCCTCCAGATGGTCCCTCAGCCAGGGCACGCCCGTGAACTGGGTGCGGTGCGTCTCCTCGTGCAGACACACCCAGAGCCTGAAGTCATGGGGCTGTACATCGAGTTCGCGCTCCACGTGGACGATGTTCGGCGCGACGAGGAGCAGCCGGCCGCCGCCGTTCGCGCCCGCCGGAAGTTCACGGGTGGACGGCGCGAAGGTCTCGTACTGGCCGAGCACCCGGGACGACAGGAACGACAGCAGCATGCCCAGTTCGACGCCGGTGACCTTGCCGCCGACCGCGCCGAGGACGGCTCCGCCGGGTGAACTCCCGCGCCGCTCCTCCATCTTGTCCAGCAACGGCCTGAGCACCTCGCGGAACCCGGCCACGTTCGCCCGTACCCAGCCCGGACGGTCGACGACCAGTACGGGGGTGTCGTGCGCGGCGTCCGTGCCCATCCGGGTGAAGCCCCGGACGTGCTCCTCGGAGGCCTTCGCGTGCCGGCGCAGTTCCGACACGATGGCCCGGGCCTCGTCGCGGCTCACCTCTGGTCCCGGCCTCACGAGCCGGGTCGCGGTCGCCACCGCGAGATTCCAGTCGACCATCCCAGCAGATGCAGCACCACCGATGCTCGTCATGCATCAACCGTACGTGAGCACTCCTCCCAGGGGCAGATGGCGAGGTCAGCAGCCGCAGGCCGCCAGCGCCGTCGCCGTACGGTCCAGGGCTGTCTGGGCCGCCGTCCGGTCGGTGGTGTCGACGGCCAGGAAGGCGAAGGCCAGGAGGCGGCCGTCCCGGTCGACGACCGTGCCCGCCAGTGCGTTCACACCGGTCAGGGTGCCCGTCTTGGCCCGTACGACGCCCGCCGCGCCGTCCGTGTAGCGGGTGCTCAGGGTGCCGGTGAAGCCCGCCACGGGGAGGCCCGTGAGGACCGCGCGCAGTTCGGGGTGGGACGGGTCGCCGGCCTTGGCCAGCAGGGCCGTGAGGAGGTCCGGGGTGAGGAGGTCGGCGCGGTTCAGACCGCTGCCGTCCGCGAAACGGGCGCCGGACATGGGCAGTCCGAGCTTCCCCAGCTGGGTACGGATGGCCCGCGCACCCCCCGCGAAGTCGGGCCGGACGCCCGTGGCGAGCGCGGTCTGGCGGGCGAGGGCCTCCGCGAGGTCGTTGTCGCTGTTGGTCAGCATGCGCTCGACGAGGGCGGAGAGGGGCGGCGAGGAGACCTTCGCGAGGGTGGTCGCCCGGCCGGTGGCCTTGGACGGGCCCGGGGAGGTCGTTCTGATGCCGTGCTTCGCCAGGAGGGCCGCGAAGGCGCGGGCGGCGTCCGCCGCCGGCTCGGTGCTGCGGACTGCCGTTCCGCTGGTCGAGTCGTTCGTGCGGGCCTCGTCGGCCATCAGGGCGCTGACCGGGGCGAGGTTGCCGTCGTTGTCGGCCCCGATCGGGTGGATTTCCGTGCCCGCGTAGAGCGTGGTGTCGTACGACAGCGTCACCTGGCGTACGCCGCGCTTCCTGAGGGCGGTGGCCGTCGAGTCGGCCAGGGTGCGCAGGCTGGCCCAGCCCTCCGGGTCCTTACGGGCCGTCAGGGTGGGGTCGCCGCCGCCGACCAGGACGAGTTCGTTGGTGTCGGGCTCCAGGGCGGCCCGGGTGGTGAGGCGGTGGTCGGCGCCCATCGCGGAGAGCGCGGCGACAGCCGTGGCGATCTTCGTGGTCGAGGCGGGGACGAGCGCCTCGCCCGCCCCGAGGCCGTAGAGGCGCTTGCCGGTGGCGATGTCGACGACGGCGGCGGTCTGGCGGGTACCGAGGGCGGGGTTCCTCAGGAGCGGGTCCAGGACGGCCGCGAGGGCCCTTCCCGCGGGCGCCGCCCGCAGGGTGCCGGTGGCGCTGCCGAGGCCGGCCAGCACGGAGGGGGCGCTCGGCGCGGGTGCGGGCGCCCCGGCCGACGTACCCGAGGTGGCGGAGGTGTCGGACGTACCGGAATTACGTCCGTGATCTGTGCCACCGGATCGCTCCTGGACGGCGGCCCAGTCCCGCTCGGCCGTACGCTGGCCGGAGGAGTCCCAGGGGCCGGCGGCGGTCACCACGCCGGCGGTCAGCGCCAGTCCGGCGGTGGCGGCGCCCGCGGTGTAGTGCCAGGTCCGCAGGGTCTTCGGCATCGACAACGGCAGTATCTTCGTCTTCAGGGTGTTCGGTCTCGGGAGACCGGCGAGCTTCGGGCCCACCGCCTGTGTGATCCGCGCGACCCGCGGTCTCACGGCCGCTGTGGCCCGTCCGAGCTGCGGTTTCACTGTTGCCGCAGCCCGGGTGAGACGGGGTCTTACGGTGCGGACGAGCCGCGCCACCCTCGGCCTCGCGGCCCGCCAAGGCCCCAGCTCCGGCACGACCACCAGCCCCTTTCGCGATCACACACCAGCGTGAGGGACACTTAACCACCAGAACTATGTGTTGATCATGGAGGAGCCACCGGTGGAGTTCGACGTCACGATCGAGATTCCGAAGGGTTCACGGAACAAGTACGAGGTGGACCACGAGACCGGTCGGATCCGTCTGGACCGTCGCCTCTTCACCTCGACCAGCTACCCGGCCGACTACGGCTTCGTCGAGAACACCCTCGGCGAGGACGGCGACCCGCTGGACGCGCTGGTCATCCTGGACGAGCCGACCTTCCCCGGCTGTCTCATCCAGTGCCGCGCGATCGGCATGTTCCGGATGACGGACGAGGCCGGCGGCGACGACAAGCTGCTGTGCGTGCCCGCGCACGACCCGCGCGTGGAGCACCTGCGGGACATCCACCACGTGTCGGAGTTCGACCGTCTGGAGATCCAGCACTTCTTCGAGGTCTACAAGGACCTGGAGCCCGGCAAGTCCGTCGAGGGCGCCAACTGGGTGGGCCGCACGGACGCCGAGGCCGAGATCGAGCGGTCGTACAAGCGCCTCAAGGAGCAGGGCGGCCACTGAGCCCTCCTG
>NZ_AEJB01000167.1 GCF_000331005.1 Streptomyces turgidiscabies Car8
TTGCCGCACTGCACAACGGGGAAGGGCACGGCGGCACTCTGCTCGCCCTGACCGACAGGCGCGGCCCGGCCTCTCTCGCCCGCCTGCACGGCCGGTACAGACCGGAGACGCTCCGCGCCGTGCCGTTGCCGACAGGCCTGCCGAGCACGACGTCGCCGTGGCAGGCGGACCGGCCAGGGTCGACACCGCCGCGCTCCCCCACACTCCCCCGCGCTCACGCACTCGCCGACGGCCGGGGATTCGCGGGGACGCCGGACACCGCTGCCTCGCTCCCCCGCCTCGCGCGTGCGCCCTCTCAGCGCGTGTTGCGGCCCCACATCGGGTCGAACCGCTCCCACGCCTCGTCCCACTCCTCCATCCGCCGGCGCTGCAGACGGCCGCGCAGGAGACGCCAGCCGACATAGGGCACGCTCGCCCCGCTCGCACCCGCCAGGGCGCCGATCAGGGTGGCTCTCAGGTGAGCCTCGGACTCGGTGGCGGGCTTCGTCACCAGACGGCCCTGCGGGTCCGTCCAGACCGTCGCCGGGCTGCCCGCGGTGCTGCCCGAGTCGACCCGGGCCTGGCCCGTGTGCCGGGTGCCGTCGGCGGCGCTCCAGCGGACCTTCGCCCACACCTTCTCGCTGCCCACGGTGCCGGGCGCGTCCTCCACCACCAGAGCCGTCACGGGGCGCCACTCGACGCGCTCTCTCGCCAGCCCCTGTTCGACGGAGTGCGCCGACACCAGGCCGACGAAGACTCCGGTGAGCACGATGAGTGCCCAGGTGGCCAGTACGGCCCATCCCTCCACGGCATCCACGCGACGCCTCAGCGGATTGCGCCGCCAACGCCACAGCCACACCCTCGGACCACGGAATGCCGCCATCGAAGGCATCCTCCTCACGCGCACACGGACATGCCCTGCCGTCCTCCCATACGCGCGAAGGCCCTCCGCTGCTCACGGCAGGCCCGAGGTCTCCGTCACATCCCGCCGACAAACCGCTTTGACCTGCGGCGACGCCGTTTCCAGGGGTGACTGTCAGTGGTGGGGTGCAGACTGGCCGATGACTGGACAAAGACGTCCCGGAGGTGATCGGCATGACCGAGGTACTGCTCACGGTCGGCACGCGCAAAGGCCTGTTCATCGGGCACCGGCGCGGTGGCACGTGGGAGTTCGACGACAGCCCTTCTTTCAACGCGCAGGCCGTGTACTCGGTCGCGATCGACACCCGGCGCGAGAACCCGAGGCTGCTGGTCGGCGGCGACAGCGCCCACTGGGGGCCGTCGG
This sequence comes from Streptomyces turgidiscabies Car8, assembly GCF_000331005.1. GTDB lineage: Bacteria > Actinomycetota > Actinomycetes > Streptomycetales > Streptomycetaceae > Streptomyces > Streptomyces turgidiscabies. Next base: position 1,265 of record NZ_AEJB01000167.1, read on the forward strand.
TCTTCCACTCCGACGACCTGGGCCGGACGTGGACGGAGCCGGCGCAGCCGGCCGTCAAGTTCCCCAAGGACACGGGCGCCTCACTGGAGCGCGTCTGGCAGCTCCACCCGTCGACGGCGGAAGCGGACGTGGTGTACGCGGGCACCGAACCGGCGGCGCTGTACCGCTCGGAGGACCGCGGTGAGTCCTTCGAGCTGGTCCGCCCGCTGTGGGAGCATCCCACTCGCTCCCGTTGGGTACCGGGCGGCGGCGGTGAGGGGCTGCACACGATCGTCACCGACCAGCGCGACCCGCGTGCCGTGACGGTCGCCGTCTCGACGGCGGGAGTGTTCCGTACATCGGACGGCGGCGCGAGCTGGGCCCCGTCCAACTCCGGTGTCTCCGCGGTGTTTTTGCCGGATCCGAACCCGGAGTTCGGCCAGTGCGTGCACAAGGTCGCGAAGGACTCGGCCAACCCCGACCGGCTCTACCTCCAGAACCACTGGGGTGTCTACCGGAGCGACGACGCGGGCGGGAACTGGACGGACATCGGTGCCGGTCTCCCCTCGACGTTCGGTTTCGCGGTGGCGGCTCATCCGCACCGCGGCGACACGGCGTACGTCTTCCCCATCAACGCGGACGCGGACCGTGTCCCGGCCGACCACCGCTGCCGGGTCTTCCGTACGGCGGACGCGGGCAAGAGCTGGGAGCCCCTGTCGGCGGGCCTGCCCCAGGGGGACCACTACGGCACGGTGCTGCGCGACGCCCTGTGCACGGACGACGCGGACCCGGCGGGCGTCTACTTCGGCAACCGCAACGGAGAGGTGTACGCGTCGGCGGACGACGGCGACAGCTGGCAGCAGTTGGCGTCCCACCTGCCGGACGTCCTGTGTGTTCGGGCCGCGGTGATCGACTGAGGAACCGTCACAGGAGGACGTGCGGGTCCTGTCAGCCGGGCAGACCCCACTCCCCGGCGTCGGGTTGGCGGCCTTCCGGTGAGCGGCGCGCCGGAGGCCGACATCCGCGGGTCGGCGTGGCGCGACTCTCCCTGGGGCTGTTCCGCCGGCTCCCGGCGACCTGGTCGCGGTGGGGGCGCCCGGTGGGCGAGGCGGACCGGGCCGTCCCGTGAGCGACGAGCGTGACCATGGGTGAACTGCTCGCTCTGCTGTCCGCTCTGCGCTCGGCATCACGCACTTCGTCAACGACTTGGCCTCGCGCGGACACAACGCCTCGCCCTGTTACTCCTGAAGGAGCGCCTGAACGGCCGTCAGGCCGCCGGTTCGGCCGGTGCTGTGCTCGCTGTCGGGCTCATCGCCCTGTACTGAAGGAGACTCGGCCGTGGCGACGGCCGTGGGCTACGGCAGTTGCCAGTTCACCGGCTGGGAGCCCTGCTTGACGAGCAGGTCGTTGGCCCGGCTGAACGGCCGCGAGCCGAAGAAACCGCGGTCCGCCGACATCGGAGACGGGTGGGCGGACTCGATCGCCGGGAGATCGCCCAGCAGCGGCCGCAGGTTGCGCGCGTCACGCCCCCAGAGGACGGACACCAGCGGCTTGCCACGGGCCACCAGCGCCCGGATCGCCTGTTCGGTGACTTCTTCCCACCCCTTGCCCCGGTGCGCCGCGGGACTGCGCGGTGCCGTGGTGAGCGCCCTGTTCAGCAACAGGACACCCTGCTTCGTCCACGGGGTCAGATCACCGTTCGACGGTCTGGGCAGCCCCAGGTCCGAATGCAGCTCCCGGAAGATGTTCTCCAGGCTGCCCGGCAACGAACGTACCTCGGGCGCCACGGCGAAACTCAGCCCGATCGCCATCCCCGGTGTGGGGTAGGGATCCTGACCGACGATCAGGACGCGGACGTCGTCGAACGGCTGCTGGAAGGCCCGCAGGACGTTCGCCCCGGCCGGCAGGTACGTCCGGCCCGCCGCTATCTCGGCCCGGAGGAAGTCCCCCATCGCGGCGATGCGTTCGGCGGCGGGGTCAAGAGCCTTCGCCCAGCCCGCTTCGACAAGTTCATGCAAGGGTCGTGGTGCCACAGTCCGTCACCCTACTGGCACACAGCGAGGCCCCGCACAGACGGGGAAGCCCCCCGCACACCGACGCCGCTGAATGACCGGCATATGAACCTGATGCCCGATTGCCGGACAGGAGGCGGCACTTCGCCGCACCGCGCAAGTCCGCCCATTTCACCGAGTCCCATCGGGCCTCGCCGACCGCGTGCGGTTGACCAGCACAGACGTACGGGGTGGGTATGCCCGTCTTCTCCGGACTGCACAGAGATGTCACATACTGATCACTTCTGATCCGCCCGTAACTCATCAGACAAAAGCGGACGGATACCGCTCACCTGCCCCCTCCCCGAACAAGGGAACCCAATAAGCCAGTAACATGCGGCGCCATGAGCTCCCCCACTGGGCCCGCCGGCCTGCCAGTACGAATGCCGCGCCCCCGCCAGCCGGGCCGGCACCGCCGCCCCGAGCCGCTGGCGGCTCCCGAGGGAGCGCCCGCGCTCGTCCTCGCGGTGCCGGGCATGCCCAGCGCCGCGACCCGGAGCCTCGCCGAGGAGGTCGTGAGCATCGCACGCTCCGAGCTCCCCGGCCTCGACGCCCGCATCGGATACCTCGACGGTGACGACGCGGAGTTCCCCACGCTCCAGTTCGTGCTCACGCACACCGCGCAGGAGCGCACCGCCCGCTACGAGCAGGCCCTCGCCGCCGGCGCCGACGTCAAGCCGCCCGAGGGGCCCGTGGCCGTCGTCGTGCCGCTGCTAGCCGGTCCGGACAACGCGCTGCTGCGTCAGGTCCGTCAGGCCGTCATGGAAAGCCGTATCGCGGCCGACCTGACCGACGTCCTCGGCCCGCACCCGCTGCTCGCCGAGGGACTGCACGTACGGCTGTCCGAGGCGGGCCTCGCGCGCGCCGACCGGGCCCGGCTGTTCACCGTGGCGACGGCCGCGGACGGCATCATCCTGGCCTCGGTGGGTGGCGAGGAGGCCGTACAGGCGGCCGGGATCACGGGCATGCTGCTCGCCGCGCGCCTCGCCGTGCCGGTGATGGCGGCGGCCCTCGACCAGGACGGCTCGATCGCGGCCATCGCCGAACAGCTGCGGGCCTCGGGTTCGCAGAACCTGGCGCTGGCCCCGTACCTGATCGGCCCGGAGATCGACGCCGGTCTGCTGGAGGCCGCGGCGTCG
>NZ_AEJB01000168.1 GCF_000331005.1 Streptomyces turgidiscabies Car8
CCTCCCCGTCCGCCGGTCAGAGCGCGCCCGCGTCGGAGCCCACCAGGCCGGCCGGTGGCAGCCCCGGGCCGGTCGGCCCCGGTGCGCCCACACCGACGAAGCCGCAGGCCACACCCACGAAGACCGCCGAGCCCGAGCCGGAGCCGCCGCCCGTGTCACCCACGCCCCCGCCGCCCTCGCCGGAGCCGACGGTCGCGGAGCCGTCGTCCTCGGTGCAGCCGCAGCAGGCCCAGCCGCAACTGATGACCCGGGAGCCCGCGCCAGAGGCCGGGGTGGCTGTCTAGACCCGTCCGATCGAAGGTCCAGAAGGGTGTTGACCTGGGATGACGGTACTCAATTTGCCCAAAGGGGAGGTGAGTGCGTATGGTAGTAGATCGTTTGATCCCATTGCCTGGCGCCGAAGAGATGCGCCGCGTGTGGCGCGTACTCTCCCTTGCCGTGGCTGACCGCATTGAGGCGGTCGAATTGCGAAATCACGGAGTTGACGGGCGCGTGCCGACGAGACTCCGGAAGGTTTCGCATTCGCATGTCCATTTCCAGTACTGATCACATCGTCGTGCCCGAGAACGAGGACAACGAGGCCATCGACCTCGACCTCGCGCAGACGGCCGCCGACACCGACGCCGCCGACTCGAACGACACCGAGTCCGGCGAGCCGGAGATCACCTTCACCGACCTCGGTCTCCCCGAGGGCGTCGTGCGCAAGCTCACGCAGAACGGTGTGACCAGCCCCTTCCCGATCCAGGCCGCGACCATCCCGGACGCCCTGGCCGGCAAGGACATCCTCGGCCGTGGCCGCACCGGCTCCGGCAAGACCCTCTCCTTCGGTCTGCCGCTGCTGACGAAGCTGTCCGGCGGCCACACCGAGAAGAAGAAGCCCCGCGGCATCATCCTCACGCCGACCCGTGAGCTCGCGATGCAGGTCGCGGACGCCCTCCAGCCGTACGGCGACGTCCTCGGCCTCAAGATGAAGGTCGTCTGCGGCGGTACGTCGATGAGCAACCAGATGTACGCCCTGGAGCGCGGCGTCGACGTCCTCGTCGCCACGCCCGGCCGTCTGCGCGACATCATCAACCGCGGCGCCTGCTCGCTCGCCAACGTCGAGGTCGCCGTCCTCGACGAGGCCGACCAGATGTCCGACCTGGGCTTCCTGCCCGAGGTCACCGAGCTGCTCGACCAGATCCCCGGCGGCGGCCAGCGCATGCTGTTCTCGGCCACCATGGAGAACGAGATCTCCACGCTGGTCAAGCGCTACCTGACCAACCCGGTCACGCACGAGGTCGACAGCGCCCAGGGCAACGTCACGACGATGTCCCACCACATCCTCATCGTGAAGCCCAAGGACAAGGCGCCGGTCACGGCCGCGATCGCCTCCCGCAAGGGCCGCACGATCATCTTCGTCCGCACCCAGCTGGGCGCCGACCGTATCGCCGAGCAGCTCTGCGACTCCGGTGTGAAGGCCGACGCGCTGCACGGCGGTATGACGCAGGGCGCGCGTACCCGCGTCCTCGAGGACTTCAAGAAGGGCTACGTCAACGCCCTGGTCGCCACCGACGTCGCCGCGCGCGGCATCCACGTCGACGGCATCGACCTGGTCCTGAACGTGGACCCGGCCGGCGACCACAAGGACTACCTGCACCGCTCCGGCCGTACGGCCCGCGCGGGCCGCTCCGGCACGGTCGTGTCGCTGTCCCTGCCGCACCAGCGCCGCCAGATCTTCCGCCTGATGGAGGACGCGGGCGTCGACGCCTCGCGCCACATCATCCAGGGCGGCGCGGCCTTCGAGCCGGAGGTCGCGGAGATCACCGGCGCCCGGTCGATGACCGAGGTCCAGGCCGAGTCCGCGGGCAACGCCGCGCAGCAGGCCGAGCGTGAGGTCTCGCAGCTCACCAAGGAGCTGGAGCGCGCCGCACGTCGTGCCACCGAACTGCGCGAGGAGGCCGACCGGCTGACCGCGCGTGCGGCGCGCGAGCGGGGCGAGGACCCGGAGGCCGCCGTTGCCGCGGTGGCCGAGGCCGCCGCTGCCGTCGTCATCGAGGAGGCCGCCGCCGAGGCGACGGCCGCCGCTGAGGCGCAGGCACGCGAGGAGCGTCCGCGCCGTGACGAGCGGGGCAACTACGAGCGCCGCGAGCGCCCGTCGGGTGGCTTCAACCGTGACAACGACCGTGGTGGCCGTTCCTTCGAGCGTCGCGACGAGCGCCCCTCCGGTGGCGGTTTCCGCCGCGACGACCGTCGTGACGGTGGTGGCGACCGTGGTGGTTTCCGCCGCGACGAGCGCCCGTCGGGTGGCTTCAACCGTGACAACGACCGTGGTGGCCGTTCCTTCGAGCGTCGCGACGAGCGCCCCTCCGGTGGCGGTTTCCGCCGGGACGACCGTCGTGACGGTGGTGGCGACCGTGGTGGTTTCCGCCGCGACGACCGCCCGTCGGGTGGCTTCAACCGTGACAACGACCGTGGTGGCCGTTCCTTCGAGCGTCGCGACGAGCGCCCCTCGGGTTCGGGTGGTGGCTTCCGCCGGGACGACCGTCGTGACGGTGGTGGCGACCGTGGTGGTTTCCGCCGCGACGACCGCCCGTCCACCGGTCACCGAGGCAGCGACCGCCCGTTCAACCGTGACCGCCAGGGCGACCGCCCCGCGGGCGGCGGCTTCCGCGCCGGCGGCCACGACCGCCCGTCGTACGGCCGCCGCGACGACCACCGGGGCTCCGGCACGGGTACGGGCTCCGGCTCGGGTTCGTCCTTCGGCCGCCGCGACGAGAAGCCGCGCTGGAAGCGCAACGGCTGATCGCTGACTGACTACTGAAG
>NZ_AEJB01000169.1 GCF_000331005.1 Streptomyces turgidiscabies Car8
GGCCGTCGCTTCGGCCTCGGCCCGCCGCCGCATCAGCTCCCGCTCCCGCTCGCGGCGCGCGGTGACGTCCCGGATGACCGCACCGACGTACGTGCTGCCGTCGGGGGCCGGCAGGAGCACCACGCTGAACTCGATGGACAGCTTGCGGCCGTCCGCCGCCAGCGCCGGAACGTTCAGCAGATCGGCGTCGCCGTACTTGGTCGTGCCCCGGTCCATGGCTTCCTGGAAGCCGTCCCAGTGACGCTTCCGGTGCCGCTCCGGGATGATGACGTCCAGGCTGCGACCGTCCACGTCGCCCGCCGAGAACCCGAAGATGCGCTCCGCGCCACGGTTCCAGAAGCGGATCAGGCCTTCGCCGTCGATGATCACTATGCCGTCGGGCGCCTGGGTGGTCATCCCCAGCACCACCTCGGGATTCAGATCTTCCATGTCGCCTCCGCGCTGGGGCAGTTGGATAACTGAACGCATGCAGGGCGACAGTATACAGATGGATGGTATACAGAATCCATACGGTCGGTCAGTCGACAGC
>NZ_AEJB01000170.1 GCF_000331005.1 Streptomyces turgidiscabies Car8
CCCAGTTCGCACGGGATCACCCGTCGACGAACGATCCGGTCGGCCCGTTCTTCCTGGCATCGCAGCGGATAGCGCTGCGGCCGGCTGCCTCTTCGACCCGTCCGCCTCCCCGGTTCGCCGGGGGTCGTACGGGTCGGGGCGCGGGGAGTCGCGCAGGGCTCCGATCGCTAACGAAAGGAAGATCCGATGCGCCGGTACAGGAACCTTCCGCACCCGAATGACGACCAGGTCGGTACGGACGTCCGGTACGAGGGCGAGTGGCACCGGATCACGGGTGTCGGGGGCAGCTACTTCAGCCTGGTCCGTCTTCGCGACGGCTACCCCCACAGCGCCCTCGTCAACGACGTCAACGGCCACAACGACCGCCGCTGACACGTTCCCCTTCCCCATCAAACGGCGCACCCCCGGAGCTGGAACTCCGGGGGTGCTTTCGGGCCGTAACACCGTCTAGGGAGATCACGACCCATGAAGCACATCGTCACTGTTCAGGATGCTGTTACCGCGTTCGCCGACTGGATGGAGCCGACGGCCGCTGAGCTGGACGCCATCGAGCGCGAGATGCCGCTGATCCTGGCGCAGGTCGACCTGTTGGACGCGCAGATCATCACCATGGACCGCACGCCGAGCGAGCTGGACGTGCGGCGTGTCCGCCGGGCCCGCCGCAAGGTGCTCGCCGCCGGCCGCACGCTCGCCAACACGGCCGCGCTGCTCACCCCGGAGGTGGGCGCGTGAACACCACCACCGCACAGGCTCTCGCCGCCGCGCATGCGGAGGTGAAAGCGGAGATCGCCCGGACCGACACCAAGACCGGTCTGCTGCTCGCCTTCGTCGGCGCCGTCCTGGCCGGGACCTGGACGGTCGCCAAGGACGCGCCGCTGAACGTGCCCGCCTGTGTGGCCGGCGGTCTCGGCCTGGGTTTGCTGGTCACGGCGGCTGGTGTGCTGCTGTGGTCGGTGCGCCCGAACCTGCGCGGGGGCCGTGGCTTCCCGCTGTGGGCGACGCTCACCCCCGAGCAGATCACCATCGCGCTCGCCGAAGACAGGGGCGCGGACATCGCGGGCCTGTCCCGGATCGCCGTCCGGAAGTTCACCGGTCTGCGCCGTGCGGTCGACTGCACCCTGACCGGCGGCGCCCTGCTCATCCTCGCCGCCCTGCTCACCCTCGGGGGTGCGGCATGAGCGCCAAGCCGTTGACGCGGGTTCAGATCGGTGTGCTGACGGCCGCGTTCGTGCCCATGCTCGCTACGGGTGTGGTCGGCGGTATCGGTACGTACAGCAACATCGGGCACGCCTACGGCAAGGGGACCGCGCTCGGTGCCCTCGGTGCCGGCGAGGGTGCCACCGCCGTCCTCGCCCTCGTGCTGCTGGGACTGACCATGCTGGGCCAGTCCTCCCCCCGCGTCGTACGGGCCGGACTGTGGGCCCTGCCGGCCGCAGCCGCCGTCATGGGCGCCATGGCCGCACCCGACGCCGGCCGCACGGTCGTCTACGCCCTGACCCCGATGGGCATGTCCGTGGCGGCTGAGGGCATGGCGTTCCTCGCCCGGCGGATCGTCGTCCACATCGACGGCCGGGACGCGGAGCACGAGCGGCGCACCGCCGACATCGTCCAGGCCCTCGCCTACCACCGCGCCCGCGCCGCCCACCACCCGAGCGATCGGATCAAGAAGTGGTCGGAGCGCAAGTCGTGGCGGCTGGCCCGCAAGGTCGGAGTCGGAGACACCGTGCTCGGATCGAGGCTGCTGGACGTTCAGCGTGATCGGGTGACCGCCGGCGCTGATGCCTCGCTCGCCTCGATGTTCGGCGGCGCCGACACGGTCCCCGCCTCGATTCCGGCCCCGGTCGCGAATGCGGAGGAATCAACCGAGAGCGTGAGTAAACGGTCTATGGCTGACCTGCCCGAATCGACCCCCGCGACGATCACCGCATCGGTGGTGCGGATCCCCGATCCGGTGACCGATTCGCATGTGAAGTCGACCCTGCCACTCAAGCCCGTACCGTCCGTAGCCGCCTCGATTCGCGTTCCGGTGATCGAGGCGCGGACCGTGGCGGCGGCTGAGTCGACCCGGCCGCGTCGGGCGACCGGCAGGGTGGCCGACGTCGCCCGATCCCCCCGCCCGAAGCGGACTGCCGCGCAACTGCTCGATGAGGCACGCACCGAGACGGCCGACTGGTCGGAGGCGGAGCTGACCGCTGAGGGCATCCGCCGGGTGCTCCGCACGTCGCCGGCCAACGCCCGGATGCTGCGGGACACGCTGAAAGCTGAGCGTGCCGGTACGGCGGTGGCCTGATGTCCGCCGCGTACGGCAAGTGCTTCGACCCCACCGGCGCCCTGTACGGGGTGCCCACGTTCCCGTGGAAGTTCGCCCCCGACGACGAACAGTTCGCCACCCGCCGCCAGTTACGGGCACGGGGGTTGCGTCCGGGGGGTCAGCCGATAGCGGCGCAGGTCATGAGGGTCAACCGGCGTACCGGCACGGTTCGAGTCGCCTACCTGTACCGCCTCGAACTGGCCAAGCCCGTGCGGCCGATGACGTCCCGGAAGTGGGGTGCCCTCGCACTGGCGATGCTGGCCCGCCGCACGTGCCCGAACTGCCGGGTGATCTACAGCTACTGCATGCCGACCTCGCTCGGCATGTGCGTGCTGTGTGCCTTCCCCGACACCCCCGCCGACTCTGCCCCGACCGTCAACCACCCCCCTTCTGAAGAGGAGTTGGCCGTGAACGAGTCAAGCGTCCGCCGTATCGGTGTGGACGCGGTGGCGGGTCCGTTCCGGCTGGCCTGGGATCCCGCCCGCCTGTCCTGGGTGCTCGCCCACGGCGAACAGGTGCGGGCCGTGCAGGAGGGGTTCCCCGTCGGCAAGCCCGCAGTGCACGAACGGCTCGCACGGGCGTGGGCGGATGAGCTGCTCGGCCCGCAGCCGTGGCAGCGGCCGGACCGTCCCCTCCTGCTGCCCCTCCCGCGCGCCGCCTGAGCTGCACTCCACCTCACTTCCCCGCCTCGCGGGGTCCTCCCCTACCCCAGGAGCAGCCGACCATGAGCAAGTCCGAGATCCGCCGCATGGACCGTGAGATACACAAGGCGACCGTCAAGCTCGCTGCGGTCCAGCGGGGTGAGTCGTGGCCGTTGAACGGTGCGGAGCGTCGCGCCATGGCCCGCGCCACCGCCGCCGGCGCCTACAAGGTCGTACGGGGCCGCAGTACCGCCCGTGCGGAGCAGCAGATCGACACCACCACCTCCAACGCTGAGATGCGGCTGACGGCCGAACTGGCCGCCCTGCACGGCGAGAAGCAGCGACTCATCACGGAGGCCGCGCGCGAGAAGGCGGCCAAGAAGCGTTCCGGCTGGTTCTGACCAGCCACCCCCGGCACGACCAGGCGTCGGTTCGGTTCCGTCGGGGAGTCGCGGGTGGATGCGGCGATCGGTCATGCTGGAGACCTCCAACAGGTCTGTTGAGGACTGGCTGGACAAGGGCGGCCCCGGTTCTTTGGCGAGAGGGGGGCCGCCCTTGGCGTCAGTGGTGGTTGTTCGTCTTGGCCCAGACACCGGTGGTGCGGGTGTGGACGTTGCGCTGGTCCTGGTAGACGGGGCCTTCGTACTGGTGGTGGATGTCGGGGGCGGGCTTGGCGTGCCCGGCGAGCCGGGCGAGGGCGAGGACGAGGGCGGTGGGGGCGCCGAACACCAGGCCGCACACGATCGGGTTGGCGAACTGGGAAAGGTACAGGAGCACGCCTGCTGTGCC
>NZ_AEJB01000171.1 GCF_000331005.1 Streptomyces turgidiscabies Car8
CGGCATCGTCCAACGTGGCCGTCACGCCTGCCTCCGTCAACCCCTCGGGACGCATCTCGCACGGTGATCGTCAGGCCACCTGGTTCGCCGGTGTCAGGATCACCGCCTGGCCGCCCGCGCTGGTCATGGTCACGCTGAGGGTGGTGGCGGAGGTGACCGTCCGGGTGCTGACGACGGTGGGGGTCGCGTGCGGGGTGCTGCCCGGCGTGCCGTCGGCGTAGATCGTGGCCGTGTAGGTCGTGCCGCTGTCGAGGAAGGTCAGCGGGACCGACAGGGTGCGGGCGTCCTCGTCGGTCATCGCTCCGAGGAACCACGTGGTGCCGCTGCGACGGGCCACCGCGACGTACTCGCCGACGGCGGCCGCCACCGTGGTGCTCTCGTCCCAGGTGGTGGGGATGGCTTCGAACCAGGCGAGGCCCGGCCAGTTGGCGGTGGTGGCGTAGGCGGAGGGCTTGGAGTACCAGTAGAGGAAGTTGAGCGGCTGGTAGTAGACGGCGGCCATCGCCATCTGGTGGTTGTTGGTGGTCTGGTCGCGCGACTGGCCGTAGCAGATGGTGTAGTCCATCGGGCCGCCGACGTTACGGGCGAAGGGCAGCAGGACGTTGTTGGTGGCGGTCGGGAACTGCTCGTTGCCCCGGACGCCCTCCAGACTGATCCAGTTGGGATACGTGCGCTCGTATCCCCAGGAGCGGACGTCGTCGTGCATGTCGATGAGCAGCTCGTACTTCGCGGCGGCCTTCGCCCAGGCGATGATCTGGTTCGTCATGGCCTGGGTGCCGTCGTTGATGAAGCCGAGCTTGATCCCGGCCACGCCCCAGCTCCTGTACAGGGCGAACAGGGTGTCCGGGTCCGTCAGGGCGATGCGGTTGACGTAGAGGAAGACGCCCACGCCGTGACCGGTGGCGTAGTCGATCACGGCTGGCAGGTCGATCGCGGCTATCGGGGTGGTGGCGTCGGGGGTGCTGAACTCCGGGCCGTACCAGCCGGCGTCGTACTCGATGTACTCCAGGTTGCGGGCGACGGCGAAGTCCACGCCCTGGGTGCCTGCGGCGGTGGTCAGTTCGCAGCGGAACACCTTGCCCGGCCTGATCCAGGAGGTGTCCGGAAGGGCGCAGGGCGGGGCGAGGTTGAGGACGAGTTCGGCGTTGTCGATCAGGTCGCCGGCCTCGTCGCCGAGCACCAGGACCCGCCAGGGTGTGGCGAAGGGCGTGGTGACGGTCGTGGTGTTCTGCGCGGTGCCCGAGGAACGGGCGGGCTTCTTCATCAGGTACGTCTTGAGCGTGCTGTCGGCTCCGGTGACGGAACTGACCATCGAGCGCGGGTAGTTGACCCGGGACGATTCGCAGACGGTCGCGCACAGTCCGCTGTCCAGGGTGACCAGCAGCGGGAGGTCGCTGAGGTTGCCGTTGTCGGTGGTGGAGGTGCCGGTGAGCGGGATGGCACCCGGCGCGAGCGGGCTGTAGGCGTCCTCGTCGCGGGCGCTGTAGACCGTCGTGTTCGCGGGGAACGCCCAGGTGGTCAGCTCGTCGGAGATGGTGGCGGTGCCCGCGTCGAGCAGGACGCAGCGCAGGGCGACACCGGTGTCGTAGGCGCGCAGTTGGACGGAGAAGTTGACGCCGCTGGTGGCTTCCCGGAGGTTCCAGCGCATCTCCTGGTAGTGGTCGCGGACGGTCGCGTTACGGCCGTAGACCGGCGTCCAGGTGCTGTCCTTCGTCCAGTGCTGGTAGTTGGTCACCGACACGTTGCCGGTGCCGAGTCGGGTGCCGTCGCTCAGTGCCAGGCCCAGCGCGGAGGAGTTGAGGACGGTCGTGCCGCCGCGTTTCACGGACCACTGGAGCACGCCGCCGACCAGCGACATGGTGATCCTGTTCGCGCCGTCCGGCGAGGTCGCCGTGATCGACGAGTCCGCCGCCCGCGCTACGGACGCTCCGCCGAGGCCCAGGACCGCACCTCCGGCGGTGACCGCCGCTCCCTTGAGGATCCCTCGCCGCGACGGGTTGCCGCGCGATACGGGCGACCCGGGTGATGCGGGAGCTTCCATGGTGTGCCCACCTCACAGTCGAACAAAACCAACCAGTAACAAACCATGCGATCCGTCGGGGTTGTTCTACTCCCCGCCTTCCGGCTGGTCAACGGGTGCACGCAAAGCCGATGAAAAGAAACAGAAACCAACGTCCACGTCTTGACAGGGCTTCTGGCGACAGTTGTCATTAACCCGCCAAACGACGGACATATACCGGGGGACCTCGAAGAAGAGGCGGAACAGCATGTTGCAAGGAACGTCCACCGGCCGGAGCGACAGCCACCGCCACCGCCCATGGCGCACAGTCGCCGTGCTGCTCCTGTCTCTGCTGACAGGCATGGCCTCGCTCCTGATACCCGCCTCGGCCGCCCAGGCCGCCTCCGTGACCTTCACGACCGGCGCGGCGCGGACCGACACCAGCGGCAACGCCCTGCAGCTCCACGGCATGGGCATCATCAAGGTCGGTGACACCTGGTACGGCTTCGGCGAGAACAAGACGGGCGAGACCTCGACCGACACGTCCTTCCGGGCCATCGCCTGCTACAGCTCGACCGACCTCGCGAACTGGACGTACCAGGGCGACGCGCTGTCCCTCCAGAGCAGCGGCGACCTCGGGCCGTCCCGGGTGGTCGAGCGGCCGAAGGTGATCTACAACGCCGGCACCCAGAAGTACGTCATGTACGTGCACATCGACAGCTCCAACTACTCCGAGGCCAAGGTCGGTGTCGCCACCAGCAGCACGCCCTGCGGCGCCTACGACTACCGGGGCAGCTCGCGCCCGCTGGGCCAACTGAGCCGCGACATCGGCCTGTTCCAGGACACCGACGGCACCGCCTACCTTTTGTCGGAGGACCGCAACAACGGCCTGCGCATCGACCTGCTCTCCAGCGACTACCTCACCCCGGTGAGCACGGTCGCCGTTCTGGGCAGCGGCGGCGGCGCCAACAGCTTCGAGTCGCCCGCGATGGTCAAGGCCAACGGGATCTACTATCTGCTCGCCTCGCACCTCACGGGCTGGAGCCTGAACGACAACGTCTACTCCACCGCCACCTCCGTCGGCGGCACCTGGGCGCCGATGCGCAACTTCGCCGCCCCGGGCACCAAGACGTACGGCAGCCAGACCGCCAACATCATCACGGTGGCCGGCACCTCCGGTACGACGTACATCTACGCCGGTGACCGCTGGAACGCCTCCGACCTCGGCGCGTCCCAGATGATCTGGCTGCCGCTGACCATCAGCGGTACGACGGTCAACCTCGGCCAGTACCCGACCTGGTCACTGGACGTCCAGGCGGGCACCTGGACGCCGAACAGCGGCGTGCCGAGTGCGGCGGCGCACACCCTGACGAACTCGGGCAGCTCCATGCTGCTCGACGTCACCGGCGCGTCCACCGCCTCCAACGCCAACATCGTCCAGGCGACCGGCACGGGCGGGGCGGACCAGAAGTGGACCCTCACCAAGGTGTCGGCCAACATCTACACGCTGAAGAACGTCAACAGCGGGCTGTGCCTGGACGTCCCCAGCAAGTCGACCGCCGAGAACCGCCAGCTCATCCAGTGGACCTGCAACGGCGGGACCAACCAGCAGTTCTTCTTCGACCTGGTCGGCAGCTACACCGGCAGCGTCTACATGCTGGTGGCCGTGCACAGTGGGCTGAACCTGGGCGTGCTGAGCAACGCGACGACGACCGGAGCGGCGGTCGTCCAGCTGACGGGCACGGGCGCGACGAGCCAGAAGTGGACCGTCGGCTGACACCCGCACTGAGCTGGACCGAGTCGAGTTGAGTTGAGTTGAGTTGAGTACGAACGGCCCGTCGGCACTGACCGTGCCGGCGGGCCGTGACGTTGCCGTTGCCGTTGCCGTTGCCGTTGCCGTCCCGCGTGATGTCGGGCCGGTCAGCGGTAGGTGTTGTTTGTGGTGTGCTCGCCGGCGAGCCAGGAGGCGAGTTCCGCGCGGGCGGTGCGGCGGCGTTCGGCGTCGCTCGTCTCGATGCCGGGCGCGTCCAGGGTGAATTCGAGGAGCAGGCCATTGGGGTCGCTGGTGTAGAGGGAGCGGCAGTAGCCGTGTTCCAGGACGTAGGTCTCCTCGGGCCGCCAGTTCGCCTTCTCCAGCCGCTCGGTGATCGCGTTCTGCACGTCCTCGGTGACCTTGAGGGCGATGTGCTGGAACGGTGAGTGCGGCATCTCGGGGCCGAACTGCTTCTGGTCCTCGGGGTCGGCGAACTGGAAGAAGGCGAGGGCGCTGCCGTCACCGAGGCCGTAGAAGGTGTGGCAGTACGTGCGTACCGCGCCGAAGAGTTCGTCGGACTCCTTCCAGGTGGCGACGAGGGGCAGGCCGACGATGTCCTCGTAGAAGGCCCGGGTGGCCTCCTGGTCGCGGGTGACGTACGCGTTGTGATGCAGCCGTGAGGGCAGGGCCGCGGTGCTGGACGCGGCTGAGGATGCGGGGGAAGCCTGGGTCATCGTCGACTCTCCTTGAGGTTCCTTGGTCCGCCGGGCAGCGGGCGACGGACCGAGCGACGGACGCCTGTCCGCCAGACGGTCGCTCTCGTTACCTTCGTGCGCCCGGACCGTGACGTCAAGAGAATCGCGGGAGCCGATTCCCCGGATGCGGCGTTGTCCACAGGCGTGGACAGCATGTGGACGGCATGCGGACAGCGGGCAGTAACCTGAACACCCAGCCGAACGACTGTGAGGGGCCTCAGATGCCGCGTACCGGTACCGGGCCCGACTTCATCGAGGCGTTGGCCCGCGGGCTCGACGTGATCACCGCGTTCGCTCCGCAGCGCCCGGTGATGTCCCTCTCGGAACTGGCGGCGGCGACCGGCCTGGCCCGTCCGACGGTACGGCGGATCCTGCTGACCCTCGAAGAGCTCGGCTTTGTCCGCGCCTCGGACAGGGGCTTCGCGCTCACCCCGCGCGTGCTCGACCTGGGCGCGGCGTACGTCGGCTCGCTGGGGCTGTGGGATGTCGCCCGGCCGCACATGGAGCGACTGGTGGAACGGACGCGCGAGTCCTGCTCGGTCGCGCAGCTCGACGGCAGCGACATCGTGTACGTCGCCCGGGTCGCCGTGCCGAAGATCGTCACGCTGTCCGTCCAGATCGGCACCAGGTTCCCGGCGCTGCAGACCTCGTTGGGCAAGGTGCTGCTGGCGGCGCTGGAGCCGGAACAGCTGGAGAAGACGCTCGCGGAACCGACCCGCTCCGGGCTCACCGCGCTGTGGCGGCCCGGCCGGGAGGAGCGGGACGAGGTGCTGCGCGAGGTGCGGGCCCGTGGCTGGGCGCTGGCCGACGAGGATCTGGCGCTGGGTATCCGCTCGGTCGCGGCGCCCCTGCGGGACGGCGCGGGCCGGGTGGTCGCGGCCGTCAACGTCAACGCCCACGCCGCCGAGACCTCGGTGGAGAAACTCCGGGAGGAGCACCTTCCGCTCCTGCTGCAGACGGCCGGCGACATCAGCTGCGACTTCGCCCGCCTCGCCACCCTCCCGCAGTCGGTGGCCCCGTCCCCCTCCCACCCCTGATCCACTCCCGAGTCCCGCTCCCGAGTCCCGCAGCCGGCCCCGGGCCTCCCGCACTGTCCGGTGAATTCCTTCGGTCCCTCGCCTCCTCGTCGTTCGGCGTGCCACAATCGCATTTGGCGGACGAATGTCCGCTGTGCGGTCGGAGGGATGGGTTCATGGAGATGTCCACAGGGTCGACAGCTCCCGGCGGAGTTGTCGGGCCGCTGTCCGGGCTGCTCGTCGCCGACTTCTCCCGCGTGCTGGCGGGCCCCTACGCGACGATGCTGCTGGCCGATCTCGGCGCCGAGGTCGTCAAGGTCGAGTCCCCCGGCGGTGACGAGACCCGCTCGTGGATGCCACCGACCCGGGGTGAGACGTCCACGTACTACCTGGGCGTCAACCGCAACAAGCGCTCCATCACCCTCGACCTGCGCGCCGAGGACGACGCGGTGGCCGCCCGTGAACTGGCGCACCGCGCGGACGTCGTGATCGAGAACTTCAAGCCGGGCGCGCTCGCGAAGTACGGCCTGGACCACGCGAGTGTCGCGGCCCGCAACCCCGGTGTGGTCTACGCCTCGATCAGCGGCTTCGGGCCCGGCGCGGGCGCGCACGTGCCCGGCTACGACCTGATGGTGCAGGCGATCTCCGGTCTGATGAGCCTCACCGGCGACCCCGAGGGCGAGCCCTTCCGGGCCGGCATCTCCGTCTTCGACGTGATGGCGGGCAACCACGCGACCATCGGCATCCTCGCCGCGCTCCGACACCGCGACGCGACCGGCGAGGGCCAGCACGTCGAGGTCAACCTGCTGTCCTCCGCGCTGTCCGGCCTGGTCAACCACAGCTCCGCCTACGTGGCCGGCGGCACCGTGCCCTACCGGATGGGCAACGCCCACCCGAGCGTCTTCCCCTACGAGCCCTTCCCCACCGCCGACCGCGATCTGATCGTCGCCGCCGCCAACGACGGCCAGTTCAGGCGGCTGTGCGAGGTCCTCGGCATCCCCGGCATCGCCGACGACCCGAGGTTCGCGCACAACAGGGACCGCACCGCCCGCCGCGAGGAACTGAGGCCGCTGCTGGTCGAGCGGCTCGCCACCCGGGGCGCGGCCGACTGGTTCGAGGACCTGGTCGCCGCCGGGGTACCGGCCGCCCCCATCAACACCATCGACGGAGGCTTCGCCACGGCCGAGCGCTTCGGACTCGACCCCGTCGTCGAGGTCGGCGAGGGCGAACGGGCCGTCCCCACGACACGTCACCCGATCACCTTCTCCGCCACCCCGGCCCGCTACGAGCTGCCGCCCCCGGAACTCGACGAGCACGGCCCCGAACTCCGCAAGTGGCTCACGGCACCGCGGAATCCCCAGAATCCGCAGACAGCGCAGGGAGATTCCCGTGACTGACCAGCCGCCGTCCTACCCCACCGCGCTGGGCGCAGCCAGCCGCACGTCGATCACCCTCCTCGGCACCGACCTCGCCCGTGACGTCATGGGCGAGGTGGGATTCGGTGAACTCGCCTACTGGCTCGCCACCCAGCGCCGCCCCACCCCCGGCCAGGTACGGGTCTTCGAAGCCGTCCTCGCCGCCCTCGCCGACCACGGCTTCACCCCCACCGCGATCGTCACCCGCCTCACCTACCTGTCGGCCCCCGACTCGGTACAGGGCGCGCTCGCCGCCGGACTGCTGGGCGGCGGCTCCCGTTTCCTCGGGGTCACCGAGGACACCGGGACCTTCCTCCACGAGGTCATCGCCCATCAGCGCGGCCCACTGCCGGACGACGAGGCGGGCTGGGACGTCCTCGCCCTGGACACCGTACGAGCGCGGCGGGCGGCCGGGCTGTTCGTGCCCGGCCTCGGCCATCACGTCCACAAGGACGGCGACCCACGCACCCCCCGGCTCATGGAGATCGCCGCCGAGGAGAAACAGTTCGGCCCCCACCTGTCACTGTTCGCCGCGATCGGCCGGACCCACCCCCAACTCCTCGGCAAGACCCTGCCCTTGAACGGCGCCGGGGTGTGCGGGGCCGCCCTGGCCGACCTCGACCTGCCCATCCCGCTGCTGCGCGGCTTCGCCCTGCTGGCCCGTACCGCCGGGCTGATCGGGCAGCTCGCCGAGGAGATGCGCAACCCCGTCGCCAACGACATCTTCCTCTCCGTCGACCTCAACAACCGGCCCGTCGACCCCGATCAGCACCCCGGCAACCTGCCGTGAGCCGGTCACCAGAGCGCGAGCCTGTCGTCGTCCTCGTCCACGGCGCCCACCACGGCTCCTGGTGCTGGGAGGAAGTGGCCGGGCGGCTGCACACGGCCGGCGTCCGCAGCCACGCCGTCGACCTGCCCCTCACCTCCTTCACCGACGACACCGAGGCCGTCCGCACCGCCG
This sequence comes from Streptomyces turgidiscabies Car8, assembly GCF_000331005.1. Taxonomy (GTDB): domain Bacteria; phylum Actinomycetota; class Actinomycetes; order Streptomycetales; family Streptomycetaceae; genus Streptomyces; species Streptomyces turgidiscabies. Next base: position 7,900 of record NZ_AEJB01000171.1, read on the forward strand.
TACGCGAGGCGGCACCGCACGGCCCCGTACTGCTGGTCGCGCACAGCTACGGCGGTCTGCCCGTCTCCGCCGGCGGGCACCAAGCGGCCCGCCTGGTCTACGTCGCCTCACGGATGCCCCTGCCCGGCGAGTCCCCGTCCCAACTGACGCCCACCTGGACCGACCCCGCCTTCCACCGTTCCGTACAGACAGACCCCGACGGCACGGTGACCCTGCTGCCGTCCGCCCGCGAGGCGCTCTACTCCGGCACGCCTCCCCGGTACGCCGAGCGCGCGGCGGACCTCTGGCGGCCGATGCGCAGCCGCGTTCCCGACACGCCCCTCGACGACCCGGCGTGGCTGACGGTTCCCAGCGCGTACGTCGTATGCGGCGCGGACCGGACCGTGCGGCCCGAGGCCCAGCGCACCTGCGCCCGCCGTGCCGCCGTGCACGTCGAACTCGACTGCGACCACTCGCCGTTCTACTCCGCGCCCGACCGACTGGCCCGGTTCCTCGCCGCGCAGGCCGCTCTTCTCGTACTCCCGGGAGGGTGAGCGCCGCCCGGTTGTCCGTGAACCACACCGTAATTGTCCTTGATCGGTAACGGACGCATCCTGCGGCCGCTTTCCCTCGTCTAGTCAGGTGGTCACAAGGTGACCGGTGATCGGCGAGGAACTGCGTGAAAGCGGGGCGGACATGGCACGGCACAGTGGCGGGCGGGGCTGGTACGGCAAGGTACTCGGCGCGGCGCTCGGGGTGACGTTGCTCGCCACAGGTGCCTCGGTGTGGACCGCGCAGGCCGGTGCGGTGGGCGGTTCGACGCCGAAGACGACCACGACGGCCAAGCCTGCCAGTGCCGTCAAGCCGGTCGCGGTGACCATCGTGCACGCCTCGGACAAGGGCGCGCGCGGCGTCAACATCACCATCGACGACGGCCCCGACCCCGAGTGGACCCCCCAAGTACTCGACGTGCTGCGGGAGTTCGGCGTGAAGGCCACGTTCTGCATGGTGGGGACGCAGGCGGAGGCCCACCCGGACCTTGTGAAGAAGGTCGTCGCGGCCGGGCACCGGCTGTGCGACCACTCGGTGTCGCACGACACCACCATGGACAAGAAGTCCGAGGCCTACCAGTCGCAGCAGATACTCGACGCCGAACGCATGATCACCGAGGCGTCCGGGGGCGTACGCCCGATGTACTACCGCGCGCCCGGCGGCGCGTTCACCCCCTACAGCCGCAAGCTCGCCGCCTCCCGGGGGATGCGCCCGCTGGGCTGGAACGTCGACACGAAGGACTTCGAGCAGCCGGGTACGGACGCCATCGTCGCCACCGTCGAGCGGGAGCTGCCCAACGGGCCGACGCTCCTCTTCCACGACGCGGGCGGCGACCGCTCCCAGACCGTCGAGGCCCTGCGCCAGGTCCTCCCCCGGCTCAAGGAGCAGGGTTACGCGTTCGGCTTCCCGGTGCGCTGAGCCTCGTCCGTCCCCGTCCTCACCACCGGGGCTCGGTGCTGAGGACGGGGACGGGGACGGTCAGTACAGGCCGGTGTAGTTGTTCCAGCCGGTGGCGATCCGGGCCTTCGTGCCGAAGGTCGCGGCCGACGTGCCGTTCCAGCGCCACAGGGCGCCCGCGCTGTCCCGGCCGAGGAGGTCGGGACGGCCGTCGCCGGTCAGGTCGCCGGGTACCAGGGCGTTGACGCTGGTCCCGCGCCGTCGCCGAACCACCGCCACAGCACACCCGAACCGTCCAGGCCGACCATGTCGCCGATGGCGTCGCCGTTCGTCACCGTCCTCGGGCACCCGGCGCGTACCACCCGCGGTTCGGCTTCGGCAGGGCTTCCGCGTACGGCATCGATCTCACCATCGACGTCCCGGACGAGGCCATGATGGCCCTCACCCTCGACCCCGACCACCCGCTGCCCAGCGGCACCGTCCGCTACGCCGAACCCTTCGGCATCCAGGACGCGCACCCAGGACGCGTCCCCGACCTGCCCCCTCCTCGATGCCCGGGGCCCGTATCGGTCATACGATGACAAACAGGTCGGCACGTGCATGTGCTCGAGCCCCGAGGGCACCCGGTACACCGGTACCCCGGCGCACGGCAGGTTCGTGTCGGGGACGTCGCACCACCCGCCGGAGCGCAGACAGGGAGCAGGGCATGATCCGTTCAGCCGACATCCGCGAGTGGCGCAATTTCGACGTGATCGACACGAAGCAGCGCAAGATCGGCATGCTCGAGGCCGTCTACGTGGACACCGCCACCGACGAGCCGGCCATGGCCACCGTCCGGACCGGGCTGCCCACCCGCCACCGGCTGGTCTTCGTCCCCCTCGACGACGTGGTCCTCGGACCGGGCTACGTCAAGGTGTCCTACTCCAAGGCGGAGGTACGCAACGCCCCGTCGATCGGGACGGACGACGTGCTCCCCGCCGAGCAGGAGGAGGAGATCTTCCGGCACTACGGCATGACGTACCAGCCGGGAGCGGGAGGCGAACGTCAGCTCGCCCGGCGCTGAACACGACGCGGAACACAACTTCGCCCGACACACGCACACGCACTGAGGAGGTGGTCGGCGTGATGGCGCTCTTCCTGCTGGTGATCCTGGTGGCCGTCATCCTGGGAATCATCGGCGTGGCGGCCTCCGGCCTGGGATACCTGCTGGCCATCGGCATCGTGATCTTCGCCGCCGACCTGATCTTCTTCGGGGCCCGGGTGTCCCGGCGCGCCAGGCGGCGGCCCCTCCGGTGAAGCCGGAAAGCCGCCGCCCCTCGTGAGGACGGGGCGGCGGCAGAACGGGCTGGTCGCCGTTGCGCGTCAGTCCGAGGCGGGCGTCGCCGGGCGGGTGCCCGGGACCGCCCCGTAACCCATCTGCTGGGGAGTGTCACCGTCGTCGCCGTACACCAGGACCCGGTAGTACGAGGTGGTCCCGGCCGGTGCGGCGGTGTCCAGGTAGGACACGGCGGTGCCGGGGACGCGCCGAGGCGCGCGCGGGTCAGACCGCGCTGTCGCGCGGGGGCGGGGCGGTCGACTTGCGCACCACCAGCTCCGTCCCCACCTCCATGTGGTCCATGAGCAGCCGCTGCCCGTCGATGACGGACAGCAGGGCGCGGGCCGCCTTCTGGCCCATGTCGTGCAGCGGCTGACGCACGGTGGTGAGCCCTGGGAAGCTCTGCGCCGCCTGCGGAAGGTCGTCGAAGCCGACGACGGAGAAGTCGGTGGGCACGTTGAGCCCCCGCGCCCGGGCGGCGTCGATGGCACCGAGCGCCATCAGATCGGCGCCGGCGACGATCGCCGTAGGACGGTGGTGGTCGTCGTCGATCAGACGGGCGGCGGCGCGGAAGCCGCTGGCGTAGGAGAAGTCGCAGGAGGCGATCAGCTGTTCGTCGACCTTCAGTCCCGCGAGCCGCATCGCGTCCTCGAAACCCTGGAAGCGGAGGGACGTGCTCTCGAGGTCCTCCACGCCACGGAGGTAGGCGATCCGGGTGTGCCCCAGGTCGATGAGGTGCTGCGTGCCCTGACGCATCCCCTGGTAGTTGTCGACGGTCAGCCGGGGCAGCGGTACGTCCAGGCGCCGGGGGTCGATGATGACGCAGGGCAGGTTCTGCCGACGCAGCAGGGTGACCGTGTCGTCCTCCAGGACCGGCGCGATCATGAGCACCCCGTCGACGAGGCCGTGCGCCAGGAACTCGATCCGGTCCTTCTCCCGCACCGCGTCGTGGTAGGTGGCGTTGACGAGCAACTCCTGCTCGACACTGGCCAGTTCGTCGGCGACACCACGCAGGATCTCCAGGCCGTACTGACTGGTCAGGTCCAGCGCTATGAGGCCGATGAGCCCGCTGCGGCCGGCCTTGAGGTTGCGGGCCGAGACGTTCGGCCGGTAGCCGAGCCGCCCGGCCACCTCCATGACACGGCGTCGGGTCTCCTCGGAGGCCCCCGGCTTGCCGTTCACGACATTGGACACGGTCATCGCGGAGACACCGGCCTCCTCGGCCACCTGCGCGATGGTCACCCGCCCTGTCACCCGAACTCCTCCCACCCGTGAACGCTCCGGAAACTGTAACGATAAGGCAGCGAGGACGTCAACGAAATCACCCACACAGCCACGCCGCCTCACGGGTCAACTGCACCGATATCCGACATTAGACCCGCAACCTGACGCGATTTGGCCACTCAAGTGACTTCATTCGGCCACCGAAAGTTACGTATAGATGTCCGCTAAGTTTTGCGTTACAGTCCCGGCCATCGGCAGTAACAGTCGCCGCAAAATCGGGTCGACCGGTCCCTTTCCGGATGAAGTGCTTCCCCCACACGGAAACCGACCAGCCCGTTCACATCCCTTCAGAGATGACAAGTCGGTCTGTACCGACGATGGGTGAGGTATGCAATGAAGCGTTCTGGGAGAGGTCTCGCGATCGCCACCGCGGTCGCCGCCATGGCGGTTTCGCTGGCCGCGTGCGGAGGCGGGTCGTCCAACACCTCCGCGGACGGCAAGGTGACCCTGCACGTGCAGGCGTGGAAGGGCGGCGGCGCGGAGCCGGCGAACGTCGCGGAGATCAACAAGGCGTTCGAGGCGGCCCACCCCGACATCAAGGTCGACTTCGAGTACATCACCGCGAACGACACCTACGTCCAGAAGCTGCAGCCCGAGCTGCTCGGCGGCAAGGCCGGCGACGTGATCATGGTCGACACGGACAAGATGAAGAAGTGGGGCGCCTCCGGCTACCTGGCCGACCTCTCCGGAGAGTCGTGGGCGAGCCAGATCGCCCCGGACGCGAAGCCGTTCGCGCAGGCCGACGGCAAGACCCTCGCCATGCCGATGGAGCTGATCGGCATCGGCCTGTACGCCAACATGGACCTGCTGAAGAAGGCGGGCGTCACCGAAGTCCCCGCCGACTGGCCGACATTCCTCGCGGACCTCGCCAAGGTCAAGAAGGCCGGCATCAACCCCATCGCGCTGCCCGACAAGAGCGGCTGGACCGGCAGCTCCGTGTTCCAGGCGAGCGGTTCGACCCTCGTCTACAACAAGAACAAGCAGTGGGACACCGACTTCCTGGCCGGCAAGACGTCCTTCGACCCGGACTGGAAGGGCCCGCTGGACCAGTTGAAGACCCTGGAGGACAAGGGGTACGTCAACTGGAAGAACGAACTCGGCGTCGACGAGTGGGCCCAGGGCCCGCAGGACTTCAGCGCCGGCAAGAGCGCCTTCTGGTACCAGGGCGCGTGGCAGGTCTCAAACGTCAAGAAGGCCGGTTTCCCGGTCTCGTTCGCTCCCTGGCCCGGCGGTGAAGCGGGCACCAAGCCCAACAGCATGCTGTTCGCCGGCACGATGTGGGGCGTCAACTCCCAGTCGCAGCAGGGCGACGCGGCCCGCGAGTACGTCAAGTTCTGGTCGCAGAGCGAGAACCTCGCCAAGTACCTCGACGCCGAGCACGCGGAATCCCCCTTCACGGGCGGCACCACACCGGAGAGCACCGAGACGACGGCCTTCACCACGGCCTTCAAGGACGGGCGTTACCGGATCCTCCCCTCCAACTCCTGGTACGCGGCAGCCGCCGAGACCGACACCGGCTCCAAGATCCAGGCGTACCTGCTGGGCCAGGCGTCCGCCGCGCAGACGCTGAAGGACATCCAGACCGCCGCGTCCGCGAAGTAACCCGTTCCACCCTGGTCAGCCGTGGGCGACCCGGCAGTCACGCATCGCCAACGAGCCGGCGTCACGGGCCAGTACAGCCGCCCAGGAGGCGCCGGACACCTCGCAGCCGTCCATCGCGACCTGTCCCCGGGCGGCGTCCACGGCGGGCAGTTCCTCATCACGGCCGCGCAGTACCAGGTCGGTGAGCATCACCGCGTCCGCCTTCAGCGTGAGCACGCTGCCGCGCCGCGGACGTATCTCCACCGTGCCGCGCGCCTGCTCGGCCACGATGGTGACCCGGGTGGCGACGACGAGGTTCTCTTCGTAGATCCCGGGACGCACACTGATCACGGCGCCGCTGCGCGCCCTCGCCAGTGCCTCTCCGATCGTCCGAAAGCCCTCGGTGCCCTCCGGGCAGACCGTCAGTACCTGGCGTGACACGCGCCCTCCATCTCTCACGGCATTCCCTGCTCGGCGTGGGCAGCACCATCATGCCGGGACGGGGCGGGCATGGTCACGCCAGCCGG
>NZ_AEJB01000172.1 GCF_000331005.1 Streptomyces turgidiscabies Car8
GACGGGCTGGGGGTGCGGGCCTGCGCTGGGAAGATGCCGTAATCGGGTGGGCTGGGTGGGAAACACGGCCTGGGCTGGAGCAACCTCGCTCGTCGAACTCCGGCGTCAAGGTCTCCTCAACCCACCAGCCGCAGCCGCTCCCCGCACACCCCCACCCGTACCGTCTGCCCCCACGTCAACTGCAGCGCGTCCCCCTCCATCCCGTCCCCGAACGCCACCAGCCGCTCCGACTCGACCGTGAGCCGGAGCCCGGAGCCCCTCGCCAGTTCGCCCGCCACCAGCGACGTTCCGGTGACCGGCGAAGGCCATGCCTCCCGGACGAACCACAGCAGGCGGTCGTCGGTGGGGCGGGGCAGGGGCAGGGTGGCGCCCCGCTCCTGCCACACCGACCGCAGCCAGCCACTCGCCCCCGTGCCCGTGCCCACCAGCACCCCGGACGAGGCCTGGGCTTCGACGGCACCCCTGTCGTCGTCGAGGCCCAGGCGGTAGCGGACCGTCTGGTGGCCGGGTGCCCCCAGGTAGATCTCGTTGAGGGCGAGCAGCCGCTGCGTGTCGTCGGCGACCGCCTCGACCATGGTGAGTTCGTCGACGCCGGTGTTCCGCGCGAGCGCTGCGGGGAGCAGACTCGCCATGTCCGTCGGCCGGTGCCTTACCAGGACCCCGGGATTGCGCCCCGGGTCGGTGTCGACGCCCAGAACCGGCTGCCCCGCGAGGTACTTGGCGACATTCGCCACCAGCCCGTCCTGCCCGACCACGACGACCACGTCCTCGGGAGCGAAGAGGAAACGGTCCAAGTCCGCTCGTTCGACCCGGGTCTGACGCCAGGTCAGGGGAATCGCCGCCGTCACCTCCGCCATGGAGCGGCGGGCCCGGTGGTGGCGTTCGGCGATCTCCTCGATGTCCCGTCCCCGGGAGCGCAGGAAGAAGGCGGCCTGGCCGTGGGTGCCGTGCCGGGCCACCAACTCCTCGTACTCCGTGGTGCGATGGACCAGAACGGCCCGCGGAGCGAGGCTCACTGCTGTGCTCCTCCGAGCCTGGCGAGCAGGCCGGTCAGTACGTCCGGTGACACCGTCAGGCTGTCGATCCGGGGCAGGTTCTCGGCGAGCCGGGTGCCCGTCAGGGCGTGCAGCATCGTCACATCCGCGTCGGCGTGGGCGTGCAACCACGCGGTCTGGGCCTGGGCCCGAGCCTCGCCCACCCCGCGTACGCTCTCGGCCTCCGCCTCCGCGAGCCGTACCACCCGCGCCGCCTCCGCCTCGGCCCGTACCGCGTCGGCCGCCGCGTACTCCTCGGCCTCCCGGCGGGCGTTCGTGCCCCGCTGGTCGACCAACTGCTCTTCTCTTCGGGCGAGTTCGATCTGGCTGGCCAGTTCGTTCTCGGCGATGGCCCGCTCGCGTTCGACGGCCACCGCACGGCGTTCGTAGGTCGCCCGGTCGGCCTCCTGCTGGATCTGTTCGCGGGCGGGTGTCCGCAACGCCCGCTCCACCTCGGGCTCCGGCCGCAGTGCCACCACCCGTACGGCCACGACCTCGATGCCCGTGGCCGGCAGCCGCGGCTCGGCGGCCAGCCCCGCCGCGACCCGTTCACGCACCGACGCCACCCCGTCGACCAGCGCGGACGCCAGTGCCGTACGAGCCAGGACGTCCAGGGCGTGCTGCTGGGCGGTCTCCGTCAGCAGCGTCGCCAGCTGCTCCAGGGGCGCGCTCCGCCAGACACCGGTGTCCGGGTCGACGGAGAAGTCGAGGCGGGTGGCTGCCAGGGCGGGGTCGCTGATGCGGTAGGTGACGGTGGCCTGGACCGCCACGTCCTGGAAGTCGGACGTACGGGCATGGAAGGTCATCGCCAACTCGCGGTCGTCGACCGGGACTTCGGAGAGGGTGGCGGTCAGGGCGCGGAACCAGAAGCTGAGTCCGGGACCGTCGTGGGTCAGTCGGCCGGAGCGGTGATGGCGGATGTGGGCGGTGGGCGTGCCGCGCAGATGGCGCCAGCCGAGGCGCCGGGTGATGTCGGCCATGTGTCTGTCGTCCATCCCTCGTCCGGTGCGGGAGCCGCTGTTCGCGGGCCCTTCCGCATCCCTTGTCGTCATGTGGACGATATTCGGTCGGCTCGCTTATCGTCAAGGGGACGAGATGGCGGAGCGGGAGGAGGAGGGTTATCGCACATAAACCGCCGACCAGCGGGTGAACGGGGTGCCGAGTGGTCAGGATGGAGACATGGGATTCCATGTCGACTCCGAGGCCGGGCGGCTGCGCCGCGTCATCCTGCACCGGCCGGATCTAGAGCTCAAGAGGCTCACCCCCAGCAACAAGGACGCGCTCCTCTTCGACGACGTCCTGTGGGTGCGCCGGGCGCGCGCCGAGCACGACGGCTTCGCCGACGTCCTGCGTGACCGGGGGGTCGCCGTCCACCTCTTCGGCGACCTGCTCACCGAGGCCCTGGCGATCCCGGCGGCCCGCACCCTCGTACTGGACCGTGTCTTCGACGAGAAGGAGTACGGGCCGCTCGCCACCGACCATCTCCGCGCCGCCTTCGAGAACCTGGCCGCCCCCGCGCTGGCCGAACTGCTCATCGGTGGCATCACCAAACGCGAGTTCCTGGCCGCGCACCCGGAGCCGACCTCCGTCCGTTTTCATGTCATGGACCTGGACGACTTCCTCCTCGGTCCGCTCCCCAACCATCTCTTCACCCGTGACACGTCCGCCTGGATCTACGACGGCGTCTCCATCAACGCGATGCGCTGGCCCGCCCGCCAGCGGGAGACCGTGCACTTCGAGGCGATCTACCGGCACCATCCGCTCTTCCGTGACGAAACCTTCCGCCTCTGGTCGGAGGGGCAGGCGGACTACCCCTCCACCATCGAGGGAGGGGACGTCCTCGTCATCGGCAACGGTGCAGTACTCATCGGGATGAGCGAGCGGACCACGCCCCAGGCGGTCGAGATGCTCGCGCACAAGCTCTTCGCCGCCGGTTCGGCCGAGACGATCGTGGCGCTCGACATGCCCAAGCGGCGCGCGTTCATGCACCTGGACACCGTGATGACGATGGTCGACGGAGACACCTTCACCCAGTACGCCGGACTCGGCATGCTCCGCTCCTACACCATTGAACCGGGCGTCGGGGACAAGGAGTTGAAGGTCACCGACCATCCGCCGGAGCACATGCACCGGGCGATCGCCGCCGCACTCGGACTGAGCGAGATCCGCGTCCTGACCGCGACCCAGGACGTGCACGCGGCCGAGCGTGAGCAGTGGGACGACGGGTGCAACGTCCTCGCCGTCGAGCCGGGTGTGGTCGTCGCGTACGAACGCAACGCGACCACCAACACGCATCTGCGCAAGCAGGGCCTGGAGGTCATAGAGATCCCGGGCAGTGAGCTGGGGCGGGGGAGGGGCGGGCCGCGCTGTATGAGCTGCCCGGTGGAGCGGGACGCGGTGACGTAGTCGGCTGTCGGGTGCTCGCTCGAAAACCTTTCCGCATAGAAATGTAAGGAGTCGTATAGACTTCCATTCGTCCACGTCCCGTACGTCCTGCCGGATCACTTGGAGTGCCCCCATGGCGACCGTCCCGACCGCCCTCGCCGGGCGCCACTTCCTCAAGGAGCTGGATTTCACCGAGGAGGAGTTCCGCGGGCTGCTCGACCTCGCCGCCGAGCTCAAGGCGGCGAAGAAGGCGGGGACGGAGACGCGGTACCTGACCGGCAAGAACATCGCGCTGATCTTCGAGAAGACCTCGACGCGCACGCGCTGCGCGTTCGAGGTCGCGGCGGCGGATCAGGGGGCCTCGACGACGTACCTCGACCCGTCGGGCTCGCAGATCGGGCACAAGGAGTCCGTCAAGGACACCGCCCGGGTGCTCGGGCGGATGTACGACGGGATCGAGTTCCGGGGCGACAGTCAGGCGGCGGTGGAGGAGCTGGCCGCGTATGCGGGCGTGCCGGTGTTCAACGGCCTGACCGACGACTGGCACCCCACCCAGATGCTGGCCGACGTGCTGACGATGACCGAGCACAGCGACAAGCCCCTGAAGGAGATCGCCTTCGCCTACCTCGGCGACGCGCGCTTCAACATGGGCAACTCGTATCTGATCACCGGCGCGCTGCTCGGCATGGACGTACGGATCGTCGCACCGCAGGCCTACTGGCCCGCCGAGGACGTCGTCGCCGGTGCGCGGAAGCTGGCGGAGGTGAGCGGTGCGCGGGTGACGCTGACCGAGGATGTGGCGGCGGGTGTCCGGGGCGCCGACTTCGTCGCCACCGACGTGTGGGTGTCGATGGGGGAGCCGAAGGCGGTGTGGGCGGAACGGATCGCCGCGCTGGTTCCGTATGCCGTGACGATGGACGTCCTGCGGGCGACGGGGAACGCGGACGTGAAGTTCCTGCACTGTCTGCCGGCGTTCCATGATCTCGGGTCGAAGGTGGGGCGCGAGATACACGAGACGTACGGGCTGGAGTCGCTGGAGGTCACGGACGAGGTGTTCGAGTCGGGGCACTCGGTGGTGTTCGACGAGGCGGAGAATCGGCTGCACACGATCAAGGCCGTGCTGGTCGCTTCGCTGGCGTAGGGGGGCTTTTCTTCGCCCCCGCCGCCCCTACCCGTCCCATCCCGTTCCTGGGGGCTGCGCCCCCAGACCCCCCTGTCGCGCTGAACGCGCTCGTCCTCAATCGCCGGACGGGCTGGAAATGCGCGCCTGCGTCCTCAAACGCCGAACGGGCTGGAACGCCTACTGTCGGCGCCACTGTGCCGGTACCACAGGTACCCGGAACCACACCGCCTTGCCGGACTCCGTGGGGCGGTGGCCGCAGGATGAGCTCAGGGTTCGGATCAGCAGCAGCCCTCGGCCGTGTTCCTGCCAGGGATCCGGTTCCTCCGACAGCGGGCGCGTCAGATTTCCCGGCGGTGCCGGGTCGCGGTCGTGCACCTCGACCTGGCAGCTGGTCGGCAGCAGCTCCACCACCAGCTCTATCGGCGCGTCCCCTGCCGTGTGCTCCACGGCGTTCGCCACCAGCTCGGCGGTGAGCAGTTCCGCCGTGTCGCAGTCCGCCGCCGCGTGCTCCAGCTCGGTCAGAGCCGTACGGACCAGCGCGCGGGCGACAGGCACCGCCGCGGCGGTGTGCGGCAGGGCGATACGCCAGGAGGCGGGGGCGGGGAGTTCTTGCACGGCGGTTCCGTTCATGGAGCAGGCTGTCCTGCTTTCAACAATAGGAAGGGTACGGCGGGGTCCGGCAGGGGCGCTGGTCGGGCGCCGGGCGGGACCTTCGGTCCCGCTCACCGTCGACTTACCCAGACCAACGGCCTGTCTCCCTCGACCACTCCCACTGTTACCGCGCTATTGACACCTCGTGACCGGACGGGATCACCGAAACAGAGGCTCTATCGCGAACTCATGACGACAGTCACAGATAGGTGATAGCTTCGTAGGAAGCCGTCCCCCCTCGACGCGGAGGCCGCGCATGAGTCCCTTCACCGGCTCGACCCCCCGCACCTCCGCCTGGGATCACCTCCGCGTCGACCTCGCCCCCACCGGCGTGGCCACCGTCACCCTCGCCCGCCCCGAGAAACTCAACGCCCTCACCTTCGGCGCCTACGCCGACCTGCGCGACCTGCTCGCCGAGCTGTCCCGGGAGCGGTCGGTACGGGCACTGGTACTGGCCGGCGAGGGGCGCGGCTTCTGCTCCGGCGGAGACGTCGACGAGATCATCGGCGCCACCCTCTCCATGGACACCGCCCAACTGCTCGACTTCAACCGCATGACCGGGCAGGTCGTGCGGGCCGTACGGGAGTGCCCGTTCCCGGTGATCGCCGCGGTGCACGGGGTGGCGGCGGGCGCCGGCGCGGTGCTCGCGCTGGCCGCGGACTTCCGTGTCGCCGACCCGTCGGTGCGCTTCGCGTTCCTCTTCACCCGGGTCGGCCTCTCCGGCGGCGACATGGGCGCCGCCTACCTCCTGCCCCGGGTCGTCGGACTCGGCCACGCGACCCGTCTGCTGATGCTCGGCGAACCGGTGCGGGCGCCCGAGGCCGAGCGCATCGGCCTGATCAGCGAACTGACCGACGAGGGCCGCGCCGACGAGGCCGCCCAGACGCTGGCCCGCCGCCTCGCGGAGGGCCCGGCACTGGCGTACGCGCAGACGAAGGCCCTCCTCACCGCCGAACTGGACATGCCGCTGGCGGCAGCCGTGGAACTGGACGCCGCCACGCAGGCCCTCCTGATGACCGGCGAGGACTACGTCGAATTCCACGCGGCGTTCACAGAAAAACGCCCCCCCAAATGGAGCGGACGGTAACCGTGCCCACCCAAGGGGCGCGGGGAACTGCGCGACCAGCCACCGACGGCCCGCAGTCGCCAACAATGACCAGCCACCCCAGACGCATCGCGATCATCGGCGGCGGCCCCGGCGGCCTCTACGCCGCCGCCCTCCTCAAACGCCTGCGACCCGACCGGCAGATCACCCTCTGGGAACGCAACGCCCCCGAAGACACCTTCGGCTTCGGAGTGGTCCTCTCCGACGAGACCCTCGGTGGCATCGAACACGCCGACCCCGTGGTCCACGCCGCCCTGCAACAGCACTTCGTCCGCTGGGACGACATCGACATCGTCCACCGCGACACCCGCCACACCTCCGGCGGACACGGCTTCGCCGCCCTCGGCAGGCGTCGGCTCCTGGAGATCCTGCACACCCGCTGCCGCTCACTCGGAGTCGAGCTGCGCTTCCGTACGGAGGCCCCGTACCCGGCGTGGCTGGCGGAGACGTACGACCTGGTCATCGCCGCCGACGGGGTGAACAGCACCACCCGTGAGGCCTACGCCCACGAGTTCCGCCCCCGGCTGACCAGCCACCGCTGCCGTTACCTCTGGCTCGCCGCCGACTTCGCCCTCGACGCCTTCCGCTTCGAGATCGCGGAGACGGAGCACGGCGTGATGCAGCTGCACGGATACCCGTACTCCCGCCCGTCGCCCGACCACCACCCCTCAACGGGGCCCTCCGGGCCGCAGAATCAATTCGACGCCTCGACCGTGATCGTCGAGATGCGGGAGGAGGTGTGGCGGGCGGCGGGTTTCGACGGACCGGACGTCGCCGCGTCGGTCGAACGCTGCGCCAAGATCTTCACGGACGCCCTCGGCGGACGGCCGTTGCGCGCGAACAGACCGGCGTGGACCACGTTCCGTACGGTCGCCAACGACCGCTGGTCGCACGGCAACGTCGTCCTCCTCGGGGACGCCGCCCACACCGCGCACTTCTCCATCGGCTCCGGCACCAAGCTCGCCGTCGAGGACGCCCTCGCGCTCGCCGCCTGTCTGGAGGAGCGGCCGACCCTGGCCGAGGCGCTGGCGGCGTACGAGGAGGAGCGGCGGCCCGTCGTCGCCTCCACCCAGCGGGCGGCCCGGGCAAGCCTGGAGTGGTTCGAGAACCTTCCCCTCTACCAGGACCAGCCGCCCCGCCAGTTCGCGTTCAACCTCCTCACCCGCAGCCGACGCGTCACCCACGACAACCTGCGGCTGCGCGACCCGCGCTTCACCGCCGCCGTGGAGCGGGAGTTCGGGTGCCCACCCGCCACCCCGCCGATGTTCACGCCCTTCCGGATGCGCGAACTGACCCTCCGTAACCGGGTCGTCGTGTCCCCCATGGACATGTACTCGGCCGCCGACGGCGTCCCCGGCGACTTCCACCTCGTCCACCTGGGTGCGAGAGCGCTGGGCGGCGCCGGCCTGGTGATGACCGAGATGGTGTGCGTCAGCGCGGAGGGACGCATCACCCCGGGCTGCGCCGGCCTCTACACGGAGGAACAGGCCGAGGCCTGGCAGCGCATAGCCGCCTTCGTCCACTCCCAGGCCTCCGGCACCGCCCTCGGCGTCCAGCTCGGACACTCCGGCCGTAAGGGCTCGACGAAACTGATGTGGGAGGGCATCGACGAGCCCCTGGACCAGGGCAACTGGCCCCTGGTCGCCGCGTCCCCGATCCCGTACCGGCCGGACAGTCAGACCCCGCACGAGCTGACGCACACGCAACTCGACGCGATCCGGGCCCAGTTCGTGGCAGCCGCGCGCCGAGCCGCCCGCGCCGGCTTCGACCTGCTCGAACTCCACTGCGCCCACGGCTACTTGCTCTCCGGCTTCCTCTCCCCGCTCACCAACCACCGCACGGACGCGTACGGCGGCCCGCTCGCCGCCCGACTCCGCTTCCCCCTCGAAGTCTTCGACGCCATAAGGGAGGTGTGGCCGGACGGGCGTCCCATGACGGTCCGTATCTCGGCCACGGACTGGGCGGACGGCGGTACGACGGCCGAGGACGCCGTCGGGATCGCGCGTGCCTTCGTCGCCCACGGCGCCGACGCGATCGACGTGTCGACCGGCCAGGTGGTGGCCGACGAGCGCCCGGAGTACGGCCGTTCGTACCAGACCCCGTTCGCCGACCGCGTCCGCCACGAGACGGGTGTGCCGGTGATCGCCGTCGGCGCGATCTCGTCCTGGGACGACGTCAACTCCCTGATCCTGGCGGGCCGTACGGACCTGTGCGCGCTGGCGCGCCCCCATCTCTACGACCCGAACTGGACCCTGCACGCGGCGGCCGAACAGGGCTACGAGGGGCCGGGCGCAGTCTGGCCGGCGCCGTACCGTGCGGGCGGCCGACGCCCGCGCACCGGACGCACGGACGACCCCAAACCCCGTCTCACCCTCGGGAGTTGACCGCAGCCGTCCCCGCAGTCGGCGTTGCCCTCACGTGCGACAGCGCGGACACCCCGCTCCCACGAGCCCCCGCTCCGCGAGCACCTCGTACACCGCGTCCGCCGACCGGTCCGGGGTCTGGTCCTGTGTCGGCAGGGTCAGCGCGGGGTCCACCGGCGGCTCGTACGGGTCGTCGACGCCGGTCAGGCCGGTCAGCCGGCCCGCCGCATGCCGTGCGTACAGCCCCTTCACGTCCCGCCGGCCGCACACCTCGACCGGGGTCGCCACATGGACCTCGATGTACGGCGTCCCGCTCGCGTCGTGCCGTTTACGCACCGCGTCGCGGCTGTCGGCGTAGGGGGCGATCACCGGGACGAGGGACAGGACGCCGTTGCGGGCGAGTACCTCGGAGACGAGTCCGATGCGCTGGACGTTGGTGTTGCGGTCCTCGCGGGAGAAGCCGAGGCCCGCGGAGAGGAAGCGGCGGATCTCGTCGCCGTCCAGGATCTCCACCCGGTGCCCCTCGGCGCGCAGCCGGCTGCCGAGCAGCTGGGCGATCGTCGTCTTACCCGCGCTCGGCAGCCCGGTGAGCCAGACGGTGGCTCCCTGAGCCCTGGTAGGTCGCGTGGGCCCGGCCGTGGTGGTCATACGCAACAGTCCTCGTCTCTCTCCCGGCGTGCGGCCCCCCGGACGTTAGGTAAGAAACTTGAGAAGAGGCGAAGAGGAACCTGAGGGTTCCGTGAGCGGCACCTGATGTGGCAGAGGTCACAACCCCGCGAACTCCGCCCCCGCGTCCCGCAGCCGGGCGTGCAGGCCCTGGAAGACGGCCGCCGAGCGGACGCCCGGCCAGTCGGCGGGGAGCAGGTGGGCGGGGAGGCCGGGGTCGGTGTACGGGAGGTGGCGCCAGGAGTCCAGGGCCACCAGGTAGTCGCGGTACGCCTCCTCGGGCGGAGTGTCCTCGCGCTTCTCCCAGTCGCGCAGCACGCGCGCGTGGCGGTCGAGGAACGCCTCGTGCTCCTTGGCGATCGCGGCCAGGTCCCACCAGCGGGAGACCGCCTCGCCCGTCGCCGCGAAGCCCAGGTGATCGCCGCGGAAGAAGTCCACGTACGGGTCGAGGCGCAGCCGCTCCAGGGTGTGGCGCGTCTCCTCGTAGAGGCGGGCCGGGGCGATCCACACGCCCGGAGCCGCCGTGCCGAAGCCGAGTCCGGCCAGCCGGGAACGCAGGACATGGCGCTTCTGCCGCTCCGACTCGGGGACGGAGAACACGGCGAGGATCCAGCCCTCGTCGTGCGGGGGCGGGGCGGCGGCGTACACGCGCCGGTCGCCGTCGTCGAGCAACTGGCGGGCCTCCGGCGACAGTTCGTACCCGGCCGCGCCCTGCGCCGTACGGGCCGGCAGGAGCAGGCCGCGCCGCTTGAGGCGGGACACGGACGACCGTACGGAGGGCGCGTCGACGCCGACCGCGGCGAGGAGCCGGATCAGCTCGGCGACGGGTACCGGGCCGGGCATGAAACGGCCGTACGCGCCGTAGAGCGTGACGATGAGGGACCGCGGGGCGTGCTGTTCGGACACGTTGATCATTTTAGGCCGCCGAAGTCACTGCTGCTCGCCATTTCCGCTGGTCAACTACCTTCGGTGAATGACTTTCGGTCAAGATCATTTGGTCGGGGGGCGTAGCCGGAAGCGCTGGAGCTTGCCCGTCGCCGTCCGGGGCAGGGCTTCCAGGAAGACGATCTCGCGCGGACACTTGTACGGCGCCAGCTCCTTCCTGACGAACGCGCGCAGCGCCTCACTGTCCCGCCGTACGCCCTCCTTGAGCACGGCGTACGCCACCACGACCTGCCCGCGCGCCTCGTCGGGCCGCCCCACCACCGCGGTCTCCACGACGTCCGGATGGCGCATCAGCGCCTCCTCGACCTCCGGGCCCGCGATGTTGTACCCGGCCGAGATGATCATGTCGTCGGCCCTGGCCACGTACCGGAAGTAGCCGTCGCCGTCCCGGACGTAGGTGTCCCCGGTGATGTTCCAGCCGTCCCGCACATACGTGCCCTGGCGCGGATCGGCGAGATACCGGCACCCCACCGGACCGCGCACCGCGAGCAGCCCGGGCGTGCCGTCCGGCACCGGCGCGCCGTTCTCGTCCTGCACGCGCGCGTGCCACCCCGGCACCGGCACCCCGGTCGTGCCGGGCCTGATGTCCCCGTCGGCCGCCGAGATGAAGATGTGCAGCAGTTCGGTCGCGCCGATGCCGTTGATCAGCCGCAGGCCGGTGCGCTCGTACCAGGCCCGCCAGGTGGCCGATGGCAGGTTCTCGCCCGCCGAGACGCAGCGGCGCAGTGAGCCGATGTCGTGGGCGTCGAGTTCGTCGAGCATCGCGCGGTACGCCGTCGGCGCCGTGAACAGCACCGAGACGCGGTGCTCGGCGATGGCCGGCAACAGCTGTTTGGGGCCCGCCTGTTCGAGGAGAAGGGCACTGGCCCCGGCCCGCATCGGAAAGACCACCAGGCCGCCCAGCCCGAAGGTGAAACCGAGCGGCGGACTGCCGGCGAACACGTCGTCGGCGTTCGGCTTCAGTATGTGCCGCGAGAACGTGTCGGCTATGGCGAGCACGTCCCGGTGAAAGTGCATGCACCCCTTCGGGCGGCCGGTGGTGCCGGACGTGAACGCGATCAGCGCCACGTCGTCTGCCGCGGTGTCCACGTCGGGAAACGGCGTGCCGGGTACCGGACGGTTCAGCAGGTCGTCGAGGCCGTCGCCGCCGTACGTCGTGATCCGCAGCCCCGGTATCTCCGCCCCGGCGAGGTCGTCGAGGGCCCGGATGTCGCACAGCGCGTGCCGCACCTGGGCGATCTCGCACATCGTGCTCAGCTCCTGCGGACGCTGCTGGGCCAGCACGGTGACCGCGACCGCGCCCGCCTTCAGTACCGCCAGCCAGCAGGCCGCGAGCCAGGGCGTGGTGGGGCCGCGCAGCAGGACCCGGTTTCCGGGCACGACCCCGAGATCCCGGGTCAGGACATGCGCGACCCGGTCGACACGGGTGCGCAGCTCGCCGTACGTCCACACCTCGCCGACGGCGGTACGGAACGCCGGGCGCCCGGCGGCGGGGCCGCTCAGCAGCTCGGCCGCGCAGTTCAGCCGGTCGGGGTAGCGCAGCTCGGGCAGGTCGAGGCGGAGGTCGGGCCACTGGTCCGGGGGCGGGAGACGGTCGCGCGCGAAGGTGTCCACATGGGCCGAGGGTGCCCGTCGGGCGGGGTCGGTGCGCTCCTCGGGAGCCCCGCAGTATCCGGGCACCCCGGGGTGCCCGGGCTGCTTGGGCTGCCTGGTGTGCATGGGGTCCATCGCGGTTCGCCCCCTTGCCGTGGTGGGCGTACTGGTGGGCCGGACCGGCCCTGCCAAAGGAGCGTATCGTGTTGGTGACGACAGTCAACGGTGCGCGATATCGTCGAGGGGAGCCGCTACCGGCGGCCTCGGAGGGAGGACCGGCGATGCCCGCATTCTCGCTCGAACCGGCGCAGGCCGCCTGGTGTGCCGAGCTGCGCACGCTGGCCGCCGACCGGCTGCGCCCACTCGCCGAGAAAGGTGACCCGGGCCGCGTCAATCGCCCCCTCGTCGCCGAACTCGGCCGACTCGGCCTGCTCTCCCGGCTGTTCACCTCCGGCGCGCTCGACCTGTGCCTGATGCGGGAGTCCCTCGCCCACGCCTGCACCGAGGCGGAGACCGCCCTCGCCCTCCAGGGCCTCGGCGCCCATCCCGTCCACGCCCACGGCACCCCGGCCCAGCGCGAACGCTGGCTGCCCCGGGTGAGCGAGGGCAGCGCGGTGGCCGCGTTCGCGCTGAGCGAGCCGGGCGCGGGCTCCGACGCGGCGGCCCTGTCCCTCACGGCCACCCCCGACGGTCCCTCCCGCTGGCGCCTCACCGGCGAGAAGTGCTGGATCTCCAACGCCCCCGAGGCCGACTTCTACACCGTCTTCGCCCGTACGACAGCGGGGGCGGGGGCCCGTGGAGTCACGGCCTTCCTGCTCCCCGCCGACCGGCCCGGCCTCACCGGCAGCGCCCTCGACATGCTCTCCCCGCACCCCATCGGCGCCCTCGCCCTCGACGCCGTACCGGTGACCTCGGACGACGTCATCGGCGAACCCGACCGCGGATTCCGGGTCGCCATGGGCACCCTGAACCTGTTCAGGCCGAGCGTCGGCGCCTTCGCGGTCGGTATGGCCCAGGCGGCCCTGGACGCGACTCTCTCCCACACCGCAGGGCGGGACGCGTTCGGCGGCAAGCTGAAGGACCTCCAGGCCGTCGCCCACCAGGTCGCCGACATGGCCCTGCGCACGGAGGCGGCCCGGCTGATGGTCTACGCGGCAGCGGCGGCGTACGACGAAGGCGCACAAGGCGTCCCGGGGCGCGCCGCGATGGCGAAGCTGCTGGCCACCGAGAGCGCGCAGTACGTCGTCGACGCGGCCGTCCAGCTGCACGGCGCGCGGGCACTGCGGCGCGGCCATCTCCTCGAACACCTCTACCGGGAGGTGCGGGCGCCGCGTATCTACGAGGGTGCGAGCGAGGTCCAACGGTCGGTCATCGCGAAGGAGTTGTACAAGAACGTGGACGGGGACACGGGCAGGGAGGCGGGTGCCTGATGAGTGCCGAGCGCGTCAATCCGGCCGGTCTCTCGCCGCCCACCGGTTTCTCGCACGCCGTCGTCGCCACCGGCTCCCGGCTGGTGTTCCTCGCGGGGCAGACCGCGCTCGACGCCGACGGAAAGGTCGTGGGGGACACCCTGCCCGAGCAGTTCGAGCGGGCCCTCGCGAACCTGCTCGCCGCGCTGCGTGCGGCCGGTGGCGCGCCCGCCGACCTGGCCCGCGTCACCGTGTACGTCACGGATGTCGCCGAATACCGCGCCCAGGCCCCTCAACTCGGCGGTATCTGGAGGAGGTTGGCGGGACGCGACTATCCGGCGATGGCGGTCGTCGGGATCGTGCGGCTCTGGGACGAACGCGCCCTGGTCGAACTCGACGGGTTCGCGGTGCTGCCGTAGCGGGTCGGGCAGCCGGGGTCGTTTCAGGCCGCGGTCGCCAGGCGGTGCGGTGCGATCACGCGGCCGTCGGGCAGCAGCTCGCCGGTGTCGTCGAAGACGATCGCGCCGTTGCACAGGAGGTTCCAGCCCTGCTCGGGGTGGAAGGCGACGATGTGCGCGGCGTCACGGTCGGGGCGGTCGGCCGAGGGGCACGGCGGCTGGTGTGAACACATGGTGTGCCTCCGGATCGGATGCGGTGCTCGGGCGGTGCTGGAGTGCTCGGGTTCTCGGTGCTCGGGTGTTCGCCTGCGATGGTTCCTTGCCACTTCTGACGATGCCCGTGCCGGGGGCCCGGCGCCAAGTCGTGTCGGGGAAGCGTGACACCACGCGGACGTGCTGTGACACCACCCTGACATTCGGAAAAGATCCGGAAGCGTGGCAGTCGGAGCGCGCGACTCGCCGACGAAGGGGTGATGATCACGCGCGTGGGCGCGTGGGACCAGTACCTGTGGACTCCCCCCAAGGAGGTTTCCCCATGTCACTGTCCTTCGCGCCGTCCCTCTCGTCCCTCTCCCGTGCCGCGGCCGTCGTCGCCGGCGCCGCGCTGCTGACCGTCGCCCCCGCCCTGACCGCGGCCCAGGCCGCGGACGAGGGCTTCGACCAGGTGACCGTCGAGTCCGGCAGCATCACCCACGACGGCGAACTCACGCTCGCCGGCAGCTACCGCTGCCTCAACGCCGCAGGCGACTCCGTCCGCGTCGCCGCCTCCATCGAGCGCGGCGAGAACGTCTGGTACGGCATGGACAGCATCCCCGCGAGCTGTGACGGCTCCTGGCACCAGTGGTCGAACACCAAGGCCACCGAGCCGGGCGCCTACCGGCCCGGCCCGGTGCGGGTGAAGACCAGCCTGGTGGAGTTCCGCCGCTCGGGCTTCATCCCGATGCCGACCGTCCACGCGGAGCGGATCCAGGAAGTCGTCCTCACGGAGGTCTGATCCGCGCCCGGCCCCAGGGGCCGAGGGGGCCGGCCGGTGCTACGCGCCGGTCAGCCCCCGCATCCACTCCTCGACCTCGTCGGACGTACGGGGCAGCCCGGCCGACAGGTTCTCGTGACCGTCCGCCGTCACCAGGATGTCGTCCTCGATACGGACCCCGATGCCCCGGTACTCCGGCGGCACCGTCAGGTCGTCCGGCTGGAAGTACAGGCCCGGCTCGACCGTGAGGACCATGCCGGGTTCGAGGGTGCCGTCGACGTACGCCTCGGTGCGCGACCTCGCGCAGTCGTGCACGTCCAGGCCGAGCATGTGACCGGTGCCGGCCATGGTGAAGCGGCGCTGCAGGGCCAGCTCGTACACGTCGTCCGGGTCGCCCTCCAGGAGGCCCCACTCGACGAGCTTCCCGGCCAGGTACCGCTGGGCGGCGACATGGAAGTCCCGGTAGGCGGCACCGGGCTTGACCGCCCTGATGCCGGCTTCCTGCGCCTCGTACACCGCTTCGTAGATGGTCCGCTGGAGCGGGGAGAAGGTGCCACTGATGGGGAGCGTGCGGGTGACGTCGGCGGTGTAGAGGGAGTTCGTCTCCACACCCGCGTCGAGCAACAAGAGCTCGCCGGGGCGGACTTGGCCGTCGTTGCGCTGCCAGTGCATGATCGTGGCGTGCTCGCCGGCGGCACAGATCGAGCCGTAGCCGACGTCGTTGCCCTCAAGTCGGGCGCGGCGGAAGAAGGTTCCCTCGATCCAGCGCTCCGAGGTGGCGACGGCGGTCGCCAACTCCCGTACGACATCGGTGAATCCGCGTACGGTCGAGTCGACCGCCTTGCGCATCTCGCCGATCTCCCACTCGTCCTTCACCAGACGCAGCTCGGACAGCACCGACTTCAGCTCGGTGTCACGCTCCTCGTCCGTCGCGACGGCGGCTTCGAGCCCGGCGTCGTAGCCGCGCACGATCCGGGTCGGGGCGGCCGGGGCCGCGCGCAGTTCGGCGGCGGCCTCGCGCACATCACGGCAGGGCAGGCCGAGGAGCTGCTCGGCCTCCGCGAGGGAGTGCCGGCGGCCGACCCACAGCTCGCCCTGGGCCGCGCCCTGCCAGAACTCGCCGCTCTCCCGGTCGGAGCGGGGCAGCAGATAGGCGGTGGCGTCATGGCCGTCGGCGCCGGCGCGGGGTTCGAGGACGAGGAGCGCGTCCTCGGTCTGGTCGCCGGTGAGATGGACGTACTCGGTGGACGGGCGGAAGGGGTAGTGCGTGTCGTTGGCGCGGACCTTGAGGTTGCCGGCCGGGACGATCAGGCGCTCGCCGGGGAACCGGGCGGAGAGGGCGGCGCGGCGCTCGGCGGCGTACGGCGCCTGCTCCACGGGGCGCAGGTCCTGGAGCTCGGTGTCGGCCCACCCCGTCGTCATCAGCTCGGCCAGCTGGGGCGAGACGGACGGGTAGAGGCGGTTCTTACGGTCCTTCGTCTCCGCACTCTCCGCGGCTTCGGACGTTCCGGGGAGTTCGGGGGTCTCGGCGAGCTCGACGACTTCGGCGGTCTGGCTGGTCTCCGTGGATTCCCTGGACACCTGGGGGCACCTTCTTCGTCTTGAGGTCAGGTCGGCTGAGAGCGGCCCCTGAAAATGAGAGTTGACAAGGTCTCTGACCTGGGCACTATCACATTCACGGCCATCGAAGTAGCTTCGGTTTGTGGAGTTGTAGATGAGAGTGGGTCTGACCAGCCCTTATCGAGCGGCGGCGGCCTCAGCGCAACGCTACCGCCGTGATCGCCCCTACAGTCAGAGCTGACGGCGCATCACGTCGACGCAGACGGCCCGGGCGGCGGTTTGCTGCCAGGCGGGACCCATCTGTGCACCGGCTTCGGCTTGTGCCGTTGCCGCGAGGGCCGCTCAGAGGCGCGGGCACCGCACCGGGCGGCATCGCCGACACCGGCGCGCACCTGTATCACCTGACCACCGGCAGCATCGACCGCCGCCTCGAAGGCTGTGCGCCGGAATGCCCCTACGACGGCCGCCTCCGCGTTCTCGGCGATCACACACCCGTGTCCGTCACGAGCCGGCATGACGCTGCTGAACAGGCGCGTGACGCTCGCCGCCAGGCCGCACGCCGGTGGCCGGTACGCCTCCGGCGAGCCGTGGACGACCTGATCGCCGGCTACCGCTGACCAGAGCCGCTTCACCGTCCGCCAGGGCCCGTGGCTCCTTGGTCGTGTCGGACTGCTCGTGCCGGGTCTCAGCCAGTTGTGGTCACAGGGTGCTGCCGCTGCCGTACGGGGCGTACAGGTCCAGCAGGCGGGTGCGGGCCGAGCGCAGCCGGTGCGCGACGATGTCGCCCATCCACTGGGTGACCGCGTGGCCCAGAGCGGGGTCGTCCTGGCACATCGCCCGTACGGCCACGGCGTCGAACTCGTACGCACGTACAGGTGTCGCGGTCTCGGCTCCGAGATGCCAGGCGTGTGGTGCGAACAGCCAGGACCAGCCGACGAGTTCGTTGTGGCCGAGGGTCTCGATGACGGCGGCCCGGCGGCCGGGGACCCGCATGTCGAGGTCGATGGTTCCGGTGCGGATGATCCAGAACCGGTCGGCGCGTCCGCCCTCCTCGAAGAGGCGGACTCCTTGCGGGAACGACACCTCA
This sequence comes from Streptomyces turgidiscabies Car8, assembly GCF_000331005.1. Taxonomy (GTDB): domain Bacteria; phylum Actinomycetota; class Actinomycetes; order Streptomycetales; family Streptomycetaceae; genus Streptomyces; species Streptomyces turgidiscabies. The sequence continues at coordinate 17,293 of NZ_AEJB01000172.1, forward strand.
CGGGCGATACGCATCAGCCGGTGCCGGTGCTCGGCGGGCAGCGCCCGCAGCATGCTGGGAGTGGGCGGAGTGTTCATGACGGGCCTCCAGGACGGGCGTACTCACCTGCCATGTCCAGCGTGCGCCCGTACTCCGGCGCGAACCATGGGCCACCCGGTCCCACGGCCGGGCCATCCGGCACCGCACGAGACCCCTTCGGCACCCTGTGCCGCCGCCTGCCCTGATGTTCGATGAAGACGTGAGACACGTGAGGCAGCCCGGTCGAAGGGAGTGAGCACCGTGGGTACGACACTGACGCCGGACTTCTGGAAGCTGTTCGCCGTCCTCCTGGTGATCGCCATGGCGGTGACCTTCGTGGTCAGTGCCGTGCTCGACGCGCTGACGTTGCGGATGCTGCGCCGCCGTGCCGCGCACGGCCGATCGCCGGGCACGCGGGCGACCGATGTCTCCCACCGGTCCGGCCGGACTCCGGTGCGTCACTGAGCTGAGGACGAGGACCCCGCCGGTGGAGTTCGCGAACGCGGCGATGTCCTTGGCCAGTTCGCCTCCACCCTCCGTGCCATTGGCGTGCGGTTCGAGCTTGTGGTCGAGATCCTGGCCCTCGGCGGCGAGGGGGTTGTTCAGCAATTTCCGCACGTCGTCGGCCGTGGCCTGGGCGGGGTCTGTGCCGAGCAGTGTGGCCAGGCGGCGGTAGTGCGACATGTCGGCACGGTAGCGGCAGGGCCGGGAACAGTGCTTCACGGTTTCGCGGCCGATGAGCTGCGGCCGACGGGTGGGCTTCGGCGCATGACCGGCGGGCGTTGGGCCGAAGGGTCCCTCGAAGGGGCTGGGCGGCCCCTGGTCGCGAGGGTGTCCCTGCACGAGGCTCGGCAGGAGAACGGGCAGGCCGAGTAGGCCCGGCAGTCACAGGAGGAGCCCACCATGCTTCGGCACATCACCACGGGAATCGACGGATCCGCCGAGAGCCTTGCCGCCGCGCACTGGGCGGCCCGTGAGGCGGTGCGTCGCGGCGTCGCGCTGAACCTCGTGCACGCCTGGACGCTGCACCCGCATCCCGCACCCTTCGTTCCCGCGGACCGGAGCGAGCGGAGCTGGGCCGAGGAGACCCTGGACACGGCGCTGGGCGGTATCCGTGCCGCGCACCCCGGGCTGCGGGTCGAGGAGCACCTGGTGCGCGACTCCGCGGTGGACGCCCTTCTCGTGGCGGCCGAGGAGACGGAGCTGCTGGTCCTCGGGTCCCGAGGTCTCGGTGGCGTCGCGGGATTCATGACCGGCTCGGTGTCCCAGCGGGTCATCGCCAGGTCCGCCCGCCCGGTCGTGCTCGTACGGGCGGGCGATTCTTCTGCCGATGAACACCTGTCGGTTTCGGACGGAGTCGCGCCGGACGAGATACCTGAGACCCCGTACCGCGATGTCGTCCTGGGACTGGATACCCAACACCCCTGCGACGAACTGATCGACTTCGCCTTCACGTCCGCTCGGCGCCGCGACGCCGCGCTGCACGTGATCCACGCCTTCAACGCCCCGCCCTTCCACGTCGCCGACGGGGGCCCGGTCCCACCCACCGGCCCCGAACTGCTCGCCGCACAGGAACACTCCGTGGTCGCGGCGCTGCGCCCGTGGTGCGAGAAGTATCCCGAGGTCCGGGTGACTGAGACCGTATCCGAGGGACGGGCCGCCACCGCGCTGGTGCGGGCGTCGGCCGGAGCCTCTCTCGTCGTAGTGGGGCGCCGGCCACGGGAGACCCGCCTCGGCCCGCACATCGGCGCTGTCACCCACGCGGTGCTGCACCACGTCGGCTGCCCGGTGGCTGTCGTCCCGCACGACTGAACCCGTGCCGTGAGAGTGCTCCGGGCACCGGCGGCCCCAGGGAGGGAAGAGCCATGACCACGCGTCACGTCGTCGTTGGTGTGGACGGCTCCGTCGTCGCCGTACGAGCGCTGGATCTGGCCGCCGACGAGGCGGCCCTGCGCGCCACCACCCTGGAGATCGTGTACGCCGTGCCCGACCTCGACGAGGCCTGGCCGGAGCTGGCGTCTGCCGCCTCCCGGGTGGCCTACCGCCATCCGGGCCTGCCGGTCGTCACGGTCCCCGTCGGGGGGCACCCGGCGGCCGTGCTGGCGGAACGCGGACGTGAGGCCGCGCTGACCGTCGTCGGCCACCGGAGCCCCGGCGAGCTCGCGGGTACGGTGCTGGACTCGGTGAGCCGGAGCCTGGCCGCGCACGCGCACGGCCCGCTGCTGGTCATACGCGGCGACTCCCCACCGCACCTGCACAACGAGGTACTGCTCGTCCTCGATGCAGACGCAGACGCCGACACGGCCGCGTACGCCATCCACGAAGCGGGACTCCGCGGCGCCGGGCTGCGCATCCTTCGGCCCCCCGCGTATCGCCGCCCGGCTTCGGCGCCGGTACAGCCCCGCCGAAGCGAGGCCGCCGCGGCACACGTCGTCCCCGCCGGCGATGTGCTGGTGGGACAGGGCGAGCGGTACCCGCGCGTCCAGAGGGAGACCCAGGACGCCGGCCCCGCCTCGACGCAGGCCCTGCTGGAGGCCACCCGTACGTCCGACCTCGTCGTCATCGGCTGCCGATCTGGTTCGGGCGGCCATGGACGCCACCTCGGTTCCGGGACCCGCATGTTGCTGAATCGGGCCCACTGCCCGGTGCTGGTGGTTACCGCGGGGCAGGAGAGCACCAGGCCCTCCCCCACGTGAACAGATGCGCGCCGGCATGGGCCGAACGGCCCCACGGGCAGGGACGGACGGCGAGATTGGGGTGCGCTGCCCGGCCCTCCCGGCGGCCGTCGCGCCTCACGAGTATCGAAAGCAAGGCATTCCCGTGCGAAGTGAGGGAGAGAACCGGCGATGACAGCAACGACGACGGCCGGAACCCGGGCGCCCGAGGCCTGGCGTGGCTTCGCCGGCACGGCCTGGCGCGAGCGAAGCGAGATGGGGGTCCCCCCGGCCGAAGGCTGGGGGAGGATCGACGTGCGCGACTTCATCCAGGCCAACTACACGCCGTACGAGGGCGATTCCGCCTTCCTGGCCGGTCCCACGGACCGGACCCGAGCCGTGTGGGAGGCGGTCAGCGCCCTGTTCCCGGAAGAACGACGCCGTGGCGTCCTCGACGTGGACACCGCGACTCCGTCGACGATCACCTCGCACGCGCCCGGATACATCGACCGTGAGCGGGAGTTGATCGTCGGACTGCAGACCGACGCCCCGCTGAAGCGGGCGATCATGCCGAACGGCGGCCTGCGAATGGTCCAGAGCGGGCTGAGGGCGTACGGGTACGAGCCCGACCCGTTCGTCACGCGCGTCTTCGGGACCTATCGCAAGACCCACAACGACGGGGTGTTCGACGCGTACACCGCCGAGATGAAGGCCGCCCGCAGGGCCGGGATCATCACCGGGCTGCCGGACGCCTACGGCCGGGGCCGGATCATCGGCGACTACCGGCGCGTCGCGCTGTACGGCACCGACCGCCTGGTGGAGGACAAGCGCGCGGAGCGTGCCCGGCTGGACACCGAGCCGTCGCACCAGGACGTCATCCGCGACCGTGAGGAACTCGCCGAGCAGATACGGGCGTTGGGGGAGCTGACGGAGATGGCGGCCACCTATGGCTGTGACGTCACCCGGCCCGCGACCACCGCCCACGAGGCGGTGCAGTGGCTCTACCTCGGCTATCTCGCCGCGGTGAAGGAGCAGAACGGCGCCGCGATGTCGCTGGGCCGCACCTCCACCTTCCTCGACGTCTACCTGCAGCGGGACCTGGACGAGGGGATCCTCGACGAGTCCCGCGCCCAGGAACTGATCGACGACTTCGTGATCAAGCTGCGGATCGTACGGTTCCTGCGCACCCCCGAGTACGACGCCCTGTTCTCCGGCGACCCGACCTGGGTGACGGAGTCGATCGGCGGCATCGGAAGCGACGGGCGCCCGCTGGTCACCCGTACCTCCTTCCGCTTCCTGCGGACCCTCTACAACCTCGGCCCCGCCCCGGAACCCAACCTCACCGTGCTGTGGTCGCCCCGACTGCCCTCCGGTTTCAAGGAGTTCTGCGCCCAGGTGTCCATCGACACCAGCGCGGTCCAGTACGAGTCCGACGAGCTGATGCGCCCGAGCACCGGTGACGACACCGCGATCGCCTGCTGTGTCTCGGCCATGGCGGTCGGGAAGCAGATGCAGTTCTTCGGAGCGAGGGTCAATCTCGCCAAGGCCCTGCTGTGCGCGGTCAACGGCGGCCGGGACGAGATGACCGGCGAACAGATCGCCCCCGAGGCGCCTGCTCTGACGGGCGAGTACCTGGACCACGATCAGCTGTCGGCAGCCTACGACCACGTCCTCGACTGGCTCGCCCGCACCTACGTCAACACACTCAACGTCATCCACTACATGCACGACAAGTACGCCTACGAGCGCATCGAGATGGCCCTGCACGACCACCCGGTGCACCGCTTCATGGCCTGCGGTATCGCCGGACTCTCGGTCGCCGCCGACAGCCTGTCCGCCGTCAAGTACGCGCGGGTCAAGGTGTTCCGTGACGCCACCGGCCTCGCCGTCGACTTCCGCACCGAGGGCGACTTCCCGGCCTACGGCAACAACGACGACCGCGCGGACAGCATCGCCGTAGGACTGGTCGAGTCCTTCATGGCGAAAGTGCGCAAGCACCCCGCCTACCGGGACGCGGAGCACACCCAGTCGGTGCTGACCATCACCTCGAACGTCGTCTACGGCAAGCACACCGGAAACACCCCCGACGGGCGCCGGGCCGGACAGCCCTTCGCACCCGGCGCCAACCCCATGAACGGCCGCGACCGGCACGGCGTCGCCGCCTCCGCGCTGTCGGTGGCCAAACTCCCGTACGAGCAGGCCCGCGACGGCATCTCCCTGACCACGACCATCACCCCGGAGGGGCTGGGACACGCCCCCGACGAGCGTGCGGGCCACCTGGTGGGCATCCTCGACGCCTACACGGCCTCCGGCGGATTCCACATGAACGTCAACGTGCTTGACCGCGCCAGGCTGGAAGACGCCATGGAACACCCCGAAAAATACCCGGAGTTGACCATCCGGGTCTCCGGCTACGCCGTCAACTTCGTCAGGTTGACCCGCGAGCAGCAGCTCGATGTGATCAGCCGCACCTTCCACGAATCGCTGTGAACACCGCGACCCAGCCGGTGACGGGCCGGATCCACTCCTGGGACCTGTCCACCGGCGTGGACGGTCCCGGGACCCGCTTCGTCCTCTTCGTGAGCGGCTGCCCGCTGCGCTGCCTGTACTGCGCCAACCCCGACACCTGGCACATGCGCGACGGCCGGGAGGCCACCGTCGACGAGGTGATGACGGAGATCGAGAAGTACCGCGCCTTCATCACCACGGCCGGCGGCGGGGTGACACTCACCGGCGGGGAGCCGCTGCTCCAGTCCGCCTTCACCCGCGAGATCCTGCGCCGCTGCAAGGAGGCGGGACTGCACACCGCCCTGGACACCTCGGGGTTCCTGGGCTCCCGCGCCACCGACGAACTCCTCGCCGACACCGACCTGGTCCTGCTCGACATCAAGTCCTTCGACGTCACCACCTACCGGAAGCTCACCGGCGGCCGACTCGCTCCCACGCTCTCCTTCGCCACCCGCCTCGACCGGCTTGGCGTCCCGATGTGGATCCGCTACGTCCTGGTCCCGGGCTGGACCGACGCCCCGGACGCCGTCCACGGGCTCGCCCGGTTCGTGGCCGGCCTCGGCAGCGTCGAGCGGGTGGACGTCCTGCCGTTCCACAGACTCGGCGCCGCGAAGTACGAAGCGCTCGGGATACCGTTCCCGCTGCGCGACACCCCCGCTCCCGATCCCGCGCTGACCGAGCGGGTGCGGGAACAGTTCACACGCCAGGGCGTCGCGGCCTACTGAGCGCGGCCCCACTCCCGGTAGGCGGCCACGGCGGTCGGCAGGGTGGGGAAGATGAGGCCGGTGCCGACGGACTCCGTCAGGCCGTACGCGTCCAGATCGTCACGGAGGTCCTGCTTGACGCGGGCGAGGGCGAAGACGATGCCGCGGCCGGTCAGCTCCAGGCGCAGTGCCTCCACGGCGTCCAGCGCGGTGATGTCGACCTCCACGTTGGCCTCCGTGTTGAGGACGAACCAGCGCACCGGTCCTTCGTGGTCGCCGACTTCGTCGACGGCGGCCAGGGCCCGGCGGTGGAAGTTCTCCGCGTTGGCGAAGAAGAGGGGCGAGTCGTAGCGGTAGACCACCAGCCCGGGGATCGTCCGGGCCGCGGGGTAGTCGTCGACATCGTGCATGCCGGCCACCCCGGGAACCACGCCCTCGACCGCGTCGTGGGGGCGCGCGACCCGGGTCAGCAACTCGGCCACCGACAGACCGACGGCGACCAGCACCCCGTACAGGATGTCCAGGGCCAGTACACCGGCCAGGCAGCCGAGCGCCAGCAGCAGCTCGCGGCGCCGGAAGGCCGCCAGCCGCCGGAAGCCCGCCAGGTCGATCATGCGCAGGGCGGCGTAGACCACGAGCGCGCCCAGCACGACCGACGGGGTCCGGGTGAGCAGGGGACTGAGGAAGAGCAGGACGGCGAGGACCGCAGCGGCGGCGAACAGTGAGTACGCCTGGGAGCGGGCGCCCGCCGAGGAGGCGAGCGCGGTGCGGCTGGCGCTGCTGCTGACCGGGAATCCGTGCACCGCCCCGGCACCGAGGTTGGCCGCGCCCAGGGCCAGTAGCTCCTGGTTGGCGTCGAGGCCGGTTCCCTCGTCGGCGGGGCCGGTGAAGGCGCGCGCGGTGAGGATGAAGTCGGTGTAACCGACGAGGAGGACACCGAGAGCCGCCACGACCAGGTGGGGCAGCTCGGCCAGGTTCGGGGCGGCCAGGCCGGGCAGTCCCGCCGGGACGTCGCCGATCACCTTGACGCCGTGGCGGTCGTCGAGGCCGAGGACGGCCACTGCCGTCGTGGCGAGGACCACGGCCAGCAGGGGGCCGGGCACAGCGGGGAAGAAGCGGGCCACGGCGAGGACGAAGGCGAGCAGGACCACCGCCAGGAGCAGCGTGGCGAGATGGATCTGCGACAGGTGCCCTCCGAAGGACCACAGTTGGGGGAAGAAGGCCGAGCCCGTCGTGCGGACCCCGGTGAGCTTGGGCAGCTGGTCCACGATCATGATCAGTGCCACGCCCGTGAGGTAGCCGACGAGGACCGGCCGGGAGAGCAGGTCCGCGACGAAGCCCAGCCGCACCGCCCAGGCCGCGACACACAACAGCCCGACGGTGATCGCCAGGGTGGCTGCCAGTGTGGCGTAGCGGCCCGGATCTCCCGCGGCCAGGGGCCCGACCACGGTCGCCGTCATCAATGCGGTCGTCGACTCGGGCCCGACCGACAGCAGACGCGAGGAGCCGAGCAGGGAGTACAGGACGAGCGCGGGCAGGATCGCCCACAGTCCGGTGACCGGAGGCAGACCGGCCACTCCCGCGTACGCCATCACCTGCGGGACGAGATAGGCGGCCACGGTGACCCCGGCCAGCAGGTCGCCGCGCAGCCAGGTACGCCGGTAGGCGAGCAGTGAGTGGAGCCCCGGCGCCAGACGGTGCCACACGGGAACGGGTCTGCCCGGGCTCTGGGACATGGGCCTCCTTCTTCTGCCGAGTGAGCTCATGATCCATGTACGGGTGGGCGATCGCGAGGGACGGGGCCGCTCCCGGTCGCCCGCCCGGAGCCCAACACGTCCTCGGAACAGGGCCGTTCAGCCCCACGGCGGCGGACCTTCGGCATCGCGCGAGACGCCCTGCACGGCACGAGAGTAAGGGGTGTCAGACAACACCCCGACCGTTCCCGAAGGGATCACCACCATGGCCGTGCACGAGCACCCTCACCAGCGCCCGGGCTTCCACCTGCCGTCCCTGCGCAGGAACAGGATCGCCTCCGCTCCCGAGTCCGCCGTGTCGGCACGTACCGACACACAGACCGCGCAGGCCTACGCTCTCGCCTCCCTGCGCCTGCTCAGCGGGTTCGTCTTCCTGTGGGCCTTTCTCGACAAGACCTTCGGCTTCGGTTACGCGACCCCGTCCGGCAAGGGCTGGATCGACGGCGGCTCGCCCACCATGGGCTTCCTGGGCCATGTGGCCGTCGGGCCGATGGAGTCCACCTTCCACTCCTGGGCCGGGGACACCTGGGCGGACTGGCTGTTCATGCTCGGTCTGCTGGGCATCGGCCTCGCCCTGGTCAGCGGCATCGCGCTGCGGCTCGCCGCCGTCGCGGGCACCGCGATGATGGCGCTGATGTGGATCGCGGAATGGCCGCCGGCCAAGCACCTGTCCGACGGGTCGCTGAGCATGTCGACCAACCCGTTCACGGACTACCACCTCATCTACGCCGTCGTCCTCATCACCCTCGCGGCGGCGGGCGCCGGTGTCACCTGGGGGCTCGGCAAGCAGTGGGCCAAGCTGCCGTTCGTCAGCCACAACCGGTGGTTGCGCTGACCGCGGGAGGAGCGGCTCCCCGCCGCTCACGCTCAGGCGGCCGTCCACGACCTCTGCCGAACTGTCGCCGTCGCCAAGGTCACCGCCAGTGCCGACCATCCCCGCTGGTGGTGCCACTCCCACCGCATGCGCATCCTCCCCACACGCCGCCTCCACCGCGGCCCGCATCCGAGCCATC
>NZ_AEJB01000173.1:0-22500 GCF_000331005.1 Streptomyces turgidiscabies Car8
GGCCCTAGGTCGTTTGTGCCCTGGTCACCCTGCCTGTCGCTCGCGTCGACGGCTGGTTGTCATCACGTGTCACCAAGGGTGAGCGAACGATCTCGTTCCGCACAACATCTGACACTCCGTCAAAACTCGGCAGTCACTTAGGGCATGGTCAACTCGCCCGATTTTCACCGGTGGTGACCCAGAAAGTCCTCGGGAAAAGGGTTAACGATCAACGGGAACAGCTTGGAATCCGGTGTCCAGGTCTATTAACGTTCGATAACGCAGCGCGGTAGTCCCAGCCGTCACAAGAGTCGGCTCCGTGCGCAAGTGCCTAATCCCGCAAGGGAACCGGGGAACCACCAACTTGGGGTGAATCGCTCGTCCGCCTCCCTGGCAACACGGCAGGTATACGCGCGTAGGAGACCTTCCTGCTCCGAACCCGTCAGCTAACCCGGTAGGCGAGAAGGAAGGAAAGGAGCACGCCCACGTGGCGTCAAACCCGGCTGCCCCAGAAGCCCCCTCCGTGCCGAACCGGCGCAGCAGCGAGACCGAGGACGGGAAGATCCCGACCTTCGGCTTCGGCAGCTACCGCACCGACGAGGGCCCCTGGGAGGAGTGGAATCCCAGCGCGGACTCCACCCGCCCTGTTCGCGGCCGGCACCGCGTCGGCAAGCAGCGCGGCGGAGGGCTCGCCCGCAGCTCCACCGTTCTCGGCGTCGGCGTCATAGCCGCTGTCGGCGGGGCCGGCATGGCCACCGCGCAGACCGGCAAGCCGCCCGTCTCGATCTCCATCCCCGACCTGCCCTCGGTCGGCTCGCCCTTCACGCACGACGACTCGGACGACGAGCCCAAGGGCTCCGCCACCGCGCTCAGCAGCGTCGGCGTGACCCCCGAGGAGACCGAGCAGGGCACCAGTGACGCCGGCGAGGCCCTGCGCAGCCGCATCATCCTCCAGGCCGAGCAGCAGAAGGACCAGGCGGAGGCCAAGGTCCAGCAGGCCGCCCAGGACGCCGCCGCGAGGAAGGCCGCCGCCGAGGCCGCCAAGGTGAAGCGGGAGGCCGCGGCCAAGGTCGCCGCCGAGAAGAAGAAGATCGCGGAGGCCGCGGCGGCGAAGGTGGAGGCCGCGCGTCTCGCCTCGCTCGCCAAGCAGTACACGCTGCCGACCTCGTCGTACACGATCACCTCGACCTTCGGCCAGGCCGGCTCGCTGTGGTCCTCCGGCTACCACACCGGCCTCGACTTCGCCGCGCCCACCGGAACGCCGCTCAAGGCCATCCACAGCGGCACGGTCACCGAGGCGGGCTGGAGCGGCTCGTACGGCTACCGCACCATCCTCACCCTCGACGACGGCACCGAGCTGTGGTACGCCCACCAGTCGTCGATCAACGTCAGCGTCGGCCAGAAGGTCGCCACGGGTGACGTCATCGGCCGCGTCGGCGCCACCGGCAACGTCACCGGGGCCCACCTCCACCTGGAGGTGCACACCAGCAGCTCGGACAGTGCCGGCATCGACCCGATGGCGTGGCTGCGGAGCATGGGCCTCAACCCGTAGGAACCAGAAGCACAAGCTTGTAGGAGACGCCTTCCCCGGTCTCTCACCGGTAGTCCTGACGCTCGCTCATCGGCGTCAGGACTACCGGTTTTTTTCAGTGTTCGAGCTTGCTCGCTACGAGCGGTACGGGTTGTAGGCCGGGTACGGGTCGTAGGCGGGGAGGTTGTGGCCGTAGTGAGGGCTTTGGCCGTAGTCATGGCTGTGGTTGTACGAGGGGTACGGCGGCCAGGTGACCGGCGGCACCGGAGCCGGGGCCGGTGCGATGGCGCGGGCGGCGTGGTCCAGGGCCGGGCGGGCCACCGCCCCGCGCTCCCACAGCTCGCCCAGCAGCTCCTGCTCCCGGACGACGAAGTCGGCGCCCGCGCGGCCGAGGCGCCCCCGGTGACGCAGGAACGCGAGTGAGGTGGCGTACGCCTCGTACTGCGCCACCGCACGGGCCGCGGGCCTGCCCAGGTGACGGCGGGCGTGCTCGCGGGCCAGACGGCGGGCGCGCATCGAGCCGAGGGCGTACGGCTCGGCCGGGGCCAGCCAGCCGGCCATCGCGTACGCGGGCAACTCGGCGCGCACGGTTCGCAGTTCGCGCTGGCGGGTCCAGACGACCAGCCAGGTCAGCAGGCCGAACGCGGGAAGCATGAAGGCGGCGTACACCGCGATGAACCCGTACTCCCCGAAGGTCGACGAGCCGTTCCAGAAGGCGTGCATGCTCATCGCGAGCAGCAGTCCGGTCAGCGGCAGCAGCACCCGGCGGACGGGCCGGCCCTCGCCCCACAGCGCGGCGATCCCGAACCCGATGCCGGTGAGGACCGTGAACAGGGGGTGCGCGAACGGCGACATGACGACGCGCACGAAGAAGGTCGCCGCGGTGACCGAGGCGATACCGGTGTCACCGGTGAGCTGGTCGGTGCCGAACGCGGTGCCGATGTAGAGGATGTTCTCGGTGAAGGCGAAACCGGTGGCGGTGACCCCGGCGATGACGACGCCGTCGACGATCCCGGTGAAGTCGCGCCGCCGGAAGAGGTAGATGAGCAGTACGGCGGCCGCCTTGGCGGACTCCTCGACGATCGGCGCTATGACGGTCGCGCCGAGGGTGTCCGCGCCGGACGGGTCGGCGGTGGCCGTCGCTATCCATCTGGTCGCGAAGCTGTTGGCGACGATCGCTATCAGGGCCGCCGCACAGGCGCCCCAGGCGAAGGAGAAGACCAGGTTCCGCCAGGGGCCCGGCTCGACCCGGTCCAGCCACCGGAACGCGGCGACGAGCAACGGCACGGGCAGGACGGCGAGCCCGATCCCGACCAGGAACCCCTCGGTGCCGGTCTGTTCGCGGACCAGGGCGAGGATGACGAGCCCGGAGAGCGCGAGCAGGCTGATGAGGGCGCCGTAACGCACCCAGGGCCGCTGCCACCAGTGCGCGTGCCGCAGCGCCCCGCCGACGGGACCGTCGGCCGGGCCGCTGGGATGCGTCGGGTACGGGGGAAAGGTGGCCACGGCATTGACCCTAACGAGGGAGGGACGCGGCCCGCGAAGGTGCGGGAGGTTGTGTGAGGTTCCGGGCGGGCTCTACGAGCGCTCTACGAGTGCTGTACGCGGCGGAACAGCAGGTCGTTCACGACATGACCCTTCTCCAGTCCCTGGCCCTCGAAACGGGTCCGGGGCCGGAACTCCGGCCGGGGTGAGTAGCCGCCGTCCGGCCGGGTGTTCTCGAACTCCGGGTGCGCGTCGAGCACGTCGAGCATCTGTTCGGCGTACGGCTCCCAGTCGGTCGCGCAGTGCACGACGGCACCGGGGCGCAGCCGGCCGGCGACCAGATCGAGGAACTCGGGCTGGATCAGCCGCCGCTTGTGGTGCCGCTTCTTGGGCCAGGGGTCGGGGAAGTAGACGCGCAGGCCGTCGAGGGAGTCGGGGGTGAGCATCTCGCGGAGCAGGATGATGGCGTCACCGTTGGCGACGCGGATGTTGGTCAGCCCCTGCTGGTCGGCGAGATTGAGCAGGTTGCCCTGGCCCGGAGTGTGCACGTCGACGGCGAGAATGTTGGTGCGGGGATCGTCGGCAGCCATCCTCGCGGTGGCCTCGCCCATCCCGAACCCGATCTCGAGTACGACGGGCAGGTCGTCGCCGAACAGCTCGCCGAGGTCGAGCGCGTGGCCGTCGATGTCGAGGCCCCACTTGGGCCACAGCCGCCGCAACGCGTCACCCTGCCCGGCGGTGACCCGGCTGCGCCGGGGCTGGAAGCTCCTGATCCGCCGCTCGAAGTGGGACCCGGCGGGATCGGCCTGCGGGCCGCCGGGAAACCGGGGCTCGCCCTTGGCCCGGACGGGCGCGGGGGCCGGAGCGGGCGTCGGCTCGGGGGAGGAGGCGGCGGAGTCAAAGGAGTCAGACACAGTGCGGCCGATTTTACCGCCGCGGACACATCGGTCAGCCACGCAGCACGGCCAGCGCCCGCCGGGCCACCTCCCGCCCGATCGGCAGCGACGCGGTCGCCGCGGGAGAGGGCGCGTTCAGCACATGGACCGCCCTCGCCCCCTCACGGATGAGGAAGTCGTCCACCAGCGTCCCGTCCCGCAGCACCGCCTGCGCCCGCACCCCCGCCGCCGCGGGCACCAGATCCGCGTCCTCCACGACCGGCAGCAGCCTCCGCACGGCCCGCGCGAACGCCTTCCTGGACACCGACCGCCGCAGTTCCCCGCCCCCGTACCGCCAGTGCCGCGCGGCTATCCGCCACGACCCCGGCCACGCCACCGTCGCCCCCAGCTCGCGCATCCGGACGGTTCCCCACCCGTATCCCTCGCGGGCCAGCGCCGGCACGGCATTGGGCCCGATGTGGACGCTCCCGTCGATCCCCCGGGTGAGATGCACCCCGAGGAACGGGAACGCGGGATCCGGCACCGGATACACCAGCCCCCGCACCAGCTCGGGCCGCGCCAGCGTGAAGTACTCGCCCCGGAACGGCACGATCCGCATCCCGGGGTCGTCGCCGGTCAGCCGGGCCACCTCGTCGCAGTAGAGCCCGGCGCAGTTGACCAGGACCCGCCCCCGCACGATCTGGCCGCCGCCCGGTCCAGCCGTCCGCACGGCCACCCCGAGCTCCGGCCGCCGGTCGACGCGGACCACCTCGGCCCCGTACCGGATCTCCGCGCCGGAGGACTCGGCCAGCTGCCGGGCGACCGCCACGTAGTCGCAGATCCCCGTCGTGCCCACGTGTATGCCGGCGAGGCCCCGCACCTCCGGCTCGTACTCCCCGATCTGGGAGGGGCCAAGCTCCCGCACCGGAATGCCGTTCTCCCGGCCGCGCTGGACGAGGGCGTGCAGACGGGGCAGCTCGTCCCGTTCCGTGGCGACTATCAGTTTGCCGGTGACGGCGTGCGCGATGCCGTACTCCGCGCAGAACTTGACCATCTCGGCGGCGCCCCGCACCGCGTACTCGGCCTTGAGCGATCCCGGCCGGTAGTAGATCCCGCTGTGGATCACCCCGCTGTTGCGGCCCGTCTGGTGCCGCGCCGGGCCCGACTCCTTCTCCAGCACCGTCACCCGGGTGCCCGGGGCGGCGCGCGTGATCGCATACGCCGTCGACAGACCGACGATCCCCCCACCGATCACCAGCACGTCACAGTCGTAAGCGAACCCACGCGTCAGCTCCACCGCGCCCCACCTCCTGCTTCCGATAGTGCACTGCGCCACTGACAGTCACTTCAAACGCAGGATGCGGACACAGAAAGCGAACACCCGTCGCAGCGTCTGGGGACGCTGTGAAATCTACGCCGGAGTCATCAGCAGCGGCCGGGCCCGCTCCCGCAGCTCCACCACGCGCGGCTCGTCCCCGTAGGGCTCCAGCCGGTGCAGAAGATCCTTCACGTACTCGGTGGTGCGCGCCGAGGAGATGCGCCCCGCGACCTCCACCGCCCGTACGCCCTGCTCGCATGCCGCGTCGAGGTTGCCCGACTCGAGCTCGGCGACCGCCGAGACGACCAGCCGCAGTCCGTGCGAGCGCACGAACTCCTCCGTCGGCTTCGACAGAGCCTGCTCCGTGAAACGGCGGACCTGGCGCGGTGCCTTCAGGTCGCGGTAGCACTCGGCGGCGTCGGCGGCGAAGCGGTCGTACCCGTAGAAGCCGAGCCAGGAGGGGTCGCCGTCGCCGTCGCGGGCCCGCTCCAGCCAGCTCTCCGAGGAGCGCAGCGCGGCGCCCGCCGCGTGGGCGTCACTCGCGCGCGCGTGGGCCCGTGCCTCGACCAGCCGGAAGAAACTCATCGTGCGGGCCGTCGCGAGGCCCCGGTTGCGCTCCAGGGCGGCCTGGGCGAGGTCGACGCCCTCGTCGCCGAAGCCCCGGTAGGTGGCCTGCAGCGACATCGAGGCCAGGACGTAACCCCCGAGCGGTACGTCCGCCGCCGCACGGGCGAGTCGCAGCGCCTGGATGTAGTACCGCTGGGCGGCCTCCTGCTGGCCCGTGTCGAAGGCCATCCACCCGGCGAGACGCGTGAGTTCGGCGGACGCACCGAACAGCGCGCGTCCCACCTCGTCCGAGTACGAGCCCAGCAGCAGGGGCGCAGCCTCCACCCGCAGACACTCGGGCACCATCGAGGAACGCCAGTCGCCGCCCCCGTACTTGGAGTCCCAGCGCCTGGCGTCCTCCGCGGCCTCCCGCAGTTTCTGCACATCGCTGTGGCCGACTTTCAGCGGTGCCCCGGAGCCCTCGGAGGGGCTCGCGTCGCGTGCCACCGAGCTGTCGGCCGGGGTTATCAGCCATCGTGAGGCGGGCGTCGCGTACGCGCTCACCGCGAACGATCCGGCGAGCGACTGCCAGATGCCGCCGGAGCCGGCGCGCCGGCCCGCGAGGTCGAGACGGTAGAGGTCGGTGGCCGAGCGGACGGCCTGTCCGACGTCCCTGGGGAAGGCGAGGCCCACTTCGGGCGCGGGATCCGCGTCAGCCAGGCCGATCTCGTGGAGCGGCACCGGGCGGCCGAGCTTCTGGCCGATGGCGGCCGCGATGAGGTGCGGCGCGGCGCCCTGCGGCACCATGCCCTTCGACACCCAGCGCGCCACCGACGTCTTGTCGTAGCGAAGAGTCAACCCGCGTTGAGCGCCAAGATCGTTGACGCGACGCGCGAGTCCTGCGTTGCTGATTCCCGCGAGGGCGAGAACGGCGCCGAGTTTTTCGTTCGGCCCGCGTTGCTCCCTGGACATGCGCCACCCCTCGACACAGACGGCTGCCGCGCTGGCATAACCACCCGGCATTCGTAAACCCAGCGTAGTTCGCCGCATCCCAAGCGTTAAGGGGCATTGTTCCGGATGGCGGGATTGTGGTCCGTACGGAAGTTCTGGGGATGTACGCACCGTTGCGACGTGCCCCCGACGTGTGGCCGTGCGCCTGTCCGTGCGCTCTTCTCCGGCCATGGCGGGAGCGCTTCCATGGATCCTGCGTGGGTCGGCCCGCTGTACTGGATCCAGTGGGCTGGGGGACACCGCCGCCTACATCCCCGCGGGCGGCGGACCGGTCCGGGAGGCGAACTCCGCCTCCCGGACTGTGCGTGGGCGTTGCGCTCCGCAGAGCCTGTACGGAGCGTGCGCGAGCCTGCCTCCGCTTCGCCAACTTGGCCGAAAACAGACCCTGTCGTACCGGGTCGATTACCCCTCCCACCACGGAAATTGAGGGCGCGTGGGGCGTCTTGGGGGAGCGTAACGGGGGCGCATTCAGGTCGCAGCCCCGGCACCCCCGGCTCGCGGTCAGCCCGCGGTCGGCTCGCACTCGTCCTGCGGTCGTGCCGGGAACTCCCCGCTCGACGGGTTGCGAACTTCCCGCCAGGGAACGGCGATCTTCTGATCAGACCGCCGAAGTCCCTTTCCTCGGACGTCGCATAGGCCTCAGGCAACCTCGAAAAATCCCGGTGGACCCTGAAGTCCCTTGGTGCGCGCGTGCGTTCGGCGCCGGGCGGGCATGTTCCAGGGGGTGCACAGGAGTTCGCAGGGGCGCACTTCGGGGAGCACGAGCGGCTCCGCCGTCCCTCCTGGGCGCGTCCTTCATGGCAGCATGGTGCCGAGTTCGTCCGGTGCACTGGTTGTCCACAGCCTGTGGAGGCGTCGATGCGGTGGTTGGTGGGATGGAGCAGCACCGCAGCTGTGGCCGCCAAGTTCGCGACAGGACCTGCCGGTTACGCGGCCGACGGAGCCGGAAGCGCGGCCGGTGCCGGATACGCGGCGGGGGCGACCGGCTACGAGGGCGAGACGGTCCGCCCGGTCGGCTCCCAACTCCTCTGGGGAGACCCCGATCCGCTCTGGGCGGTCGGCGACTGGCGCCCCGACGAGGTGCGTGTCGTGCGGGCAGACGACCAGACCCGGATCGCTGTCCTGGGCACCTGCGGAGCCACCGACGAGCAGCTGCGGGTCGCCCTGTTCGCCGCCCGCGGAGGGGCACTTCGCCATCTGACGGCCTGGCCGGGCAGCTACACGGCGATCGTCCACGTGGGGCGCCGGCTCATGGTCTGCGGCGACCTCGCGGGCGCGCGCCCGGTGTTCCACACCCCCTGGGCGGGCGGCACGGCCTACGCGACGGCGGCCCTCCCGCTCGCCGACCTCATCGAGGCCAACCTCGACTTCGGCCACCTCGCCGCTCTCCTCGCGGCCCCCGATGTGCCGGCCGCGCTGCACGACTCGACCCCGTACGACGGCGTACGGCGCATTCCGCCCGGGCACGCGCTGATCCTGCGCGCCGGGGCACGTGAGATCGCCGGGTACGAACCGGTCGCCTCCCTCGCGGTCGCGGCCGCCTCCGTGGACGCCGACAGCGCGGTGGACGGCGTACGGGACGCGCTGGTCGAGGCGGTACGCGCCCGGCTGTCGGCCCCTCGCCATGTGCCCGACGCCAACATGGACCCAGGACCGGTGCCCGGCATGGGCCCCGCGGAACGGCGTGCCGCGCGCGGGATGCCCGTACCGGGGATAGGGGCGGACCTGTCCGGCGGACCGGCCTCGGGAACACTCGCGCTCCTGGCGGCCGGCCTCCCGGGCATGCCGGGGACGGTACTGGGGCACGGCACGGGCGCCGGGGAGCGGCTCGTGGCGGTCACCTTCAACGACCTGGTGGTGGGCGGCCGCGAGGCGGAACTGGAGCGGGCGGGGACCCTGGCGGCGAACCCGCGCCTGCACCACGTGGTGGTGGCGGGCGGCGAGGACGTCCTCCCGTACGCCGACCTGGAGGGCCCGCTGACCGACGAACCGGGCCCGTCCCTGGTGACGGCGGCACGTCATCGCGCCCGCCTGGCCTCGGGCAGCGCCGACCACTTCACCGGCTACGGCGCCCGGCAGGTGCTGGACGCCCACCCCGCCCGCCTGGCGGACCTGCTGATGGACCGCAAACGACGGCACCTGGTCCGGCCGGTGGCGGCGCTCGCGAAGGCCGACGGCTCGGTGATGGTCCCCGCGCGCGTGTACGGCGCCGCCCGCAAGCTCTCCCGTACGCCCTACCAGGCCGGCATCGAGAACCTCGCCGACCGGCTGATGCAGCGCCGGTTCGACGAGCCCGGGGGCGCGGTGGGGGCCTCGCTGGCCGCGCTCACCTGGGCGAGACCCGGCCCGGCCGCGCGCTGGCTGACCGGTGAGGCACTGGCTGAAGTATCGGTTCGCCTCAACTGGGCGACGGACCGCGCGGGCGTCGGCGTAGGCCCCGGCCAACGTCCGGGGGACTTCCGCGCGCGGTCGGCACTGGCCCGCCACGCGGCCGACGTACGTGTCCTCGAGCAGGCTGCGGAGATCCGCTTCCAGCGCCTGCACACGCCCTTCCTGGACAACCAGGTGGTACGCGCCTGCCGGGCCCTCCCCGAGGCGCTGCGGGTCCAGCCGGGCGCCCGGGCGTCCATCCTCCGTACGGTCCTGGAAGGCGCCGGCGTCGCGGACCTGCCCCCCGGCTGGGGCGCGCCCTCCCACGCGTCGGCGAACGCGGCGTCGCGGACGGGCCTGCGGGTGTCGGTGGAGTCCCTGATGACCCTCTTCGACACGCCGCTGCTCGCGGAGGCGGGTCTGGTGGAGGCGAGAGTGGTCCGCAAGGCCCTCCGTGCCGCCGCGGCGGGCGAACCCCTCCCCCTGGACGGTCTGGCGCACCTGGTCTCCCTGGAGGTGTGGCTACGCCGCCTCCTCTCCCGCCGAGGCACCTGCTGGACCGGAACCCCCGCCCGCCAACGAGCCGTACCGTCGGGAATCACCCCCCAGAGGGGCGCCCTGGGAGCAGGCGCGGGGGCACACGCCTCCGGCGGTTAGCCGGGAGTGCTTCTGTCGAGTTCGGGCCCGCATCTCCAGCCCGTTGGGGGTCCCCCCTCTGGGGGAGTTTGAGGACAAGGCCCGCTCAGAGCCGAAGCGGGGGTCTGGAGGCGCAGCCCCCAGGGATGGGACGGGTAAGGGCGGCGGGGGCGAGAATAGGCCGGTGCGGTACAGAATCCTGGGCGTCACCCAGGCCCAGGACGACCACGGCACCGCCGTACCCCTCGGCGGCCCCCGCCTCCGCGCCCTCCTCACCGCCCTCGCCCTGCGCCCCGACCGCACCCTGACCCCCGAGACCCTGATCGACGAGGTCTGGGGCCACACCCCGCCCAAGGACGCCCCCGCAGCCCTCCAAGCCCTCGTCGGCCGCCTGCGCCGCACCCTCGGCAAGGACACCATCGCCTCGGAGCCCGGCGGCTACCGCCTGGTGGCGTCCCCGGACCACATCGACCTCCACGTCTTCGAACACCTCGTACGACAGGGCAGGTCGGCCCTGGACAGCGCCGACCCGGCGACCGCCGCCCGCACCCTCTCCGAGGCCCTCGCCCTGTGGCGCGGCCCCGCCCTCGCCGACCTCCCCGACCGCACCGCCGCGACCCGCCCGGAGGCACTGCGCCGCGAGGCGACACGCGCGCGCGTGGAGGCGGACCTGAGACTCGGCCGCGCCCACGACGCCGTGCCGGAGCTGCGGGAACTGACGGAGGCCCACCCGTACGACGAACCGCTGCACGCCCTCCTCGTCCGGGCCCTGCGCGACACGGGCCGTGACGCGGACGCCCTCGCCGCGTACGAGACGGCCCGCCGAACCCTGGCGGACGGCCTGGGCACGGACCCGGGCCCGGAACTGCGGACCCTGCACATGGAGTTACTGACACGGCCGCCACACTCACGACCGAAGCCGTCGCAGCCGGCCCAAGAAGCTCCCGAGAACGGCAACATTCGCCCCCGTCTGACATCTTTCGTCGGCCGGGAACCCGAGGTCGAGGCCATCCGTTCGGATGTGCACAGGGCCCGTCTCGTCACCCTCATCGGGCCGGGCGGTTCCGGAAAGACCCGTCTCGCCGAGGAAGCCGCCGCCGGCCTCTTCCCGGCATGGCTCGTCGAGCTCGCCCCGCTCGACCGGCCGGAGGCGGTCCCAGGCGCGGTGGTCAGCGCGCTCGGTCTGCGCGAGACCGTGCTCAGGACCACCGAACTGACGACCCCGCAGGACGACCCGCTCGCCCTGCTCATCGAGTACTGCGCCCCGCGCAGCCAACTCCTGGTCCTTGACAACTGCGAACACGTCATCGAAGCGGCGGCCGAACTCGTCGAGACCCTGCTCACGCACTGCCCCGGGCTCACCATCCTCGCCACCAGCCGTGAACCCCTGGGCGTCCCCGGGGAGTCGGTGCGCCCGGTCGAGCCGCTCCTCCCCGACTCGGCCCGCCGCCTCTTCGAGGAGCGCGCGGCAGCCGTACGCCCCGACGCGGGCACCGCCCTCCGTGACACCGAGGCGGTCGAGGAGATCTGCCGTCGGCTCGACGGACTGCCCCTCGCCATCGAGCTGGCCGCCGCCCGCCTGCGGATGCTCACCCCGCGTCAGATCGCCGACCGCCTCGACGACCGTTTCCGCCTCCTCACCTCCGGAAGCCGCACGGCGCTGCCCCGCCAGCAGACCCTGCGCGCGGTCGTCGACTGGTCCTGGGACCTGCTCGACGAGCGGGAGCGGACGGTGCTGCGCGAGGTCTCCGTGTTCGCGGGCGGCTGGGACCTCGCCGCGGCGGAGTCGGTGTGCACGGGCCCGGTGTCCGACCTCGTCGGGGCGCTCGTCGACAAGTCCCTGATCGTCGCGACCCCGCACGAGCGCGACGCGGGCGGCATGCGGTACCGCATGCTGGAGACCATCCACGAGTACGCCGCCGAGCGCACGGCGGAGACCCCCGAGCTGCGTGCCGCCGTCGAGCTACGGCACCGCGCGTGGGTGCGCGCTCTCGTGGAGAAGGCCGAACCGCTGCTCCGCTCCGCCGAGCAACTCCCCTGGATCGCCCGTCTGGAGACGGAGCTGGACAACATCCGGGCAGCCCTCCACCGCACGATCAGAGCGGCCGACGAGGAGGAGGCCATCGCCCTGGTCCTCGCGATGGGCTGGTTCTGGTGGCTGCGCAACTACCGCCGGGAGAGCATCGAATGGCTCACCCGCGTCCTCGACCTGACCCTGGAGTCGGAGTCGGAGTCGGAGACGGGGTGGGGACCGGAGCCGGACACAGACCCGACCATGCCGATCAGGCCGACGAGAACAGACGGCCGGCCGGGACGGCATTCCCGGCGCATGAACCTCCGTATGCTCCACATCTTCCTGACCCTGGACGCCGACCGGACCACCGTCCCCCGCGGTGAGGACTGGCAGCGCCGACTCGCCGAGGTGCGCGCCCATTTCGAGCGCGGCGGCCCGGAAGCGGCCCGGCTGCCCGGCTTCGCCTGGCCGTTCACCTTCCTGTCCCACCGGCCAGGTCCCGACGGCTCCGGGGACAGGGTGAACAACACGGTGGCCACGACCGCGGCGGCTCTGGACGCCGTGATCGCCAACTGCCGTGTCCACGGCGGCGACTGGGAGGTCGCCGTGGCCCTGATGTTCCGTACGCATCTGGTCGTCGACTCGGCGGGCGGCCTGCAGGGACGGCGCGTCGACGACGACCTCGCGGACCTGCGCGTGCTCAGCCGGCGTGTCGGCGACCGCTGGGTGCGGGCCCAGGTGTGCAGTGCGGCCGGGGAGGCGGCCATGTCGCGCGGTGGCTTCGAGGAGGCCAAGCGTGAATACGCGGAGGCGCTGCGGTTCGCCCAGGAGGTGGGCGCCCACGCCGAAGCGCCGTTTCTCATCGCGAGGCTCGCCGAGATCGCCTACCGCGAGGGCGACCGTGCCGGCGCGCTGACCGCCCTGGACGAGGCGAGCGTGGCAGCCGAGCGGTACGGGGTGGCGGACTCCCGGGCGTTCGTACTGCTGCTGCGGGCGCAGATGGCGCTGGACGAGCGGGACATCGCCCGCGCGCGGGCACTGTGCGAGCAGTCCCGCGCGCAGAGCGCGCACGGCACACCGCCGCCGCAGTTCATGGCCTGGCTGGACGGGATGGACGCCCTCGTCACGACGGAGGAGCGCGGGCCCGAGGAGGGCCTGGCCAAACTGACCACAACTGTGCGCGCGGCCGTGGCGCAGCGCTGCGCCGAGATGATCACGGCGGGGTTGGTGGACAGCACGGCGAGACTGCTGGCACGGCTCGGCGACCTGCCCCACGCGGCCCGTCTGCTCGCGGCCTCGGAGAGCTGGCGGGGCGAGCATCCACGCCCGATGCCGGACAGCGCGCGGGCTCAGGAGACGGAGGACGAGGCCCGCCGGGCCCTGGGAGCGGCACGGTTCGAGTCGGAACGCAGGACGGGAGCGCGACTCACCGCGGACGACGTAGTCGCCCTGCTCGGCGAACTCGCCCACCTGTACCCGTCACCCACCCCCGAACACATCCCCACCACCCCCGTCACCGGCACATGAACCGGGACTCCGCCCAGTCCGCGAGTACCACCGAGTCGAACGGCGAGTGAGGCTCCACGACCAGGCGGATCGTCCTGCGCCCGGTGAGGTCGACGTGGACGGGTACGGCCTCCTGGCCGCCCTGGACCACCCCGGACTGCCACATGCGCACCCCGTCGGCGAACACCGAGAAGCGGACCCGGCCGACGCCCAGCATCATGTCGTCGACACCGACCAGGGCGTCGTACGAGGCACAGTCGCGGTTGAGATCGACGGTGACCGAGGACTGCCCGTGGACGGTCACCCCGCGCGCGTACTGCTTGTCCGCGATCGCCACGCCCCACCGCTGCCACACCCAACTGCTCTCGCCGAGCCGCATCTCGGGCTTGGTGCCGTCGCCGGTGATGCCGTACTCCAACTCGTTCCACTGGTAGTCGGCCGGGGCCGGCGGCGGGGGAGGCGGGGGAGGAGGTGTCGGGGTGGGCGTGGGCGTCGGAGACGGGGGCGGGGGTGGACTGGGGGTCTGAGTCGGGGTGGGGCTCGGGGTGGGCGTCGGGGTCGGAGTCGGGGTGGGACTGGGGCTCGGGGTGGGTGCGGGCATCTGGGCCGGGGCCAGGGCCGGGACGACCGGGTCGGGTTCCCGCTCGGGCGGCGTCGGGCTCCGGGGCGGCTCCGGTGCCTCCGGCCGGGTCACGGGCGCGGACGGCGCCGGCTGGGCCACCGGCTTCTTCGGGACCTGGTCACCGGCCAGCGCGAACACCACCGCCGCGATCCCGACGGCGACGACACCCGCCGCGATCCCCGCCTTCACCGGCGCCCCCAGCCCCTCCGCGGCTGCCGCGCCGCCCCCGGCCCCGCCGGAGGACGAGCCGCTCGCCGCGGCTGCAGCGCCGCCGACGCCCACCGCACCCGCTCCGGCGCCCCCGGCGACCAGCGCGGCCACCTTGGCGTACCCGGCGGCGCCGAACCAGCCGATGACCGCGAGCGGTACGACGGCGGGGATGCCGCTGGCGACCTCCTTGATCTGGCCCGCGGCCAGCCGGCACTTGGCGCACTCCTCCAGGTGCTTGCGCAGCCCCCGTTCGGCCCGGGTACGCAGCCCGCCGCGGGCGTACGCGCCGAGCCGGTCGGCGTAGCGGGAGCACTCCTCGTCGGTGACGAGGGTGGCGCTGACGTGGGCCTGGAGGTAGGCCTGCTTGAGCCCTTCGCGGGCCCGGCTGGCGAGCACGCGCGTGCCGTTGGCGTCCAGCCCGAACAGCGTGGCGACCTCGCTCGGCGACTCGTCCTCGACCTCGGTGTGCCACAGCACGGCCTGCCACCGCTCGGGCAGCGACCGGAACGCCTGCATGGCCATGGACCGCTCGGCCTCGTGCATCGCGCGGACGTCGGCGCCGAGATCCAGCGTGTCGTGGTCGGCGGCCACCTCGGAACCGCGCGCGGCCTGCGCCGCGAACACCGCGAAGTCGTCGACCAGTTGCTCGCGCTTCGCCGACGTCGTCCAGTTCGCGGCGACCCGGCGGACGGTGGTGAGCAGATAGGCGCGTACGGCGTACTCGGGGCCGCTGCCGCCGCGCACCGCCTGGAGCATGCGGGCGAAGACCTCCGCGGTCAGGTCGTCGGCGGTGTGGCCGTCACGGCAGCAGGTGCGCGCGTACCGGCGTACGGCGTCGGCGTGGCGCCTGTACAGCTCCTCGTACGCCGTGTCGTCACCCGAGCGCATCCGCCCGATCAGGTCGGTGTCGGACGGAGGCAGCTCGATGGGCGGCGGGAGCACACTGTCCGCGCGGGGCGGCAGCAGGCCGCCCCCGCGCTGCGCCGGGACGCTCTCCATCGGGTCGTCGAGGTACTCCGGGTACTCCGGGTACTCCGGGTACTCCGCGCCGTCCACCGAGCCGCCGAGGTACTGCACGCCTCCCGGCCCGCCCTGGTTCGGCACCTGGGGTGAGGCAAGGCCGCCACCGGCCTCCGGGGCACCGTCACCGAGTGACTCGTCCCGCCCGTCAACGCTCATCGCGGAAAGCCCCCGCCGCCTGCACAGCTGCCTGCACATCGAGTCCCGAACACCGGGTCAGAGTGCCATATTGGCTTTTGTTCAGGGCGCCTGGAACGGACCAACCACTCGTCCGTGGGGACTTCCCGCACCGAGGTACTAGCGTTCACCCGAACGGGGAATGCTCAACCGGCATTCCCTGGAGGGGAGTTGTCCGCCCCGCCCTGATCATCCCGGTTCGTTCGTCACAGAGGCCGCGACCGCAACCCCTCCAACAGGATGTCCAGCAGCCGTGACGAGGCCGCCGCCTGCTGCGCCGCGTCCGGCAGCGAGGGCGCCGCCGTCGCGATCACCAGCAGTACGTCCGACACCGACACGTCCGGCCGCAGCACACCCGCCTCACGCGCCCGCTCCACGAGCCGGCCCACTACTTCCAGCAGTGCCGCCGCGCCCGCGTCGTCCGCCAGGGCGGCCGCCGCGGCGTCGTCGGACACCAGCCGCAGTTCCCCGGCGCCGAAACCGCCACCCGTCGCCTGGGTCCGCTGCTGCGGCACCCGCGCCTCATCGAGGCCGAGCCCGCCAGAAGCGCCGGAAGCACCGGAACCGTCATCCTCGGCGACGCCGACCCGCAGTATCTGCGGCGGCAGCAGCCGCCCGGCGCCCGAGGCCACCGACGTCCGCAGGAAGCGCGACAGCGCCGACCACGGCTCGTCCTCCTGCCCGAGCGCCGCACGAGCCTGGTCGGTCAGCCGGGAGGTCTCCTCCTCGGCTATCCGCCGGACCAGTACGTCCTTGCTCGGGAAGCGCCGGTACACCGTGCCGACACCCACCCGAGCGCGCCGCGCCACATCTTCCATCGGCGCGCCGTACCCCAGCTCGCCGAAGACCTCACGTGCCGCGCGCAGTACGTGCTCCAGATTGCGCTGTGCGTCCACACGCAGCGGCGCCGTACGCGATGTGTCACCGCGTCCGTTGCCCGCCGCCGCGCCGACCGGTCCGCCTGGTGCGATGGCGGACGCGGATGACCAACGAGAATCCTGAATGTGCATAATGTTCCCCCGGTAATGACGTCTCCCCCCGGAGACTCCCCGCCATTGGCAGCCGGAGCGCGCGGAACAGCACTGAACAACGGGCCCACCCGTCGTGGAGCGAACCCGAAAGAGCGCATCCCCCTACACCCC
This sequence comes from Streptomyces turgidiscabies Car8, assembly GCF_000331005.1. Lineage (GTDB taxonomy): Bacteria > Actinomycetota > Actinomycetes > Streptomycetales > Streptomycetaceae > Streptomyces > Streptomyces turgidiscabies. Next base: position 16,443 of record NZ_AEJB01000173.1, read on the forward strand.
GTCGACCTACGAACATAGTTGAGCGAGGGTCAATTCAGAAGGGGCACGTTCCGCACAGGGTGCCGCCCGATCGGAGTACGTGTCGCATACATCCCGGTTACGCCCCCTCCCGGCACCGGACCAACCCCCTCTGAGCTGCGACTATGCCCTGCACGTCACCGATTCGGGCAACGTTTCGGCCCACTGCCCGAAGGTCACACAAATTGCCGGGCCTGTGGACAAACGCGAGCGCTGGGTGCGTCATGGGATGGTGAAGGAACGTGCGCGCATTCTCGTTGTCGGCGGCGGCTACGTCGGTATGTACACGGCCCTGCGCCTCCAGCGGAAGCTCCAGCAGGAGCTGAAACAGGGCCAGGTCGACATCACCGTCGTCACTCCGGACCCGTACATGACCTATCAACCGTTCCTCCCGGAGGCGGCCGCGGGCTCCATCTCGCCCCGCCATGTCGTCGTACCGCTGCGCCGTGTCCTCGACCGGTGCCGGATCGTCGTCGGCGAGGTCACCGCGATCGACCACGCCAAGCGCACCGCGACCGTCACCACCCTCGCCACCACGGAAGAGGGAACGGGCGCCCAGCAACTGACGTACGACGAACTCGTCCTCGCCCCCGGCTCGGTCTCGCGCACCCTCCCGATCCCCGGCCTCGCCGAACACGCGATCGGCTTCAAGACGGTCGAGGAGGCCATCGGCCTGCGCAACCACGTCATCGAACAGATGGACATCGCCTCCTCCACCCGCGACCCCGCGATCCGCGACGCGGCCCTGACCTTCGTCTTCGTGGGCGGTGGCTACGCCGGCGTGGAGGCGCTCGGCGAGCTGGAGGACATGGCCCGCTACGCCGCGCGGTACTACCACAACGTAAAGCCCGAGGACATGAAGTGGATCCTCGTCGAGGCATCGGGCCGCATCCTGCCCGAGGTCGGCGAGGAGATGGGCAAGTACACGGTCACCGAGCTGCGCCGCCGCAACATCGACGTACGCCTGGAGACCCGCCTCGACTCCTGCGCGGACCGGATCGCCGTCCTCAGCGACGGCGCCCGCTTCCCCACCCGTACGGTCGTGTGGACCGCCGGCGTCAAACCCCACCCCCTGCTCGCCGCGACCGACCTCCCGCTGAACGAGCGCGGGCGCCTGAAGTGCACCGCCGAGCTGCGGATCGAGGGCACCACGCACGCGTGGGCAGCGGGAGACGCCGCCGCCGTCCCCGACGTCACGGCCGCGGAACCCGGCAAGGAGACGGCCCCCAACGCCCAGCACGCCGTACGCCAGGCCAAGGCCCTCGGCGACAACATCGCCCACTCCCTGCGGGGCGAACCGCTCGAAACGTACTCCCACAGGTACGTCGGTTCAGTAGCCTCCCTGGGACTCCACAAGGGCGTCGCACACGTCTACGGGCGCAAGCTGAAGGGCTACCCCGCCTGGTTCATGCACCGCGTCTACCACCTGAGCCGGGTGCCCACCTTCAACCGCAAGGCCCGGGTGCTCGCCGAGTGGACCCTGTCGGGACTCTTCAAGCGGGAGATCGTCTCCCTCGGTTCACTCGAACATCCCCGCGCGGAGTTCGAACTCGCGGCCGGTGGAAAGCCTCCTCAGAAGCCCCACCAGGACCCGAAGGGGTCGTCCTGACCCGATCCAGGAACTCCACCGACGCGGCCGACGTCTGAAGGATGTCGGCCCGGTCGGCCACCCTGCCAGACTGGCTCCACGTCCCCTCGCCGCACGCCCTTCTCTACCCACGAGGCTTTCCGTAAGTGCTGTATCTCCCGGGGGACGTCCCCCGTACCTCCGGCCGACCCGCTGCCGGCCTGTGCCGACGAACACGAGGCAAGGATTCGTGAACTTCACGCGCTGGAGCGCCCGACTTCCCGGAACGCAGCGCCGCGCGGCAGCGCGGACCGATCACACGATCAGCCCGGAGCGGCTGCCCGACCGACGCGCCGAAAGCACCGGCTCGGGCCCCGGCTCCGTACCCGCCGCCCGCGCCGAGCGGCTCACCGACGGGGCCCCCTGCCTCCCCGCGGTCGACGACCTGCCCACCCGCGAGGTCCTCGACCGCATCCCGGCCCTGGTCGCCATCGTCCACGGCCCCGACCACCGCATCGCCTACGCCAACGACGCCTACACGGCCGCCTTCGGCGTACGCGCGGAGGGCGCCCCCGCGCGGGAGGCGGCCCCCGAGCTCGACGAACTGGGCCTGCTGCCCCTCCTGGACCAGGTCCTGCGCAGCGCCAAGCCGCGCACGCTCAAGTCCCGCAAGGCGCACAGCGGACGCTCCTACACGATCACCTGCACCCCGGTCGAGGCGACGGCCACTCCCGAAGGGAGTGGCGGCGTCCTCATCTTCGCCGCCGACGTCACCGACCACGCCGAGGCCGCCGAACGCCTGCGCGCCAGCGAACGCAGCCAACGCGAGACCGCGGTGACCCTCCAGCGCTCCCTCCTCCCCCAGGAACTGGAGGAACCGGACGACCTCCGCGTGGCGGCCACCTACCACCCCGGCGGCACGGAAGCGGCGGTGGGCGGCGACTGGTACGACGTCATCACCCTCGGCGGCGGGCGCACAGCCCTCGTCATCGGCGACGTCATGGGCCGAGGAGTGCGCGCGGCAGCGATCATGGGCCAGCTCCGTACGGCGGTCCGCGCGTACGCCCGCCTGGACCTCCCCCCGCACGAGGTCCTCCAGCTCCTCGACGGCCTCGCCATGGAGATCGACGCCAACCAGATCGCCACCTGCGTGTACGCCGTCCACGACCCCAACGAGGGCAAGCTCGTCTACGCCTCCGCGGGCCACCTCCCCATCCTCGTCCGCGACGAGAACGGGATCGTCCAGCGCGCCGACGAACCCACGGGCCCACCCCTCGGCACCGGCGGCTGGATGCACGCCTCGGGCTCGATCCCGCTCGCCCCGGGCTCCACGGCGGTCCTCTACACCGACGGACTGGTGGAACGCCGCAACGAGGACCTCGACGAGGGCATCGCCGCCCTGGAGCGCGCCCTCGCCGGCGCCACGGGCAGCCCCCAGGTCGTCTGTGACCGCCTGGTCCGCTCGGCGGGCGTCACGGCGGACCACGACGACGACGTGGCGGTCCTGGTCCTCCAGCACCCGGCGCGCACCGGCCCCGACAGCGACCTGTTCCGCAACGCGGCCCTGGAACTCCTGGGCGGCATCGAAGCGGCCCCACGCGCGCGTGCGTTCGCCTCCGGCGTGCTGACGAGCTGGCGCTTCCCCACCGAACTGCACGACGTGGGCGTCCTGGCGGCCAGCGAACTGGTCGCGAACTCCCTCCAGCACGGCACACCCCCGATGCGCCTGCGCCTGCGCCGCACCGACCGCCGCCTCATCGTCGAGGTGACCGACGGCGACGACCACCTCCCCCTGCGCCGCACCGCGGAACCCGGCGACGAATCGGGCCGCGGCATCGCCATCGTCGCGACGGTCGCCACGAGCTGGGGCTCACGCCGGACACCGGGGGGCGGGAAGGCGGTGTGGTGCGAGTTCGTGCTGCCGGGAGGCAAGGACGCGCGCGTCCCCTAGGCGAACCCGCCACCGCCTGCTAATAGCTCCTGCATGGCAGATCCCACAGGTTTCCCCCTCAAAGACAACGCCACACACGACGCCACGGAACACTACGAGCGCTACAGCGCCCCATTGATGGCCCCGTTCGTCACCGAGGTCATCGAGGCCACCGACCTCTTCCCGGGCGCCCACGTCCTCGACCTGGCCTGCGGCACCGGCTTCGTCGCCCGCGCGGCCGCCGCCCAGGTCGGCCCCACGGGCCACGTGGCCGCCGCCGACCTCCTGGAGGCCATGCTCAAAACCGCCGCCCGCCATGCGCCCCGGATGTACCCGGACATCGAGTTCACCCAGGCGCCGGCGGACAAACTCCCGTACCCGGACGACTCGTTCGACGCGGTCCTGTGCCAACAGGGTGTCCAGTTCTTCCCCGACCTGGACACCGCACTCGCCGAAGCGGCCCGCGTCACCCGCCCGGGAGGCAGATTCACGGCCACCGCCTGGACCCCGCCCGCGGATCGCAACCCATACATGGCGGCCCACCTCAAGGCGGTCACCGAACTGGGCAACCCGGAGGCGCGGGCGCGTTTCGGGGTCTCCCTCTCCGTCCCCGCCGACCGCCTCACAGCCGCCCTGACCACCGCCGGTTTCCACGACATCACGACTCGCGAGGTCACCTTCGGGATCGCTCTCCCGGACCTCGCTGACTTCGTCACCGGTCACCTCGCGGCCGTCCCCTGGGGCCAGTCGATCGAGGAGGCGAGCGGCCCGACCGGCTTCGCCGAGGCGGCGCGGGCAATCCGTGAAGCCCTGACCCCCTATGCGGCCCCCGACGGCTCGGCGACCCTCCCCTTCACCTCGACCCTGGCCACAGCCACCCGCTCCACTACGCGGTAGGCACCGCCGACTCCACAGGAGCCCCGCCCTGCGCGACCACCCGACTGCGCCGCGCCAGAGACGGCTGATTCTGTACGGGGGTCAGCTGCCGCCCCAGCCGGACGGCGAGCACGCTGATCCCCAGCGAGAACAGCAGGAACATCACGATGTACGGCGCGTGCAGCGAGGCCCCGAGCGGCCCGCCCACCGCCGGACCGACCGCCAGCGCGAGCTGCTTCACCAGGGCGAACGCCGAGTTGTACTGCCCCGCGAGCCCGGCAGGCGCCAGATCGGCCACCAGGGGCGCGACGGTCGGCGACAGCATCGCCTCCCCGAGCCCGAACAGCGCGTACGTCGACACGAAGGCGGCGGTCGCCATGGCCTGGCTGCCGTGCCCGAGCCCCGCGTATCCGGCCACACCCCACGCGACGGCCCACAGGATCCCCACGGCCGCGATCACCCGCGACCGCTTCTGCCGCTCGACGAACCTGAGCACCGCGAACTGCGCCACCACGATCACCGCGGTGTTCGCCGCCAGCGCCGAACCGAGCGCGGACGTCGAGATCCCGGCCGCCTCGACGCCGTAAGCGGCCAGCCCCGACTCGAACTGCCCGTAACAGGCGAAGAACAGCACGAAGCCCAGCACACACAGCTGCACCATCGCCCGGTTCTCCAGCAACTGCTTCCAGCTGCCCTTGGCCTGAGCGGGTGCCCCGTCGATCCTCGGCGAACGAGGCATCCGTACGGTCGCCATGATCACGGCGAGCAGCAGGAACATCGCCGCCTCGATGGCGAACAGCAGGGTGAACGAGCCGACCCGGGTCGTGTCCACGAGATGCCCGCCGATGAGCCCACCGACGCCCAGCCCGAGGTTCTGCAGGAAGAACTGCGTGGCGAAGGCCCGCGACCGCGTCTCCGTCGGCGAGAAGTCCACGATCATCGTCGCGAGCGCCGGCTGCATCACGGCCTGCCCTGCCCCCAGCGCGACAGCGGCCAGGAGTACGGCGGTGGCGTTGGCGGCGAGCCCGAGGCCCATCGCGCCGACAGCGGCGGTGACCAGGGCGACGAGCAGCACCGGCAGCGGGCCGCGCCGGACGATGGCCCGCCCGGCGAACGGCAGCACGACCAGCGCCGCCACAGCGAAGACGGCGAGTACGAGACCCGCCGTCATGGCTCCCAGTCCCCGCACCTGCGCCACATAGACGTACAGATACGGGACCGTGAAGCCGAGCCCGAACGCGCTGAGTGCGTTGCCCACATGGATCCGGCGCATCTCCGCGCCCATCGCCCTGGTCACTTTCACCTGCCTTGATCGTGAAGTCGTACGCCAAACGAAGGGGTTAGGTGTGAAGACTTCGAAGCTAAAGTTAAGAATTGAACAGTACACCTCGAAGGACTTCGATGCCAAGCGCTCGCATGGGATACTCCGTCCATGGGTGACACCCCCGCCGTCGGCGAACCGACACTCGATGAGCAGATCGCCGCCTACCAGCGCGAGTTCAGCGATCTGGACCCCCAGGTCGAGAAGATCGTCACGGCCCTGGGCCGGCTGAACCGCCGGATGAACGTGGCGTACGGCCGTCAGACCGCGACACTCGGCATCAGCAACGCCGAGTGGGAGGTCCTCAAGGCGCTGGTGCTGTCCGGCGCCCCGTACCGCATGGGCC
>NZ_AEJB01000173.1:25000-37061 GCF_000331005.1 Streptomyces turgidiscabies Car8
AGCCGTACCGGAAGGTGCGGCTGGATCACCTCCTTTCTAAGGAGCATCTAGGCCGCCAGGCATTGTCTGGTGGTCCAGGGCCATTACGTCGGCATACGTTCGACGGTGGTTGCTCATGGGTGGAACGTTGATTATTCGGCACCTCAGTCATCTCGGGCTGTGAGTACTGTCCCTTCGGGGGCGTGGAAAGCTGATCATGAGTGGCGAGGGTGTCGGGCACGCTGTTGGGTGTCTGAGGGTATGGCCGTGAGGTTGTGTCTTCAGTGCCGGCCCCAGTGAACTCGCCCTGTAGGGGTGGGGTGGTGGGTGGTTGGTCGTTGTTTGAGAACTGCACAGTGGACGCGAGCATCTGTGGCCAAGTTTTTAAGGGCGCACGGTGGATGCCTTGGCACCAGGAACCGATGAAGGACGTGGGAGGCCACGATAGTCCCCGGGGAGTCGTCAACCAGGCTTTGATCCGGGGGTTTCCGAATGGGGAAACCCGGCAGTCGTCATGGGCTGTCACCCACATCTGAACACATAGGGTGTGTGGAGGGAACGCGGGGAAGTGAAACATCTCAGTACCCGCAGGAAGAGAAAACAACCGTGATTCCGGGAGTAGTGGCGAGCGAAACCGGATGAGGCCAAACCGTATACGTGTGAGACCCGGCAGGGGTTGCGTATGCGGGGTTGTGGGATCTCTCTTTCACAGTCTGCCGGCTGTGAGGCGAGTCAGAAACCGTTGATGTAGGCGAAGGACATGCGAAAGGTCCGGCGTAGAGGGTAAGACCCCCGTAGTCGAAACATCAACGGCTCGTTTGAGAGACACCCAAGTAGCACGGGGCCCGAGAAATCCCGTGTGAATCTGGCGGGACCACCCGTTAAGCCTAAATATTCCCTGGTGACCGATAGCGGATAGTACCGTGAGGGAATGGTGAAAAGTACCGCGGGAGCGGAGTGAAATAGTACCTGAAACCGTGTGCCTACAAGCCGTGGGAGCGTCGCTGTGTGTGCTTGCACATGCAGTCGTGACTGCGTGCCTTTTGAAGAATGAGCCTGCGAGTTTGCGGTGTGTTGCGAGGTTAACCCGTGTGGGGAAGCCGTAGCGAAAGCGAGTCCGAATAGGGCGATATAGTAGCGCGCTCAAGACCCGAAGCGGAGTGATCTAGCCATGGGCAGGTTGAAGCGGAGGTAAGACTTCGTGGAGGACCGAACCCACCAGGGTTGAAAACCTGGGGGATGACCTGTGGTTAGGGGTGAAAGGCCAATCAAACTCCGTGATAGCTGGTTCTCCCCGAAATGCATTTAGGTGCAGCGTCGTGTGTTTCTTGCCGGAGGTAGAGCACTGGATAGGCGATGGGCCCTACCGGGTTACTGACCTTAGCCAAACTCCGAATGCCGGTAAGTGAGAGCACGGCAGTGAGACTGTGGGGGATAAGCTCCATGGTCGAGAGGGAAACAGCCCAGAGCATCGACTAAGGCCCCTAAGCGTACGCTAAGTGGGAAAGGATGTGGAGTCGCACAGACAACCAGGAGGTTGGCTTAGAAGCAGCCACCCTTGAAAGAGTGCGTAATAGCTCACTGGTCTAGTGATTCCGCGCCGACAATGTAGCGGGGCTCAAGCGTACCGCCGAAGTCGTGTCATTCACACAATAGGGCCAACGCCTGTGTGGATGGGTAGGGGAGCGTCGTGTGCCGGGTGAAGCTGCAGCGGAAGCTAGTGGTGGACGGTTCACGAGTGAGAATGCAGGCATGAGTAGCGATACACACGTGGGAAACGTGTGCGCCGATTGACTAAGGGTTCCTGGGTCAAGCTGATCTGCCCAGGGTAAGTCGGGACCTAAGGCGAGGCCGACAGGCGTAGTCGATGGATAACCGGTTGATATTCCGGTACCCGCTGTGAAGCGTCAAACATTGAACCAGGCGATGCTAAGTCCGTGAAGCCGCCCCGGAGCCTTCGGGCAAGGGGGAGTGGTGGAGCCGACGGACCAGACCTGCAGTAGGTGAGTGATGGGGTGACGCAGGAAGGTAGTCCATCCCGGGCGGTGGTTGTCCCGGGGTAAGGGTGTAGGACGAATGGTAGGCAAATCCGCCATTCACATAGTCTGAGACCTGATGCCGAGCCGATTGTGGTGAAGTGGATGATCCTATGCTGTCGAGAAAAGCCTCTAGCGAGTTTCATGGCGGCCCGTACCCTAAACCGACTCAGGTGGTCAGGTAGAGAATACCGAGGCGTTCGGGTGAACTATGGTTAAGGAACTCGGCAAAATGCCCCCGTAACTTCGGGAGAAGGGGGGCCATCACTGGTGAGGAGATTTACTCTCCGAGCTGGGGGTGGCCGCAGAGACCAGCGAGAAGCGACTGTTTACTAAAAACACAGGTCCGTGCGAAGCCGTAAGGCGATGTATACGGACTGACGCCTGCCCGGTGCTGGAACGTTAAGGGGACCGGTTAGTCAAGATTCGTCTTGGCGAAGCTGAGAACTTAAGCGCCAGTAAACGGCGGTGGTAACTATAACCATCCTAAGGTAGCGAAATTCCTTGTCGGGTAAGTTCCGACCTGCACGAATGGCGTAACGACTTCTCGACTGTCTCAACCATAGGCCCGGTGAAATTGCACTACGAGTAAAGATGCTCGTTTCGCGCAGCAGGACGGAAAGACCCCGGGACCTTTACTATAGTTTGATATTGGTGTTCGGTTCGGCTTGTGTAGGATAGCTGGGAGACTGTGAAGTGGGCACGCCAGTGTCTGTGGAGTCGTCGTTGAAATACCAGTCTGGTCGTGCTGGATGTCTAACCTGGGTCCGTGATCCGGATCAGGGACAGTGTCTGATGGGTAGTTTAACTGGGGCGGTTGCCTCCTAAAGAGTAACGGAGGCGCCCAAAGGTTCCCTCAGCCTGGTTGGCAATCAGGTGTTGAGTGTAAGTGCACAAGGGAGCTTGACTGTGAGACCGACGGGTCGAGCAGGGACGAAAGTCGGGACTAGTGATCCGGCGGTGGCTTGTGGAAGCGCCGTCGCTCAACGGATAAAAGGTACCCCGGGGATAACAGGCTGATCTTCCCCAAGAGTCCATATCGACGGGATGGTTTGGCACCTCGATGTCGGCTCGTCGCATCCTGGGGCTGGAGTCGGTCCCAAGGGTTGGGCTGTTCGCCCATTAAAGCGGTACGCGAGCTGGGTTTAGAACGTCGTGAGACAGTTCGGTCCCTATCCGCTGCGCGCGCAGGAACATTGAGAAGGGCTGTCCCTAGTACGAGAGGACCGGGACGGACGAACCTCTGGTGTGCCAGTTGTCCTGCCAAGGGCATGGCTGGTTGGCTACGTTCGGGAGGGATAACCGCTGAAAGCATCTAAGCGGGAAGCCTGCTTCGAGATGAGTGTTCCCACCCACTAGATGGGGTAAGGCTCCCAGTAGACGACTGGGTTGATAGGCCAGATCTGGAAGCCCGGTAACGGGTGGAGGTGACTGGTACTAATAGGCCGAGGGCTTGTCCTCAGTTGCTCGCGTCCACTGTGTTGGTTCTGAAACCACGAACAACCCCATTGCCCATGGTCACGGGTAGTGGTGCGGTTGATATGTGTTTCACCGTGTTTCGGTGGTCATAGCGTGAGGGAAACGCCCGGTTACATTCCGAACCCGGAAGCTAAGCCTCACAGCGCCGATGGTACTGCAGGGGGGACCCTGTGGGAGAGTAGGACACCGCCGAACAAATATTACGAAAACCCCCGCACTTTCGAGTGCGGGGGTTTTCTGTTTTCCGGGGGTATTACCGTGGTCCCTATGAGCAGCTTTGTGGTGAGGTCCGTTCGGGCGGACGAGTGGCGTGCCGCCAAGGAGCTTCGGCTGGCTGCCCTGCGGGATCCGGTCGCGCATCTCGCCTTCCTGGAGACGTATGAGCAGGCCGTGAGCCGGCCCGATTCGTTCTGGCAGGAGCGGGTGCAGGGGGGCGCCGAGGGGGCGACCGGCGCTCAGCAGATCATTGCCGAGGGGCCCGACGGTGAGTGGGTCGGAGGGCTCGTGGTGCTCGTCGAGGAGCCCGGGACGACCGATTGGGCCGGGTTCGCCGTCGAGCGGCGGCAGGGGCACATCGTCGGGGTGTTCATGCTGCCCGAGCATCGCGGGTGTGGGCTCACCGATGTGCTGTTCGACGCTGCGCTGGAGTGGGCCTGGGAGGCCGCGGACGTTGAGCGGGTGCGGTTGATCGTGCATCAGGACAACGCGCGTGCGCAGCGGTTCTATCGGCGCGTGGGATTCGTACCCAGTGGGGTCGTCGTGCCGTTGGGCGGGGGATCTGAGGGCTCCGAGGCCGAGTCGGAGCTGGAGTTCGTGCTGGAGCGGGAGCCGCAACCGTAGGACGAGTCACACCCGTAGGTCGTGGTCGGGCCATCTTGCTCGGAGTTGTTCTTTCGACCGGAGCAGGGCCAGGGTCGGCATGCCTCGGTCCGCTCCGGTGGTGAGCAGGTCCGGGAGTTGCGGGAGGGGAGCGACCGCTGCGACGTCGTCCAGGACGAGGGTCATTGGTGGGTCGAGGCGACCGGAGGATGACCGTTCGGCCATGCGCCGGCCGCGCTCGACCACGCTTGCGGTCAGTGCGGTCAGGAGGGGCATCGCGCCCGGGTTTGTTCTGGGGTCCTCGATCGGTTCACCGACCACATAAAGCGTGCCCCCTTCGGCGATGAAGGAATCCAGCACGAGGGCATCACTTCGGTTCGCCGTGCACGCCTCGCGGATGTTCACCGTCGACAGCGCGGCGAGGGCCCGGCTCGTCAACTCCTGTGCCATGTCCCGGCGTTCGGGGTGGGCGGTGAGGGCTGCTTCGAGTTCGCCGGCGGCGCCTGGGGCCGCTTTGGGGTTGGTACGGAGGATGCGTACGGCTTCCTGGACGTTGGTGCCCTGTGCCCAGCGGTGTACGTGGCGGATCGTGCGGGCGTCTATGGCGGCGGCGTGGAGGTAGCTGCGGAGGAGTGTCTCCGCGGTTTCTGCCGTCGTCCGGTCGATCTTCGCGGTGGGACGGACCGGGGTGAGGAGGGCTGTTGCTCTTGCGGCCGCGGTGGGTTTGTCCTCGCAGCCGGTGGTGGGGGGCCAGTGGAGGCGGGCCGGGGTGTCGCAGAGGTGGGTGGGGTCGTAGAGGAGGACGGGGCCGAGTTTGGCTCGGGCGTCCTTTGTCTCCTGCCAGAGGGTGGGGTTGGAGGTGAGGATGAGGGCGGGGCCCTCAGCGTTCTGGATGGCTTCGGTTGCGGGGTGTGTGCGGGTGGGGTGGGTGCCGAAGAAGATTGTTTCCCACCCGCCCGCCCGTTCACCGTCCGCTGCGATGGTTGCCGTCGAAAGCGAATTCGGGGGTGCCGGTGGAACCAGGTGCTGCGGGGGTTCCGGCGTAAGAACCTGTGGGGACTTCGGTGCACCGATCCCCTGGGGTTCCGGTGCGCGGGGCCTCAGGGGTTCCGGTGCGCGGGTCGCCTGGGGTTCCGGTGTCGGGGTTTGTTCGCGGGGCTGTTCCCCCGGCTCGGCCGGCGGCTCTGTGCGTTGTACGGGGACCTCGTGTGACGTCCGCCGCGCCGTTCGTACCGCCTTCCAGCGGGCCAGGGTGCCCAGGGTGAACACCGTCAGGACGGTCAGGATCATCAGTTGGCTGATGAACAGGCCCCAGAACAGACCCCAGCCCGAGAGACGTCCTGGCGGTGTCCCGGGCCAGGCGCCCGGGACGTCACGGGGCTCCGTGATCAGGTGGCGGAGCGCCGCAGGGGTGTGGGTGAACGTGACCCCTTGTGGCCAGGCTCCGTGGGAGAGCAGGGCCGCGAGGCCGGTCGCCGACCAGACCAGCAGCGTCAGGCCGAGGAGGAAGGCGATCAGGCCGACCAACAGACCGTCGGAGACGCCGCGTTCGCCCTGCTGTCGTTCGGCCCGGTGCCGTTCGTCCGGTCTCATGGGGTCATGCCACCGTGGACTCGGAGGAGTCGTCGAGGTCGCTGAGGTGCTGTTCGACGAAGGCCGCCGCGCGTTCCTCGGCCTCCAGTTCGGCGGCTCTCAGGGCGTCGTCGGTCAGCTGGAGGTCGCGGTCGCGGGACGACTCCGTCATAGCCCGGTCGGTGAAGACGAGGGCGCGTTCCGTCTCCGTGACGAGGTGTTTGACGACCTGGACATTGCCGTTGACGTCCCAGACGGCGATGCCCGGTGTCAGGGTCGGGATGATCTCCACCGCCCAGCGGGGCAGACCGATGACTCTGCCGGTAGCCCGCGCCTCGTCGGCTTTCTGGGCGTAGATCGTTCGTGTGGACGCCATTTTGAGGATCGCCGCGGCTTCCTTTGCCGCCGCTCCGTCCACGACGTCGGACAGATGGTGGACGACCGCCACGAAGGACAGGCCCAGGCGGCGGCCGAACTTCAGCAGGCGCTGGAAGAGTTGGGCGACGAACGGGCTGCTGATGATGTGCCAGGCCTCCTCGACCAGGAAGATGCGCTTCTTCCGGTCGGGGCGGATCCAGGTGTGCTCCAGCCAGACGCCGATGATCGCCATCAGGATCGGCATGGCGATGGAGTTGCGGTCGATGTGGGACAGGTCGAAGACGATCAGGGGGGCGTCGAGGTCGATGCCTACCGTGGTCGGGCCGTCGAACATGCCTCGGAGGTCACCGTCGACCAGGCGGTCGATGACCAGGGCGACGTCCAGGCCCCAGGCCCGTACGTCGTCTATGGCGACGTTCATCGCCTCGGCCGACTCCGGTTCGGGGTGGCGGAGTTGCTCGACGATGTCCGTCAACACCGGCTGGCGGTCGACGATCGTCTCGTTGACGTAGGCGTGCGCGACCTTGAGGGCGAAGCCGGAGCGTTCGTCCAGGCCGTGGCCCATCGCCACCTCGATGATCGTACGGAGCAGGGCGAGCTGGCCTGTTGTGGTGATCGCGGGGTCGAGGGGGTTCAGGCGGATGCCCATGTCCAGTGCGGCCATGGGGTCCAGGCGGATGGGGGTTATCCCCAACTCCTCCGCGATGAGGTTCCATTCGCCGACGCCGTCCTCGCCCTGCGCGTCCAGGACGACCACCTGGCGGTCCCGGAAGCGGAGTTGACGTAGGACATACGTCTTCTCCAGCGCCGACTTGCCGTTGCCCGACTCGCCGAGCACCAGCCAGTGCGGGGCGGGGAGCTGCTGGCCGTACAGCTGGAAGGGGTCGTAGATGTAGCCCTTCCCGGAGTACACCTCGCGGCCGATGATGACGCCGGAGTCGCCGAGGCCGGGGGCGGCCGTGGGGAGGTAGACGGCCTGCGCCTGGCCCGTGGAGGTGCGGACGGGCAGGCGGGTCGTCTCGATCTTGCCGAAGAGGAAGGACGTGAAGGTGTCGGTGAGGGCGGTCAGCGGGTCCCGCATCAGCGCATCAGCCCTACCTTCGGATTCCGGTGGCGAACGGGAGTGTGTTGACGAACGCTCGGTGGTGCTCTCTGTCGCACCACTCCAGCTTCAGGTACGACTTGCCGGCCGACGCCCTTATCGTGCGCTTGTCGCGCGCCAGGGCCTCCGGTGAGCGGGAGGAGACGGTGATGTAGCCGACCAGGTTCACGCCGGCCGCGCCGCTCGCGAGGTCCTCGCCGCGTTGGTCGATGCGGTTGTGGGAGGCCACGTCGCGGGGGTCGACCGTGCGGTTCATCTTGGCGGCCCGGCTTGCCTCGGCGTCGTCGTTCGTCTTTTCGGTGAGCATGCGTTCGATGGCTACCTCGGTGGGTTCGAGGTCCATCGTGACGGCCACCGTGCGGATGACGTCGGGGGTGTGGACGAGGAGCGGGGCGAGGAAGTTGACGCCCACCGGGGTCATCGGCCACTCCTTGACCCAGGCGGTGGAGTGGCACCAGGGGGCGCGCGTCGACGACTCGCGGGTCTTCGCCTGGAGGTACGTCGGCTCCATCGCGTCCAGCTCGGCCGGCCAGGCGTTCCGCTTCGTCATCGCCTGGAGGTGGTCGATCGGGTGGTCCGGGTCGTACATGGAGTGGATGAGGGACGCCAGCCTGCCCTGGCCGAGGGGCTGGCGGACGCGGATGTCCGCCTCTTGGAGGCGGGAGCAGATGTCGGTGAGCTCGCGGGCCATGACCACGGCGAGGCCCGCGTCCCGGTCGACCTTCCTGCCGCCCTGGGGGCGGGCCGCGCGGGCCATCGTGTGGGCCTCGGCGGCCAGTTCACGGTTGAAGTGCATACAGGCGACGAGGTAGGCGCGGTGCTGCTCGCTGCTCGTCGACACCATGGACTGGAGCTGGTCGTACGAGTCCCGCAGCCACGGCGGTGACTTCTCGTCGCCTCGGACGGCCACGTCCTTGGCGTGGGCGTCCGGGTCGGCGGGGAGGGTGCGGGCGAGCATCTGGAGGCGGGTGACGAAGCCGTCGCCGTTCGCCACGTGCTTGAGGAGCGTGCCGAAGCGGTCGACGAGGGCCTCCTGGTCCTCGCTGTCGCGCAGGCCGACGCCGGGGCCCTCGATCTCGATCGCCGCCGTCACCGTACGGCGGTCCGCGTGCAGGAGTACGGCGATCTCGTCCGGGCCGAACGGGGCGGCGAGCCAGTTGATGCGGCCGATGCCCGGGGGCGGGCCGATCTCGACCTCGCGGCCGTCGATCTGGGTGCCGGCCTCCATGACGGAGCTGCGGTAGGCGGTGCCCTGGCGGAGGGTGCGCTTGTAACTGCGGTTGATCTCGAACCACTTGTAGAACGTGCGGCGCTTGTACGGGACGTACACCACCGCCAGTGCCAGCATCGGGAAGCCGGTCAGCAGGACGATGCGCAGGGCCAGAACGGGGACGATCAGGCCGCAGACCATGCCGAGGAAGGCGCCCGCGATGATGAGCGTGATCTCGCCGGACTCGCGGTTTCGGCCGACGATCGCGTTCGGCCGGGCTCGGCCGATGAGATACGTACGGCGGGGCGAGACGTGGGACACGTGGGACAGATGCGAATCCGTCGTCAACGCCCGTCACCTCCAGGGCGGTTGGATCGGTTGCTGTTGCCGCCGTGCGGGCTGCTGCGCGGCGGGGGTGCGGCGGAGGGGACAGATCCGCCGCCGCCCGAGGGCCGCGAGCTGTGCGCGGCCACGCCGCCGGACGCGGGGTTGGCGGGGCGCGCCGCGGAGGACGACTGGCCGCCGCCTCCACCGCCCCCGTTGTTGTCCGCCCGGCTGCTGTGGGTCTTGATGCCCTGGGCGACGAGGGTCGCCGGGGAGCTGATGACTGCGGCGGCCTTGCCTTCGGCGCCCTGCATGACGCGGTTGTTGCGGGAGTGTGCGATCTCGTCGCCGAAGCCGGGGACGAAGCGGTAGATCATCGCGCTGGCGAAGATGGCGAGGAGAATGATCGAGAGGCCGGAGACGACCGCCGAGAAGGCGTCCGGGCCGTCGTTCGTCGACAGTGCGCCCGCGAGGCCGAGGACGATGGCGATCACCGGTTTGACCATGATGACCGCGATCATGATGCCGGCCCAGCGGCGGACGTGCCCCCAGAGGTTCTTGTCGACCAGCCCCGCGTACACGACCGTGCCGAGCAGGGCGCCGACGTAGAGCAGGGCGGCGCGGATGACGAGCTCCAGCCAGAGGATGCCGGCGGCGAGGATCGACACCATGGACACCACGATCAGCATGATCGGGCCGCCGCCGATGTCCTCGCCCTTGTTCAGAGCGCCGGAGAAGGTGCCGAAGAACGTGTCGGTCTGGTCGCCGGTCGCGCTCGCGAGGACCTCGGTGACGCCGTCGGTCGCCGAGACGACGGTGTAGAGGATCAGGGGCGTGAAGGCGGAGGCCAGGACGGTCAGCCAGAGGAAGCCGATCGCCTCGGAGATGGCCGTGGTGAGGGGGACGCCCCGCATGGCCCGCTTGGCGACCGCGAGCAGCCACAGCACCAGGGTCAGGACGGTGGACGCGGCGAACACGACCGCGTACTGCTGGAGGAACTTGGTGTTGGTGAAGTCGACGGTCGCGGTCGCCTTCACGGCCTCGCTGAGTTTGTCGACCGTCCAGGAGGCGGCGTCGGCGCAGCCCTTGGCGAGGGAGGAGAGGGGGTCGAGGGTGGCGGTGGGGTTCGTGGTCCCCGTCCCGGCGCCGTTCTGTGCGCCCTCGCAGACCTCTTTCGCCTGGTCGGGGAGGAGCGCGCAGTCCGGATTGCCGGCCGTCGCCGAGGCCGAGGGTGTGGGCGTGGGGGACGGTGTCGGGTCCGCGTACGCACTGGACGCCAGGAGCACGGCGGTCGTCTGTACGGCTGTCAGCGCGCCGGTGAGCTTGAGCACGAGGTGGGGCCTAGCTGGCGTTTTACCGGGCATAGGTGAACCCTCCGTACTCGTCGATGGCCTTGCTGATCTCGTCCGAGGCGGCGGCTCTGTCGTCGCCGGGGACGGGGGTGGGCCCGTCCTTCTCCGAGTAGGAGACGACTTTCCAGTCGTCGTCCGACCAACGCATGTCGTACGTCCAGGTGTTCCAGGACGAGGTCACCGGGTTCGTGGACTTGTCGCCGGCGATGCCGCTCAGGCCGACGTACCAGACCTCGACCGTGGCGGTGGCGCCGCCGTAGGCCACGGTCTTCGTGCCTACCGGGGTCACGCGCGAGACGAACGTGCTGCCCTCGGGGGCGTTGCCGGCCGCGTCGAGGCCGAGTCTGGTGAGGAGGTTCGCGGAGTAGGCCTTGTCCAGGGGGCCCTTGAGCTTGGCGGCGGCCTCGGGGGTGAAGAGGGCGTCGACGATCGAGTTCCGGCTGTCCTTGCGGAACATGCCGGTCGAGCCGAGGGACACCGCGTAGTTCGCCGCCGCGGACTGGACGCCCTGGCGGTTGTGGGCGAACCCGGAGGGGATGTTCGCCGCCTTCTTGGTGGTCGGCTGCTCGCCGGAGGCCGCGGTGGCGGCCGTGTCCGGTTGGCCGGCGCTGCCGCTGGTGCTGCCGGAGCCGCCGCCAGCCGTGGAGGCGGTGTCGGACTTGGCGGGATCGTCTCCTCCGCGGTTGGCGAAGGCGATCGCCGCGATGAGGAGGACGACCACACCGACCGCTGTCACCGTGCCCCGTGACGACCGGGTGCGCCGTGCGCCGCCGTAGACGCCGCCGGTGCCCTGGTCGTGGTAGCGGGTCCGGGTCTGGCCGGTGCCGCCGTAGCCGCCGTCGTCCGCGCGCGTGGAGTCGCCGTTGCTCTGGCTGTCACCAAGGCTCATTGCGCGCCCGCCCCCTCGAACTCGTGCCGGACTCGTGTCGAATCCACGCGTACGGGTACGCGTGACAGTACGACGGTAGCCGTGCTGGTCCCCGCGCGGGCGCGGTGTGGTGACTCGGCATCAGGGAGACGCAACCTCAGTCGGTGGGCACGACGGGTGGGTGGATGGTGGAGGGAAGAACCGAGCGCGCCCGGCGGTCCGACTGATGAGATGCGCCGTGCGCGGGGAGGCGCCGGCTACACGGCCATGCCGTACACGATGGTGAAGAGCGTGCCGAGCGAGCCGATGATGAAGACGCCGGTCAGGCCCGCGACGATGAGGCCCTTGCCCTGTTCCGCGCTGAAGGTGTCACGCAGGGCCGTGGCGCCGATACGCTGCTTGGCCGCACCCCAGATCGCGATGCCCAGGCACATCAGGATGGCCACGGCCATCACGACCTGGACCATCGTCTTCGCCTCGGTGCCCAGACTGCCGAAGGGGCCCCAGTCCGGAGCGATCCCGCCGATGATGGTGTTGATGTCGCCCTTTTCGGCCGCAAGCCACATGTAAGTCACCGCCCCTGTCGGGTAGTTCCGCGCGCCCCTGCCGCAGTGCAGAGGTCAGGTCCATTCTCGCCGACGATGACGCTGTCGGATGTCGACTTGCGGTCATTCATTGGCGGGTTTCGTACGAATACCTTGCCGTCGACCCGCGCGGCACCCTATGGGGGGAGCGCGGGACGTGTGCGAGGGGTTGAACGGATCGTATGGTCACTCTGTGTATCACGACAGGTTACGCCGGGCAATGAAGTGTGGGCGGAACCTGAGGTGTGGTTCCGTCGTTGGCCACCTAAGCGGTCATGAAGCGTTTCTGACGGCCCGTCCGACGTTTCCGGGCGCGGCCGTCAGGTGCAGGTTATCCCGGTTCCGGACATGGCGACGG